>NZ_JBEPEW010000008.1:0-117032 GCF_040300965.1 Streptomyces mesophilus | reverse complement strand
GGCCGGCGGTGAGGTCCCTCAGATCGCGCCGATCCCGCCGTCCACCGCGATATGCCCGCCGGTGGCGAACGAGGCGCGGTCGCTGAGCAGCCAGAGCGCCGCCTCGGCGATCTCGGCGGGCTCGGCGATCCGCTTCTGGATCTGCCGCGCGACGAACGCCTCGCCCAGGGCGGGCGAGGCCTCGATGGCGCCCTGGATCATCTCGGACATGGTGGTGCCGACGGTCAGGGCGTTCACCCGGATCCCCCGCTCCCCGTACTCGGCCGCGGCGGACTTGGTGAGACCGAGCACGGCGTGCTTCGCGGCGATGTACGGGGCGGGGGCGCCGGTGTGGATCAGGCCGGCCGAGCTGGAGGTGTTCACGATCGCGCCACGGCCTGCCTCGAGCATCACGGGGATCTGGGCCCGCAGACAGTTCCAGGTGCCGCGGACGTTCACATCCATGACGCGGTCGTAGTCCTCCTCGCCCTGTTCGTGCAGCGGGCCCAGGACGGAGCCGGCGTATCCGGCGTTGTTGAAGGCGCCGTCGAGCGCACCGAACCGTTCGACGGTGGCGGCGACCGCACGGTCCACGTCACCACGGTCGGTCACGTCACCGACGCTGTACGCGGCCCGTCCGCCGTCCGCCTCGATCCGCGCGGCCAGATGCTTCAGGCGGTCCTCGCGCCGGGCCATCAGGAGGACGGCGGCGCCTTCCCGCGCGAAGAGCAGGGCGGCGGCTTCTCCGATGCCGCTGGACGCACCGGTGATCATGACGGCCCTGCCGCTGAGCAGTCCACTGTGGGTCGTACGGGTTTGATCATCCATACGTCGAGTCAATCAACTCCCGGCTGCGGAGAGTGAGCCAATTCCAGCCCAACTCGTACGCCACCCCGCCCCCCCCAGCTCCGCTCACGCGGGCACCCCGCCCGAAGCCCGCAGGCACCCCCGCCCGGCACTCGCCCGAAGCCCGCAGGCGCCCCACCCCGCCCGGACCCGCACCCGCCCGGAACCCCGAAGCGCACCCGCCCGGAACCCCGAAGCGCACCCGCCCGGAACCCGAAGCGCACCCACCCGGAACCCCGAAGCGCACCCATCCCCGCAGGCGTACCCTGGAGCCATCCCCGGCCCGCCCTCGGCGCGAAGCCGGGTGTTCGCGTTGCCCGAGAACTGACCATCCGGACGGGAAACCCTTCATGAGCCTGCACGGTCTGCTCGACGCCGTAGCCGAAGACACCGCCCTCGTCGAAGCCGTCGCGGCCGCGCGGGACGCGCACCGGATGCATGTCGACCTGGTCGGCCCGCCCGCCGCCCGCCCCTTCGCGATCGCCGCGCTCGCCCGCGAGACCGGCCGCACCGTCCTCGCCGTGACCGCCACCGGACGCGAGGCCGAGGACCTGGCCGCAGCCCTCAGGTCCCTGCTGCCCGAGGCGGGTATCGCCGAGTACCCGTCCTGGGAGACGCTGCCGCACGAGCGCCTCAGCCCCCGCAGCGACACCGTCGGCCGCCGCCTCGCCGTCCTGCGCAGGCTCGCGCACCCCACGGCCGACGCCGACCCCGAGACCGGCCGGGTCTCCGTGATCGTCGCGCCGATCCGCTCCGTACTGCAGCCGCAGGTCAAGGGCCTCGGCGACCTGGAGCCCGTCAGCCTCAAGCAGAACCAGACCGCCGATCTGAACGAGATCGTCGAGGCGCTCGCCGCGGCCGCGTACGCGCGGGTCGAACTGGTCGAGAAGCGCGGCGAGTTCGCCGTACGCGGCGGCATCCTGGACGTCTTCCCGCCGACCGAGGAGCACCCGCTCCGGATCGAGTTCTGGGGCGACGACGTCGAGGAGATCCGTTACTTCAAGGTCGCCGACCAGCGCTCCCTGGAGATCGCCGAGCACGGTCTGTGGGCCCCGCCCTGCCGTGAGCTGCTGCTCACCGCGGACGTACGCGCGAGAGCGGCCGAGCTCGCCGAGCAGCACCCGGAGCTCGGCGAACTGCTCGGCAAGATCGCCGAGGGCATCGCGGTCGAGGGCATGGAGTCCCTCGCGCCGGTGCTCGTCGACGAGATGGAGCTCCTGATCGACGTCCTGCCCAAGGACTCCATGGCCGTCGTCTGCGACCCCGAGCGCGTACGGACCCGTGCCTCCGACCTCGTGGCCACCAGCCAGGAGTTCCTGCAGGCCAGCTGGGCCGCCACGGCCGGCGGCGGCGAGGCCCCGATCGACGTGGGCGCGGCCTCCCTGTGGGGCATCGCGGACGTACGGGACCGGGCGCGCGAGCTGGACATGATGTGGTGGTCGGTCTCGCCGTTCGCTGCGGACGAGGACCTCGGCTCGGACACCATCAAGCTCGGCATGCACGCTCCCGAGACCTACCGCGGCGACACCGCCCGCGCCCTCGCGGACGCCAAGCAGTGGAACGCGGACGGCTGGCGCACGGTCTTCGTCACCGAGGCCCACGGCCCGGCGACCCGTACCGCCGAGGTCCTCAGCAGCGAGGGCATCGCGGCCCGCCTCGACAAGGACCTCGCCACGAAGGCCGACCTCGCGCCGTCCGTCGTGCACGTCTCCTGCGGCTCGATCGACTACGGCTTCGTCGACCCGAACCTCAAGCTCGCGGTCCTCACCGAGACCGACCTGACCGGCCAGAAGGCGGCCGGCAAGGACGGCGCCCGGATGCCGGCCCGCCGCCGCAAGGCCATCGACCCGCTGACCCTGGAGCCGGGCGACTACATCGTCCACGAGCAGCACGGTGTCGGCCGCTACATCGAGATGGTGCAGCGCACGGTCCAGGGCGCCACCCGCGAATACCTCGTCGTCGAATACGCGCCCGCCAAGCGCGGCCAGCCCGGCGACCGGCTCTACATCCCCACCGACCAGCTGGAGCAGATCACCAAGTACGTGGGCGGCGAGGCCCCCACGCTGCACCGGCTCGGCGGCGCGGACTGGACGAAGACCAAGGCGCGCGCCAAGAAGGCGGTCAAGGAGATCGCCGCCGACCTGATCAAGCTCTACTCCGCGCGCATGGCGGCCCCCGGCTACGTCTTCGGCCCGGACACCCCCTGGCAGCGCGAGCTGGAGGACGCCTTCCCGTACGCGGAGACGCCCGACCAGCTGACCACCATCGCCGAGGTCAAGGAGGACATGGAGAAGTCGGTCCCGATGGACCGTCTGATCTGCGGCGACGTCGGCTACGGCAAGACGGAGATCGCGGTACGCGCCGCCTTCAAGGCCGTCCAGGACGGCAAGCAGGTCGCCGTCCTGGTGCCCACGACCCTCCTCGTACAGCAGCACTTCGGCACGTTCTCCGAGCGCTACTCCCAATTCCCGGTCAAGGTGAAGGCGTTGAGCCGCTTCCAGACCGACACCGAGGCCAAGGCCACGCTCGAAGGCCTGCGGGACGGCTCGGTGGACGTCGTCATCGGTACGCACCGGCTCTTCTCCTCCGAGACCAAGTTCAAGGACCTGGGCCTGGTCATCGTCGACGAGGAGCAGCGCTTCGGCGTCGAGCACAAGGAGCAGCTCAAGAAGCTCCGCGCCAACGTCGACGTCCTGACGATGTCCGCGACGCCCATTCCCCGTACGCTCGAAATGGCGGTCACCGGCATCCGTGAGATGTCGACCATCACCACCCCGCCCGAGGAGCGCCACCCGGTCCTGACCTTCGTCGGGCCGTACGAGGAGAAGCAGATCGGCGCGGCGATCCGCCGTGAACTCCTGCGCGAGGGCCAGGTCTTCTACATCCACAACCGCGTCGAGTCCATCGACCGCGCGGCCGCCCGTCTCCGCGAGATCGTGCCGGAGGCCCGGATCGCCACCGCGCACGGCCAGATGTCGGAGACGGCCCTGGAGCAAGTGGTCGTGGACTTCTGGGAGAAGAAGTTCGACGTGCTCGTCTCGACCACGATCGTCGAGTCCGGCATCGACATCTCCAACGCGAATACGTTGATCGTCGAACGCGGCGACAACTTCGGTCTCTCGCAGCTGCATCAGCTGCGCGGCCGCGTCGGCCGAGGCCGAGACCGCGGCTACGCGTACTTCCTCTACCCGCCGGAGAAGCCCCTCACCGAGACCGCGCACGAACGGCTCGCCACCATCGCCCAGCACACGGAGATGGGCGCGGGCATGTACGTGGCGATGAAGGACCTGGAGATCCGAGGAGCCGGAAACCTCCTCGGCGGCGAGCAGTCGGGCCACATCGCGGGCGTCGGCTTCGACCTGTACGTACGCATGGTCGGCGAGGCCGTCGCCGACTACCGCCGGCAGCTGGAGACCGGCGAGATCGAGGAAGAGGCGCCGCTCGAGGTCAAGATCGAGCTGCCCGTCGACGCGCATGTCCCGCACGACTACGCGCCCGGCGAGCGGCTGAGGCTCCAGGCCTACCGCGCCATCGCCTCCGCCAACTCGGAAGAGGACATCAAGGCGGTACGGGAGGAACTCACCGACCGCTACGGCAAGTTGCCCGAACCGGTCGAGAACCTCTTGTTGGTCGCCGGACTGCGGATGCTGGCCCGCGCGTGCGGCGTCGGCGAGATCGTGCTCCAGGGCACCAACATCCGCTTCGCGCCCGTGGAGCTCCGCGAATCCCAGGAGCTGCGCCTCAAGCGCCTCTACCCGGGCACGCTCATCAAGCCGACCACGCACCAGATCCTCGTCCCGCGCCCGAAGACCGCGAAGGTCGGCGGAAAGCCGCTGCTCGGGCGGGAGTTGCTGGGGTGGACCGGGGAGTTCCTGACGACGATTCTGGGGTCGTAGCGGGACCGTCTGGCATTCGGGACCGGGCATCCGGTCCCGAATGTCAGACGGTCCGGCCCGGTCCCCCGCCCGGCAAGAGGCCGGTCAGCGACCGGAAGTAGGCCTCGGGATCGCCGCCGGCCAGCGGCCCCTCCAGATTGCGCGTCAGAAGCAGGGTCGTGAAGCCGTGTGCGAGCGACCACGCCGCGATGCCGGCGGCGCGTGCGTCCGCGTCGCCGTCCGTTGCTGCCGTCACGGCCGACCGGAGTTCCGCGCCTGCTCGTTCACGGGCCGCGACGAGCGCCGGATCGTCCGTGCGCAGCAGCTCCGGAGTGAACATCACCTGGAAGTGCGCGGGGTGCTCGATGCCGAACCGCACGTAACGCACGCCCCGTTCGCGCAGCTCCGGCGCATGGGCGAGGGCCTCGGCGAGCAGTTCGTACCCCTGGGCGGCGATCGCCGTGAGCAGCCCGGTGCGGTCCTTGAAGTGATGCGCGGGCGCCGCGTGCGAGACCCCGGCCCGGCGGGCCAGATCGCGCAGGCTCAGCGCGCCGGGGCCGTCGGCGGCGATCACATCGAGGGCGGCCGTGAGCAGGGCCAGGCGCAGATCGCCGTGGTGGTACGCGCCTCGTGAGGGGGCGGGGGACTTCGCTGAAGCGGCCATGGGGGAAGCGTACGCCCAATCTAGGCATTGACAAGTTTGCCGGGCGAGAGGAATCTAGTCACTGTCAAGTTCGTCCGTGCCGTGAGTGGAGGAATCGTGTCCGAAGAGACCCCTGGGATCGCGCTCGGCCGTGTACGGCAGCTCTGGCACCTGACCGAGCCCCTGCACGCCGTCCTCTACTACGCACCCGAGGCCTTCGAGGAGGCCGCCGCGCTCGGCTTCAAGACCGATGAGCGGTGGCCGAGTTACTTCCCCTGGCGCGCGGCTCCGCTCGGGGCGGTGGGCAAGGAACTGGTGACGGCGACGTTCTACAGCTTCGCGCCGGAGATGGTCGCGCGGTACGTCGACGGGGCGTGGGAGACGGCGTCCCCCGAGGCCGTGCTCGCCGCGCGCGTACGGTCCGTGGACCGTGCGTACCGCTCCTTGTTCGGCGACCGCGTCGACAGTCCCGAACTCGCCCGCGCCGCGGCGCTCGCCCGGCGGGCAGCCGAGGCCGCACCGCTCGCGGGCCGGCCGCTCGCCGCCGCCAACTCCGCGCTGTCGTGGCCGGATCAGCCGCATCTCGTGCTGTGGCAGGCGGTCACGATCCTGCGCGAACACCGGGGCGACGGACATCTCGCGGCCCTGACCGTGGCCGGGTTCGACGCGGTCGAGGCGCTGGTGTCGTTCGCGGGCATCGGGGCGGCGTCCGTCGAGCGCTTCGAGAGCCGCGGCTGGAGCGCGCAGGAGTGGGCCGCCGCCCGTGAACGGCTCGTGGCGCGCGGCCTGTTGGACGCCGACGGCATCGCGACCGAGGCCGGACGCGCGCTGCGCGCCGAGGTCGAGCGGCACACCGACGAAGCCGCCGCCGCACCCTGGCGAGCGCTCGGGCCCGCCCAGGTGGACGAACTGGCCGAGCTGCTCGGCGAGTTCTGGGTCGCCGTGATCGGCTCGGGGCTGCTGCCCGGGGAGACGACTCTGGGGATCGGCAAGGTCTGAGCGCGTACGAGAAGGCCGTCCGCGCGCGTACGAGAAAGCCGTCCGCGGTGGTGCTGGACCGCGGACGGCTCTGTTTCTCGCAGTGGTTCGGTGGGGCCCGGTGGATCAGCCCTGCTTGCCGTCGAGCTTGTCGATCTGCTCGGTCGCGGCCTGCTGGGCCTTGTCCACGTGCTCGGCGTACTTGCCGCCGGTCTTCTCGTCGACTTCGTCACCGACGTTCTTGACGACCTCGTTGGCCTTGTCCTCGGCCTGGCCGCCGAACTTTTCCTTCATTTCATTGATCTTGTCGCCGAGACCCATGCCTGGGCTCCCTTCGGGGGCGGGGGGCGTAGGGAAGGTGGCACATATGCCACATTTCGCCCCGTCACTTCCGACCATACGCCCGCCCCGCGAGGAATGCCCACCGATGCCCGGGGAACCCCCGGGGGTAAGGTCTGGCCGGTTGCATGGACGGCGTGACGTCATAGGGAGGGGCAGGGGTGGGGCGGGTTCGTACGGTGCCGGGGTCCGCTCGCACGCGGACGGTGGTGGGGTCGGTGCTGCTCGCGGCGCTCGCCGTGGGCTGTACGCCCGCGCCCGAGGAGCCGGCCGGGGGACAACCGGCCGGGGGCGCCGAGCCGGGCTCCGCACTCGCCGCCGTCGACGAGCTGACCGTGAAGGGCCGCGCGCCCAAGACCGGCTACGAGCGGTCCCGCTTCGGCAGCCCCTGGGCCGACACCGATTCCAACGGCTGCGGGACCCGCGACGACATCCTCGCCCGCGATCTGGAACGCCTGCGCATCGTCGACGACTGCAAGGTCGTCTCCGGACTGCTCGCGCCCGATCCGTACACCGGCAAGGACATCCCGTACGAACGAGGGCGCAGCAAGATCGACGTCGATCACATGGTGGCGCTCTCGGACGCGTGGCAGAAGGGCGCGCAGCAGTGGAAGCCGGGCAAGCGCATCGCGTTCGCCAATGATCCGCTCAATCTGCGCGCGGTCGAGGCGAGCGTGAACCGCTCCAAGCGGGACGGCGATGCGGCCACGTGGCTGCCGCCCGTGAAGGCGTACCGCTGTACCTATGTGTCGGTGCAGGTCGCCGTGAAGCGCAAGTACGGGCTGTGGGTGACCGCCGCGGAACGGGACGCGATGCGCCGTATCCTCGGCGGCTGCCCCGAACAGGCCCTGCCGGTGGGGAAGGCACCCACCATGGCGCCCGACCGGTTCCACGCGGACTGATCGACGACGTGGGCTGACGGCGGGCTGATCGCCGACGCGGACTGATCGACGACGCGGACTGATCGACGACGTGGGCTGACGGCGGACCGATCGACGACGCGGACTGTCCGCCGACCGCAGACCGACCGGAACTGCCGCGGACCGATCGAGCCCACCTGAGCTGCGCGGAAAACCCCTTGGCGGCCCCCGGGGGCCCGGCTACGTTGCCCGCATGAGCGACATCACGGTCACCACCCTCGCCGAACGCCCCCACCTCCAGGGCGCCATGGACGAGATGCCCGAAACCTGGAACGAGTTCGTGCGCCACGACCTCGTCGGCTGGTCGCACTACCCGCGGATCGCCGACGAGCTGCCCGACTACACCCTCGTCGCGACCGACGGCAGCGGCGCCGTGGTGGCCAAGGCCATGAGCGTGCCCTTCGCGCTGAACGCACCCGGGCGCGGGGAGCTCCCGCCGGGCGGCTGGGCCAGGGTGCTGCAGTGGGCGTTCTCCGACCTGAAGTACGGACGCACGCCCGACACCGTGAGCGCCATCGAGATCAGCGTCGCCAACGGGCAGCAGGGCAGGGGCCTTTCGCACACGATGCTCGGTGCGATGCGCGACAACGCGCGAGCCCGCGGCTTCTCGGAGGTCGTCGCCCCGGTGCGGCCCAACGCCAAGCATTTGGAGCCGCTCACCCCGATCGAGGAGTACGCACTGCGCGTACGCGACGAGGACGGCCTGCCGACCGACCCCTGGCTGCGGGGCCATGTACGGGCCGGCGGTGTGATCGAGAAGGTCGCGCCCGTGTCGATGTGCGTGAACGGCACGCTCGCCCAGTGGCGCGAGTGGACCGGGCAGCCCTTCGACAAGGGCGGCGAGATCGAGATCCCCGGCGCCCTCGTGCCGGTGCACTGCGTACCCGAGCGGGACTACGCGGTGTACGTGGAGCCCAACGTCTGGGTGCGGCACGCGCTTTAGGCATACGCAAAAGGCTCCGGGCATACGTGAAGGGCTCCGGGCGTACGGGATGGGCCGCCCTCTCCGCGGAGGACGGCCCTTCCCGTACGTACCGGTGACTACATCTTGTCCAGGTCGAGCACATCACCCGAAGGCGCCTTCGCGTCCACCGGCTTGTCGTAGTCGGTGAAGGTCAGGTCCTCGCCCTCCTTCGCCGCGTCCGAGGTGAGCTTGAGCAAGTACGGCTCGCCCTTCGTCGCCACGTAGATCGTGTAGGTCTCCGAGCCGTCCTTCTCCGTGAGCGTGATGGCCTCCTGGCCGTCGACCGTCGTCACCTTCCCCTTGCGGGCCGCGGAGTCCCCGCCCTTGAACTCGCCGAGCAGCTGGTCGAGATCGCAGAAGGCCTTCAGGTCCTCGGAGCCCTCGCCGGTCGCGGAGGTCTTCACCCAGCGGTCGCCCAGCATGTCGACGGCGGCGTCCACCTCCGCCTTCGCCTCGCCCTTGCTCTGGGCGCGCAGGAAGGCCTCGTCGTACTTCATGTAGACGGTCCTGCCGTCGTTGACGATCTCGGCCTTGCCCTGGCCGCCCACGGACATGGAGCCCGCGCAGACGCCCTTGGTGTCCATGGCCATGTCGAGGGTGATCGCACCCAACTCGGCGTCCGGAACAGTGCCCTTGACGCGCAGGGACTTCGCGGAGCTGGTCGCCTCGACGGCCTGGTCGGCGATCTCGGGCCCTGATACGTCGGCGAACGGCTCCTTGCTCCTGTCGGCGCCGGTGCCGGCGTTCTTGCCCTTGTCCGGCGAACTGCCGGACTTCTCGGACCCGCAGGCGGTGAGCGCGAGAGCGGCGCTCAGAGCGAGGGCGGCGGTGGTGAGGACGGTGCGGCGCATGGTGGTTCTCCCCCCGGAGAAAGTGGATGTGGGGTGGGTGAGCGGGTGTGGGGTGGTGGGACGGCGAGGGACGGGGCTCCGGGTGAGGTGTTCAGCCCGTCCGGTCCGGTCCGGCCGGGCTGATCAGCCCGTCTTCTTCCAGTCCTGGCAGCCGGTCGTCTTGAAGTAGGCGTCCTTCGCGGTGATCGTCACGATCCCGTTGCCGTTGACGTTCTCGTTGGCCGCGATGGACTCCAGGCCGTGCTCGGCGTCCTTCGAGCGCTCCCAGTAGCACATGTCGTCCGTGTTCCCGCTGGACTTGTACGTGCCCGGGGCGATGTCGACGCCGACCTTGAACATGCCGCCGTCGCCCTTGATGCCCCCGCCCTTCGGCGAGCCCTTGGCGGCCTCGTCGACCGCGGTCCAGCCGTTGCAGTCCGAGGACTTGAACAGCTTGTCGCCGGGCTTGATCGTCACGTACGACGTGCCGGTCACGTTGTCGTTGGCCAGGATCGACTCGAGTTCGCCCTTGGAGTCCTTGAGGCGCTCCCAGTAGCACATGCCGTCGTCGTTCCCGGTCGTCTTGTACGTGCCGGGCTTGACGTCGGCGCCGACCTCGAAGTCCCCGTCGCCGTCGATGGCGACCTTGTCCTTGGCGGCGTCCTCGGCCTTCTGCGGCTTGTCGCCGTCCTTGGCCTTGCTGTCGCCGCCGGTGCCGGACGACACCGAGGCGGAGTCCTTCGAGCCGTCCGAACCGTCGTCGCCACCGGCGCCGAGCGCCCCGCCGATCCCGACGACCACGACGATCGCGCCGATCGCGGTGAGCACCTTGTGGCGGGCGACCCAGCTCCGTCTGGGCGGCGGCTGAGGGGCGGCGTGCTGGGGGCCGTACGAACCGTGCGAGCCGTACATCGGCTGCTGAGGCTGCTGGGACTGCTGCGACCACTGGGGCTGCTGAGACATGTGAAGCACCTTTCGTGCACAAGGGGAACAGTCGTAGACCGGCTGTGAGCCCGTGAACTCGGTGGGCTGTGAACCGCTGGGTCAATAAGAGCAGAGGCTGTGAACCGAGTCAACACGGTTCACGGGATCTGGTCCGTTCACGGGTGTGAGCGATAGGATCCAGCGCATCCGCAGCGCCGAGCCGTATCGATGCGCATGGGGCCGTATCCAGAGGGGAGCCAGCCGGGTGCCTACGAGTGCGACAGAGGTGACCGCCGCCGGAATCGCCCGGCTCGCCGGGGTGGGCCGGGCCGCCGTGAGCAACTGGCGCCGCCGGCATGCCGATTTCCCCAAGCCCGTGGGCGGCACCGAGACCAGCCCGTCCTTCGCACTCCCCGAGGTCGAGGACTGGCTGCGCCGCCAGGGCAAACTCGCCGAGGTCCCGCTGCGCGAGCGCGTCTGGCAGCAGCTCACCGGACACCCCGAGGGCCCCGCCACCGCGCTGCTGCACATCGGCTGTGAACTGCTGCTCGTGCACGAGCGCCCCACCGACTGGCTCGACCTCAACGCGCTCTCCGACCGGCGCCTGGCCGAACTGCTCCCGGACGCGTACGACAAGGTGCTCACCGACCGCTTCGGCGCCGGGCGCCACCGAGCGATCCAGGTCCCGTCCACCGAGGCCCTGCACGCCTCCGTACCGCTGCTGCGCGCGACCGCCCACCTCGCCGCCGAACTGGGCACCCGGCAGACCTTCGAGTTCCTGCTCGGCCGCCATCTGGACGCCAACTCCCGCCAGTACACGCCCACTCCGGCAGGACCCGCCGAGCTGATCGCCCGCCTCGCCGGGCCCGTACGCTCCGTCCTCGACCCGGCCTGCGGCACCGGCGCCCTGCTCAGAGCCGTCGCCGACCGCCCCGACCTGGAGCTCCACGGCCAGGACTCGGCGCCCGAACTCGCCGCGCTCACCGCCCTGCGCCTGGCACTCGCCGGCCACGCACGCATCCGCACCCGGGCCGGCGACACCCTGCGCGCCGACGCCTTCCCGCAGCTCAGGGCGGACGCGGTGGTCTGCCACCCACCGTTCAACGAGCGCAACTGGGGTCACGACGAGCTGGCCTACGACCCCCGCTGGGAGTACGGCTTCCCCGCCCGCACCGAATCCGAGCTCGCCTGGGTCCAGCACGCGCTGGCCCGGCTCGCCGACGGCGGCACCGCCGTCCTGCTGATGCCGCCCGCCGCCGCGTCCCGCCGCTCGGGCCGCCGCATCCGTGCCGACCTGCTGCGCCGCGGAGCATTGCGCGCCGTGATCGCGTTGCCCGCCGGCGCCGCACCCCCGCACAACATCCCGCTGCACCTGTGGGTGCTCCGCCGCCCGGGCCCGGCCACCCGACCTGCCGCCGAGCTGCTCCTGATGGAGACCGCCTCGCTCGTACCGGAAGGGCAGCCCGAACTGCCCTGGCCCGCCCTGCAGTCCGCGGTCACCGAGGCCTGGGAGGCGTACGAACGCACCGGCACCGCCGAGGAGCAGCCGGGCCTCGCCCGCGCCATCCCGGTGATCGACCTGCTCGACGACGACGTGGACCTCGCGCCCGCGCGCCACCTGCCCCCGTCCGCGGCCGGCGGCGGCATCGAACAGCTCACCTCCGTACGGGAGAAGCTCACCGACACCCTCAGGCTGACCGCCGAACTCACCCCGCCCGCAGCCGAACCGGCCCCCGACGCACGCTGGCCGCTCACCACCATCGGCGAACTCGCCCGCGCGGGCGCCCTCACCCTCAGAACCGGCAACGCGGCCGTGGCGCTCGGCGGCACCGTCCCCGTCCTCACCGACCACGACGTGTTCACGGCCGCCGCGCCCTCCGGCACCCTGCCCGAGGACCATGAAGCCCCCGAACTCACCGAAGAGGGCGACGTCGTCGTCCCCGTCCTCGGCGCCGGCAGCGTCACCCGGGTCATCGACGCCGCCACCGCCGGCGCCGCACTCGGCCGCAATCTCAGCCTGCTCAGACCCGACCCGGCGGCGCTCGACCCCTGGTTCCTCGCGGGCTTCCTGCGCGGCACCGCCAACAACCGCCAGGCCAGCAGCTACGCCTCGACCGCCACCCGCCTCGACGTCCGCCGCCTCCAGCTGCCGCGCCTGCCGCTCGAGCAGCAGCGCGCGTACGGGGAGCGGTTCCGCGCCCTCGCGGCCTTCGAGGACACCCTGCGGCAGGCGACGCGGCTCGGGGAGCAGCTGGTCCAGGGGACGTACGACGGGCTGACGGACGGGACGATCGCGCCAGGGTGAGCCGGACAGACCCCTCCCTCCCGGGGGCCGAGCCCCAATGAGGCTATCGAGCCCCACCGACAAAGCGGACTCGCAGACTCCGTGGCCGGATCGTGCCCGCCGTGACCGGATCGATTTCCTCGATCACGTACAACCCCGGGCCGGTTGTCCTGGTCGCCTTATACGCTCGTCTCTGCACGTCCCGACTCGGCATCCCGTTCGGTTCCGGAATTCGCTTTCAGGAGCAGCCCCATGCACGGCCCCGGCTACGCACCACCGCCACGCCGCCGTCCCTCAGACGCGGCGCTGGTGACCCTGCGCGTGGTCTTCGTCGTGCTCGCCATCGGCTTGTGCGGCATGCTCGCCTGGGCGCCGCTGATCCGGGTCGCCGTCCTGACCAAGAAGGCCAAGGACTGGGTGCTGTTCGCCCTGGCCCTGGTGGTGGTCGTGCTGTCCCTCTACCTCATCGGCAACGAACCGACCGATGACATCGACACCAACCAGGAGTGGTTCGGCCTGCTCCTGCTGCTCGGCAACCTCATCGCCTGTGTCACGTACTACCTGTACGCCGACATCAAGCACTTCCACGGCTGGAGCGGCCCGGCCACCCTCGGCTACCCCTCCCTGCAGAAGCAGCCCCCGGCCTACGGCTACCCGCCCACCGCCCCCACCGCGTACGGGCAGGGCCTCCCGCACCAGGGGGTCACCGCGCCGATGCACCCGCAGCAGCAGCAGCCGCCGCCCCTGCCGACCCCGCCGCAGCAGCCGATACCCACCCCGCCGCCGGCCGCGCAGCGCCCCGCGCCCGCGCGTATCGACCAAGTCCGCGCCGAGCTCGATGAGTTGAGCAGCTTCCTGCGCGGACACGACGAACCGTCGAACGGGCGTGATTTCCCGCCGCCGAACAGCCCCAACGACCGTGACCGCCGCCCGGAGGACAACAGGTGAGCGTTCCCGGACGCGTCATCGCCGGCCGCTACGAACTGTCCACGCTCATCGGTCAAGGCGGCATGGGCCAGGTCTGGACGGCATACGACCAGCGCCTCGACCGCCGCGTCGCCGTCAAGCTCCTGCGCCCCGACAAGGTCGCGGGCCAGGAGGCCGACGAGCTGCGCCGCCGCTTCGTGCGCGAGTGCCGCGTCACCGCCCAGGTCGACCACCCCGGCCTCGTCACCGTGCACGACGCGGGCAGCGCGGACGACGACCTCTACCTCGTCATGCAGTACGTCGACGGGTCCGACCTCGCCGACCACCTCGCCGAACACGACCCGTACCCCTGGCCCTGGGCCGTGGCCGTCGCCACCCAGCTGTGCGCGGTGCTCTCCGCGGTGCACGCGGTGCCGATCGTCCACCGCGACCTGAAGCCGCGCAATGTGATGGTCAAGCCCGACGGCACCCTCACCGTCCTCGACCTGGGCGTCGCCTCGGTGATCGACTCCGACACCACCCGCCTCACGCACACCGGCTCGCCGATCGGCAGCCCCGCGTACATGGCACCCGAGCAGGCCATGGGCGGCGCCGTCGGCCCGTACACCGACATCTACGCACTCGGCGTCCTGCTGCACGAACTCCTCAGCGGCAACGTGCCCTTCGCCGGCACCACCGCACTCGGCGTCCTGCACCGGCACCTGTACGAACCCCCGCTGCCCGTACGCCAGTTGCGCCCCGAGACCCCCGAAGCGCTCGAAGCCCTGGTGCTGCGCATGCTCGCCAAGGACCCGCAGCACCGCCCCGCCTCCACCCAGGAGGTGTACGAAGCGCTCGTCCCGCTGCTGCCCACGCGCGGCAACCCGAGCGGACCGCTCGACCCGACCCGCCCGTTCCTGCGCCCCAGCGCACCCTGGCCGGACCGCGCCCGCACACCCGCCGCGCAGCCCACGCCCATGGAGTCCACGAGCAAGCGCCCCGACGTCGCCCAGGCCGTGGACGACGTGAAGCGGCTGCTCGGCGAGGGGCGTATCACCCAGGCCGTCGACATCCTCGGCGCGATCCTGCCGGCCGCAGCCGCGCAGCACGGCGAGCACTCCCCGGTCGTACGCACCCTGCGCAAGCAGTACGCGGCGACCCTGATGGACGACGGCCAGTACCGCCGCGCCCTGCCCGAGCTGCGCCGCCTCGCCGACGAACGCGCCGCCGAGGCGGGCGTCGCCGATCCGGCCGCCCTGCAGTTCCGCTATGACGCCGCCCAGTGCCTCGAGCAGCTCGGCGAGCCGGCCGCCGCCCTCACCGAATACCGGGCGCTCCTTCCGTACTACGAGAACCAGTACGCGACCACCGACCGCGAGATCGCCCTCGAAGTCCGCCGCCGCATCGGCCACTTGCTGCTCGCCCTCGGCGACCGCGCCGCCGCCCACGACATGCTGCGCGCGCTCCTGTACGACGCGGAACGGGTGCACGGACCGGCCCACGCGTTCCCGGGCGAGATCCGCCGCACGCTGCACTGGCTGGGGCAAGTACGGGGCTGACAGCGCACCGGTATGGACGCGCATCCCGAACTGCCCATGAATCGTTGGTCGAACCAGTGGCCGAACACCAGGTCCACTGCCTAACATCGATCACCGCAAGGCTTGTGCACTGACGCACAATCTCGCCGCAGCCGCCGGGAGGCCCCCTTTGCACCGCCGCCGTCGCACCGCGCTCACCGTCTCCGCTGCCCTTCTGGTCGCGGCGCCCCTCCTGGCCGCCTGCTCCAACGAGGCCCATCCCGGCGCCGCCGCCGTCGTCGGCGAGGAGCGCATCTCCATGGCGCAGCTCCAGTCCCGGGTCAACGAGGTGCGCAGCGCCCAGCAGGCGGCCACGGCCAAGACGGACAACTACGCCCAGGCGGTGGAGAAGACCGGCGGCCTCACCCGCGACACCCTCCAGTCGATGGTCCTCGACCGCGTCCTGCACCAGGCCGCCGAGGACGCGGGCGTCACCGTGACCCGCAAGGAGATCCAGGGCCTGCGCGGCGAACTGGTCAAGCAGGCCGGCAGCCAGGAGGCCCTGGAGGCGGGCTGGCTGCAGCAGTACAACATCCCGCCGTCGCGGATCGACGACTCCCTCCGTACGGAGATCGAGGCCCAGAAGCTGTACCAGGCCCTGGGCGCCGACCCCCAGACCGAGACCGGCCAGCAGGCCTTCTGGAAGGCACTCTCGGACGCCTCCCGCTCCCTGGACGTGGACCTCAACCCCCGTTACGGAACCTGGGACATGACCAAGA
Source organism: Streptomyces mesophilus (assembly GCF_040300965.1). GTDB lineage: Bacteria > Actinomycetota > Actinomycetes > Streptomycetales > Streptomycetaceae > Streptomyces > Streptomyces mesophilus_A. The sequence continues at coordinate 101,248 of NZ_JBEPEW010000008.1, read as the reverse complement.
GCCGCCGCGCGGACACGGTGACCCCGTGGCTGCGTCAGGTCTCAGGGGCCAAGGAGGCGTAAGCGCCCGCTGCTGCGGCCCGCCCGCGGTGTGCCCCGGCCCACCGCGGGAACCCGGCCCGTATGACAACCACCGAGACCGAGCCCCGGCGGCCGCTCGGCAAGGAACGCTCCGCACGCAGGCTGCCTTGGTGGATCAAACTCCCGGCCGCGCTCGTCGTGGTCCTCGTCCTCGTCCTGCTCGCCGGACAGCTGCGTCTGCTGCCCGGCCTCGACGACATCTTCGGTTCCGAGACCAAGGACCGCTCAGGACCCGCCGTGCTGAAGTCGCTGCGGGACATGAGCCGTTACGAAGGGGCCGCCGGCTCCTTCCAGGTCGTCGTCGACCTGGAGAAGGACGCCAAGTTCCTGCCCGACGCGATCCGCGGCACCCGCACCCTGTTCGTCGGCTCCGGCACCGCCAGCGCCTACGTCGACCTCGGTGCCCTGAAGGAGGACAACGTCCGCGTCGACAAGGAACGCACCGCGGCCACCCTCGTCCTGCCGCACGCGAAGCTCGCCAAGGCCACGCTCGACCCCGACCGCTCCTACACCGTCTCCAAGCAGCGCGGACTCCTCGACCGGCTCGGTGACCTGTTCTCCGACAACCCGGCGGGCGAACAGGCCGTGAACAAGCTCGCGGTCCGGCATATCTCCGCCGCCGCGAAGGACAGCGGTCTGACGGCCCGCGCGGAACGCAACACCACCGCGATGCTGGAGGGCCTGCTCACCTCGCTCGGCTTCGAGAAGGTGACGGTGCGCTACGCGTGAGTGCCTGGCGAAGGCGGCTCAGGGCACGGGTGAATCCCCGACGCGGGCGCGGGGTACGTTGGCCGACGTGAACGCTCCCGACGCCCCCGGCCGCCTCGTCCTGCTCACCACGACCCATCGCGTGGCCCCCGGCCTCCTGTCCTGGCCGGCCTGGCAGGCCCTGCACAGCGCCGATCTCGTCCTGTGCGCCGACCCGGGCCACCCCCAACTCCCGTACCTGCGCGAGGCGGGCGTCACCGTGGAGCAGCGCACCCCCACCGCCGAGGAACTCGTCGACGCCTGCGCCGGCGCCCGCACCGTGATCGTGCTCGCGAGCGGCGAGGGCGACCCCCGGCTCACCGACGGGCTTGCCCGGCTCGCGGGCTCGGGCCGTGTGCAGATGCCCGACCTCGAGCTGCTCCCCGGCTCGTACGACCTGCCGGGCGCCCGACTCCTCGACCTCGTCCAGGTCATGGACCGTATCCGCCGCGAGTGCCCCTGGTCCTCGCAGCAGACCCACAAGGGCCTGGCGAAGTACGGCATCGAGGAGGCGTACGAACTCGTCGAGGCCATCGAGGACGGCGACCGTACGGAGCTGCGCGAAGAGCTTGGTGACGTACTCCTCCAGGTCGTCTTCCACGCACGCATCGCCGCCGAGGACGAAGAGGAACCCTTCGACATCGACGACGTCGCGGGCACCATCGTCACCAAACTGATCCACCGCCACCCCCATGTCTTCGGCGACGACACCGCGCAGACCCCCGAAGAGGTCAAGGCGCACTGGCTGCGCACCAAGGCCGAGGAGAAGCAGCGCGACTCGGTCACCGAGGGCGTCCCGCTCGGCCAGCCCGGCCTCGCCCTGGCCGCCAAGCTCGCTTCACGCGTCCGTACGGCAGGGCTCGACGTCCCGCTGCCGCAGGGCGCGGGTCTCGGATACGAGCTGCTCGCCCTGGCCGTACGCGCGGAAGCCGAGGGAATCGACCCGGAGGCCGCACTGCGGGCTGCGGGACGGGCGTACCGGGACGCGATCAGGGTCGTGGAGGCCGGCGAGAAGGGGAGCGAAGGGGCGGATACGGTCGAGGGGTGACCAGCACCGCCCCTGACGGAACCGCCCCGACCGGAACCACGCCGACCGGAACCGCCCCGACCGGAACCACGCCGACCGGAACCGCCCCGACCGGCAGCACTCCGCCCGAACTCTTCACCTGGGAGTTCGCCACCGACCCGTACCCCGCCTACGCCTGGCTGCGCGAGCACGCCCCGGTGCACCGCACCACGCTGCCCAGCGGGGTCGAGGCCTGGCTGGTCACCCGGTACGCCGACGCCAAGCAGGCGCTCGCCGACCAGCGGCTCAGCAAGAACCCGGTGCACCACGCGGGCGATGAACAGACCAAGGGCAGGACGGGCATCCCCGGCGAACGCAAAGCCGACCTGATGACCCATCTGCTCAACATCGACCCGCCGGACCACACCCGGCTCAGGCGGCTGGTCTCGAAGGCGTTCACGCCGCGCAGGGTCGCCGCGTTCGCGCCCCGGGTGCAGGAGCTCACCGACCAGCTCATCGACTCCTTCGCGCAGAAGGGGAGCGCGGATCTGATCCACGAGTTCGCCTTCCCGCTCCCCATCTACGCGATCTGCGATCTGCTCGGCGTACCGGCCGAGGACCAGGACGACTTCCGCGACTGGGCGGGCATGATGATCCGTCATGGCGGCGGGCCGCGCGGGGGAGTGGCGCGCAGCGTCAAGAAGATGCGCGGCTATCTCGCCGAGCTGATCCACCGCAAGCGCGCCGAACTGCCCGAACACCCCGCGCCGGACGAGGACTTGCTGTCCGGTCTCATTCGCGCGAGCGACCACGGCGAGCACCTCACCGAGAACGAAGCGGCCGCGATGGCCTTCATCCTGCTGTTCGCCGGCTTCGAGACCACGGTCAACCTGATCGGCAACGGGACCTATCAGCTCCTCCGTCACCCCGAGCAGCGCGCCCGCCTCCAGGAGGCGCTGGCCGCGGGGGAGCGCGGCCTCCTGGAGACGGGAGTCGAGGAACTCCTGCGCTACGACGGGCCGGTGGAGCTCGCGACCTGGCGTTTCGCCACGCAGCACCTGACGATCGGCGGCCAGGAGATCGCCGTCGGCGACCCCGTCCTCGTCGTCCTCGCCGCCGCCGACCGCGACCCCGAGCGCTTCGAGCAGCCGGACACGCTCGACCTCTCCCGCCGTGACAACCAGCACCTCGGCTACGGGCATGGCATCCACTACTGCCTCGGCGCACCCCTGGCCCGACTGGAAGGACAGGCGGCGCTCGCCACTTTGCTCACGCGTCTGCCGGATCTCCGGCTTGCGGGAGAAGAGGGTGATTTGCGGTGGCGTGGGGGACTCATCATGCGTGGATTGCGGGCGCTACCGGTCGAGTTCACCCCAGAACGCCCTGCCTCGTAACGCGCTGAAGACGCCTCGTAACTGACGGACCGTCAAAACTGTGACTTTCACGTGATCTGCGCTGCATCGACTTGTGACTGACGTTCGAATGCGGCTACGTTCACCGCTTAGCTCAGCTACCACTGGGGACCCAGGACCTGACGTACGTACGGGCCCGAATTCCCCGTGGTCCCTCAGCAGTGCAGTCACGCGAAAGGCGTTCACATGCTTTCCGGGAACGGTCGTCACCGTCGGCCCCGCCAGGTCCCCGGCCTGGTCGTCGCAGCCGGCGTCACCGGCTCAGCGCTCGCCCTGCCGCTGTTCGGCGCCACGGGCGCGAGCGCGGCCGACGGCTCCAGCTGGGACCGTCTCGCCGAGTGCGAGAGCGGCGGCGTGTGGAGTGCGAACTTCGGCAACGGGTACTACGGCGGGCTGCAGTTCGACCAGGCGACCTGGGAGGAGTTCGGCGGGCTCGACTATGCGCCGACCGCCGATCTGGCCAGCCGTGGCGAGCAGATAGCCGTGGCCGAGAAGGTCGTCGCGGCGCAGGGCCCGCAGGCCTGGGCCACGTGCGCGCCGATCGCCGGGCTCGTGACGTCATCGCCGAGCGCCACGCCGGACAGCGAGCGGGGCAAGACCCAGGACGGCAAGGGCGAGTCCGGCAAGCCGGACAAGTCCGAGCAGGCGGACGGCGGCGCGACCTCGGATGCGGACGGGTCGACCGCTTCGCCGGAACCCTCCGCCTCGACCTCTTCCGACCCTTCCGCCTCGGCGACGCCCGACCCTTCCGCCTCGGCCACTCCCGGCTTCGGTGACCTGCCGCTGTTCGGCGAGAGCGACTGGAACCTCGGCGGCTCCTCCGTGTCCCCCTCGTCCCCCTCGGATGATTCCGGCATTCCGGATGGCCTGCCCACTCCGGGCACCACGGAGGGCGGCGGCGCGGCCGGAAGTGACGAAACCGACAACTCCGGCGGCGATTCCACCACTTCGCCCGACGGGTCCTCCGGCCGCCACCGCGGCGACCGCGCTCCCGACGACACCGCCGAAGCCGACCGCGGCTCCTCCGGCCGGCACGCCTCGCGTGACGACGCGGCGCGCGATGAGGGCGCCGAGGGTGACGCGTACACCGTGCGGCCCGGCGACAGCCTCTGGGGCATCGCGGACGACCAGCAGGTCGAGGGCGGCTGGACTTCCCTTTACGCCGGCAACCGCATGGTCATCGGCGACGACCCGAACTTCATCGTGCCTGGCCAGGACCTCGCGCTCGGTCAGAACTGACGCGATAACAGGGGTGTGGACATAGGCGAGTTCGGCCGCGAATGTCCGTAATAAAGGAGCTTCGGGCGAAGTGAGAGATGGGTCTCACCACCCCTGATCCTCTTTGAAATTCGGGCGTTTGCCTGTTTACGGTCGTGACCGCTCGCCATTGGTGAGCCCCGACGACCGCACGCCGAATCCTGCCGGCGGACGTACGGGAACAGTCGTCGCGTCATGCGCCGTAGGCAGGAGCGGGGGACCCAAGGTTTGCGCCGTGGGCGGCGGTTGAGAGACCGCCAACCCGGCTTGGGGTGAAGTGTCCGATATCGATACGTGGATACACGTGCATTACGTGGATACGCGTGCATATCGGACACCGGGTACTCACTGCACCCGAACCCGACAGCTCACCTCGCAGGCGTCGGTGAGGGGAAACTCCATGCTGTTTTCGGGCAAGGGCACTGGCAAGCACCGTCGTCTGACCAAGGGCGAGAAGGCCGTTCGCGCCGTCACGCTGGCCGGTGTCGCCGGCACCGCGATCGCCGCGCCGCTGATGACCGCCGGCACCGCCTCCGCCGCGACCACCTCCGAGTGGGACCAGGTCGCCCAGTGCGAGTCGGGCGGCAACTGGTCGATCAACACCGGCAACGGCTACTACGGCGGCCTGCAGTTCTCGGCCTCCACCTGGTCCGGCTACGGCGGCACGGCCTACGCGCCCACTGCCGACCAGGCCACCAAGGAGCAGCAGATAGCCATCGGGGAGAAGGTCCTCGCGGGCCAGGGCAAGGGTGCCTGGCCGAGCTGTGGCGTGGGCCTGTCCAACGCCTCGAACGACGCCGGCGCCGCGCAGGAGGCCGCCCCGCAGCAGGAGGCCCCGAAGCAGGAGTCCGCGCCGCAGCGCGAGTCCGCGCCGAAGGCCGACCGCTCGCAGCGCACCGTCGAGACCCCGACCGGCAAGAAGGTCAAGAAGGGTGACGGCGAGTACAAGGTGAAGTCCGGCGACACCCTCTCGAAGATCGCCGAGGCGCATGACGTCAAGGGCGGCTGGGAGAAGCTCTTCAAGCTGAACGACGACATCGTCGACGACGCGGACTTCATCTTCCCGGGGCAGCAGCTCCACTTGAGCTGAGCCGTCGGCTCCACCTGAGCCGGCCACCCCGGGCGATTCCCCCCACGCCCCCACACTCCCGCCCCGGCGCGCTCTCCCCCGTGCGCGTCGGGGCGGGTTCCTTTTGCGCGCCAGGCGAACAAACCCCTGCCCGATATGCCCGGCCCGTTCCGTACCGGCCGGTAATAAAGCCGCCCGACCAGAGGCCCTTCTGCCCCGTATTACGGGCCTTCGGGCCTCTTTTCGTCCCAGGGGACGGGCGGTCGGCTGGCCGATGCCTCAGAGCCGGTTAGGCTCTTGTCGCAAGGCCAAAGCGACCCTGCACTTCTAGCGTCACATCCCAGAAGGAGATGCTCGTGCCGTCCATCGACGTCGTCGTAGCCCGGGAAATCCTGGACTCCCGAGGCAACCCCACGGTCGAGGTCGAGGTTGGCCTCGACGATGGCAGCACCGGCCGTGCTGCCGTTCCGTCCGGTGCCTCCACCGGTGCGTTCGAGGCTGTGGAGCTCCGTGACGGAGACGCCAACCGCTACCAGGGCAAGGGTGTCGAGAAGGCCGTTCTGGCCGTCATCGAGCAGCTCGGCCCGGAGCTCGTCGGCTACGACGCCACCGAGCAGCGCCTCATCGACCAGGCCATGATCGACCTGGACGCCACCGACAACAAGGGCTCCCTCGGCGCCAACGCCATCCTCGGCGTCTCGCTCGCCGTCGCGCACGCCGCCTCCGAGGCCAGCGACCTTCCGCTGTTCCGTTACCTCGGCGGTCCGAACGCGCACCTGCTGCCCGTTCCGATGATGAACATCCTCAACGGTGGCTCCCACGCGGACTCCAACGTCGACATCCAGGAGTTCATGATCGCCCCGATCGGCGCGGAGTCCTTCTCCGAGGCCCTTCGCTGGGGCACCGAGGTCTACCACACGCTGAAGTCCGTGCTGAAGAGCAAGGGCCTGGCCACCGGCCTCGGCGACGAGGGCGGCTTCGCCCCGAACCTGGACTCCAACCGCGAGGCCCTCGACCTGATCGTCGAGGCCATCAAGCAGGCCGGTTACGTTCCCGGCCAGCAGATCGCGCTCGCCCTGGACGTCGCCGCCTCCGAGTTCTACAAGGACGGCAAGTACCAGTTCGAGGGCAAGGAGCTCTCCGCCGCCGAAATGACGGAGTACTACGAGGAGCTCGTGTCGAGCTACCCGATGGTCTCCATCGAGGACCCGCTGTTCGAGGACGACTGGGCGGGCTGGAAGGTCCTCACCGACAAGCTGGGCGACAAGGTCCAGATCGTCGGCGACGACTTCTTCGTCACCAACCCGGAGCGCCTGGCCCGCGGCATCGAGGAGGGCTCCGCGAACGCCCTCCTGGTGAAGGTGAACCAGATCGGTTCGCTCACCGAGACCCTCGAGGCCGTCTCGCTCGCGCAGTCCAACGGCTACAAGTGCATGATGTCCCACCGCTCCGGCGAGACCGAGGACGTCACCATCGCCGACCTGGCCGTCGCCACCAACTGCGGCCAGATCAAGACCGGCGCCCCGGCCCGCTCCGAGCGCGTCGCCAAGTACAACCAGCTGCTTCGTATCGAGGAGATCCTCGACGACGCCGCGGTGTACGCCGGCCGCAGCGCCTTCCCGCGCTTCAAGGGCTGAGCACCGCTCTTCCCGAGCTGATGAATCGGCCCGTCAGGGCTGATCACAGCCCTGGCTAGCCAGTCGTCCGTACGTCCCCGCACCCGGTCCCGTACCGTGTGCGGGGACGTCGGCGTATAGGGGAGCAGGGGAGGCGGGAGAGATGGCCGGGAAGGACCACCGGGACCGGTTCTCCACCACGACGAGGCTGCGGCTGCTCGGTGAACAGACCGCCGCCCGCGTCTACCGTTCCCAGACCCGCCGCCAGGCCCGTCGCTCCCGGCTCACCGGCCGCGCGGCACTGCTCGCGCTGGTCGTCTGCTCGCTGATCGTGGCGCTCGCCTATCCCATAAGGCAGTACGTCGCCCAGCGCGCCGACATCGCCGAGCAGCAGCGGCTCCTCGACGAGGAGCGCGCCGAGACCGAGCGGCTGCGCGACGAGAAGGCCCGCTGGCAGGACCCGGCCTACATCGAGCGCCAGGCCCGCGAGCGGCTGCACATGGTGCACCCCGGCGAGACCGGCTACACCGTGGTCGACCCGTCCGCCGCCCGCGAGCGCCGCAAGGACACCAAGGCGACCGCCGACCGCGCCTGGTACGTGAACCTCTTCGACGGCGTCGACACCATGGACCGCGCCGGCCAGGCCGCCGACTGACCCACCCGCTCTTTTGCTGTTCCGCTCTCTTCAATGGAAAGACCAGGCATGGAAACCCCGCCGCCCTCCACCCCGCGCACCGAGCCCACCGACGCCGACGTCGAGGCCTTCAAGCAGCAGCTCGGCCGGCCGCCGCGCGGTCTGCGGGCCATCGCGCACCGCTGCCCCTGCGGCCAGCCGGACGTCGTCGAGACCGCGCCGCGGCTGCCCGACGGCACGCCCTTCCCGACGCTGTACTACCTGACGTGCCCCAAGGCCTCCTCGGCCATCGGCACGCTCGAGGCGAACGGCGTGATGAAGGAGATGACCGAGCGCCTGAAGACGGACCCGGAGCTCGCCGCCGCCTACCGCGCGGCGCACGAGGACTACATCAAGCGCCGCGACGCGATCGAGGTGCTCCAGGGCTTCCCGTCGGCGGGCGGTATGCCGGACCGCGTGAAGTGCCTGCACGTCCTGGTCGGCCACTCGCTCGCGGCCGGTCCCGGTGTGAACCCGCTCGGCGACGAGGCGCTCGCGATGCTGCCCGAGTGGTGGCGCAAGGGCGCGTGTGTGACGCCCGACGGGTCCGCCGATGACGCGGAGGACGCGCAGTGACCCGTGTCGCCGCCATCGACTGCGGTACGAACTCGATCCGCCTCCTGGTCGCCGACGCCGACCCCGCCACGGGTGAACTCGTCGACCTGGACCGCCGGATGACGATCGTCCGCCTCGGCCAGGGCGTCGACCGCACCGGCCGCCTCGCCCCCGAGGCCCTGGAGCGCACGTTCGCCGTGTGCCGCGAATACGCCGCCGCCATCAAGGAGTTGGGCGCCGAGAAGATCCGCTTCGTGGCGACCTCGGCCTCGCGGGACGCGTCGAACCGGGATGATTTCGTACGGGGCGTCCTGGAGATCCTGGGGGTCGAACCGGAGGTCATCAGCGGTGACCAGGAGGCGGAGTTCTCCTTCACCGGCGCGACCAAGGAGCTGACCGGCAGCAGCGACCTGGCGAAGCCGTACCTCGTGGTCGACATCGGCGGCGGATCCACGGAGTTCGTGGTCGGCGGCTCCCGCGTGGAGGCCGCCCGCAGCGTGGACGTCGGCTGCGTGCGCATGACCGAGCGCCATCTCGTCGTCGGCGGTGAGGTCGTCGACCCGCCGACCCCGGACCGTATCGCCGCGATCCGCGCCGATATCGCGGCCGCACTCGACCTCGCCGAGCAGACCGTCCCGCTGCGCGAGGCGCGCACGCTCGTCGGCCTCGCCGGCTCGGTCACGACGGTCGCCGCGATCGCGCTCGGGCTGCCCGAGTACGACTCGGCCGCGATCCACCACTCCCGTATCCCGTACGGGCAGGTCGCGGCCGTGGTCGAGCGCCTGACGGCCGCGACGCACGACGAGCGGGCCGCGATCCCCGTGATGCACCCGGGGCGCGTGGACGTCATCGCGGCGGGCGCGCTGGTGCTCCTCATGATCATGGAGCGGATCGGGGCGTCCGAGGTCGTCGTCAGCGAGCACGACATCCTCGACGGGATCGCCTGGTCGATCGCCTAGTTCGCTCGTCGATGCCCTTGATCGATTGCCTCAGGGGCCTTGGAATCCACGGAAGTCGGGCCGGAAGGGGGCCTTCCGGCCCGTCGTCCACAGGAACTTCGTGAAGTTCTTCACAAGGAAATGGCGCCCCTTGGGTGAACAGGGCGGCCCCGGAGTCCGAATCGGGGACATGATCATGGTGCGCGCGTTGATTCCGGGGCGTTCCGCGTCTGTGACGCCGAGGTGAACGCGGGCAGTGGTCCACTGTGTGGATCCCCGGGAAACCCAGCTCAATAGGGGTGAACAACGTTCTCCCGTACCCCATGGTTCCCTCGCGTGACCATGAGCTGCATCACGCGAGCCGCGCAGTGTAGCAGAGGGTCCCGGCAACCTTGTGAAGGGGCGCACGAGCGACCCCTGCCGACCGGGTGGATACTCGATGGCATGAGCACCACGGAGCGTCCCAGGATCCTCGTAGTAGGTGGCGGGTACGTAGGCCTGTACGCAGCGCGACGCATTCTCAAGAAGATGCGTTACGCGGAAGCGACCGTCACGGTCGTCGACCCGCGCTCGTACATGACGTATCAGCCCTTCCTCCCCGAAGCTGCTGCCGGCAGCATCTCGCCGAGGCACGTCGTCGTACCGCTGCGACGCGTTCTGCCCAAGGCCGAGGTGCTCACCGGTCGCGTCACGAACATCGACCAGGACCGCAAGGTCGCCTCCATCGCCCCGCTGGTCGGCGAGGCGTACGAGCTGCCCTTCGACTACCTGGTCATCGCGCTCGGCGCCATCTCCCGCACCTTCCCGATCCCCGGCCTCGCCGAGCAGGGCATCGGTATGAAGGGCATCGAGGAGGCGATCGGCCTGCGCAACCACGTCCTCGAGCAGCTCGACAAGGCCGACTCCACCAAGGACGAGGAGGTCCGCCGCAAGGCGCTGACCTTCGTGTTCGTCGGTGGTGGCTTCGCCGGAGCCGAGACGATCGGCGAGGTCGAGGACATGGCCCGCGACGCGGCCAAGTACTACAACAACGTCAAGCGCGAGGACATGCGGTTCGTCCTCGTCGACGCCGCGGACAAGATCCTTCCCGAGGTCGGCCCGAAGCTCGGCCAGTACGGCAAGGAGCACCTCGAAGGCCGCGGTATCGAGGTCTACCTGTCGACGTCGATGGACTCCTGCGTCGACGGCCACGTGGTCCTCAAGAACGGCCTCGAGGTCGACTCCAACACGATCGTGTGGACCGCGGGCGTCAAGCCCAACCCGGCGCTGCAGCGCTTCGGTCTGCCGCTCGGCCCGCGCGGCCACGTCGACACCCAGACGACCCTCCAGGTCCAGGGCACCGACTACATCTGGGCCGCGGGCGACAACGCCCAGGTGCCGGACCTCGCCGTCGGCGAGGGTGCCTGGTGCCCGCCGAACGCCCAGCACGCGCTGCGTCAGGCGAAGGTCCTGGGCGACAACGTGATCTCCGGTATGCGGGGCTTCCCGCAGAAGGAGTACAAGCACGCCAACAAGGGTGCGGTGGCGGGCCTCGGCCTCCACAAGGGCGTCGCGATGATCGTCATGGGCAAGATGAAGATCAAGCTCAAGGGCCGTCTCGCCTGGTACATGCACCGCGCGTACCACGGCATGGCGATGCCGACGTTCAACCGCAAGATCCGGGTCTTCGCGGACTGGACCCTCGCGATGTTCCTCAAGCGCGAGGTCGTCTCGCTCGGTGCCCTCGAGGCCCCGCGCGAGGAGTTCTTCGAGGCGGCGCGCCCCGCCCCGGTGGCTCAGACCTCCGCGGAGCGGCCCCCGGCCGCGGCCGCATCGTCGTCGACCTCGTCGTCGGAGAAGGCCAAGGCCTCCTGACGCCGTAACGGCTCCAGCTCACGCCCGAAGGGGCCGCCCGCCATCCGTGGTGCGGGCGGCCCCTTCGGCGTTGGGGGCTTCGGCGGATGGGGCCCTTTGGCGGGTCGGGCTCCTTCGGCGTTGGGGCCCTTTGGCGTTGGGGTGACCGCGGCTTCGGCGCTTGGGGCTCCTTCGGCGTTGAGGCGACTAAGGCTTCGGCGTTGGGGCCCTTTGGCGGGTCGGGCTCCTTCGGCGTTGGGGCCCTTTGGCGGGTGGGGGCGACTGCAGCTTCGGCGTTGGGGTGCTCATCGGTGGGTGGGGCGACGGCGGGTTTGGCGCTGGCGGCTCTTCGGCGGGTGGGGGGGGGCGACTGCGGCTTGGGTGTTGGGGGGCTCTTCGGCGGGTGGGGCTCCTTTGGTGTTGGGGGTCCTTTGGCGGGAGGAGCCCCTTCGGCAGGAGGAGCCGCTTCGGCGCCGGGGCAACTGGCGGCTGCGTCGGCTTCGTTGTGGACGCGGCCGGGCCCCGTCGGTGGCACGACTGGGGGACCTAACGTCCACGCGATGTCCGATTCGCCCCATACGGCGTGCACAAATGGTCCCCCTTTCGGAGCTGAGCCTGGTTGCGGGTGGGGGGGCTCTGACCGGCATCGGCGAAAGCCAGCCACGACGGCGGGGCAGTCGGCCGCGGCGATAGCGGGCCAGCGCAACCACCCACGGGCCTCAGCCGAGACTTCACAGAACCCGCCTCAGCCGTGACGGGCCCGCAGCCGCCGACGTTCGCCCGCCTGCCACCCACCTGTGGCTCGGTGCCCCGGCGTTCGGTTCCCCTGTCCCGCGTCTCGGGGCGTGACGGGCCCGTATCTTCCGCCTCAGCCGTGACGGGCCCGCAGTCGCCGACGTTCGCCCGCCGGCCGCCCACCTGTGGCTCGGTGCCCCGGCGTTCGGTTCGCCTGTCCCGCGTCTCGGGGCGTGACGGGCCCGTATCTTCCGCCTCAGCCGTGACGGGCCCCTAGTCGCCGACGTTCGCCCGCCGGCCGCCCACCGTGGCTCGGTGCCCCGCGTTCGGTTCGCCTGTCCCGCGTCTCGGGGCGTGGCGGGCCCCTAGTCGCCGACGTTCGCCCGCCACCCACCTGTGGCTCGGTGCCCCGCTCTCCTACGTCTCGGCCGCGACGGGTCCGCAGTCGGGTGCCCGTCTCGCCCCCGCCCCGCGTTCAGTTCGTCTCTCCCGCGCCTCAGCCGCCCGCCCCCGCCCCGCGTCCAGTTCGTCTCTCCCGCGCCTCAGCCGCCCGCCGCCGCCCCGCGTCCGGTTCGCTTCTCTTCCGTCTCGTCGGCGGGTTCAGCTCGGTGGCCAGTTTTTCTGTGCAGGTCGTGGTTGCGGTCCGTGGGTGGTTGCGGTGGCCCGTGGGGTCGGTGGGTGGCTTTCCCGCCGTCGGGGTTTCCTTTCGTCGGTTGCGGTCAGATCGGGGCGGGTTGTCGGTCGCGGCAGGGTGCATGGGGGGGTCCTGGGCGTCCTGGAGGTCCTTGGGCCGCAGTCCTAGACCCGCCCCGTCGCGGAGGGTCCGGGGGCGGAGCCCTCGGTTTCGGGAAGGGGCGGGTAGGGGAAACGCCCGCCGCAGGCACCCACCCGTACCCCCACCCGCCCGCACCGGGCTCCCCACGCGCCCACCCGCAGGCACCCCCCCCGTGAACCCACCCGCCAGCCCGTAACCCCGCCCGCCCGCACGGGCCCCTCGCCCGCCCGCAAGGGCCGCTCGCCCGCCCGCACGGGCCTCCCCCCACCCGCCCGCACACCCCCGCCCAAGCCCTCACCCCACCGCCCCCCCCAGCAGCACCCCCGTCGGAACACCCGAACCAGCCCCAACAGCCCTCTCGGGCTTGAAATCGACGCTTGCGGTGTTTACGTGAAGGAGGAACCGTTCCGAGACAGGGAAGGTGATCCACCATGCCGGACGCCGCGCAGCGGCTGACCACACTCGCCGAGCAGCTCCTGGGGGCCGAGCTGCCCCTACGGCTGCGCGCCTGGGACGGCAGCGAGTACGGCCCCCCGAACACTCCCACCCTCGTCATCCGCCACCGCCGCGCCCTGCGCCGCATCCTGTTCAGGCCGGGCGAGCTGGGTCTCGCCCGCGCCTGGGTCGCCGGTGAGATCGATGTCGAGGGCGACCTGTACGAGGCGCTCGGCGCCATCGCCGGCCTCGTCTGGGAGCGCGACGACCTGCCGGGACCGTCGCTGCGCGATGCGCACACCCGCGCCGCCGTACGCGAACTCGTCCGGCTCGCGGGCCCGTTCCCGCCCCCGCCCCCACCGCGCGAAGAGGTACGCCGCCGCAGCGGCGCCCTGCACACCAAGATCCGCGACCGCCGGGCCATCAGCCACCACTACGACGTCGGCAACGACTTCTACGAGCTGGTCCTCGGCCCCTCGATGGTCTACTCGTGCGCGTACTGGACGGACGGCGGCACCCTCGAGGACGCGCAGCGCGACAAGCTCGAACTCGTCTGTCGAAAGCTCGACCTCACGCCGGGGCAAAGACTCCTCGACGTCGGCTGCGGCTGGGGATCGATGGCGATCCACGCCGCACGCGAGCACGGCGTACGCGTCGTCGGCATCACGCTCTCGCGCGAACAGGCCACGTACGCGAGGAAGCGCATCGCCGACGAGGGCCTCACCGACCAGATCGAGATCCGCGTCCAGGACTACCGCGACGTCCGCGACGGCCCGCACGACGCGATCTCCTCGATCGGGATGGCCGAACACGTCGGCTCGGCGCGGTACCTGGAGTACGCGCGCGACCTGCACGCCCTGCTCAAGCCCGGCGGGCGGCTGCTCAACCACCAGATCGCGCGCCGTCCGCTGGCCGATGAATCGGCGTACAGCATCGACGAGTTCATCGACGCGTACGTCTTCCCGGACGGCGAGCTGTCACCGGTCGGCAGCACGGTGACCCAGCTGGAGACCGCCGGTTTCGAGGTACGCGACGTGGAGTCGATCCGTGAGCACTACGCCCTGACGCTGTGCCGCTGGGTGGCGAACCTGGAGGCGAACTGGCCGCAGGCGGTCCGCCTTTCGTCCCCGGGCCGCGCCCGCGTCTGGCGCCTGTACATGGCGGCGAGCGCGCTGGCCTTCAGACGCAACCGCATCGGGGTGAACCAGGTCCTGGCGGTACGGACGCCCGCGTCGGGTACGTCGGGGCTGCCGCTCAGGGCGCGTACGTGGAAGGGCTGAGCGCATGAGCCGAGGGCCCGGCTCCCCTTCACGGGAGCCGGGCCCTCACCTCGTACAGCCGAAGGAATCACTCGGCCTTGATGGCCTCCAGCATGTTCAGCTTCGCCGCCCGGCGCGCCGGCCACAGCGCCGCGAGGACACCGACCACACCGGCCAGGGCGAGGAAGATGCCCATCCGGCCCCACGGGATGACCAGGGTGTACGTGGTCAGCGCGGACTTGAGCAGCTCGCCCGTGGCCCAGCCGAAGAACAGGCCGAGGCCGATGCCGAGCACACCGCCGAAGACCGAGATCGCGATGGCCTCGAGGCGGACCATCCGCTTGATGCCCTTGCGGTCCAGGCCGATCGCCCGCAGCATGCCGATCTCCTGACGGCGCTCGAACACCGACATGGCCAGGGTGTTGATCACGCCGATCACGGCTACCAGGACGGCCATCGCGAGCAGCCCGTACAGCATGTTCAGGATCATGTTGAAGATGCCGCCGATGGCCTTGGAGATGTCGGCCTTGTCGTCGACGGCGATGGCCGGGTTCTCGCCAAGTGCCTTGACCAGCTTGTCCTTCGTGGCCTCCGAGACGCCGTCCGAGGTCTTCAGCATGACCTGGAAGTCGGCCTCGGTCTTCATGTGCGGCGCGAGGACCGAGGTGTCGACCATCAGGCCCTTGATCATCTCGTTGCCCTCGTAGACACCGACGATGTTCAGCTTGCCGCGCTTGCCGTCCTCGTACATGACGTCGACGCTCTGGCCGTTCTTCCAGCCGTACGCCTTGGCGGTGTCGGTGTCGACGACCGCGTTGTCACCGGTCAGATTCCAGCCGCCGGCCGCGAAGTCCAGCTTGACCAGTTCCTCGATGGTCTTGCCGTTGACGCCGATCAGCTGGTCGGCGCGGGAGCCGCCGTCGGTCGTGTAGACCTCGGTGGGCGACATCCGCAGCGGCGTGGTCGCGGTGACGCCGTCCGTCTTCGCCAGGGTCTTCTCGACCTCGGGGGAGAGCGGGGACTGGTTGGTCATGGAGACCACGTAGTCGCTGCGCAGCGCCTCGGTGGCCATCTTGTCGATGGACTTCTGCAGGGTGCCGGCGATGACCGTGATGCCGGTGAGCAGCGTGAGGCCGATCATCAGCGCCGAGGCGGTCGCGGCGGTACGGCGCGGGTTGCGCACCGCGTTCTGCCGCGACAGTTTGCCGGAGATGCCGAAGGCCTTCAGGAGCGGTGCGGCAACCCCGATGACCGGCCGCGAAAGGAGCGGGGTCAGGACGAAGATGCCGATCACCAGGAGCGCGGCGCCCAGACCCATCGGGAGCTTGGCGTCGGAGGCGGCCATCGTGCGGCCGTACAGGACGGCGGCGATACCGAGGCCGCTGAAGACGGCGCCGATGGTGTTGCGGACGACCAGGCCCTTGGTGGTGGGGGTGGCGTGCAGCGCGTTCATCGCGGCGACGGGCGGGATCTTCGCCGCGCGGCGGCCGGGCAGCCAGGCCGAGAGCATCGTGACGATGATGCCGACGGCGAAGGCGGAGATCACGGTGGCCGGGGCGATGACGGTCGGGCCGTCGGGCAGCCCGACGTTCGTACCGAGGATCGAGCGCATCCCGACACCGATGCCGATACCGG
The DNA here is from genome assembly GCF_040300965.1 of Streptomyces mesophilus. Classification (GTDB taxonomy): domain Bacteria; phylum Actinomycetota; class Actinomycetes; order Streptomycetales; family Streptomycetaceae; genus Streptomyces; species Streptomyces mesophilus_A. The sequence goes on along the minus strand of NZ_JBEPEW010000008.1, from coordinate 85,223 downwards.
CGGCCAGACCGACCACCGCGGCGACCAGACCGACGAAGAACGCCTCGGCCAGTACGGAACGGGTGATCTGCTTACGGCTCGCGCCCACCGCGCGCATCAGCGCGATCTCCTTGGAGCGCTGGGCGACCAGCATGGTGAAGGTGTTGGCGATGATGAAGATGCCGACGAAGAGCGCGACTCCGGCGAAGACCAGCATGAAGGTCTTGATGCCGGAGGTCTCGGCGTCGATGTCCTTCTCCTGGTCGGCGACGAGCTTGTCCGCCGTGTCCAGGTCGGCCGTCTTCGGCACGGCCGTGGCCAGCGCGTCGCGCAGCTCGGCCTGGCTGGTGCCGGGGGCCGCGCTCACCTGGATCTGGTCGTATTCGCCGGGCTTCGCGAACTGCTTCTGGGCCGTGGCGTTGTCGAAGGTGACCAGGGTGCCGCCGGCGGAGACCGAGCCGTTGTCGTCGGCGTCGAAGATGCCGGTGATCTTCGGGGTGATCACCGGTCCGTTGACGGAGAGGCGGACGGTGTCGCCCACCTTGTAGCCGGCGCGCTCGGCGGTCTTGGAGTCGAGCGCGATCTCGTTCGCGTTCTTCGGACCGGTGCCGGACTCCATCGGGTAGCGGTCGTCCTTGCCGTCCTTGCCCGGCAGGTAGTTGGTGCCGGTGGAGGCCCACCCGTCACCGACGAGCTTGCCCTTCTTGTCGGCGACGGCGGTGTAGCCGGAGATCGAGCCGGTCGCCGACTTCACGCCGGTGGTGGCCTCGACCTTGTCGAGCAGGTCCTGGGTGAGCTTCGGCGCCTGGCCGGGCTTGCCCTCTTCCTGGTTGCGGCCTTCCTTGGGCGTGATGACGACGTCGACGTCCTTGTAGTTCGTCGACGCGTTGTTCTTGATGGCCTGGGAGACGGAGTCGGTGAAGACCAGGGTGCCGGACACGAAGGACACGCCGAGCATCACGGCGAGCACGGTCATCAGCAACCGGGCCTTGTGCGCGAAGACATTGCGCAAGGCAGTACGGAACATGTGAAGTCTCTTGTCTCTGTACGGAGTTGACTGCTGGTCTCGGACGCTCAGCTGGTGCGGCCCTTGGCGTCGAACCGCTTCATGCGGTCGAGCACGGAGTCGGCGGTCGGCTCGTACAGTTCGTCGACGATGCGGCCGTCGGCGAGGAAGACGACGCGGTCGGCGTAGGCGGCGGCCACGGGGTCGTGGGTCACCATGACGACGGTCTGGCCCAGTTCGCGTACGGAGTTGCGCAGGAATCCGAGTACCTCGGCGCCGGAGCGCGAGTCCAGGTTTCCGGTCGGCTCGTCACCGAAGATGATGTCGGGCTTGGAGGCGAGCGCGCGGGCCACGGCGACGCGCTGCTGCTGGCCGCCGGAGAGCTGCGAGGGGCGGTGGGAGAGGCGGTCCTTGAGCCCGACCATGTCGATGACCTGCTGCACCCACTGCTTGTCGGGCTTGCGGCCGGCGATGTCCATGGGGAGCGTGATGTTCTCGTACGCGGTGAGGGTGGGCAGCAGGTTGAAGGCCTGGAAGATGAACCCGATCTTGTCGCGGCGCAGCTTGGTGAGCTGCTTGTCCTTGAGCGATCCGAGTTCGGTCTCGCCGATGCGTACGGAGCCGCTGCTGAAGGAGTCGAGTCCGGCCACGCAGTGCATCAGGGTGGACTTGCCGGAGCCGGAGGGGCCCATGATCGCGGTGAGCTGCGCCTGGCGGAAGTCGACGGACACGCGGTCCAGGGCGACCACCTGGGTCTCGCCCTGGCCGTAGACCTTGGTCAGCTCGGTGGCCCGGGCGGCTACGGCGGTGGCCTGGCTGGCGAGGGGGGTGGTGGTCACGGGGGCGGACTCCTGTTCGGGACGGGGAAAGGGACTCTTTCGAACTCGTCCCATCGTCTCCGCGTAAATCCCGTGTGAAGTCAGCCGCAGCTCTGGTTCCAGCGGCCCTCTTGAGGCTGATGGTCAGACCCCTGGCTCATCCCCAGGTATGAGGGTCGACCCTGAGTTGCTGGTCCTTCGGGTGGTGAGGGGAGGGGGCCGGGCCTCGGGCCTCGTGGGGGTCGGGCTTCGGATCGGAGGGGGACGGAAGGGGTCCGCTTGGGCAAGGGGCGGGTTTCCGTCAATCCTGTGCGGGCCGGGGTGCCCCCGTGGGGTGAGCGCGTACCGCACGCACCATGCAGACTCGACCATCCGTCACATCTGACGCACCGTCAGTCGTCAATAAAATAAGACAACATCGGTCTGTCGTTGCGCTGTTCGGGGGAAGTGTCCGGATAGGCTCGGACTCCGCTTCAGGCGATCCCGCGGCCTGCCCGGATGGTGGAATGCAGACACGGCGAGCTTAAACCTCGCTGCCCCTCGGGGGCGTACCGGTTCAAGTCCGGTTCCGGGCACCTTCGCAGGGTGCGGATTCGGGTGCGGGTGCGGGGAGGCCGCCCCCTGAGCGAGCACCCCACAACCTCGCCGGATCCCGCTTCGGGTGCTGACGGGGTGTCAGGTGTCTGGGATGCTGCCGCCATGACAGACGTCCCGGGAGTGAGTGATGGCGCGTTCGCGGTGCCGGACATCTTTGACGCGGCGCGCATAGGTCCCCTGCGGCTGCGGAACCGGATCATCAAGGCGGCCACCTTCGAAGGGGTGGTGCCGGAGGGGCTGGTCACCGATGGGCTGATCGACTACCACCTGGGGCCGGCGGCCGGTGGTGTGGGGATGAGCACCGTGGCGTACTGTGCGGTGGCGCCCGAAGGGCGTACCCAGCGTGGGCAGTTGTGGATGCGGCCCGAGGCGGTGCCCGGGCTGCGACGGCTCACCGAGGCGGTGCACGGGGCCGGGGCCGCGGTGGCGTTGCAGCTGGGGCATGCCGGGCCCGTGGCCGACGCGCGGTCCAACGGGGTGCGCGCGCTGTCGCCGATGGGGGAGTTCAGCCCGGTGAGTCTGCGGCGGAACCGGGCGGCCACCGTGGAGGACCTGGAGCGCGTCGCGCGGGCGCATGCCGATGCGGCCTGGCAGGCCGCGGAGGCCGGGTTCGACGCGGTGGAGATCCACCTCGGCCACAACTATCTGGCCAGCGCCTTCCTCAGCCCCCGCCTCAACAAGCGGACGGACGACTACGGCGGCTCGTTGCGCAACCGGGCCCGGTTCTCCCTGGCCGTCGCCGCGGCGGTGCGGCACAAGGTGAAGGACCGGATCGCCGTCACGGCGAAGCTGAACATGACCGACGGGGTACGGGGCGGGCTGACCGTGGAGGACAGCCTCCAGGTCGCCGCGTGGCTGCAGGAAGAGGGCTCGGTGGACGCGCTGACGCTCACCGCGGGCAGCTCCCTGCTCAACCCCATGTACCTCTTTCGCGGCGGCGCACCGGTCAAGGAGTTCGCCGCCCGGTTCCCGCAGCCGCAGCGCCTCGGCATCCGCCTGGCGGGCCGGTCGTTCCTGCGCGCGTACCCGTACGAACCCCTGTTCCTCCTGGAGCACGCCCGCCGGTTCCGTCGCGAACTGACCTTGCCCCTGGTCCTGCTCGGCGGCGTCACCGACCGCGAGGGCATGGACAGGGCGATGGCGGAGGGCTTCGAGTTCGTGGCGATGGCCCGGGCGCTGCTGCGCGAGCCCGGCCTGATCCACCGCATCCGCAGCGACTCCGCGACCCGCTCGCTCTGCATCCACTGCAACCGCTGCATGCCCACCATCTACACCGGCACCCACTGCCCGCTGATCCCCGCCGCCACGTGAAGGTCGCGATCACTTGAACTTCGTACGGTGCGGGCATCAGGATCCTGAGTGACCAGCGTCGGACACGGCGCGCACGCACATAGATGCACACGCACAAAGGGGTACGGGGATGACCATCACGCTGGCCGAAGAGATCATGCTGCTGTCCTTGGACGACGAGTCCGGGTCCGCCCAGCAGAAGCAGGCCGCCGCCTGGGCGGTAGCGGGCGGGATCCTGCTCGAGCTGGTGCTCGCCGGGCGGGTCTCGGTGAGCGGGAAGCAGCTCGCCGTCGTGGACGCGGCGCCGACCGGGGAGCCCCTTCTCGACGGGCGCCTCGAGCAGATCCGGGCCTGGATCGGGGACCGCGGCAAGCGGCGCGTGAACGACTGGCTCATGAAGGAGCAGGGCAAGGTCATCGCCCCGACCGTCGAGCGGCTGTGTGCGCGAGGTGTGGTCGTGGAGGAGAAGCGCAAGGCGCTGGGGATCTTCCCCGTACGCCGCTATCCCGAGGCGGACGCGACGGTCGAGACCGAGCTGCGGGAGCGCCTGGGTGCCGTCGTGCTCGAAGGCGCCGAGCCGGACGCGCGCACGGCGGGCCTCGTCGCCCTGATCCACGGCGCCGGTCTGCACGCGTCGGCCTTCCCCGGCCGGCGCCGCAAGGAGCTCGCGCCCCGGATGGAGAAGGTGGCGGCCGGGCAGTGGGCGGGCGAGAGCGTCCGGGCCGCCATCCGTGACATGCAGGCGGTGATGGCCGCGGTGACGGCCGCCACCGTGGCGACTGCGGTCAGCTAGCCCTCGGCGGTCGTCAGCCGGTCACCAGACCCCCGGCAACTGCACAGCGCACGGCCCGGCACGGACGAAGGACCGCGTCCCGAGAGGGACGCGGTCCTTCCAGTGGGTGAAGCGCGGCTCAGGTATTGGGGCGCTTGCCGTGGTTGGCCTTCTTCTTCTTGCGGGCCCGGCGCTTGTTGCCTCGTGCGGACATGGGTGGCCTCCCTTGTTGTGGGGGTTGGGGCGGTTTGCCCATGCCTTAGTGAGTGTAGGGGCGAGGGGTGCGACGGGCTCGGGGGAGCGGATTGGAACACCGGGCGGGTGGGACTCGTTGAGAGGGATGGGAAAGATCCTCCCTGAGCACTAGGGTGCATCTTTTGCTAACGCATTACTCTTGACCTAAGGCCACGCAGGGTGGCCATGGAGGAGTGAAATGAGGAGCAGCAACCCGGTCTTCTCGCGACGGGGGTTCAGCCGCGACAACGGCCAAGCGGGCTTCAACGCCGGGCCGCAGGCCGGGGGCCCCGCCGTAGGCACGCAGGGCAACCCGTACGCGGGTGGTAGCCCGTACGGTCAGCCGACCGCCGCGCCTACGAACCCCTACGCGCAGAACCCGTACGCGCAGCAGGACCTCCAGCACGGCGCCCCGCAGGCACCGGTCACCACCGGCAACCGCATGACGATGGACGACGTGGTGTCCCGTACGGGCATCACGCTCGGCCTGGTCATCGCCGGCGCCACCGTCGCCTGGGTCACCAACCTGAACCTCGGCCTGGCCGTCGGCGCCGGTCTCGTGGCGATGGTCCTGGCCCTGGTCCAGTCGTTCAAGCGCAAGCCGATCCCGGCCCTGATCCTGACGTATGCCGCGCTCGAGGGCCTCTTCCTCGGCGCGATCAGCAACTACGTCGACACGTTCGTCGCCCCCGGCGCCGCCATGCAGGCCGTCCTCGGCACCATGGCCGTGTTCGTGACGATGCTCGTGCTCTACAAGACGCGCATCGTCCGGGTCACCGCGCGGTTCACGCGCTACCTGATCATCGCGACCACCGCGTTCCTGGTCCTGACCGCCGTGAACCTTCTGTTCATGGTGTTCGGCGGCGGCGACGGCCTCGGCTTCCGCAGCGGCGGCCTCGGCATCGTCTTCGGCATCGTCGGCATCCTGCTCGGCGCCTTCTTCCTCGCCCTGGACTTCAAGCAGGTCGAGGACGGCATCGCCTACGGCGCTCCGCGCGAGGAGTCGTGGATGGCGGCCTTCGGCCTCACCATGACGCTGGTGTGGATCTACCTGGAGATGCTGCGGCTGATCTCGATCCTGCAGGGCAACGACTGACCGCAGGACCAGTAAGGCAGTAACCACATGAAGGGGCTCCCGGTGCGAACCGGGAGCCCCTTCACGTATGCAGGCGTCAGTCTCGTCGGTCGGTCTCAACGCAGCCTGCGCGCGGCCCTCCTCATGTCGTGCTCATGGATGATCGCTTTGGCGTGGCCATACGCGAGGTCGTACTCATGGCGGAGCCAGCTGACCTTCTCGTCGAAGCGGAGAAACGCGGGGCCGTCGTCAACGGCGCGCAGCCAGTCGGACACTTCACGGCCGGTGCAGTGGGGGATGCGGGCGAGCAGGTTGCGATGGGTCTCCTCGGAGAAGACAAGGGACATCGGCGCCTCCGGACGCTGGCGTATCGGGCGTGTGGGGTCGGCAGTCCTCTTCACGCCACCGTGCCTGAGCGTTTCCGTGTTGGCAATGCCCCGTAGGAGGCGCATAGGGTCGCTCCGTGCTTGATACGACGCCTCTGAACGCTGCCGTGGACCGCTTCGCCGACCATCTGCGGGCCGCGCCGCAGAGCCGGCTGCAGAGAGGCGCGGCGACCGAAGCGCTCGCTCTGGCCAGCGAGTTGGCACGGCGTGCCCAGATCATCGAGGGCGTCGAGGGGGAGCCGTACGCGATGCCCGACGCCGGGATGTTCGCCGTTGCCGATCAAGTCACCGTCGCCGGGCGGGACTTGGCTCTCGTACTGAAAAATCATGAGGAGCTGGCGGAAGCGGTCGCGCTGGTTGAGGAGGCGCAGAAACGCGCCGGTGTGTGAGCGGTGAACAGCAGTGCGCCGGGGTGCCCTTGAGGGGGCGCCCCGGCGCACTTGCCGTATGGGGGTCGAGCTCGGATCACGCAGCAGCGAGGACGTCACACAGGAGGAGTGACCTCACGCAGAGGCGATGACGCGGTCCGCCAGGATGTAGACGTTCTCGTCGCCGCACGCGAACGTCAGCGAATAGGCGCCGGAGACTCCGGAGCCGCCGAGCAGCACCGGGGTGTCGCCGCCCTGCAGGGCGGCGGCCAGGCGCTCCGCCGTCTCACGGTGACCGGGGGTCATGCAGAGCGTGGTGCCGTCGGTGAAGACATAGACGTCGAGCGTGCCGAGCGGACCCGGACGGACGTCGCACAGCGCGGTACGGGCGTCGGCGAGCGCCGCGAGACGGGCCGCCGTGTGCTCGTGGTCGCCGCCCAGGGCGGCGCTCTCCTTGGCGGGACCGACCGACTGCACCGGGACGAAGTCCGGGTGCGAGGGGTGGCGCCGGCGGGCCGCGGCGAGCTCCGGGGAGTCGCCCGGGTACTCGTCGGCCGTGGCCGGCTCCTCGGCGGTCTCGGCCAGTTCGAGCTCGAAGCCGAGCTCGCGCTCCAGGCCCGGGAAGTCCGACTGCTCGAGGCCGGCGAAGTCCGCCTGGCGCGGCAGGAACAGCTCCTCCGCCAGGTTCGGCGGCAGCGTGCCGAGCAGCGAGGGGGCGTCGGCGGCGTCCCGCGCCTCCTGGGCGGCCCAGAACGCACGGGCCTCGGCCAGCTCACGCTCGCGCTCCTCGGCCAGGGCCTCGGCGACAGCGCTGCGTATCGCGGCGACATCGGGGGCGTCCGCGGCCGAGCGGGCCATGGGCACCCGGGCCTGGCCGGACGCGGCGCGGTCTGCGGCCAGCTCGGACCGCAGTGCCGTTATCTGCTTGTTCAGGCCCCGCACGCTGTGCAGCGCCGCGGCGCCGACCATGGCCGTGGCAGCGGCGATGGCGAGCAGCAGGACACTCAAGGTGACACTCACTGACGTACTCCTGGTTTCAAAGTCGACCCCCGACTTCCTACATCAGCTTGTCGTGCAGCCTTAAAGCTTGTCAGTGGAGAAGGTCACGAATCGGACGGGTCCTTGGACCTCACCCATACGGGTGTAAGGCTCTGACCTGGGGAAATGTCGCTCCCCCAGGACATTGGTCACATCCTGGGGGAGATTGGGTCACGGCCCGAGCTCGGTCGTGGCAGGTCAGGGACCCATCGTGACCGCACGGTGACTGGCTGAGTGCGCGGTGACCGGCCGGGGTGCCTCGGTGACTAGCTGAGGCGCTCGATGACCATCGCCATGCCCTGGCCGCCGCCGACGCACATGGTCTCCAGACCGAACTGCTTGTCGTGGAACTGCAGGCTGTTGATGAGCGTGCCGGTGATGCGGGCGCCCGTCATGCCGAAGGGGTGTCCGACGGCGATGGCGCCGCCGTTGACGTTCAGCCGGTCGATGTCGATGCCCAGATCGCGGTACGAGGGGATGACCTGCGCCGCGAAGGCCTCGTTGATCTCGACCAGGTCGATGTCGCCGATGGTCAGACCCGCGCGCTTGAGGGCCTGCTTCGAGGCCTCGACCGGGCCGAGGCCCATGATCTCGGGGGACAGGCCGGTCACGCCCGTGGAGACGATGCGGGCGAGCGGGGTCAGACCCAGCTCGCGGGCCTTGGTGTCGCTCATGACGACCACGGCCGCGGCCCCGTCGTTCAGCGGGCAGCAGTTGCCCGCGGTGATCATGCCGTCGGGGCGGAAGACGGGCTTGAGGCCCGAGACGCCCTCGAGGGTGACGCCGGCGCGCGGGCCGTCGTCCTTGGAGACGACCGTGCCGTCGGGGGTGGTGACCGGGGTGATCTCGCGCTCCCAGAAGCCGTTCTTGATGGCTTCCTCGGCGAGGTTCTGCGAGCGGACGCCGAACTCGTCCATGTCGCGGCGCGTCACGCCCTTGATGCGGGCGAGGTTCTCGGCGGTCTGGCCCATGCCGATGTACGCGTCGGGCAGCAGGCCGTCCTCACGCGGGTCGTGCCAGCTCGCGCCGGTGGACTGGGAGACCTCGACGGTACGGGCCTCGGCCTCGGCGAAGATCGGGTTGTGCGTGTCCGGCAGGCCGTCGGATGAGCCCTTGCCGAAACGGGAGACCGTCTCGACACCGGCCGAGATGAAGACATCGCCCTCGCCGGCCTTGATCGCGTGCAGCGCCATCCGGGTCGTCTGCAGCGAGCTGGAGCAGTAGCGGGTGACGGTGCAGCCCGGCAGGTGGTCCATGCCCATCTGCACGGCCACGATCCGGCCCAGGTTGTGGCCCTGCTCGCCGCCCGGCAGACCGCAGCCGAGCATCAGGTCGTCGATGTCCTTGGGGTCGAGCTCGGGGACCTTGGCCAGGGCGGCCTGGATGATCGTGGCGGTCAGGTCGTCCGGGCGCAGGTCCTTCAAGGAGCCCTTGCCGGCGCGGCCGATGGGGGAGCGGGCGGTGGAGACGATCACGGCTTCGGGCATCACGGGCTCCGGTTCTCGGGGGGCGGCGGCGGGCGTCGGGGCGGCTCGTGCTTCTGACTCCCGCTTCGGGCTTGGCCGAGGGGGAAGTTACCCGTACGTACGGTCAAGGTCACCGGGTACGGGCTGTGACGCCTGCCTCTTTCTGAGCGTGCGCTTAGACGTGCGTTCCTAAGCGTACGCTCAGGAGGCGGCTTTGCGGTATGGGTGCCGCCCACGCAAAACCGCCTCCGGGCCCGTGGCCCTGGTCACCCCGGCAGCTGTTCCGTGTTCTGGTTGGCCGTGAGCAGCCAGCGGCCGTCCTCCTTGGCCATCACGTACATCGGGGAGGTCGGGTTGCCCGTGGGTTCGCCGTCGAGCGTCAGGTACTGGCCGCGGGCCTTCACCGCGGCGACGTCGGGGCGGATGAACAGGACGTCCACCAGCTCGTAGCGGACCGAGCCGTTCGCCATCGAGCCCGGCAGCGCCTTGTGCGTGAACTCCGCGATCTCCTTCAGGCCCCAGAGCACCTTGCCGTGCGCCGTCGTCCAGACGGCGTCGGCGCGGAACAGGCTCAGGAACTCTTCCGGGAGCTCGTTGACCTGTGAGTGCTCGATGGTGTCGATGACCTGCTCGATCGCCTTCAGGTCGGCCTGCGTGTCTGTGTTCGCTGTCTTCGTGTCCATGCCGAGCAGCCTCGTACCTCAATCAAGCTTGAGGTCAAGCGAGTTGGTGTACGAACTCTGCGCGGGTGTCGGCTCCGGCTCCTCGATCCGCTGACGCCGCCGCCGCTTGAGCAGGGCCCACGGACCCCGGGGCCCGGTCGGCATCGCCGCGGTGACCTCCGTACCGCCCTCCGAAGCCGCCTCGGCCGCGGCGCGCGCGACCGGCAGGAAGCCCTCGTTGCGCGTGACGTCCGGGCGCTCCTCCTCCGCCGGCCACAGGCCGAGCGAGGCGCAGACCGTGGGCAGCACCGCCATCGCCGCGGTCGCATAGCCCTCGGCGGACGGGTGGTAGTTGTCGAGCGAGAACATCTCGCGCGGATTCGCCGAGAACTCCGGGCCGAGCAGATCGCCCAGGGACACGGTGCGGCCGCCCTGTTCGACGGTGCCGATCGTCTGGGCGGCCGCGAGCTGACGGGAGACCCGGCGGGCCAGCCACCGCAGCGGCTGGTACACCTGCTCCACCGAGCCCAGGTCGGGGCATGTGCCGACCACCACCTCGGAACCCGCCGTACGAAGACGCCGTACGGCCGCGGCGAGATAGCGGACGGACTTGGTCGGGGGCATCCGGTGCGTCACGTCATTCGCACCGATCATGATCACGCAGACGTCGGGGGCCGGATCGCTGTTGGCGAGCACCAGCGTCACCTGACGGTCCAGATCGTCGGACTGGGCGCCCGGCAACGCCACGTTGACCAGCTCGACCGGGCGCTCCGCCACCGCCGCGAGCCCCTGCGCGAGGAGTGCACCCGGAGTGTGCCGGGCGCGGCGCACGCCCTGGCCCGCCGCCGTGGAATCACCCAGCATCGTCAGGCGCAGCGGGCGCGAGCCGTCCTCGTACGAACGCCCGTACACACCATTGGCGCGCGGCGGGATGGGCGCGACCCCATTGCCCACCGAACGCTTCGCCAGCTGGACCTCCGCGAGCACCAGGCCCACCGTGGCCGCGCCCACAAGTCCGATACCTCCGCCGCCGAATGCCGCACCCGCGGCGATCCGCCGTGCCACCCTCGCCCTCGACATGGACCGCAGCCACCTCCCTTTCACACGCCGGCGTCGCACACCGCCGTACAAGAACTGCTTGCCCCGTCGGCCAGGTCGCCCAATCTCGGTCGAGCAGAGTGTCCCTCCCCGCGCTTGACGGAGACTTAAGCTGACGGCCGTCCCAGGCAAACACCGCAGAACGCCGCAGAACCCGGAGACAACGGTGCAATTCCACGACTCGATGATCAGTCTCGTCGGCAACACCCCGCTGGTGAGGCTCAACAAGGTGACCGAAGGCATCAGGGCGACCGTCCTGGCCAAGGTCGAGTACTTCAACCCGGGCGGCTCCGTGAAGGACCGCATCGCGGTACGGATGATCGAGGCCGCAGAGAAGAGCGGTGAGCTGCAGCCCGGCGGCACCATCGTCGAACCCACCTCGGGGAACACCGGGGTTGGCCTGGCGATCGTGGCCCAGCAGAAGGGCTACAAGTGCATCTTCGTCTGCCCGGACAAGGTGTCCACGGACAAGATCAATGTGCTGCGCGCGTACGGGGCGGAGGTCGTGGTCTGCCCGACGGCGGTCGACCCCGAGCACCCCGACTCGTACTACAACGTCTCCGACCGCCTGGTCCGTGAGACCCCCGGCGCCTGGAAGCCCGACCAGTACTCCAACCCCAACAATCCGCGCTCGCACTACGAGACCACCGGTCCCGAGCTGTGGGAGCAGACGGCCGGAAAGATCACCCATTTCGTCGCAGGCGTCGGCACCGGCGGCACCATCTCCGGCACCGGCCGCTATCTCAAGGAGATCAGCGACGGCCGGGTGAAGATCGTCGGCGCGGACCCCGAGGGCTCGGTCTACTCCGGCGGATCCGGCCGCCCGTATCTGGTCGAGGGCGTCGGCGAGGACTTCTGGCCGACCGCGTACGACAGCGAGGTGACGGACCGCATCGTCGCCGTCTCCGACAAGGACTCCTTCCAGATGACCCGCCGCCTCGCCAAGGAGGAGGGCCTCCTGGTCGGCGGCTCCTGCGGCATGGCGGTCGTGGGCGCGCTCGAGGTGGCGCGCGAGCTGGGCGAGGACGATGTGGTGGTCGTGCTGCTGCCGGACTCGGGGCGCGGGTATCTGTCGAAGATCTTCAACGACGAGTGGATGGCGGACTACGGCTTCCTGGAGGACTCCGGGGCGTCCGCGAGCGTCGGCGACGTGCTGCGGTACAAGGAGGGCGCGCTGCCGCACCTCGTCCATATGCACCCCGAGGAGACGGTCGGGGAGGCGATCGAGGTGCTGCGCGAGTACGGGGTGTCGCAGATGCCCATCGTGAAGCCGGGCGCCGGTCACCCCGACGTGATGGCCGCGGAGGTCGTGGGCTCGGTGGTGGAGCGGGAGCTGCTCGACGCCCTCTTCGCCCAGCGCGCCTCCCTGAGCGATCCCCTGGAGAAGCACATGTCCGCGCCGCTGCCGCAGGTCGGGTCCGGTGAGCCGGTCGGCGATCTGATGGCGGTCCTCGGCGCGGCGGCCGGAGCGGATGCGGCGATCGTGCTGGTGGAGGGGAAGCCCAAGGGAGTGGTGAGCAGGCAGGATCTGCTGGCGTTCTTGGCGGGTGGCGCCAAGTAAGCGGATTTTTTACGGAGTTGGGTCCGGCGTCGTGGAAAAGTGCACGCACGCGACATGTGTGCGCAGCACGCGCTTAACACGCGTCCGGCATTGTTCTGGGTGTCGGCAGGAACGGGGAGCGGCTCCCCCGGACCAGGCCGGCACCGAGCGGCGCAGGACCTCCGGAGCGGCTCCCGGACCTCCTCGACGCCATGGGCGCGATACGCCGGCCCTGACCCGGCCCGCGTCCGCTCGCGGGGACCGCCGTCGTCCCGCCCCCCGTCACACGGGGGTGCGGCGGCCCCCGCGAGATGCTCTGTCTTTTTGCGGCTGATCCGCCGCCGCTCTCGCGCGCGAGCCCCATTCCCGCCGTCCTCGCTCTAACAGCCGTCGCCGAATGCCGTCTCGTCGATGGCCGGCATCGGGGTGCCGCCGGGGTTCCAGGTCTCGAGGAAGCCCGGCTGCAGGGCCAGGTCGAGGAGTTCGACGCGGGCGCCGACGGAGTCCATACGGTGGTACGCGAAGGCGCGGCCGTAGGGGCAGCCGTTGAACTCCTCGGGGAATCCTTGCCGTTCGAGCCGGGCGGCGCCTTCGGTGAGCGACGTCGTCCAGAAGCCGAGGTGGTCGAAGCGGGGCCCGTCCGAGGCGTCCCAGGGGCTGCCGGGCGGGCCCTCGATCAGCTCGATGAAGGGCGCGTCGCCTCGGGTGAAGGTGAGGCGGTAGTCCCAGTCGCCCAGGCGGTGGGTGCGCGGTTCGTGCCACTCGACACCCGCGGCGAGCGTGAAGTCACGTATGGCGGGCTCTAGTTGGGGCACGACGAAACAGACGTGGTAGAAGGCGGTCATCAGGGCAGCATGGCATCCGCGTGCTGTGGATACCGGTACGTTCGGACAGGTCGCCCCGGGGCTTTGGGCCCTTGTGAAGGGACGTTCGCCCCCGTCTGCCGGGCATCGCGTATGCCTAGATTTGGGAGGTTCTTACTCCCCGCTTACAGAAGGCGTGCCGGCACCGTGACCACCCCGAACTGGAACCAGACCCCCGACTGGAATCGGAACCCTTACGACGGCCCTCGGCCCGGATCCGCGCGTGGCATGAGCAAGCGCCGGTGGATCACCGTGTGCGCGGGCGGGGCGGTGGCGGCGTTCGTTCTGGGGGCGGTGGCCGGCGGTGGAGGGTCCGCCACGGCGGGCGAAGCCGAGCCGGCGCCGACCGTGACACGGACGGTCACGCAGACCGCGACCGCGACACCGGATCCCGCCCCCACGGTCACCGTGACGCAGACCGCCGAGCCGACGGCGACCCCTACGGTGACGGAGACCGTCACCGAGGCCCCGGCTCCGCGCACGGGCACCGGGAGTTCCGTATCCGGTGGTGATGCGGGAGCAGGCGTGGGTGGGGGAGGCGCCGTGTACTACAAGAACTGCTCGGCGGTCAGGGCGGCGGGCAAGGCGCCGATCCACCGCGGCGAACCGGGGTACGCCCGCCACTTGGACCGGGACGGCGACGGAGTGGGCTGCGAATAGGGCGGCGAAACGCACTCGGCCGGACCGAGCACCGCTCGGCCCGGCCGGTCCGCGTCCTGAGGCCGTTCAGTCCGGCCGGTCCGCGTCCTGAGGCAAGGCCGTTCAGTCCGACGGCCCGCCTCCTGAGCGCTGCTCAGTCCTCCCAGTCCGAGTCCTGCCCCCGCGACCGCCGCTCCCGTCCGAAGCTCGGGAACCTGTGCATCGCGTGGACCGCGTTCACTCCCACGATGCCGAGCCATGCGACGAGCAGGCCCGGCAGGTCGGCGTTGACCGCTGCGATGGCCGAGAGGGGGATGGCGAGGATCAGGGAGACGATCGCGAAGCCGAACCGCTCGCCCCAGGCGTCCACCGAGCCGCGCGGGCCGCGGGCCTCGCGGGCGACGGCCATCTGCTGTTCCGCCATCAGACGGCGCATCCGGCGGTCGACCGTGGCGTCCAGGCGGTCCTCGACCTTCGCGAGGAACGACTCGACCAGCGCGGGTTCGTACTCCTCGCCGAGCTCCCTGCGCGTGTGCAGGGTCGCTTGGAGTTCCTTGTTGAGCTCAGCGTCTCGGGCTTCCATAAGAAGAAACGGTACGAAGCGGGGGCGCGGAACGCAGTGGGGCTAGCCCCCCGATTCGGGGTCGGGCAGACCCGCCGCCGGGGCGGGCCTCGGAGCCCGGTGCGCCCGGCCGGGCAGAGGGCCGCGCGCATAATCCGGGCAGGGCCGCGCGCACAGTCCGGGCAGGGTCGCGCGCACAGTCCGGGCAGGGCCGCGCGGATAAGCCGGGCAAGTCGCGCGGATAAAGTGGCCCGACTATGACTGCCACTCTCGTCGCCAGGAAGCTCACCGCCGCGCACGGCGAGCGCACCCTCTTCGCCGATCTCGACCTCGTCGTCGCGCCCGGCGACGTCATCGGTCTGGTCGGTGTCAACGGCGCCGGGAAGTCGACCCTGCTGCGGATGCTCGCCGGGCTCGACGCCCCCGAGACCGGCGAGCTGCGTCTGTCCCCGCCCGGCGCCGCCGTCGGGCACCTTCCCCAGGAGCCCGAGCGGCGCGAGGGCGAGTCCGTACGCGACTTCCTTGCCAGGCGCACCGGTGTGGCCGCGGCGCAGACCGAGCTCGACGCGGCCACGCAGGGTCTCGTGGACGGGACGCCGGGCGCGGACGACGCGTACGCGGACGCCCTCGACCGGTGGCTGAACCTCGGCGGCGCCGACCTGGACGAGCGGGCCCAGGAGGTCGCCGACGACCTCGGCCTCGCGGTCGGCCTCGATCTGCCGATGACCGCGCTGTCGGGCGGTCAGGCCGCCCGCGCCGGGCTGGCCTCGCTGCTCCTGTCGCGCTACGACGTCTTCCTGCTCGACGAGCCGACCAACGACCTCGATCTCGACGGTCTCGAGCGGCTCGAGAAGTTCGTGCAGGGGCTGCGCGCCGGCACGGTCGTCATCAGCCACGACCGCGAGTTCCTCACCCGTACGGTCACCAAGGTCCTCGAACTCGACCTGGCGCAGCAGCAGATCAACCTCTACGGCGGCGGATACGAGTCCTATCTGGAGGAGCGCGAGCGCGCCCGCGACCACGCGCGCGAGGAGTACGACGAGTACGCCGGCAAGCGCTCCGCCCTGGAGAGCAGGGCCGCGATGCAGCGCGGCTGGATGGACAAGGGCGTCAAGAACGCCCGCCGCAAGGCCCCTGACAACGACAAGATCGGCAAGGCCTTCCGCAGCGAGGCGAGCGAGAAGCAGGCCTCCAAGGCCCGCCAGACGCAGCGCGCGATCGAGCGCCTCGACGTGGTCGAGGAGCCGCGCAAGGAGTGGGAGCTGCGCATGGAGATCGCGGCGGCCCCGCGCTCCGGCTCCGTGGTCGCCACGCTGCGCGACGCGGCAGTACGGCGCGGGGAGTTCGGCTTCGGCCCGGCCAGCCTGCAGATCGACTGGGCGGACCGGGTCGCCATCACCGGCGCCAACGGGGCGGGGAAGTCGACCCTGCTCGCGGTGCTCCTCGGCCGCCTGTCCCCGGACTCCGGCTCCGCGTCCCTCGGCTCGGGTGTGCTGGTCGGCGAGGTCGACCAGGCCCGCGGCCTGTTCCTCGGTGAGGAACCGCTCCTCGACGCGTTCTGCGCCGCCGTACCCGACACCGAGCCGGCCGAAGTGCGCACCCTGCTGGCCAAGTTCGGCCTGAAGGCGGCGCACGTGACCCGCCCGGCCGCCACGCTCTCTCCCGGTGAGCGCACCCGGGCGGCGCTGGCGCTGCTCCAGGGCCGCGGGGTGAACCTGCTGGTCCTCGACGAGCCCACCAACCACCTCGACCTGCCGGCGATCGAACAGCTGGAGTCCGCTCTGGAGGCCTACGAGGGCACCCTGCTCCTCGTCACGCACGACCGCCGGATGCTCGACGCGGTCCACGTGACCCGACGCCTGAGGGTCGCGGACGGAAAGGTCACCGAGCTCTAGGGCCCGTTCTGCCCGGGGGGGTCGGCTTCGCCGGAGTGCCAGGTCCCTTGCCTCCACTGCATATGTTCATGCAGAGTTCCTGGTCACTGAATAGTTCGGCCGGACCGGGGAGGGCGTGGTGGAGCAGCACAGGCTGTCGCAGGCGTCGCAGCCGACGGCTTCCGTCGTCCTCGACGGCCGCGGCCTGGCCGTCGCCGATGTCGTACGGCTCGCCGAGGGCGCGGCGCGTCCCGTCCCCGCCGCCGACGCCCTGCGGCGGGCCGAGGACGCCTGGTCCGCCGCCCGTGAACTCGCCGTGTCCGGCCGCGTCTACGGCCGTTCCACCGGCGTCGGCGCCAACCGGAACGAACACGTGCCCGCCGAGGCCGCTGCCGAGCACGGCCTCAGGCTGCTGCGCTCGCACGCCGGAGCGATCGGCGCACCGCTGCCGGCCCGTGAGGTCCGCGCGATGCTCGCCGTACGCGCCAATCAGCTGCTCGCGGGCGGCGCGGGGCTGCGGCCCGCCGTCGTCACCGCGCTCTGCGACGTCCTGGCGAGCGGCGCCCACCCCCTGGTCCGCGAGTTCGGCTCGGTCGGCACCGGCGATATCGCCGCCCTCGCCCAGACCGGGCTCGCCCTCGCCGGCGAACACCCCTGGGCTGCGGGACCCGCGCCCGAGCCGCTCGCGCTCGACCACAACGACGCGCTCGCGCTGATCAGTTCCAACGCGCTCGCGCTCGGCCAGTCCGCGCTCGCCCTCGGGGAACTGCGGCGCCTGGTCAGGGCCACCCAGGTCGTCGGCGCACTCTCGCTGCTCGCGGTCGACGGCTCGTACGAGGCGTACGCGCAGCCGGTGCACGCCGCCCGCCCGCACCCCGGCTCGGGCGGCGTCGCCGCCCGCAGCCGCCGCCTCCTCGGCGCGCCCGCGCGCCCGGCGCCGCCGCCCGGCCGAATCCAGGACCCGTACGCCTTCCGCTGTCTGCCGCAGATCCACGGCCCCGCCGAGGACGCCGCCGACGCCCTCGAAGCGACCCTCGCCATAGAGCTCAACGCCGCCGCGGAGAACCCACTGATCCGCGCCGACGAGCCGGCCGCGTACCACCACGGCGGTTTCTATCTGGCCCAACTCGCCCTGGCGCTCGACCACTTCCGGCTCGCGCTGATGCAGGTCGCGCACCTGTCGGCCGCGCGTCTTTCGGCGCTCAACGAACCGGGCCTCACCCGCCTGCGGCCCTTCCTCGCCGCCGATGAGCCCGCCTCGTCGGGCGTGATGATCCTCGAATACGCGGCCACGGCGGCCCTCGGCGAGCTGAGGTCCTTCGCGCACCCCGCCTCCCTCGGCCATGCGGTGCTCTCCCGGGGCGTCGAGGAGCAGGCCAGCTTCGCCTCGCTCGCCGCCCGCCAGACCCTGCGGTCAGCGGCTCCGCTCCGGCTCGTGGTGGGCTGCGAACTGGTCGCGGTCATACGGGCGCTGAGGATGCGCGGACTGCGCCCCGACCCCGGGCTCCCGGTGGGCCGGGCCTGCGCACTCGCCGAAGACCTCCTCCACGGGGGTCTCCAGGACCGCCCGCTCACCGATGATGTGACGGCGGCAGCGGAGCTGCTCGACCGGTTCGCCGACCTGTAGAGCTCCGAACAGAAACCAGCAGTAGTCCGTGTCGTACGAGGGGCCATGACCATGACCGACACCCCGGCCACCCGCCTTCAGGAGCTGTTCGAAGGCCACCGTCTGACGCCCACCCAGCGCCGGATCGCGCACTGCATGGTGCGCCGTGCCGCGGACGTGCCGTTCCTGTCCTCGGTGGAGCTCGCCGAACTGGCCGGCGTCAGCCAGCCCTCGGTGACCCGCTTCGCCGTGGCCCTCGGGTTCGACGGCTATCCGGCGCTGCGCAAGCATCTGCGGGACGTCGCCCCGGCGGACGCGGGCGGGAGCGCCGAACTCAACGAGTACCAGCAGGCCGTCGAGGCCGAGATCGAGAACCTGCGCCATCTCGCCTCGGTCCTCGCGGACCCCGCGCCGGTGGAACAGGCCGGCGCCCTGCTCGCCGCATCCCGCCCGCTGCCGGTCCTCGGTCTGCGCGCGGCCGCGTCCCAGGCGTACGGCTTCGCGTACTTCGCGGCCAAGGTGCACCCGGACGTACGCCTGCTGCACGAGGGCGGCACCATGCTGGCCGACCGTCTGGAGGCCGCGGCCCGCGCGGGCGCCACGGCCGTCCTGTGCTTCGCGCTGCCGCGCCATCCGCGCGAGGTCGTCGAGGCACTCACGTACGCGAAATCCCTCGGCCTGACCGTCGTCACGGTCGCCGACTCGGCCTTCGCCCCGGTCGCCAAGGTCTCCGACCTGCTGCTCCCGGCGGCGGTCGGCACGGGCCTCGCCTTCGACACGGTGTGCGCGCCGATGCTGCTCGGCCGGGTCCTCCTGGAGGCCATGTGCGACGGCCTTCCGGAGGCGCAGGCACGGCTCGAGGCCTTCGATACGCGGGCGGCGGAGCGAGGACTGTTCGTCGAGTAACACTCGTACGGCATGCAGGAGTTGGGTTCCGAAGGGGTGATCCATTCGGTGCTTGACCTGAACCAAACTTGAGCTTCTAGGTTTCTTGTCAGCACCGCAGGAACTGTTCCGGCGGAGCTTTCAAGGAGGTTCGCCATGACCGGGAACGCACCCCGCACCCAGACCGCGCAGAGCACCGCGACCGCCTCGACCGCCGCGCCGGCGACGGAGATCCCCGACCGCTACCGGTACGCCGTGATCCCGCACATCATGGTCGACGACGCCGCCGCGGCGATCGAGTTCTACGGGCGGGCCTTCGGCGCCCGTGAGGACTTCAGGATCGACGCCCCGGGCGGCGGGGTCCTGCACGCCGAGATCGCGGTCGGGCAGTCGGCCCTGATGCTGGGCGACGCCGGCGTGGACGAGGCGGACGGCGCGGGGCTCGCCTCCTTCTTGGCGCCGGCCTCGCTCGGCGGCGGCACCTCCGTGACGCTGCATGTCTTCGTGCCGGACGTCGACGGCCTCGCGCAGCGGGCGGCGGCTGCGGGCGCCGAGATCCTCGTACCGCCGGAGGACACCTTCCACGGTGACCGGTCCACCATCCTCAAGGACCCCTTCGGGCACATCTGGGTGTTCCTGACGCACATCGAGGACGTCTCCGAGGAGGAGATCCAGCGCCGTCTGGCCGCCGCCGGATGAGCGCGTCCGTCACTGCCGGCGCCTTCGGCGGCGCGTGCGTACCCAGGTGACCGCCCACAGGACGTGCAGCCCGCCGAGGAACACCAGGACCGCCGCCGCGTCCAGGTTGGCGGAGACCGGTCGGCCGGGTCCGAGAGCGGACACGGCGCCTGACAGCAGCGTGAGGTCGGCGGGCAGGGTGATCGCGGCCAGGAAGCCCAGACACGCCACTGTGCCGACCACGAGGACCACGGTGTAGACCCGTACCGCACGCCGTTCGTGGCGGGGCAGCGAGGCGCTCGGATCGCCGGCGGGCGATCCCGGGCGGGGCGTTCGGCGCAGCAGGCGGCGCCCCACATAGGCGGCGTACGCCACGCCCTCGCCGTAGAGGTCACGGCAGCCGGTCAGGTCCTGCAGCACGAAGTACAGGTCGGTGCGCATGAAGACCATCAGCTGGAACGGCAGGGGCAGCAGCGCCGTCAGCGCGAGAGCCAGGAGGACCCGGTGCGGGAGTGTCCCGGGCACCACCGCGGCCGCGCCCAGGACGGCGAGCGCGAACATGGTCAGGTTGACGGCGATACCTGCCAGATAGGCGGTCAACCGATGCCGGCGCGGGGCCAGTTCTATGCCGCTGATATCGGTCTGCAGCACCAGGAACTGCAGTCTCGTGCCCAGCTCGATGCGGCCGGGGACCCCGGTGGCCCGGGCGGTCAGCAAGTGGGCGAGTTCATGGACGAAGAGCAGTGTCCATCCGGCGGCAGCGTGCAGCGCGAGGACGAGGCTGCCGTGCGAAGTCCACAGCAGGGTGCGGAAGTCGAGGGCGAGTTCCGGCCGGGTGGCGATGAGGAAGAGCGCCGTCGCGACCAGCGCCCCGGCCGTGACCGGGAGCGCGGGGTGCAGCGTCCAGCGCACATGGCGGGGGCGCAGCCGGGCCAGCGGAGGTGGTTTCGGCTCGGTGGCGGGCACAGGGTGTCCGTCCACCTCGGCGACGAACTCCAGGTCGATCAGGGCTGTCACGAATTCCGGTACGTCGACGTCCTCGCCCGTCTCCTGCCGCAGGCGTACGCCGACGTCCGGGACGGTCAGGCCTTCCTGGAGCAGCTCTATGACGCGCTTGCCGGCCGCGGGCAGGGCCACGAACCGCCCTGTGGCCATCCGGCCGACGATCCACTCGTCACGATCGTGCCGGCAGGCCAGCTCGTGCAGCCGGACCGCGGTCGGCGTCCTGACGTCAGCCAAGAGCGTTCCCGCAGGCCGGGCAGTCGGGAAGGCGCTCGAACCGTTCGAGGACCGGGTCGCCGGGCACCATGAGGTTGATGCCGAATCTGAACCCGGGCTCCATGGCGGGCACCCCGGTCAGCAGGGCGAGGGCGGCATGGGTCTGCAGGGTGCCGGACAGGGCCGCCGTGACGGCGTTGGCGGGGTTCCAGTCAAAGCGCGGCGATGCGACCTCCTCGTCCTGGCCGGGTCCGACCCGCAGATCGCGGCGTGCCACTTCGCCCGCTCGGTGGCATTCCCAGCAGGGACCGACTCCGGGCATGTGCACGCCCACCGTGACCAAGGGGCCGTGATATCCGGCGTCGACCCAGGGGGTGCCCGTGGCCAGGCAGACGCGATTGGCCCACCTGCGGATGGCCGGCGGCCGGTCGGCCGCGAGGAGCAGCAGGTCGTAGCCCGGGCTCAGGAGATCGGCCAGGTCGTCGCGATCACGCACTTCACGGCGCTCTCCGGTGACCGCCACATCGGAGTTCCTCGCCCGCAACGCCTCAAGGGCGGCGTCGAGTTTGGGCAGTCCGACGTCCTTCTCCACGAAGAGCGGCTGCCGGTTGAGATTCGACGCCTCCACCACATCCGGCTCCACGCAGTGGATATGTCCGACGCCGGAGGCGACCAGGGTCTGGGCCGCGTATCCGCCGGTGCCGCCCAGGCCCAGGAGGAGGACGCGCGCCTTGCGCAGCTTCAGCTGTACGTCCCAGGGGCCGGTGCGGGGCGTGAGATCCATCCACCGCTGCAAGGGGATGCTGCGGCTGTAGCGGACCTGCTCCCGCTCCGAGAACTCGGGCGGGATCCGGGCGGCGGCGTCCTCGAGGAACCCGGCCGACAGGAGGTCGGCCACGGCCTCGCGAAGGTCCTCCGCCGGCACCTGCGGGTGTGCCTCCCGCACCGCGGCGAGGACCGCGCCGAGGGACCGGGTCCCGTCCATGGCCTCGATCAGCGGCCATACCCAGCCGTCGGGGTCGAGGATCTCGGCGCCGATGCCGTAGATCACGCTTCCGATGCGGACATGGCCGTCGGCGGTCCGGTAGGCCCGGTGCTCCGGCTTCACCCGGGGGCGCTCGATGCTGTGCAGGCCGACTGTCACAGAGACCCCTCCGGTTGGCGATAAGCGCTCTTGACACTCTGACCACGGCTGCAACCCTTGGCAAGGTGCCGTAGCGCTCGTGGCTTCGGTAACTACCGTGTACATCAGTCGAGTTGAAGGTGGGGATCTGTATGGCTACCAAGATCGTGATTCGCCCGCTGGACAAGAAGCAGACGACCGGAGAGAGCAACTCGATCGGATCCTGATCCGGCGACACCGGATCCTGATCAAGCGACGTCGGACCCTGATCCGACGGAGTACCGGAGGCAAGGGGGTGGGCAGTGCCTGAGCACGGCTCGGCGGTGTACGGATATCCGGCCGCCGAAGATGTGGAGTGCGCTGTCCGCCGCCTTGCCGAGGAACGCCCCGGGCTCCTGCGGCTGAGGGAGGTGGGCAGGTCCGGGGACGGACGCCCGCTGCTGCTGCTCTCGGCGGGAGACGGGGCCCGAAACGTACTGACCGCGGCCGGAGCGCACGCCAACGAGCCGGTCGGCGGAGCCTGCGTACTGGCGCTCGCGCGACAGTTCGCCACCGACCCGCGATGGCTCGCGGAACTGGACTGCACCTGGCACGCGCTGCTCTGCCTCGACCCCGACGGGGCGCGGCGCCACCAAGGCATGGAGGGGCCTTCGCTCCTCGGATACCACCTCGGGTTCTACCGGCCGAAGTTCACCCGGCAGCCGGAGTTTCTGCCGGGCGCGGGTGACGAGCGGCCGGTCATGCCGGAGTCGCAGGCGCTCGTGGACGTGCTCGACGAGCTGCGGCCCACACTCCAGTTCTCGCTGCACGGCAATGAAGTGGGCGGTTCCTTCCTCCAGTTGACCGCTCCGCTCGCCGGGGCGGCGGGAGCCTTCCGGGGCGTGGCCGGGGACCTCGGCGTACCGGTGGAGTTCCGCCCCTTCGACGGGATCGACTGGGTGGCGGACAGCCCCGGGGTGCTGCAACTTCCGGCGGATGGGCAGGACAAGGAGGAGAAGGACCCCTCAGGGTTCCTCTCCCGGGCGACCTGGACGTACCCCGCCCGGTACGGGACCGTCTCGGTGGTGCTCGAGGCCCCCATGTGGGCCACGCCGGCCGTGAGCGACCCCACCCCCGTGGCCGACCCCGCGGGTGAGCTGCACAAGGTGGGCGACCTCCTGCTGGGGCGGTTGCAGCAGGTGTCCGACGCGCTCGCCGGTGTGCCCGAGCCTTCGTCCCCGTGCCAGGCCGCCGCCCGTGAACTCCTCGATGTGGCCCCCGAAGTGGCCGTCACCTGGCGGCAGTACGCACCCGGTACGTCGGGCATCGCGGCAACGGCCGGGAGCAGCGCCTCCATGGGCATCGCCGCCCGCCGTATCCCGTTGCGGGCGGCGGCGATGATGCGCCGGGCCCTCCTCGACGAGGGGCGGACCGCGGCGGCGCAGAATCTCGAGTGGCTGGTACGGGAGTGGTGCGCGGAGCTGTCGGCGGAGTTCGGGCCGCGCTGGGTGCCGGTATCGGCTCAAGTCGCCTTGCAGACACGGGTGATGCGGGAGATCGTCCGGCTCTCGCCACCGCTCGGCTGAACCACGATCTCCCGCACCGCACCGCACCGCACCGCACCGCACCGCGCCCCTGTGCCTCGGCCGGCAGGCGGTGTCAGGCGACCTCCTCGCCCCGGGTCCTCATCACCACCTTGTTCAAGGCCCACAGCGCGATACCGATCGCGAGCAGCACCCCGGCCCGGATGTAGACGTCCGCGGGACGGTCCGCCAGCGGGCTCGCCAGGATCAGGGCCGTGATCGCACCGAGGACGGGCAGGACGGTCGGCGTACGGAAGTGGGCGTGGTCGACGGGGTCGCGGCGCAGGACGAGGACCGCGACGTTGACCACCGCGAAGACGCAGAGCAGCAGGAACGCCGTGGTGTCGCCGAGCCCCTCGATCTCTCCCGTCGACACCAGGCCGATCGCCAGGATCGACACGAAGATGATCCCGACCACCGGAGTGCGGCGCTTGGCGAGGACGCGGCCCATTCCGCTCGGCAGAATGCGCTCGTTGGCCATGCCGTAGCACAGCCGCGAGGCCATCATGATGTTGATGAGCGCCGAATTGGTGACCGCGAACAGGGCGATGAGCGCGAAGAGTTTATGCGGGAAGTCCACTCCGCCGGCCTTGACGACTTCGAGCAGCGGCCCGCTCGATCCCGAAAGCGTCTTGTGGTCGACCATGAGGGAGGACACCAGCGCCACAAGGACATAGATGGTGCCGGTGATCGCCACACCCAGGAAGATCGCCCGTGGGAAATTGCGCTGCGGATCCTTTGTCTCCTCGACCATGTTGACCGAATCCTCGAAACCGACGAAGGCGAAGAATCCCAGGGCGGTCGCGCCGAGTACGCCGGTCATCAAGGCATATCCGGTACCGCTCGCCTCGAAGTCCGTGAGCCGGGACGGTTCGCCGTCACCGCTCATGACGGCCCAGGCACCGATCGCCAAAATGATGACCAGGCCCGTGAGTTCGACGATGGTCAGCACCACATTGGTCTTCACCGACTCCGAGACACCGCGCAGATTCAGCGCGGCGAGCACCAGGATGAAGCTGATCGCGATCAGCGTGGGCGGCAGGGCGTCGCCGGTGAGCTCGCTCAGGTAGTCGCCGCTGAACGCACGGGCCGCCGCGCTCGCCGACGACAGGCCCGAACACATCACCATGAAGGCCACGATGAAGGTGATGAACGGGACCTTGAACGCCTTCTGCGTATAGAGCGCGGCACCCGCCGCCCGCGGATATTTCCCGACGAGTTCGACATACGAGGCGGCCGTGAGGATCGCGACCACGAACCCGATCACGAACGGCAGCCAGAGCGCCCCGCCGACCTTTCCCGCGACCTTTCCCGTGGTCGCGTAGATCCCCGTACCGAGGATGTCGCCGATCACGAAAAGGATCAGGAGTTTGGGGCCGATGGCGCGTTTGAGCGATGGTTCTCCGGATTGCGGGGTCGTGCTCGGTTCGGTGACGGACACGGAAGACCTCCCCCGAGAGCTGATACGTCGGGATCAGTTCTGCCCGGCATCCATGACATCAGTCACAGAATCCACTCGGCGACCGGGAGCAACCATCCCCTTCTGTCCGTTGTAAACGTCGCGCGGCCGTACGGGAACCGGGTGTGAGAGGGAAAGTGCGAGGTGAGGGGGTGTGTGGCGCGCATAAGCTCCCGGCGTGAATCTTCGACGTGTTCTCGCGGTGACCGTTGCCGCAGCAGTGACGACCCCCGCCGCCTTCGCCGTCGCGGCGCCCGCCTTCGCCTCGGCCCCCTCGGTCATACGCGCGGCCGAGCGGCCCACGTACGAGCAGCTGAAGCAGGCGTCGGCCGACGCCGAGAAGGCCTACGACCAGGCCGTCACCGCGAAGGACGACCTGTACGACGCCCTCGAGGCCGACAACTCGCCGCTCAAGCTCGCGAAGGACACCGCGGAGCAGGCGGCCGAGGACGCGGCCGACGCGAGGAACGCCGCCGAGCAGAAGGTCACGGACGCGAAGGACGCGCTGGACAGGGCCGAGACGGACGCCGACAAGGCCGAGGCGCAGAAGGCGCTCGACGCGGCCGAGGACGCGCTGGTCAAGGCCGAAGAGGCCAAGACGAAGGCCGACGAAGCGGCCAAGGCCGCCAGTGACGCGTACTACGACGAGCGCGTCGCCATGGTCCGTGACTACGAGAAGGCCAAGAAGGCGGTCACCACCGCCGAGACCGCCCTGAAGGAAGCCGAGGCCGCCCTGAAGGCCGCCGGCGAGAGCGTCCGCGAGAACGGGCTCACCTCGCTCGCGCACGGCCTGCCGTCGAAGGTCGTCGCGGGCACCGAGGTCGACTTCACCGTCCGGATCACCAACGGCACCGAGCGCACGCTGCACGTGGACCCGCTGGTCCTGGTCAGCGCGCAGGCCTACAAGGACAGCCCGGTGACGGTGCAGTGGTCCGACGGCTCCGCCTGGCACACCCTCGACTCGGGGACCCAGCACGTCAACCGCATCGAGTCCATGAAGCCGGGCGCCACCAGCGACGTGCGGCTCCGTGTGGAGTTCGACGCCAAGTCCAAGGGCGGCGACGCCCTCGCGCTCTTCGCCGCCGACGCATCGGACGAGTACAACCCCTCCATCCACGGCCCGATGAAGCGCTACGACTTCGAGGTCCTGCCCGCGGGCAGCAAGCCGGGCGATGTCGAGGACGCCGAGCCGAGCACCCCCGACGCCGACGACGACCAGCGCCCCGGCGCCGAGGACGGCAAGGGCGAGGACAACGGCAAGCAGCCGCAGGGCGACGCGTCCGAGCCGGCCACGGACGCCGAGGGCAACCTCGCCTCGACCGGCGCGTCCTCCTCGCCCACGCAGATCGCGCTGGCCGCGGCGGGCGCCGTGGCGCTGGGCGGCGGCGCGGTGTACCTGGTGCGCCGCCGCAGGACACTGGCCGGCTGACCGCTGCCGCCAGGCGATCGACTCGGGTAGCCCCCGGCCTTCCGGCCGGGGGCTACCCGTCTGTGCGGCTACATCCCTTCCAGCGCCCCCACCCGGGCTCCACCCGACTCCGCCACGATCTCCTGCACCGTCTGCGCCGTGCGGATCTCGGCGAAGCGCACCTTGCCGTCCGCTGCGGCCGAGAACCCGTGAACGGCCGGTCGGGCCAGGGAGTTGTACGCGTAGTGGTGGGCGAAGTAGTACGCGCCCGTGTCCAGTGCGGCCACCCAGTCGTCCTGTTCGAGCAGCGGCAGCGGTCGGTCCGCGGCGAGCAGATCGCCCGCGAAGCAGGCCGGGCCCGCCACGTCCTGGGCCACCTCGGGTCCGCTCTTCGGCCGGCCCTTGGGGTCGTACGCGGCGATCCGCAGCGGCCAGGAGTGCGGGGCGTACACCGTGCGCGTCGCGACCTGGGCGCCCGCGTGCGTCACGGCGACGGGACGGCCGCCCGCGGACTTGGCGTACTCGACACGGGCCAGGATCGTGCCGTGCTTGGCGAGCAGCGACCGGCCGAACTCCGTGACCAGGCCGTACGAACCGCTGAACAGGCCGGGGACGGTGCGCTGCAGTTCCCGTACGAAGGCGTCGTACGTCGGTGTCTCCTCGTCCGAGGTGAAGTTGACCGAGAGCCCGCCGCCGATGTCCAGGGTGTCGATCCGGCGGCGGCCGGCCCGTGCGTTGATCTCCTCGGCGAGTGCGTACAGCTCGCGGATGCCCTGGACGTGCAGGTCGAGCGGGATGCCCTGGGAGCCCGAGTGGATGTGCAGACGGGTCAGCCACGGCCGGTCGAGGTAGGCCCCGATCAGCCAGTCGCGGGCGCCCTCGTCCCGCAGCGCCACCCCGAACTTCGAGGTGGCGGTCGCGGTCGAGAGGGCCTCGATGGAGCCGCCACCCGTCTGCGGGTTCACGCGGATCCCGATCGGCGAGCTGCTCGGGGCCGAGCGGACCAGGGCGTCGATCCGGGCGAGCTCCTGCGGGTTGTCGGCGTTGACCGCGATCCCCAGGGCGACGGCCTCGCGCAGCTCGGCGGGCGTCTTGGCGGGGGAGTCGAGGACGGTGGCGGCGGGCCGGATCCCGGCCGCACGCGCCAGGGCCAGCTCACCCGGGCTCGCCACCTCCGCGCCCAGGCCCTCCTCGTGCAGCAGCCGCAGGACGGGCACGAGCGGGGAGGCCTTCACCGCGAAGGCGTGCAGGACCGGGGCCGAAGTGGCGGACGAGAAGGCCGACTCGAGGGCCCTGGCGGACCGGCGGATCCCGGTGATGTCCAGGAACGCCGCGATCGGGACGTCCGGGCCCACGATCCCCTGCTCCACGGCGGCGCGGACCGCCGCGTCACGGCGGTCCGCGAGCTGTTCCCCGGCCGCGCTGTCATCCCCGGCCGCGCTGCCGCCGGCCTCTGCGTTCTCCCGTATCCCCATGAGATCCAGCCAACCACCGGCCTCGACGCCCCGCAGAGGTACGAAGGGATTGACTAGTTCTATTCAGCTGGACAGGATGTGAATAACGACATCACGAGGAGGCACGCCCATGTCCGGACCCCGTCCAGTCCGAGCGCCCCGCGGCACCGAGCTGAGCGCCCTGGGATGGCAGCAGGAAGCCGCCCTGCGGATGCTCCAGAACAACCTCGACCCCGAGGTCGCCGAGCACCCCGACAAGCTCGTCGTCTACGGAGGCACCGGCAAGGCCGCCCGTGACTGGCGCTCCTTCGACGCGATGGTCCGCACGCTGAAGACGCTCAAGCAGGACGAGACGATGCTCGTCCAGTCGGGCCGCCCGGTCGGCGTGATGCAGACCCACGAGTGGGCGCCCCGCGTCCTGATCGCCAACTCGAACCTGGTGGGCGACTGGGCGAACTGGGAGGAGTTCCGGCGCCTGGAGCAGCTCGGCCTCACCATGTACGGCCAGATGACGGCCGGCTCGTGGATCTACATCGGCACCCAGGGCATCCTCCAGGGCACGTACGAGACGTTCGCCGCCGTCGCCGCGAAGAAGTTCAACGGCACGCTGGCCGGCACCATCACGCTGACCGCGGGACTCGGCGGCATGGGCGGCGCCCAGCCGCTCGCCGTGACCATGAACGACGGCGTCGCGATCTGTATCGACGTCGACCCGCGCGCCATCGAGCGCCGGATCGAGCACAAGTACCTGGACGTGAAGGCCGACTCGCTGCAGCACGCCATGCGCCTCGCGGTCGAGGCCCGCGACGCGCGCCGGCCGCTCTCCATCGGTCTGCTCGGCAACGCGGCCGAGCTCGTTCCGCAGATGCTCGCCGAGGGCGCCCCGATCGACATCGTGACCGACCAGACCTCGGCCCACGACCCCCTTGCCTATCTCCCGCTCGGTGTCGACTTCGACGACATGGCGGACGCCGCGGCCAAGGACCCGGCCGGGTTCACGCAGAAGGCCCGCGAGTCCATGGCCAAGCACGTCGAGGCCATGGTCGGCTTCATGGACGCCGGGGCCGAGGTCTTCGACTACGGCAACTCGATCCGCGGCGAGGCCCAACTGGCCGGATACGAGAGGGCGTTCGCGTTCCCCGGCTTCGTGCCCGCGTACATCCGTCCGCTGTTCTGCGAGGGCAAGGGCCCGTTCCGCTGGGCCGCGCTGTCCGGCGAGGCCTCCGACATCCACAAGACGGACAAGGCGATCCTCGACCTCTTCCCGGAGAACGAGTCGCTGCACCGCTGGATCAAGATGGCCGGCGAACGCGTCCACTTCCAGGGCCTGCCCGCCCGGATCTGCTGGCTCGGCTACGGCGAGCGCGACAAGGCCGGCGAGCGCTTCAACGACATGGTTGCCTCAGGGGAGTTGCAGGCGCCGCTCGCGATCGGCCGCGACCACCTCGACTGCGGCTCGGTGGCCTCCCCGTACCGCGAGACCGAGGCCATGCTCGACGGCTCCGACGCCATCGCCGACTGGCCGCTGCTCAACGCCATGGTGAACGTGGCCTCCGGCGCCTCCTGGGTCTCCCTGCACCACGGCGGCGGCGTCGGCATGGGCCGCTCCATCCACGCCGGCCAGGTCTCGGTGGCCGACGGTACGAAGCTCGCGGGCGAGAAGATCCGCCGCGTCCTCACCAACGACCCCGGCATGGGCGTCATCCGGCACGTGGACGCCGGTTACGACATCGCCGAGTCGGTCGCGGACGACAAGGGCGTACGCGTCCCCATGCGCGAGGGCGACGACGCGTGACTTCCTCGTTCCAGGAGATGTGGGCCGATCTCGGGCCCATCGGGCGGGACGCCGGCAGCGGAGGCTACCGGCGTTTCGCCTGGACAGAGGCCGACCGGGACTGCCGCGCGTGGTTCCGGTCCGAGGCCGAAGCGCGCGGGCTGGCCTACGAGGTCGACCGCAACGGCAACCAGTGGGCCTGGCTCGGAGACTCCGGGGCGGGAGACGCGATCGTGACCGGATCGCATCTCGACTCCGTCCCGGACGGCGGCGCGTTCGACGGCCCTCTGGGTGTCGTCAGCGCGTTCGCGGCCCTTGATGAACTCCGCCACAGGGGAGTGGAGTTCACCAAGCCCCTCGCGATCACCAACTTCGGTGACGAGGAGGGCGCGCGCTTCGGTCTCGCCTGCGTCGGCTCCCGGCTCATGGCCGGGCAGCTGACGCGCGAGCAGGCGTACGAGCTGCGCGACGGCGACGGGGTGTCGCTGCCCGATGCCATGGAGCGGGCGGGGTACGACCCCTCGGCCATCGGCCGCGACGACGAGCGGCTCGCCCGTATCGGCGCGTACGTGGAGTTGCACGTGGAGCAGGGCCGCGCGCTCGACCTGAGCGGCGACCGCGTCGGCATCGCGAGCGCCATCTGGCCGCACGGCCGCTGGCGCTTCGACTTCCGCGGCGAGGCCAACCACGCCGGCACCACCCGGCTCGTGGACCGCCGCGACCCGATGCTGCCGTACGCGGAGACCGTCCTGGCCGCCCGCCGCGAGGCCGAACTCGCGGGCGCCGTCGCCACATTCGGCAAGATCGCGGTCGAGCCCAACGGCGTCAACGCGATCCCCTCCCTCGTACGGGGATGGCTGGACTCGCGCGCCCCCTCGCCGGACGACCTGGACGCCACGGTCACCGCGATCGAGAAGGCCGCTCGCGAGTACGCCGACCGGCACGGCGTGGACCTGGCCGTCGTACGGGAGTCCTTCACGCCCGTCATCGAGTTCGAGCACGCCCTGCGCGACGAGCTCGGGCGCCTGCTCGGCGGCGGCGGATCTCCGGTCCCTGTGCTCGGCACGGGCGCGGGACACGACGCGGGAATCCTCTCCTCTCGGATCCCGACGGCCATGCTGTTCGTACGCAACCCCACGGGCATCTCGCACTCCCCGGCCGAATACGCCGCGGAGGACGACTGCGTGGCGGGGGTGCTCGCACTGGCCGACGTACTGGAGGGACTCGCATGCAGGTGAGCACTTACTGGGCCGAACATGCCTGGCTGGACACCAACGTCGAGCCGGGGGTTGCGCTCGACGTGTCGGCCGACGGTCGTATTTCCGCTGTACGCAAGGGAGTCGGCGCCCCCGAGCCGGGCGCCGTCGTGCTGCGCGGCCTCACGCTCCCGGGCCTGGCGAACGCCCACTCGCACGCCTTCCACCGGGCCCTGCGCGGGACCGTGCAGGTGGGGTCGGGGACCTTCTGGACCTGGCGTGAGGTCATGTACCAGGTGGCGTCCCGGCTCACCCCCGAGTCGTACTTCCGGCTCGCGCGGGCCGTGTACGCGGAGATGGCGCTCGCCGGGATCACGGCGGTGGGCGAGTTCCACTATCTGCACCACGCACCGGGCGGGCGGCCGTACGACGAGCCCAACGCGATGGGCGAGGCGCTGATCGCAGCGGCCGGCGAGGCGGGCATCCGGATCACGCTGCTCGACACGGCATACCTTTCGTCCGGGTTCGGGGCCGCCCCCGACCGGCATCAGCAGCGGTTCTCGGACGGGTCCGCCGAGGCCTGGGCCGAGCGGGTGTCGGCGCTGAAGCCGGGCGAGGGTGTGCGGATCGGCGCGGCGATCCACTCCGTACGGGCCGTTCCCGCGGGCGAGTTGGGGACGGTGGCCGCGTGGGCGCGCTCCGCCGGCGCGCCCCTGCACGTCCATCTCTCCGAGCAGACGGCCGAGAACGACGCCTGCCTGGCCGCGCACGGCTGCACGCCGACGCGGCTGCTCGCGGACCACGGGGTGCTCGGGCCCTCGACGACCGGCGTCCACAACACGCATCTGACGTCCGAGGACATCGAGCTCCTCGGCTCCACGGGCACGGGCACGTGCATGTGCCCGACCACCGAGCGTGACCTCGCGGACGGCATCGGCCCGGCGGCCGCGCTGCAGCGCGCGGGCTCGCCCTTGTGCCTGGGGTCCGATTCACATGCGGTGATCGACCCCTTCGAGGAGGCGCGCGCGATGGAGCTCAACGAGCGGCTGCGGACGCGGACGCGAGGGCACTGGACGGCTGCGGCTCTGCTGCGTGCGGCGTCCGCGGACGGCTACTCGGCGTTGGGGTGGGGGTCGGGCTTCGGCCTTGAACCCGGTGCGCTCGCGGACTTCACGTGCGTGGCGCTGGACTCCGTACGGACCGCGGGCCCGTTGCCGCGCCTGGCCGCGGAGACGGTGGTGTTCGCGGCGTCGGCCTCGGATGTCCGGCACACGGTGGTGGGTGGGCGGCACGTTGTCCGTGACGGCGCGCATGTGGCGGTGCCGGACGTGGCGGGCGAGCTGGCCGCGGCTGTGGCGGCGCTGCGCGGCTGATTTCCCCTACCCGCCCCTTCCCGAAACCGGGGGCTCCGCCCCGGGCCCCCGTATCCGACCTTCGGCCGGATGGCCTCAAGCGCCGGCCGGGCTGAAGTTGAGAGGAACCATGACGACCACCGTCATCACGAACATCGGGAACCTGGTCACCAACGACCCCGAGCGAGGCGACGGCCCCCTGGGTCAGATCCGTGACGCAGCCGTCGTACTGGACGGTGAGACCGTCGCCTGGGTGGGCCCCACCACGAAGGCCCCAGCGGCCGACGAGGCGTACGACGCCGAGGGCCGAGCCGCCATCCCCGGGTTCGTGGACTCCCACTCCCACCTGATCTTCGCCGGCGACCGCACCCAGGAGTTCAACGCCCGTATGGAGGGCCGCAGTTACGAGGCGGGCGGCATCCGCACCACCGTGAAGGCCACGCGCGCCGCCACCGACGAGGAACTCGAGGCGAACCTCGTCCGCTACCTCGCCGAAGCCCGAAGGCAGGGCACCACCACCTTCGAGACCAAGTCCGGCTACGGCCTGACCACCCACGACGAGGCCCGCGCCCTGCGCATCGCGAGCCGGCACACCGACGAGGTCACCTACCTCGGCGCCCACATCGTGAGCCCCGACCTCGCCGACGACCCCGCCGCCTACGTGGACCTCGTCACCGGCGAGATGCTCGACGCCTGTGCCCCGTACGCCCGTTGGATCGATGTCTTCTGCGAGAAGGGCGCCTTCGACGGGGACCAGGCCCGCGCCATCCTCACCGCGGGCCAGGCCAAGGGCCTCATGGCGCGCGTGCACGCCAACCAGCTCACGTACGGCCCCGGCGTCCGGCTCGCCGTGGAGCTCGACGCCGCGTCCGCCGACCACTGCACCCACCTCACCGACGAGGACGTCGCCGCGCTCGCGGGCGGCAACACCGTCGCGACGCTGCTGCCGGGAGCCGAGTTCTCCACCCGCGCCCAGTGGCCCGACGCCCGCCGGCTGCTCGACGCCGGGGCCACGGTCGCGCTCTCCACGGACTGCAACCCGGGCTCGTCGTTCACGTCCTCGATGCCGTTCTGCATCGCCCTGGCCGTACGCGATATGCGGATGACCCCGGACGAGGCCCTGTGGTCCGCGACCGCGGGCGGCGCGCAGGCGCTGCGCCGCACGGACGTCGGCCGTCTGACCCCGGGCGCCCGCGCGGACCTCGCCCTGCTCGACGCCCCCAGCCATGTCCACCTGGCGTACCGCCCGGGCGTCCCCCTCGTCCGTGCCGTCTGGCAGCGCGGGCAGCAGGTGCCCGCCTAGCCCTGGCGGACCACGAAGCGGCAGGTACCCGGCCGGCGGGCGGAAGGGCGTGAGGCGCCCGCAAAGGCGTGAGCCGCCCGCAAAAGGCGTCAGGCGCCCTCCGAACGAACGGAGGGCGCCTGAGGAAACCTGGAGAGCCGCAGCTCACTCCTCGACCGTCAGCCCCTTGCGGAGGCGCCCGAGCGTGCGCGAGAGCAGCCGGGAGACGTGCATCTGCGAGATGCCCAGCTCCTCGCCGATCTCGGACTGCGTCATATTGGCCACGAAGCGCAGCGAGAGGATCTTGCGGTCACGCGCCGGCAGGGACGCGATCAGCGGCTTCAACGACTCGACGTACTCGATGCCTTCGAGTCCGTGGTCCTCGTAACCGATGCGGTCCGCGAGCGCACCCTCGGAGTCGTCCTCCTCGGGCTGGGCGTCGAGCGAGCTCGCGGTGTACGCGTTGCTCGCGGCCATGCCCTCGACGACCTCGTCCTTGCTGATGTCGAGCCGCTCGGCCAGCTCGCCCACGGTGGGCGCGCGGTCGAGCTCCTGCGCGAGCACGTCCCCGGCCTTGGCCAGGTCGAGCCGCAGCTCCTGGAGCCGGCGCGGTACGCGCACGGACCACGAGGTGTCGCGGAAGAAGCGCTTGATCTCACCGACGATGGTCGGCATCGCGAAGGTCGGGAACTCGACGCCACGGCTGAGCTCGAAGCGGTCGATCGCCTTGATCAGGCCGATGGTGCCGACCTGGATGATGTCCTCCATCGGTTCGCTGCGCGAACGGAAGCGGGAGGCGGCGAACTTCACCAGGGCGAGGTTGAGTTCCACGAGCGTGTTGCGGACGTACGCGTACTCGTGAGTGCCTTCCTCGAGCGTCTCGAGGCGGGCGAAGAGAGTCTTGGACAGGGCCCGTGCGTCCTGCGGGGCCACCTCGTCGTACGGCGGGATCTCGGGGAGGTCCGAGAGATCCGCCAGATCTGCGAGCTCCTCGCCGGTCTCCGCGGCGGACGGGGCTGTGTGGGGGGCCGCCGTGGCGCGGGGAGCGGGGATATGGGTTTCGGTGTCGATGTGGTCCGGTGGGGGTGTCGACGTCGCTTTGCGGGTAGGCGATGCGTCGAGCCGGGGTGACATGGTGTCCTCCATCGTTCTCGGCGTACGGCTGCCGATGCCAATGTGTGCGGTGCGGTGTGCGGCGCCTCCGAAGCCGGCCGTTGTGAACAGGTCTTCTTCTAGGCCTACCCGGTTTCCTCACCGGCTCGCAAGTGCGATTGCGTCCTAATTGTCCGATATCAGGTGGTTGTTCGGGTACCCGGAGTCGTTCGGAAGGCGTATGTTCAGAGGGGTCAACCACCAGCTCGGGACGCAGCGGAAGAGGAGCGGCATGGACCGCGGCACAGTCGGCAGCGCACATCGGGGCCGGCTTCAGGTCGGCGTGTGGAGCGAGGGCGCCAGTGCCGTCTTCGCGCCCGCGGGCGAACTTGATCACCACACCGCGGATCTCCTGCGTGAACCGCTCGAGCAGGCCATCGCCGAGGGAGTGACCAGGCTCGTCGTGGACTGCTCGCGGCTCGAGTTCTGCGACTCGACCGGACTCAACGTGCTGCTCGGCGCCCGTCTGAAGGTCGAGGCCGAAGGCGGCGGGGTCCACCTCGCGGGGATGCAGCCGGTGGTGGCCAGGGTGTTCGAGATCACGGGAGCGGAGGCGGTTTTCACCGTGCATCCCACCCTCGAGGCCGCGCTCAGGGAGTGACCGGACGGCCCGCCGTGATCGGCCGGAAGCCGCCCCGTGACCAGTGCGTCATCTGCATCACATTTTCCGTAGCGAAAAAGTGGGTGTTCGTACCGTCCGGGCGGGCAGGAGACGCATCGGAACCCGTTGGATGCGACAGGACAAGAACGTGCGGGGCCGTGGCCCCTGGTAACTACGACTGGTGAATCGGTGAGGTGAAGCGCTGATGAGCACCACCCGGCCCCTCTCGCCGGGCGACCGCGGTCCGGAGTCCGGTGCCGCCGGCCCGGCTGCGGATGCAGCGCCCGCCCGCCGTCAGGTGCGCAGGCTCAGCCTTGCGGGCGAGAGCGGTGTCGTGCCTCTCGCGCGTGACTTCACCCGGCAGGCCCTGCACGAATGGGGCTGGCTGCCCGCCGCGACCGCCGACCGCCGCGCCGCCGCCGAGGACGTCCTCCTGGTCGTCTCCGAGCTCGTCACCAACGCCTGTCTGCACGCCGAGGGCGCCCGCGAGCTGTGGATCGGCAGCGACGGCAAGGTCCTGCGCCTCGAGGTCTCGGACCAGGGCGCGGGCAATCCGGCCCCCCGCACCCCGCATCGCGCCGGCCGCCCCGGCGGACACGGCATGTTCATCGTCCAACGCCTCTGCCTCGACTGGGGCGTTGTGCGCACACCGGGGGTGTCGGGCAAGACGGTGTGGGCCGAACTCGCCTCACCCGTATAAGGGTTTCACACCTTCCCGATCGCGCCGCTCGAACCCTTTTCCGTACGAAAATGACGGTCTCCGAGCCCAAAAGCGCAGGTCAAAGGCCTCCACCAAACCGCCTCGTTGTTTGTCTTCCCATGTCTTGGCCCCGGGCGTACCTTGAGCGCCCAATCTGATGTGTCGTCAGTAACTTGCAGGGGCGAGGCCCCGAGTGCCGACGGCCTTCAACTCCCGGCATGAGGGGAATTCGAGGTGTCGTACCAGAAAAGCGCCGCCGCGCTTCTAGCCGCGGCCTTGGCCGGCTCGGCGGTACTGCTGGCCGCCCCCGCTGCTCACGCCACCGTGGTGGACGTCAACTACGACTGCAAGACGCCGATCGGTCCGAAGAGCGCCGTCTCTCCGGTCGACATCAAGGCGGAGAAGGCCGGCAGCGGCTACAAGATCACGATGACGTTCAACAAGGGTGTCTCGTCCAGCCCGATCGCTCTGGAGAAGGGCGTCATGAAGCCCAGCGCCCAGATCAAGCTGGGCGGTGCCGAAAGCGGCACCATCAAGGTCTCGGCGGGCGGCAACCCCGAGACCATTCCGGCGAACGCGCCGATCAAGATCCACCCGATGACGGGTACGTACACGCCCAAGGGCAGTGGCAAGGTCACCTTCACCGCGGGGACGCTCACCATCTCGGCGATGTCGACCACCACCACGTGCACGGCGAAGAACAACCCCAAGCCGTCCCTGGAAAT
Organism: Streptomyces mesophilus; assembly: GCF_040300965.1. Lineage (GTDB taxonomy): Bacteria > Actinomycetota > Actinomycetes > Streptomycetales > Streptomycetaceae > Streptomyces > Streptomyces mesophilus_A. Next base: position 48,781 of record NZ_JBEPEW010000008.1, on the reverse strand, counting down.
GGACGTCAAGGGTTCGGGCGGTGGCGGTTCGACGGGTGACGCCGGCTCCAGCGGCGAGTCGCAGAGCTCCCCTGACGGCGGCGCCGAACTGCCGCAGACCGGCCCCGAGGACTCGGCGGTCGCGCTCGGCACGCTCGGCGGCACGGTGCTGCTCGTCGGTGCGGGCGGCGTTCTGTGGCTGACCCGGCGCAACCAAGCGGTCCGCCGGTAGGTCAGAGGTGGTGGTCCCACTGTCAGCGGTGGTGGTCCCACCGACAGAGGTGGTGGTCCCACCGACAGAGGTGGTGGTCCCACCGAAAGCGGTGGTGGCCCCACCGTCGCCGGTGGTGGTCACACCAACGCACCTGTAGGGCAACGCACTTGGAGCCGCCGATGCTGTCCGCTCACCGCACCGCCGCCGTATGCCTGCTGGCCGTGGCAGGCCTGCTCGGTCTGCCCGCGGGCAGTGCGGTGGCGGACACACCGGCGGACAAGCCCACCTGGTCCATCGCCCCGTCCTCCGGCAGCGGCACGCGCGCTGCCGAGGACGGGCGGCCCTACTTCTACATGGAGGGGGCGGCGGGCACCGTCCTCGAGGACACCGTCACGGTGACCAACCCGGGCGCCGTGCCCACCACGGTGAAGCTGCGGGCCGCGGAGGCGTACAACCGTGCGGACGGTTCCTTCGCGGTGCGCGACACCAAGGGCGCCGAGAAGGCGCAGGACGCGGGGAGTTGGCTGAGCTTCGCGGACGACGAGGTGAAGATCCCGCCGCGCACCGCCGCCAGGGTGCCGTTCTCGGTGGCGGTGCCGGACGGTGCGATGCCCGGCGACCATCCCGCCGCGGTCATCGCGCAGGTCGGCGAGCGCAAGCTGGGGGTGCGGGTGCATCTGCGGGTGAGCGGCCCGACGCTGTCGGCGGTCACGGTCGAGAAGGTGGCCATCGACGGCGACTGGATCACGTACTCCCTGGTGAACCGCGGCAACACGGTGCTCGCGCCGAAACTCGCGGTGCACGCCGAAGGTCTCTTCGGCGAGGTGCTCGACCGCGCCGCGCGCCCGCTGCCGGTGGAGCTGCTTCCCGGCCGCAAGGTGACGCTGCGCGAACCCTGGACGGACCGTCCTGCCTTCGATTCGGTACGGGTGGAACTCACGGTCTCGGCGGACGGCGCAGCCGAGGACAGCCAGGCCGCCGAGGTGCGCCTGGTGCCCTGGGCCGCGGTGGCGGGCGGGGCCGCACTGGTCGCCGGGGTCGCAGGGCTCGCGGTCTTCGCAGTACGGCGCAGACGCGCGCTCGAAGCGTTCAAGGCAGAACTCCAACCACAGGACGGACAGCGCGCGTTGGTTTCCGCAGGGCCGGTTTCCGCAAGGACGGATTCCGAAGGGCCGGTTTCCGCAGGGACGGATTCCGCAGAGACGGTCTCCGCAGGGACGGGAGAGATCAAGTGAACGTCGACCGTTGCCGCTCGAAGTGGCTGAGCCCCCTGGCGGCCGCACTCCTCGCGGCGCTGGCGTTCGTCACGCTTGTGCCGCAGAGCGCCACCGCGGCCGAGAAGCCCTCCCTGTCCGTCGACAAGGAGGAGGCGGGCAAGGGCGGTGACGTCACCGTCAGCGGCAAGGGCTGGAAGCCCGGCGCCCTGATCACGATCCTGATCTGCGGCCAGAACATGATCGGCGGCACCCCGAGCTGCGCCAACTCCGAGGGCGTGGCCATCAATACGAACGCCAAGGGCGAGTTCAAGCAGAAGGTCCCGGTCGCCGAGCCGCCGAAGGCCTGCCCCTGTGTCATCCATGTGGCGACCGTGACGGGCGAGAAGTCCACGGCCCAGATCCCCTTCAAGGTCGCGGGCCACCCGGTCAAGGCGCTGCCCGACCAGACCGCCGGCGGCAAGCTCGCCGTGCTCGCCGCACCCCGCTTCGAGGGCGACAGCGGCATTCTCAACTGGTTCGGCTCCCCGCAGAGCCGCAAACTCGTCGTGACCATGGGCAACTTGGGCTCAGCGCCCGTCAAGGACCCTGTCTTCAAGGTCGGCACCTCGCACGGCGTCTTCGCGCCGCAGTGGGAGGAGCAGCAGTGGAAGGGCACCATCGCCCCCGGCCAGAAGGCCCAGGTCGAACTGTCCGTCCAGCTCGACGCCGGCGCACACGGCGACTATCTGGTCTCCCTCCAGTACGGCGGCAAGGTGCTCGCCGAGCAGCCGTGGGGCGTGCCCAGGCCGTGGGGCGTGACGCTGTTCTGGATCCTGCTCTGCATCGTCGTACCGGCCGCCGTGTTCCGTATCGGCATGGCCGTCGTCGACCGGGTCCGCCCGCGCCGCAAGGGCAATAAGTCACGGCGGCTCGCGGAGGTCACGGCGAAGCTGCCGAAGGTGCTCAGGCCGACGACGGGCGTCGGCGGCGAGCACAAGAAGCCGCGCATCCCGCGGCGCCCGGGGGCCGATCCGGACGAGACGGCCCCCGTACCCACCCAGAACTCCGCGGCGGCCACGAACGGGACCGGCACCACCGCCACCCTGCCGTGGTTCACCCCGGACACCGCGCCGGGCGTACCGGCACAGCAATCCGCACCGCAAGAGAACCGCCCCAATCCACCAGCTTCATCAAAGAGGAAGGGCACTACGTGAACACTCAAAGGAGAGTGAGCGCGCTGGGCGTCGCGCTCATGCTCGGCGGCGCGGGAATCCTGCTGACCGCGGCCCCGGCGCAGGCGGCCGAGTCGACATGGAAGGCCAAGTGCACGCCGAGCATGGGCTCGGACCCGGTCGAGGGCACGTCGATCGCCGACATCACGGCGCCCGCCGAGGCGAAGGTGGGCGATGAGATCGAGGTGACCTGGAAGTTCGTCCAGGCCGCGTCGAAGAACCCCGACATCATCGACCTGCCCGCGGACTCGCTGCTTCCGACCGGCACGGTCAAGGCGGCGGGCGCGCAGACGGCCGACGTCAAGCTGGAGGGGCCGCGCAAGAACCCGGCGATCCCCAAGGGCGGCGATATGAAACTCGCCGACATGAAGGGCAAGTTGAAGCTCACCGCCCCCGGCGACCTGACGCTCACCCCGGACAAGTACAACGTCAACGCGCAGGTCATGGGCATGAGCGTGGACACCCCGTGCGAGCCCCTCGAGAAGGTGCCGACCGCGCTCACCATCAAGGTCACGGGCGAGGCGACCACCACGGGTGGCGACTCCGGTGGCGCGGCCACGGGTGGCGACTCCGGAGGTGCGGCCACGGGCGGTGACTCCGGCGGCGCGGCGACCGGTGGCGACTCGGGCGGTGACTCCGGAGGTGCGGCCACGGGTGGCGACTCCGGCGGCGCGGCGGCCGGCGGCGGCGACGCGGGCGGTGGCGGCGGCGGGAGCGACTTCCCGGGCAAGGAGGTCGCCACGACCTTCGAGTGCACCTCGCCGGGACCGGCGAAGATCGACGGCAAGGCGACCGTCAGTGCCAAGAAGAACGGCGAGAACTACGACCTCACCGTCGCGACGGCCAAGGGCGTGATGGACAGCCCGGCCGCGCTGCCGGCCGGTGCGATGAAGTCGTCCATGCAGGTCAAGGTGGGCGGCGACGACAACGGCACGGTCAAGGTCGAAGGCGCCGCGAACAAGGCGCCGATCAAGGCCGGCGACCCGGTGTCCCTCGAGCCCATGACGGGGACCTACAAGCCGGGCGCCAAGGGCAAGGCCGAGCTCAGCCCCGGTGACCTGACGATCAGCGTCACGCTCGGGGGCAACCCGATCACCATCCCGTGCAAGGCGACGAAGACGTCCGTGTCGCTGACGCTCGACGTCACCGACCAGGGCGGTGTCGCCGGCGGCGGCGACGCGGCCGGCGGTGCGGCGGGCGGCTCCCCGGCCTCCGGCGGCGGCCTCGCCGAGACCGGCGCCGAGTCCGACGGCGCCCTGCGCGCGCTCGGCCTGGTGGCCGGCACGGTGATTCTGCTGGGCGGCGCGGTCTTCACGTTCATGCCGCGGCGGCGTACGCAGTAAGTGGCTTTACGGTGCGGGGCGTTCCTCACGGTGAGGGCGCCCCGCACACTTTCAGCCCCTGCGGCGATTGAGCAGATCCGAACGAAGTTCGGATGCCGGGGCCCGGGGCGAAGCCCCGGTTTCGGGAAGGGGCGGGTAGGGGAAAAGCCCCCAGACCTCAACCCGCGCGCTCCCGCAGCCACCCCACCACCGCACCCCGCACGCTCGCAGAGGACAGCAGCGCGGCCCCGTGAGCGGACCCGGAAACCGTACGCACTGTCACGTCAGCAAGCCCCTTGCCCAGCGCCGCAGTCGCCAGATCACGCGAGTGCGCCGCCGGCACGAACTCCGCGACCGAGTGCACCAGGAACAGCGGCGCGTCCTCGGCCCCCGAGGCATACGTGGAAGCGGCCATGGAACGCCACTGCGCCGGACACGTGGAAGGCGTACACCCCGCGAGCCGTCGCGCTTCCGTGCGCAGCCTCCGCTGCTTGGCCGACGCCGAGGGACGCCCGCCATCCGTCCAGGCCCGCGAAGGCGTCGCCACCGGGGAGAGCGCGACGACCCCGCGTACCCGCGAAGCACCCTCCCCGTACCCGCCCGCGACCGTCGCGATCTGTCCGCCCGCCGAGGAGCCGAGCACCAGCGGGCGCATCCCGCTGTGCCGGGCCACCCAGTCGAGCGCGGCCAGCGCGTCCGTGCGCTGCGCGGGCCAGCGTGCGTCGGAGTTGAGCCGGTAGTCCACGTCGTAGACGCGGAAGCCCTGTCCGGCGAACCAGCGCGCCCAGTGGCTCCAGTCCGTGTCGTCGGCCCAGTAGCCGCCGTGCACGATGGCGAGGGCGGGGCCGTGGTCCCCGTACGCGGTGACCGTCTGGCGTGCGTGCGACCCGTACGAGAACTTCCGTACCACCGGATCGGAGGCGGCCGGAGCCGTCGAGGACGACAGCAGACCCACGGAGGCGAGCAGTGCGAGCAGACCGCCGGTCAGGGAAGGGCGCAAGGAGAGGCGCATATCCCGCATCGTCCACGGGGCGCGCCGCGGCGCACGGGAGAAACACGAAGGGCCACCGCACCGAGTGGTGCGATGGCCCTCCGTTCGAGTACCGCGTACGAGACGCTCAGCTCAGGAGCTGATTCAGCGGACCTCGCCCATCAGGGACTTGACCTTCTTGCGCGCCATGTAGATCGCGAAGCCGGCCAGGACCGCGGCGGCGGCCTCGAGGGCGACGACGCCCTTGCCGTTGAGGTCCACACCGGCGATGGAGAGCATGCCGGTCACGGAGTCACCGGCGGTGACGGCGAGGAAGAAGACACCCATCATCTGGGCGGCGTACTTGCGGGGCGCCAGCTTGGTGGTCAGGGACAGACCCACCGGGGACAGGCACAGCTCACCGAAGGTGTGCATCAGGAAGATCAGCACCAGCCACCACATGGAGACCTTGCCGTCGCCCGCCATGCCCATGGGGATGAGGAAGACGAAGAACGAGGCACCGATGATGACCAGACCCATCGAGAACTTCACGATGGTGTCGGGCTCGCGGTTGCGCCGGGCCAGGGCCAGCCAGATCGCGGCGAAGATCGGCGCGAAGATCATGACGAAGCCGGGGTTCAGCGACTGGAACAGCGTGTTCGGCATCTCCCAGCCGAAGATCGCGCGCTCGGTGGAGGTGTCACCGAAGAGCGACAGCGTCGAACCGCCCTGGTCGAAGATCATCCAGAACACGGCCGCGGCCACGAAGAACCAGATGAAGGCGTTCATCTTGGTCTGCTCTTCGCCGTTCAGGTCCTTGTCGGACTTGATGCGGGCGATCACGGCGATCGGGATGAGCAGACCGATGACGGTGATGGGGAGCAGCGCCCAGTTGAGGGTCAGGTCCCAGACACCGGTGAAGGCGACGACCAGGTAGAAGGCGGCGACCACGGCGATGGTGGCCAGCGTCTTGGTGATGACACCGCGCTTCTCGGGGGCGGTCAGCGGGTTCGGGACCTCGCTGGAAACCGGAGCCAGGTGGCGCGAGCCGATCATGAACTGGATGGCACCGAGCGCCATACCGACGGCCGCGAGACCGAAGCCCAGGTGCCAGTTGACCTTCTCACCGAGGATGCCGATCGCGAACGGAGCGGCGAAGGCACCGAGGTTGATGCCCATGTAGAAGATCGTGAAGCCGCCGTCGCGACGGACGTCCTTCGGGTCGGTGTAGAGCTGGCCGACCATCGTGGAGATGTTGGCCTTCAGGAGGCCGGAGCCGACGGCCACGAGGGCCAGACCGACGAAGAACATCGCCTGCGTGGGCAGCGCGAGGCTGACGTGACCGGCGACGATCACGACGCTCGCGATGGCGACCGTCTTGCGGGCGCCCCAGACGCGGTCACCGAACCAGCCGCCGGGCAGCGTGAAGAGGTACACCAGCGACACGTAGACCGAGTAGATCGCAGTGGCAGCCGCCGCCGTGTAGGCGAGACCGCCGCCCTGGGAGCCGGTCGCCGCGTCGGCGCCACCGGAGACCAGGTAGAGCACGAGCAGTGCGCGCATGCCGTAGTAGGAGAAGCGCTCCCACATCTCGGTCATGAAGAGTGTGGCCAGGCCGCGGGGGTGGCCGAAGAAGGTCTTCTCGCCGGTGGCGGAAGGCTTCGTCAGGCTGGACGCCATGGTCGTTCCTTGTTCGCTCGGGACGCGCCGCACGCAAGCGTGAGCGTGATGCGCGCCCGGTGGGGGGTGGCCGGCACCGGCGGCACAGCTCATCCCCACGCCCTGGGGGCCTCGTTCCGTGCGGAGACGAAGAAGTGAGCGGTGCGCTCCGGGATCCACGCCCCTCGCGCTTCTTCGCGCAAAGGGCCCGGCCCATAGGTCAATCACTGAACGCAAGGCTGACGATGCAACCTCGCCCCGTAAAAGAGACTTTCGGCTGATTAGGGGGGCCGAAAGTCCCATCTCGGGTTATAGGCGTTCGCACACCATAAGGAGATTAAGGGCGCGTATGGAAGGATTTGAGAGCTGGATCACAAGCATCGCTGGAACCGAACCCGCAATTCGAAGGTAACTCACGGCAAACGCTGCCAGTGTCGCAGGGCGCCCCCTTCGCTTGGCCCCTCCTGCCCCACAGGTGCGGAAGGCATGCCGGATGCCCGTATGCCCGCTGCCGCGGCCGACTACCATCAGGGCCATGACCCGTGTACTGCTCGCCGAGGATGACGCGTCCATCTCGGAGCCGCTGGCCCGTGCACTGCGCAGGGAGGGTTACGAGGTCGAAGTACGTGAGGACGGACCCACCGCACTCGACGCGGGCCTGCAGGGCGGTATCGACCTGGTCGTGCTCGACCTGGGACTGCCCGGGATGGACGGACTCGAGGTCGCCCGCCGGCTGCGCGCCGACGGGCACGCGATCCCGATCCTCATCCTGACCGCCCGCGCGGACGAGGTGGACACGGTGGTCGGCCTCGACGCCGGCGCCGACGACTATGTCACCAAGCCCTTCCGCCTCGCCGAACTCCTCGCCCGCGTCCGGGCCCTCCTGCGGCGCGGCGCCAGCGAGGTCAAGGAAGCGCCCGCGACCCACGGCGTACGGATCGACGTCGAGTCCCACCGCGCCTGGATGGGCGACGAGGAACTCCAGCTCACCGCCAAGGAGTTCGACCTCCTGCGGGTCCTGGTGCGCGACGCGGGCCGGGTCGTCACCCGCGACCAGCTGATGCGCGAGGTCTGGGACACCACCTGGTGGTCCTCCACCAAGACCCTCGACATGCACATCTCCTGGCTGCGCAAGAAGCTCGGCGACGACGCGGCCAACCCCCGCTACATCGCCACGGTGCGCGGGGTGGGCTTCCGCTTCGAGAAGAGCTGATGTTCTACGGGGGTGGGCGTCCCGCTCCCGTACGGAAAGGTCCCGCACTGTGCGCCGCCGTTTGATCAACTCCACCCTCGCCGTGGTGCTCGTCGTGATCGCCGTCTTCGGGGTCTCCCTGGTCATCGTGGAGACCCGGACGATCACCACCAGCGCCCAGGAGCGAGTGGAATCCGAGGCGGTGCGGCTCGCCTCCATCGTCGACTCCCGGATCATCGGCCACGAGGCGATCAGCGCCCAGGTCCTGGGCGACCAGGTCGACAGCGAGCGCTTCGCCCTGATCGAGATCCCCGGCCGCGACCCCATCCAGATCGGCACCCGCCCGGCAGGCGACGTCATCCAGGCCACCGAGCAGGGCGAGCAGGGCGAGACCGTCACGGTCCAGGAGCCCCGCTCCTCGGTGACCAACGAGGTCTGGCGCACCCTCCTGATGATCGCCGCGGTGGCCACCCTCGCCGTGATCGCGGCCGTCCTGCTCGCCGTACGCCAGGCCAACCGCCTCGCATCCCCGCTCACGGACCTCGCGGAGACCGCCGAACGCCTCGGCTCCGGTGATCCACGGCCTCGCCACAAGCGCTACGGCGTCCCCGAGCTCGACCGGGTCGCCGACGTCCTCGACTCCTCGGCCGAGCGCATCGCCCGCATGCTGACCGCGGAACGCCGTCTCGCCGCGGATGCCTCGCACCAGCTCCGCACCCCGCTGACCGCGCTCTCCATGCGCCTGGAGGAGATCACGCTCACGGACGACCCGGACACGGTGAAGGAGGAGGCGACCATCGCGCTCACCCAGGTGGAGCGGCTCACCGACGTGGTGGAGCGGCTGCTCACCAACTCCCGGGATCCGCGTACCGGTTCGGCGGTCTCCTTCGACCTGGACGAGGTCGTCAAACAGCAGCTCGAGGAGTGGCGCCCCGCCTACCGCAGCGCGGGCCGCGCCATCGTCCACTCGGGCAAGCAGAATCTGCAGGCGGTCGGCACACCGGGCGCGGTCGCCCAGGTCCTCGCGGCCCTGATCGAGAACTCCCTGATGCACGGTGGCGGCACGGTGGCGCTGCGCACCCGAATCGCCGGAAACCAGGTGGTCATCGAGGTCACGGACGAGGGCCCCGGCGTACCGCCGGAACTCGGCACCCGGATCTTCGAGCGCGCCATCAGCGGCCGCAACTCCACGGGCATCGGCCTCGCGGTCGCCCGCGACCTCGCGGAGGCGGACGGCGGCCGCCTGGAGATGCTGCAGGCCCAGCCGCCGGTGTTCGGCCTGTTCCTGTCCAGCACCCCGCGCAGGCCGGAGGCCACGCAGGAGGAGCGGACGGTCAGGTAGGCCGCGCCAAGCGGCAGCCCAGGAGCGGGGCGGTGGGCAGGAAGCCGCTCAGCGCCGGGCGGTGGCCAGGACGGCCCACTTCAGCGCCGGGCGGCCAGGAAGGCCGCTCAGCGCCGCGTGCGCTCCGGCTCGGAGCCCTCCAGGAACGATTCCGCGCTGGCCACGGCCTCACGGGCCGGCAGCGCACGGAACACCCACGTGCGGTACGACCAGAAGCGGAACAGGGTCGCGATTCCGATGCCGACGAACTTGAACACGTTGGACTGCAACGGGCTGTCCCAGCCGAATCCGTACGTCGCCGCGTACAGCACCCCGTTCTCGATGACGAGTCCCACGATCGAGAACAGCAGGAAGAGCGTCATCTCCTTGGTGCGGCTGCTCTTGTCCCGGTCACGGTAAGTGAAGTACCGGAACCCCACGTAGTTGCAGCAGATCGCCACGGCCGTCGCGAGGATCGAGGCGCGCACCACCGGGATCTCGGTCGTATGCCGCAGCAGGTTGAAGACGCCGAGGTTGACCAGCATGCCGACACCGCCCACGGCGCCGAACTTCGCGATCTCCCGCCAGAGCTGATCCAGTTGTGCGCGTAGTGCGCCACGCTCACTCATGGTGATGGGTCAGCCCCGTTCGGTCGTTTCCCCCGGCTATGTCGTCAAGCAATGCTAACCAGACTGTGAGATGTGACGCAGGACTCGTAGGTCTTTACGTATCCGGGGGCCCCTTACCCTGGAGGATGTGACGTTCCCCGTAGTCGGCATGGTCGGCGGTGGGCAGCTCGCGCGCATGACGCACGAAGCAGGCATCCCGCTCGGCATCAAGTTCAAGCTCCTCAGTGACACCCCCGCGGATTCCGCGGCGCAGGTCGTGAGCGAAGTCGTCATCGGCGACTACCGCGACCTGGACACGCTGCGTGACTTCGCGCGCGGTTGTGACGTGATCACCTTCGACCACGAGCATGTGCCGCTGGAGCACCTGCGCGCCCTGGAGGCGGACGGCATCGCCGTACGTCCGGGCCCGGACGCTCTGCGGTACGCGCAGGACAAGGGCGCGATGCGCGAGCGCCTCACCGAGCTCGGCGCACCCTGCCCGCGCCACCGCATCGTGCGCGATGCGGCGGATGTCGTCGCGTTCGCGGAGGAGGGTGAGGGCTTCCCCGTCATCCTCAAGACCGTGCGCGGCGGCTACGACGGCAAGGGCGTGTGGTTCGTACGTTCCGCCGAAGACGCCGCCGACCCGTTCAGGGCGGGTGTCCCGGTGCTCGCCGAGGAGAAGGTCGATTTCGTACGGGAGTTGGCGGCTAACGTCGTCCGCTCGCCGCACGGCCAGGCCGTGGCGTACCCGGTCGTGGAGTCCCGCCAGGTCGACGGCGTCTGCGACACCGTGATCGCGCCCGCCCCCGACCTCTCCGAGCAACTCGCGGGCCGCGCCCAGGAGCTGGCCCTGCGCATCGCTCATGAACTGGGAGTCGTCGGCCATCTCGCCGTCGAGCTCTTCGAAACGCCCGACGGCCGCATCCTGGTCAACGAGCTGGCGATGCGCCCGCACAACTCCGGCCACTGGACGATGGACGGCGCGGTCACCTCCCAGTTCGCCAACCACGTACGCGCCGTGCTCGACCTGCCGCTCGGCGACCCGCGCCCGCGCGCGAAGTGGACCGTGATGGCCAATGTCCTCGGCGGCGACTACCCGGACATGTACTCCGCGTATCTGCACTGCATGGCCCGCGACCCCCAGCTCAAGATCCATATGTACGGCAAGGATGTGAAGCCCGGCCGCAAGGTCGGCCATGTCAACACCTACGGCGAGGACTTGGGCGATGTGCTGGAACGCGCATCGCACGCCGCCGGCTACCTGCGAGGAACAATCGTCGAGTGAGCACCGCGAACGGAACAAACGGCATGAGCGCTGCACCCGTCGTCGGCATTGTCATGGGCTCCGACTCCGACTGGCCCGTGATGGAGGCGGCCGCGCAGGCGCTCGCCGAGTTCGAGATCCCGTACGAGGTCGATGTGGTCTCGGCGCACCGGATGCCGCACGAGATGATCGCGTACGGGGAGCAGGCCGCCGACCGCGGCCTCAAGGCGATCATCGCGGGCGCCGGGGGAGCGGCCCACCTGCCGGGCATGCTCGCCTCGGTGACCCCGCTGCCCGTGATCGGCGTCCCCGTACCGCTGAAGTACCTGGACGGCATGGACTCGCTGCTGTCCATCGTGCAGATGCCGGCCGGCGTCCCGGTCGCCACGGTCTCGGTGGGCGGTGCGCGCAACGCCGGACTGCTCGCGGCCCGGATGCTCGCCGCGCACGACGCGGAACTCCTCGGCCGCATGCGGGAGTTCCAGCAGGAGCTCAACGAGCAGGCCACCGAGAAGGGCCGCCGCCTGCGCGCCAAGGCGGAGGGCGCCGGGGCCTTCGGCTTCGCGAAGTAGCGCCCGGCCCGAGAGGAGAGCCATGCCCCCGGCGGTTACGTTGGGGGCATGACTTCCTCGCCCGCGGACCTCTCGCCGTACCTCTCCCAGGCCCTCGACCTGCTCGCCGAGCACCCCGTCGCCGACGGGCACAACGATCTGCCGTGGGCGCTGCGCGAGACCGTGCGCTACGACCTCGCGCAGCGCGATATCGCCGGCGATCTGCGCGGGCGGCTGCACACCGACATCCCGCGGCTGCGGGCCGGCGGGGTGGGCGCGCAGTTCTGGTCGGTGTACGTGCGCAGCGACATGGCCGGTGAGGACGCGGTCAGCGCGACCCTTGAACAGATCGACTGCGTCGACCAGTTGCTCGCCGCGTACCCGAAGGACCTGGTCCGCGCGCTGACCGCGGACGACATGGAGAAGGCCCGCGGCGAGGGCCGGATCGCCTCCCTCAAGGGCGCCGAGGGCGGCCACTCGATCAACAACTCCCTGGCCACCCTGCGCGCGCTGTACGCGCTGGGCGTGCGCTACATGACCCTCACGCACAACGACAACATCGCGTGGGCGGACTCGGCCACGGACGAACCCGGCGTCGGCGGTCTGTCGGCCTTCGGCCGCGAGGTGGTCCGCGAGATGAACCGCACGGGCATGCTGGTCGACCTGTCCCATGTTGCCGCGTCCACGATGCGTGACGCGCTGGACGAGTCGGTGGCGCCCGTGATCTTCTCCCACTCCTCCTCCCGCGCCGTCTGCGACCATCCGCGCAACATCCCCGACGACGTGCTCGCGCAGCTCCCCGCGAACGGGGGCGTGGCGATGGCCACCTTCGTACCGAAGTTCATCCTGCCCGCGGCCGTCGCGTGGACGCAGGCCGCGGACGAGAACATGCGCGCCCACGGCCGTCACCACCTCGACACCACCCCCGAGGCGATGGAGATCCACCGCGCCTTCGAGGCGGCCAACCCGCGCCCGGTCGCGACCGTCGCCACGGTGGCCGACCACCTCGACCACATGCGCGAGGTCGCCGGGATCGACCACATCGGCATCGGCGGCGACTACGACGGCACGGCGTTCACCCCGTCCGGCCTCGACGACGTCGCGGGTTACCCGAACCTGATCGCGGAGCTGCTGCGCCGCGGCTGGTCCTCCGCGGACGTGGCCAAGCTGACCTGGTCGAACGCGGTCCGGGTGCTGCGCGACGCGGAATCCGTCTCCCGCGACCTGCAGTCCCACCGCGGCCCGTCGAACGCGACCCTCGAGCAGGTGGACGGCCCGGTGGCCTGAGGTCCCCGCACCGGAGCGCACCCTTCGTCTTTCCGCCGGCTTGTGCCGGATCTCTGGGCCGCGGCGCGTGCCGTTCCTAGGGTGTCGCCATGACGGCTGACGAACGACCGAAGGTGTTCGAGAACCGCTTTCCCGAAGGGGTGGCGGCGCCGGGTGCGCCGGTGCGGGTCCAGGACCCTTGCACCTGCTTCCACCAGGGGCGTGAGAACCACAGCGGCGGCAAGGTCGGGTTCCACCCCGAGGTGCAGGACACGTCCGCGCCGGGATGGCTGCGGCTTCTGGAGCTCATAGACGAGGCGGTGGCCGACGGCAGGGAGGAGTTCCGTCCGCTGCCGCAGATGCGTCCCGAGGAGCGCCGGCAGCTCGTCACGCTCCCCGCGGAGATCGCGCGGCTGACCGCGGTGAAGAGCCTGGTGGTGTACGGCAGCAACCTGGTCAGGATCCCGCCCGAGATCGGTGCCATGAGCAGCCTGGAGGAGTTCGTCCCGTACACCTCGGGCCGCCTCCACTGGTTCCCGTACGAAATCACCCGGTGTCCGCGGCTGGTACGCAGCACGGTCAGTACGCGGGCGATCTACGGCAACTTCAAGTTCCGCGCCCCGTTCCCGCGGCTCCAGCCGCCTCGGGACTCGGTGACCGGTGCCGACCTGGCGCGGCTCGATCCGGCCCGCTGGGGGAGTACCGCGATCTCCACCTGCAGCGTCTGCGACGAGCCGCTCGCCGGGCGTGGACTGCACCAGGCGTGGATCTCGCTCGTCGTGGCCACCGACGTCCTTCCGCTGCTCGTCAACGCCTGCTCGGCCGACTGCCTGCACCGGCTTCCCAGCGGGGCCGGGAACCATCTCCCGACGGCTCATCAAGGCGGCCCGGTGGAACAGCCGCCGCCGCGCTGATCGCTCTGCGATACGAGGCCTCCGGGGGTACGTGCGTGTGACGCCGTACCCCCGTACGCACCACCCGCCGGGTCGCACCCATGGGCTCATGCCACCGTGTCGATACGCGCAGCCCACCGCACCCCCACGTGACCGGAGCCCCCGATGGCGGATCTGCAGGACGAGTCGCTGGCCCCAGGCGAGATCGGCAAGCTGGACGAGCCCCCGACCGCTCCGCCGAACACACAAGCCGGACCTCCGAGCACCGACGCCCCGCCGCGCACTGATGCCTCGCCGAGCACCGAGGCCGTGTCACGCGTCGATGCCCCGCCGCACACCGACGCCCCGCCGAGCACAGAAGCCGGGCCGCCGAGCACCGGCACCCCGCAGAGCCCTCTCACCCACGCCCGCACCCTGCTCAGGCAGCACCCCGTCGCCGACGGACACAGCGGGCTTCCCTGGGCGTTGCGGCAACTCTCCTGGTACGACCTGGAGTTGGGCGAAAGCGCCCTGCGCACCGACATCCCGCGCCTGCGCGAGGGCGGCGTGGGCGCGATGTTCTGGTCGCTCACCCTCCCGCCCGAGGCGAGCGGCGAGCGCGCCGTCTCCGCGACCCTCGACCTCATCGACCTGGCCGGCCACGTCATCGAGGCCAACCCCGAGGCCCTGCGCCTGACCCGCACCCCTTCGGACGCCGCCGACGCCCGCTCCCACGGCCGGATCGCCTGCCTGCTCGGTCCAGCCGAGGCACATGCGCTCGGCGACTCGCTCGGCGCCCTGCGCGCCCTCTACACCCTCGGAGTACGCAGCCTCGGCCTGTACGGAACCTCCTGGGCCGGCCCGGAAGGCCTCACCCGCTTCGGCGAGGAGGTCGTCCGCGAGTGCAACCGCCTCGGCCTGCTGATCGACCTCAGCGGCAGTTCGGAGCGGACCGTCGAGCGCACCCTCGCCGTCACCAAGGCCCCAGTGGTCTTCTCCCGCTCAGGCGCCGCGGCCCTCACCCCGCACCCGGCCAACCTCTCCGACGCGACGCTCACCGCTCTGCGTACGAACAAGGGCCTGTGCATGGTCCCGTGCGCCTCCGCCCGCACCGGCCCGACGCTGACCCGGATCGCGGACCACCTCGATCACGTACGCGAGGTGGCGGGCCCGGAGTGCGTCGCGCTCTCCGGTACGTACGACACGGCGGACGAGCCGGCCGAGGGCGTCGAGGACACCTCGCGCTTCCCGGAGCTGATCGCGGAACTGCTGCGGCGCGGCTGGACCGAACCCGACCTCGCCCAGCTCACCTGGGGCAATGCCCAACGAGTGCTCAGGGACGCGGACTTCACCGCCCGCGCGGCGCAGCAGCGGCGCCCACCGTCGACGGCCACGATCGAGCGCCTCGACCGGTAGGCCGCACGCAGGCATGACCCGTACGCCGACAGGCCGAGCGGCCCTTACGCCGCGGGCCGCCCCATCGCCCGGTACGTCCAGCCGGCCTCACGCCACAGGACCGGGTCGAGCGCATTGCGGCCGTCGAGGATGACCCGCTCGGCGGCCACCGCACCAAGGGCCGCCGGGTCCAGCTCGCGGAACTCGCGCCACTCCGTCAGATGCAGCACGACATCCGCGCCACGGACCGCCCCGAGCGCGGTGTCCGCGTACCCGAGGGTCGGGAAGAGGCGGCGGGCGTTGTCCATGCCCTTGGGGTCGTAGACCGTGACCTGGCCGCCCTGCAGATGGATCTGCCCGGCGACGTTCAGCGCGGGGGAGTCCCGTACGTCGTCGGAGTCGGGCTTGAACGTGGCGCCGAGCACCGCCACCCGCTTGCCCAGGAACGAGTCGCCGCCGACCGCCTCGCGCGCCAGCTCCACCATGTGCCCACGACGGCGCATGTTGATCGAGTCGACCTCGCGCAGGAACGTCAGCGCCTGGTCCGCGCCCAGCTCACCGGCGCGGGCCATGAACGCACGGATGTCCTTGGGCAGACAGCCGCCGCCGAAGCCGATCCCGGCGCGCAGGAACTTCTTGCCGATCCGGTCGTCGTAGCCGATCGCCTCGGCCAGCTTCACCACATCGCCGCCGGCGGCCTCGCAGACCTCGGCCATCGCGTTGATGAAGGAGATCTTGGTGGCGAGGAAGGAGTTCGCCGAGGTCTTCACCAGCTCGGCGGTGGGGAAGTCGGTCACGACGAACGGCGAGCCCTCGCCGATCGGCGTCGCGTACACCTCGCGCAGGAGCTTCTCCGCACGCTCGCTGCGCACCCCCACCACGAGCCGGTCGGGGTGCAGGGTGTCCTGCACGGCGAAGCCCTCGCGCAGGAACTCCGGGTTCCACGCCAGCTCCACACCCTCCGGCAGCAGCTCCGCGAGCCGGTCGGCCGAACCGACGGGCACGGTCGACTTGCCGACGACCAGGGACCCTTCCCGTGCGACGGGAGCGAGCGAGCCGAAGGCCGCGTCCACGTAGCTCATGTCGCACGCGTACTCGCCGTGCTTCTGCGGTGTGTTCACACAGACGAAGTGGACGTCGCCGAACGCGCCGACCTCCTCCCAGGAGGTCGTGAACCGCAGCCGCCCGCTGGAGCCCGGCAGCCCCACCACGTGCTGGGCGAGCAGTTCCTCGAGCCCCGGCTCGTACATCGGCACCTTGCCCGCCGAGAGCATCTCGATCTTCTCGGGTACGACATCGAGACCGAGCACCTCGAACCCGAGCTCCGCCATCGCCGCGGCATGGGTGGCGCCGAGATAGCCGGTGCCGATCACGGTGATCTTGAGGGACATGTGCGGTGCTCCTGAGGATGCGGGGCAGGACTGCCGCCCGAGCATAGTCGGGGATGCGGAGGGGAACATTCGCCCTCGTAACGGGGGCCTCGGTACGGGACCCGGTGGGGCGCCCGGCACGGGCCTTCACGCAAGGGCTTTCCCGCTGTCGCCAAGCTCACGTATCACCCAGGGGGCCTGGCCCCTAAAATCTGGGTTACTTAACGGTAGTTAGCAGCAGTGCACCTTGGGAGTGAGAGAACTTGGCGGGAAACGCTGAATTCGACCTGTACCGCCCGGCAGAGGAGCACGACATGCTCCGTGACGCGATCCGCTCGCTCGCCGAAGCGAAGATCGCGCCGTTCGCCGCGGCCGTGGACGAGGAGGCCCGCTTCCCGCAGGAGGCCCATGACGCGCTGGTGGCCAACGACCTGCACGCCGTCCACGTCCCCGAGGAGTACGGAGGCGCCGGCGCCGACGCGCTCGCCACGGTCATCGTGATCGAGGAGGTCGCCCGCGTCTGCGCGTCCTCCTCCCTCATCCCCGCCGTGAACAAGCTGGGCTCGCTCCCCGTGATCCTCTCCGGCTCCGAGGAGCTGAAGAAGAAGTACATGGGCCCGCTGGCCAAGGGCGAGGGCATGTTCTCGTACGCGCTGAGCGAGCCGGACGCCGGCTCGGACGCGGCCGGCATGAAGACCAAGGCCGTACGCGACGGCGACTTCTGGGTGCTCAACGGCGTCAAGCGCTGGATCACCAACGCGGGCGAGTCCGAGTACTACACGGTCATGGCCGTGACGGACCCGGAGAAGCGCTCGAAGGGCATCTCCGCCTTCGTCGTGGAGAAGAGCGACGAGGGTGTCTCCTTCGGCGCCCCGGAGAAGAAGCTCGGCATCAAGGGCTCCCCGACCCGCGAGGTCTACCTCGACAACGTCCGTATCCCCGCCGACCGCATGATCGGCGACGAGGGCACGGGCTTCGCGACCGCCATGAAGACCCTGGACCACACCCGCATCACCATCGCGGCCCAGGCCCTCGGCATCGCCCAGGGCGCCCTCGACTACGCCAAGGGCTACGTCCAGGAGCGCAAGCAGTTCGGCAAGCCGATCGCCGACTTCCAGGGCATCCAGTTCATGCTCGCCGACATGGCCATGAAGATCTCCGCGGCCCGCGCCCTCACCTACCAGGCGGCGGCGGCCTCGGAGCGCGGCGACGCGGACCTGACGTACCTGGGCGCGGCCGCCAAGTGCTTCGCCTCGGACATCGCGATGGAGGTCACCACGGACGCGGTCCAGCTCCTCGGCGGCTACGGCTACACGCGCGACTACCCGGTGGAGCGCATGATGCGCGACGCGAAGATCACCCAGATCTACGAGGGCACGAACCAGGTCCAGCGCATCGTGATGGCTCGCAACCTGCCGTAGCAGCTACGCGGCGCGCGACCTGCCGTAACGGCTAAGAGGTCACTGTCGACGGGCGTCCTTCGGGGCGCCCGTCGGCCGTTCCCGGGGCGCCGGCCCTTCGTATGTGCAGATGCCCGTCCGTGGGCCATGGCGGCCGGGCCGGCACGACCCGCTCGAAGCCGTAGCCGCTCTTCTCGGCGACTTTGCACGAGGCGGTGTTGCCGATCTGGTGGAGCAGGTCGATGCGCACGAGACCGTCTGCCGCGAAAATGTCGAAGGCCCATACGGTGAGGGCTTCGAGGGCCCGAGAGGCCACTCCCTGTCCCCTGGCGGCCGCGGTCGTCCAGTAGCCGACCTCCGCGGACTGGCGCGTCTCGTCGGCCAGCTTGAGCGCGACGTTGCCGAGCAGCACGCCGCCCTCAGAAGCGTCCTGCACCGCGAAGCTCAGATAGTCGCCCGACTCCCAGCCGCGGCGGCGGACCTCCAGCCACCTCGCGGCGTCGGAGGCGCCCGCCACCTGGGACCGCAGCCACTGCCGCATCGCGGGATCGCGGTACGACTCGGTCAGCGGCCCGATGTCGTCGTCGCGCCAAGGGCGCAGGACGAGTGCGGAGGCAGCCGCGGTCGCGGCCACTTCCAGGGTGACGGCCCTCACTCGGTGACGGTCACCTTCTCGTCGTTCTTCAACTGCTCCACCAACTGCTGCACCTTGGCCTTGTCCCAGACCAGGTTGCCGCCGCGGCTGCCCGAGATCGGCATGTTCATGGACTTGCCGTCGCCGCCCGAGACGCTCTTCATCGCCCAGAACATCTCCGCCACGTCGAACAGGCCCATGTCCTTGTCGACGACCAGGGTGTCAAGGCCCGCGCCCATCGTGGGGTACAGCTTGAAGGGGTTCAGGACCGTGCCCGGGGTCGCGACCTGGTTGGCGAGCGCCGAGAGGAACTTCTGCTGGTTCTTCGTACGGTCCAGGTCACCGCCGGCCAGGCCGTAGCGCTGGCGTACGAAGGCCAGGGACTGCTCGCCGTTCAGGGTGTGGGTGCCGGGCTCGAAGTCGGAGCCCGACTTCTTGTCCTTCATCGGCTTGTCGATCTTGATCTCGACGCCGCCGACCGCGTCCACGATGTTGGCGAAGCCGCCGAAGCCGATCTCCGCGTAGTGGTCGATCTTCAGGCCCGTGTTGTGCTCGACGGTGCGGACGAGCAGCTCGGGGCCGTCCTCCGCGTACGCGGCGTTGAGCTTCACGCGGCGGCCCGTGTTCGGGAAGGTCTTGCCGGACTCGGAGCCCACGAACTTCGGGATCTCGACATCCGAGTCACGGGGCAGCGAGATCATCGTGTTCCCGTTGTCGCCCACGTGCAGGATCATCATCGAGTCCGTGCGCTTGCCCTCGGCGGAGCCGGTGTGCAGGCGCTTCTTGTCCTCGGCGGACATGCCCTCGCGGCTGTCGGAGCCCACGATCAGGTAGTTGGTGCCCTCGCCGCCGCCCGGACGCTCGATGACCTTGGACAGGTCGACCTCGCGCTTGAGCTTGGAGTCCGCCCAGAAGTACGTGGCGACGGACCACACGAGCACGACCGTCACGAAAGTGATCAGGCCGATCTTTATCCGCCGGCGCCAGTCCGGAGCCGGCCGGCCGGCGTCGTAGTAGCCGTCGTCGCCCCGGCCGCCGCCGGCGCGGCCGCCACGGGACGTGCCGCCGTAGACCTGGCCGTCGCTGTAGCCGCTGTCGTAGCTGCCGCGCCCGTCGTCGTAGCCGCCGTTGTCGTAGCGGTCGTCATTGCCGTACGCGGGCTGCGACGGGACGCCGTACTGAGGTGCCGCCTGAGGCCTGGAGGCCTGGCCGCGCTGGACATGGCGCATCACGCGCGCACCCTCGGGCTGCGCGCTGCCGCTGCCACGCCCGTATCCACGGTCGCGGTCTCCGTTCCACCCCTGGGGCCAGTCATTCATGTCCCCCAGTGTGCAGGTTCCATAAAGGCCTAAGACAAGGGATGCCGTGAAACCGGACCACGGCTGTTGCAGAGCTGACACAAAGCGCCCACGACCAGCGCGGATAAACAACGGACATAGAGTGGACGGCATGACAGACCAGGCCCGTCCCCCTGAGGCGGAGATTCCGGGCAAGCCGACCTCGGCTTCGCGGACCACCCTCAGCCACATCATGACCCACAGCGACACCAACCTTCTGGGGACGGTGCACGGCGGCGTGATCATGAAACTGGTGGACGACGCGGCGGGCGCGGTGGCCGGCCGGCACTCCGGCGGCCCCGCGGTGACGGCCTCCATGGACGAGATGGCCTTCCTCGAGCCCGTACGGGTCGGGGATCTCGTGCATGTGAAGGCCCAGGTCAACTGGACCGGACGGACCTCGATGGAGGTCGGCGTCCGGGTCCTGGCCGAGCGGTGGAACGAGTCGACCCCGGCCCAGCAGGTCGGCTCCGCGTATCTGGTGTTCGCGGCGGTCGACGCCGACGGCAAGCCCCGCCGGGTCCCGCAGGTGCAGCCGGAGACGGAGCGCGACCGGCGCCGCTACCAGGAGGCGCAGATCCGGCGCACGCACCGCCTCGCGCGCCGCCGGGCGATCATGGAGCTGCGCGAGAAGCGGGCGGCCGAGGGCCTCGAGGACTGAGCCCAGCCCCGTCCTACCTCACTTACCGCAGACGACTTGGTCCCCGGTCACCACACCGAACTCGCCCTGGTGGATGTCCTCGGCCCGCACCGCCCGCACCTGCTTGAAGTCCGGTCCCGCCGTCACCTTCAGGGTCGCGCCCTGCCCCTTGACGGCCTTCAGCTCACAGCCGGGCAGCGCCGTCGCAAGGGAGCGGGCCGAGCGGTCCCAGCGCGGGTCGTACTCGACGAGCGTGCGCTTGACGGCGGCCGCGTCCTTCGGCGCCCCCGTCGTACGGAAGCCCGTCTTGCGCAGGGCCTTGTCCACGCGGCCGCCGAGGCCGGAGACGGATGTGCCGTTGGCGACCTGGACGCGGATCTGCTGCGGGGCCACATCCACCAGGACCGACTTGCGCTTCTTGCGCAGCGGCGCGAGCGGCTTGTCGTCGCGCAGCGCCTGGAACAGCTTCTCCGAGCGCTCCGGATCCCACTTCAGGGTGGAGCCGATCCCCTTCACCATGTAGCCCATCTCACCGATGGGCACGGAGGTGAACTCCGACGAGGCGGGTGTGAAGCCGCGCATCGCCCGGCCCAGGTCCAGCATCTCGTCCGTACCGAAGGACTTGTCCGCGCGTACGGAACTCAGGATGGTCCTGGTCACGTTGCGGAACTTCACGGGATTGAGCAGCACCCCGGATGAGGTCGCCTTGGCGATGACCGCGGCGAGGAAGCGCTGCTGGCGCTGCATCCGGCCGAGGTCCGCGGCGCCGTCGATATGCCGCGAGCGCACGTACTGCAGCGCCTCGCCCCCGCTGAGGTGGTGCTTGCCCGCGGCCAGATCGAGACCGGTGTACGAGTCCTTCATCGGGCTCGCGGTGCAGATCTCCACACCGCCGAGCACGTCCACCGTCTTCATGAAGCTGGTGAAGTCGACCTCGAGATAGTGGTCGATCTTGACCTTGGTCATGTGCTCGACGGTGCGCACGGTCAGGTTCGGCCCGCCCTCGGCGTAGGCCGCGTTCAGCTTGATCGGGTGCGCGTTGTGCTTCTCGCCGCTGTTGCGGTCGGTGTGCGCGGGCGCCTCGGCGTACGAGTCGCGCGGCAGGCTGACGATGCTGGCGCGGTCCCCGTCGGCGGAGATGTGCACGATCATGATCGTGTCCGTGCAGTGGCAGGGCGCCCCACCGAGGCGGTACTTGCGCCGCTCCTGCTCGGTGATCTTGTCGCGGCCGTCCGTGCCGACGAGCAGGACGTTCATGCCGTCGCCCCCGGAGGGACGATTCTTCATGTCCTTGAAGGGGTCGACCCGGTCGATCCCGGTGTCCAGGCTGGTCACCACCGCATGCCCGACGCCCGCCGCCGCGAGAACCGCCATCGAGAGGGTCGTCGCCATCCGCATGGCCCACTTGGGCCGGGCCGGCGGCCGCCTGCGCCGTCCGGGCGCCTGCCGTGCGGATCGCTGGACCGGCTGCCGAGGTCCTTGCCGGGGAGGTCGGGCGGGACTGGGCGGCACGGGCACAGGGGACACCTCCGCAGGCTGAACATATGGAGCAGAAGCGGGCGCAGGGACCGTGCAACCGTAGGCCCATACGAAATGCGGCCCGGGGAGGCCACCCGGGGGCCGCGCGCCCGTGTCCCCCATTCGCGGTAACGTGACGGGTGATGAGCGAGAATCCCCAGTCGACTGCAGTGCAGCCCACCCCCGTCTCCGTGATCATGCCGGTCCTCAACGAGGAGCGGCATCTGCGCGGCGCCATCCACGCGATCCTGCAGCAGGAGTACGCGGGCGAGATGGAGGTGGTGATCGCGCTCGGCCCGTCCACGGACCGTACCGACGAGATCGCCGCCGAGCTGGTGGCGGAAGACCCACGCGTGCACACGGTGCCCAATCCGACCGGCCGCACCCCCGCCGCGCTCAATGCGGCGATCAAGGCCTCGCGCCACCCGATCGTGGTGCGCGTCGACGGCCACGGGATGCTCTCGCCGAACTACATCGCCACCGCCGTACGGCTCCTGGAGGAGACCGGCGCGCAGAACGTCGGCGGCATCATGCACGCCGAGGGCGAGAACGACTGGGAGCACGCGGTCGCCGCCGCGATGACCTCGAAGATCGGTGTGGGCAACGCGGCCTTCCACACGGGCGGCGAGGCCGGACCGGCCGAGACCGTCTACCTCGGTGTCTTCCGGCGTGCGGCGCTCGAGCAGCAGGGCGGCTACAACGAGGAGTTCATCCGCGCCCAGGACTGGGAGCTGAACTTCCGTATCCGCGAGGCCGGCGGCCTCATCTGGTTCTCGCCGGAGCTCAAGGTCTCCTACCGTCCGCGTCCGTCGGTGAAGGCGCTCGCCAAGCAGTACAAGGACTACGGGCGTTGGCGCCATGTCGTCGCCCGCTACCACGAGGGCTCGATCAACCTGCGCTATCTGGCCCCGCCGACGGCGGTCTGCGCGATCGCGGCCGGTCTGGTCGTGGGCGCCGCGGTCACCCCGCTGGGCTTCGTGATCCCGGGCGGCTATCTCGCCGCGATCGCCGCGGGCTCGCTGCCCGCCGGCAAGGGACTGCCGCTCAAGGCACGGCTGCAGATCCCGGTGGCGCTCGCGACGATGCACATGTCGTGGGGTTACGGCTTCCTGACCAGCCCCAAGACGCTGGCCAAGAAGGTCATCGCGTCACGGCGGCCCGCGGTGCTGAGCCAGAACGCCTGACGCGCAGACGTACGAGATTCGCAGTCAGACGAGATTCACAGCCAGACGAGATTCGCAGACATACGAGAAGAGCCCCGGCCGTCGGATGCGGCCGGGGCTCTTCTCGTATGCGCAGGACGTGAGCGCTACCAGGTGAAGGCGGGGTTCACGTGCATGCAGGCGCCTTCGTCGGCGCCGTTCTCGATGTCCTTCTTGGCCGGCGCCTTCGGGGTCGGCTTCGGCGGGGTGTCGCCCTCGCGCCAGTCCGCGCCCACGATCAGCGTGACACCGGAGACATCCGTGGTCTGCTTGACCGAACTCAGCGGCAGGCCGAGGGACTTGGCGAGGGCCTGGGCGTCACCCTCCAGCTCGGGGCTGGGGAAGCGGATCGCCGTACGGGCCTGCGAGGTGTCGTCGCCTGGACCGGGCCGCTCGGCGGCCGCGAGGGTGTAGCCCTTGCCCTTGAGCAGGTCGGCGACCGCCGTGGCGCGGCCCTGGAGCGGGGCACGGGTCGCGTCGCCCGAGGCGTTCTGCACCACGACTCCGGTGTCCGCGGGCGGAGCGGCCGGGTCGTCGGAGAGCTCTTCCTTCTTCTTGGCGGCGTCCTTGCCGTCGAGGGCGATGTCGTCCCGTACGAGCTCGAAGAGGTCCGCAGCCTCGCCGGGCTTCGGCTGGACGCGGGCGCCCACGTATTCGTAGGGCATGGTCGTCATGTTGATACGGGAGTTCGGCACCTTCTTCAGCTCACCGCCCAGATCGGCGAGCTTCTGCACCGAACCCAGGCCGTCGTCGACCTTGAGCGCCTTGGTGGCCGCCTCCGCGAGGTCCAGCATCTCGGCCGGATTCGTGAGCCGGGCGCTGGACTTGAGCTCGCGGACCATCGAGTTCATGTACATGTGCTGGGCCTTGGCGCGGGCGATGTCGCTGCCGTCCTCGAAGCCGTAGCGCGTGCGCAGCCACTTCAGGGCGTCCTCGCCCTTGACCTCGGTGGTGCCCTTCTCCAGCTTGAGGCCGGAGCCTTCGCCCTTGGAGTTACGGGAGTGGATGTTGGCGTCCACGCAGACCGGCACGCCGCCGATGGCGTCCGCCATCGAGACCACGCCCGTGAAGTCGACCATCACGAAGTGGTCGACGCGGATGCCGGTGAGCTTTTCCCAGGTGCGCACCGTGCAGTCGGGACCGCCTCGGCCGAGGCTCACGTTCGTCATCTCCCGGGTCAGCGGCGGGACGGTCTCGCCGGTCTCCGGGTCCTGGCACTTGGGGATGTCGAGCAGCGTGTCGCGCGGCATGCTGACGACCGACATGTTGCTGCGGTCCGCGGACAGGTGCAGCAGCATCTGCACGTCGGCGAGCGGCTTCGCGCCGACGCTCTCCTTGTGACCGCCGAGCCTCAGATTCTCCTTGGAGTTTCTGTCGTCGGAACCGATCAGGAGGATGTTCAGCGGGGTCTGGCCGGCCGCGTTCGGCGTCGCCTTGGGCGCCCGGTGCTTGCCGTCCGACAGCGGAGCCGTCTCGATGTTGTTGTTGAGGTGCTGGTAGTACAGGTATCCGGCGCCGGCCGTCCCGAGTATCAGCACCGCGAACACCACCGCGGTCCAGCGCAGCGCGCGTCTGCGCCGGCTGCGGGGGCGCTGTGCCGCACGCCGCCGGTCGCGCCGGGTGGACGGTTCGTCCTCACCGGGCCCGCGGGGGCCGGGCACGCCCGACCCCTCGTACAGGCTGTCGTCCCAGCCCAGTTCACGCGCCTGAGGTGCGCGAGATCGTCGCGTACCTCTTCCGCGCACGCCGTTCTGCGTCATGCCAGTCCCCTCCCAGCCTGGCGCACCATATGACCCTCACCTGTGAATCCCCTCTGCCCCAGCAGACGGTTCAGGTGGCCCCCGGGTTCACTTGGCGCAGGTCTTCTTGTCAGCCTCGGTCTTGTCGAGATCGTCCGGTACCGCCACGGTCCCCACGGGCGTGCCGGGTTCCGAGAAGTCCTCTCCGAGGATCAGGACCATCGCAGGCAGTCCCTGATCATTGGTTTCGCTCTTGCCCGGCTTCAACGCCGAACCCGGAAGTCCCATCACCTCGGCCAGCTTGCGCGCCTGATCGGCCTGGTCGGGAGAGTACTCGAGCGTCGTCTTCGCCTGCTTGGGCTCGTGATTGCCGAGCTGGCTGGCCTTGTTCATGCCGTGCTCGGTCTGCAGATACGTGAGCGTCTTGCTCGCCGCACCCTGTGTGTCACTGCCGTTGTAGATGTTCACGCGGACATCGGCGGCCGCGGACTTGGTGCCCTTGAGGCGCGCGGCCTCGGCGTCCTTCTTCTTCTGCTTCGTCGCCGTCAGCGACACATCGCCCTTTATGGCCCCGAACAGCGGCTTCGCCTTGGACTCGTTGACCAGGACGGTGGCGCCGTCGGTGTTGTCGACGACCGGGACGGTGGTGAAGCTGATGTTCTTCAGATCCACCCTGCCGAGCTCCATGCCGAGCCCGCGGAGCTTGAAGACATCGCTGAGCGTGTCGTCGACGGTGAGCGCCTTCGTGGCGGACTCGGCCAGATCCAGCATGGCGCCCGCATCGGTCATCTTCGACTTCATCTTGCGCATCAGCGAACTGAGGAACTGCTGCTGCAACTTGATGCGGTCGAGGTCCGAACCGAAGCCCACCGCATGACGGGTCCGTACGAACGCGAGCGCGTCATCGCCCTCGACCGTACTGGTGCCCTTGGGCAGGTTCAGATGCGACTTCGGGTCCTTGATGGGCTTCTCCAGGCAGACGTCCACACCGCCGACGGCGCTGCTGAGCGTCTTGACCGCGTTGAAGTCCGCGACCATGAAGTTGTCGATCTTGATGCCGGTCAGCTGGGTGACCGTACGCATCGTGCAGCTGGGCGTACGGCCGGACTGGCCGAGGCTCACGTTGAAGCGTTCCTTCGGCGTGCCCGGGATGACCTTCTCGTTGCCGTCCTCCTGCTTGGTCGGGCAGTCCGGAATATCCACGATCATGTCGCGCGGAATGCTCAACGCCGTTGCGTTGGAACGGTCCTTGGAGACATGCAGCAGGATCGTGGTGTCCGCGTGCCCGGGGCTGCCCGAGTCGCCGTAGCCGTTGTTGCCCTTGCCGGTGCGCTTGTCGGTGCCGACGATCAGCACGTTGATCGCCCGGTCCTTGCTGTAGCCGCCCGTGCCCGCGCCGTCGTCGGACAGCGAGGTCAGGTTGCCGTTCAGATGCTCTATGTAGAAGTACGCGGTGGCGGCGCCGGCGACCACGAAGAACGCCAGCACACCGCCGGTCCACACGGCGATCTTCTTGCCCTTGGACTTCTTGGGCCTCGGCCTGCGCCGGCCCGCCGGACCCATCGGATCCTCGGGCATCCGCCGCCTGCGCTGCCCCGGAACGTCACCGGGCGGCGGGCCCTGCGGCCTGCGGCCGGGCCGGGCCTGGGGGCGGTTCGGGGCGAAGCCGGATCTGCGCGGCGAGGGGATCCCTGACTCCGGTGCGGAGGGGTGCAGTCGCAGTTCGTAGTCGCCGGTCTGCGGGTTCAGTACCCACTGGTCTGCGGGGTCGATGTTCTCCGCCCGCCCACGGCCTTGCGCATCCACGGTTGCTTGAGTCCTCCGTCGGTGCCTCGCGGCGCCTTCCCCCTCCAAGGCGTCCGGTCGATCGGTAGTGCAAGTGCGGATCGCTGCTTCATCGCAGTCGGGTGCACCGGATCGCTCACACTATCCGCCCAGGTCGGCGCCGAGGGACGACGGTGACAAATTCCACTGGCCTTACAACGGTCAATACGCCCCAATTCAAGGTCAACGGGCCCTTGCGCTTGGGGATCCCTTTACTAATCCCTTTCCTAACAGGTGGCTCCGGCGGCGGTGCTGCCGCGGAACGTCGGCTCCGGGGAAGGGGTTTGACCCGATTCGCGCTCCGCCTCGCGACCGGGCTTGTCCGCCTTGCCGTCGTCCTTGCCGTCGTCCTTGCGTTCGCCCTTGCCGCCATCGGAGGAGTTCTTCTTCTTGCGTGCGGCCGGATCCTCGTCGGCCGACTTGCCCTCGACCCAGTAGCCGTCGTCGACCCAGTACCCGTCGTCGCTCCAGTAGCCGGTGTCCACCCAGTAGCCGCCGTCGCCGTTCTCCGCGCCGTCCCGCTCGCCCGCGGGCTCCTCGCCCTCGGCCGACTCCTCGGTGGAGGCCTCCTCCGTCTCGGGCGCTTCCTCGGCGACTTGCAGTGGGGCGTCGTCGCGCAGCCGGTCGAAGAGTCGTCCGGCGTCGGGTTGTACGAGTTCGTCCCGGTTCGGGTCGTACAGATAGGACTGCCGGGGCACGGTCAGGAACTGCACCTTTTCCGTGGGGATGTTGCGCATGCTCCGTACGAGGTCATAGAGGTCGGTGAGGCCGGCGATCGCGGGGTCCGTGGTGAGGGAGGAGGTCGCCGCGTCCAGGACGGGGTAGAGCCGGGTCGGGTTGAGCAGTACGCCGTTGCTCTTCACCTTGTTCACCAGCGCAGCGAGAAAGGTCTGTTGGCGGTCCATCCGCTCGGTGTCGCTGCCGTTGCCCAACGTCTTGCGCGCACGGACATAGCCGAGCGCCTGCTCGCCGTTGAGCTTGTGCCGGCCCGCGGCCAGCTTGAGCTTGGCGTCCGGATCGTCGATCGGATCCTTGAGGCATACGTCGACGCCGTCGACGGCGTCCACCATCTTCTTGAAGCCGCGGAAGTCCACGATCATGTGGTGGTCCACGCGGATATCGGTGAGCGCCTCGACGGTACGGATCGTGCAGGCCGCGCCGCCCCACTCGAACGCCCAGTTGAACTGGGCGAATTGCTCCCTCGTCCGGCTTCCGTCGCGCTTGCGGCAGCTCGGGATGTCCACCATCACATCGCGCGGCAGCGAGACGGCGGTGGCGCTTTTCCGGTCGGCGGCCAGATGCAGCAGGATCGTGGTGTCCGAGCGGCCGCCGTCGGTGCCCGAATCCTTGCCGTACTGGTCGTTGCCTTCACCGGCCCGGGTGTCGGACCCGATCAGGAGGATGTTCTGCGCGTTGTGCGTGGAGGGCGCCGGCCGCTCCTTCTCGTAGCGCTCCAGTTCCTCGGCGGCGGTGAGGTCCTGGGTGATGTTCCCCTGCAGCCGCTTGTAGATCCCCCAGCCGACACCGGCCGTGGCGAGCACGAGCACCGAGACGGCGAGCGCGGCCCAGCGGAGCCAGTGCGGGCCGGAGGCCTTGGCCTCGGGCGGGGCGGGCGCTTCCTCGCCGGGCCCTTGCGAATCCTCGGGCGGCGTGGGCGCTTCGTGTCCGGGTCCCTGTGGAACCTCGGGCGGGACCGGCGTAGGCGCGTCGTCACCGGGTTCCTCCGGAACCTCAGGCGTGCCTGCGGTGTCGGTCACGACGGGGTCCACCCCTCACAGCGTCGGCATCACGGACGGCGCCCGGTGAAGGGCGCTTCCTCGACCATGACCCGAGGGCGTGGTCCGGCGCCTGCGGGCCGGTCCTGACCTGCGCCGGACGGGTGGACTTTGACCGGCTGCGACGACTCGGCGACCGACGGGAGGTCGGCCTTCCCGCGTGCGGCTTCGCAGTCGTCGGGGGCAGCTGTCCCGCGTGCGGCTTCGCGACCGCCGGAAGGTCAGCCCTCCCGACGCACCGTGACCCGCTCGCTCTCGACCCGCTTCTCCAGCGCCTCGGCCCCCAGCCGGTCCAGGTTCCGGCACAGCACCACCGAGGCGCCGGCGGCCAAGGGGGCGTAGAGCCCGGCGGAGAGGCCGTCCCAATTCCCGTACGAGAGTCCGGAGAGCACCCGGTCGCCGGGCCCGAGCCCCAGGCCGCGACCGTCGGCGAGGGCGCGCTCCACGATCTCGGCGCCCGTGAGCGCCGTATCGCCGATGACCAGGGCGTCGTCCGATGGGGACACGGGGGCGAACGGGGCGAACTGGTCGCCCTGGCCCGGCACCTCGACCGCATAGTCCAGGAACCCGTCCGGCGGCTGCGGGAAGCGGCCGCCGAGCGGCCGCAGCGCGAGCGCGATCCGCTCGCCGGAGCAGGCGAGGGCGGCGGCCAGTTGATCGGGCTCGGGACCGGAGACGACGAGATCGGCGTCCGCGGGGTCGCCGTCCACCACCGCTGTCACGCCGGTGGACGAACAGGCGAGCAGCCAGACCGCCGTCTGCCAGTGCGCGGGCAGCAGCAGCGCGAGCCGGTCGCCGGGCTCGGCGGAGAGCTCGCCCTGGAGCAGATTCGCGGTCTTGGCCACCCAATTGGCGAAGGTGGCGACGGACAATTCGACGCGCTCACCGGTCGCGTCGTCATAGAAGGTCACAAGCGGGCGGCCCGGGTCCGCGGCCAGCGCGGATCGCAGCAGGTCGGCAGGGGTGCGGTCGGTCGCGTTCACAGCGGCAAGCCTACGCGCGCGGCGCTCCGCCTCCCGTGGGGCGCTCCCCACGCGGGGCCGACGGACCGTCAATTCCCTTACGTCCACGACATGCGGGTATGCCAGGTTCCGCCCACCATCGACGCATGCGCGGATTTCTTGCTTCCTCGATCGGTGTGGCCTGCGCGGTCGCCCTGTCCCTGCCGCTCGCTCTGCCGGCGAGCGCGAACGAGTCGCTGCGCGATGCGGAGGCGGCCGCATCGCCGCGCGGCCCCGAAGCCGCCGAGTCGCTGCGCGAAACCCCAGTGGCCGGCTCGACCCAGTCGCTGCCCCTGAAGCCGCTCGCCTCGGACCGGGCGCTCGGCGCGGACGCCGCGCAGGGTGTCGTACGCCAGGAGGTCCTGCCCTTCGCCCTGGTGGGCGTCGTCTGGGACAACCCCGAGGCCGAACTGCACGGCCGGGTCGAGGTGCGCACCCGGGCCGCGGACACCCACGCGTGGTCGGCGTGGCAGCAGCTGGAGACGCACAACCACGAGCACGCCGCCGACCTCGACTCGGCGGAACGCGCCTCGGGCCGGCTGCGCGGATCCACCGCACCGCTGTGGGTGGGCCATTCGGACGGCGTCGAGGTCCGTGTCCTGGCGGACGCGTCCTCCGACCGTGCGGCGGCCCCCGAGCTGCCGAGGAACCTGCGGCTCGAACTCGTCGACCCCGGCGACGAGCCCACCCCGCCCCAGGGCCCGCTCGCGGACGGCCCGCGCAGCGTGCTCACCGCCGAGGCCGCCGCGAGCTGGGCCGTGAACGCGGAGATGGCGCCGCTCGGCGCCGCCATCATCCCAGAGCTGACCAAGGAGCAGACCGAGGCGGAACTGCTCGCCTCACGCGGCGAGACCACGGGCAAGCCGTTCGTCGGACCCCGGCCGCGGATCATCACCCGCAAGGGCTGGGGTGCGGACGAGAAGCTCCGCGAGAAGAACTTCGTCTATACGAAGGCGGTCCGTGCGGCCTTCGTGCACCACAGCGCGTCGGGCAACAACTACCGCTGTGCGCAGGCACCCTCAGTCCTGCGCAGTATCTACCGCTACCACGTCAAGAGCAGTGGCTGGCGGGACTTCGGCTACAACTTCGCCGTCGACAAGTGCGGAAACATCTACGAAGGCCGCGCGGGCGGCGTGGCCAAGCCCGTCTACGGGGCGCACACCCTCGGTTTCAACAGCAACAGCGTGGGCATCGCCGTCCTCGGGACGTACACCAACTCCGCACCGCCCGCGGCCGCGCTCAACGCGGTCGCAAAGCTCTCGGCGTGGAAGCTGGGCCTGTACGGAGCCAACCCGAAGGGCACGACGGTTCTGAAATCAGGCGGCAGCAACCTCTACAAGAAGGGGAAGAACGTCCGGCTCCATGTGATCTCCGGTCACCGCGACGGATTCGCCACGGAGTGCCCCGGCCGCCGTCTGTACAGCAAGCTCGGCAACGCGCGTCAGACCTCGGCGCACTATCAGGGCCGCTGACGCTTTGACGCACTCCGAGGCGTGAGCGACCGGACAAATTTCCTACCCAGAACTGCATACACTGGCCGATCCGTGACCTGGGCCGCCCGGCCCCCGGCAGGAAGCGAAACATCGGTGACTGAAGCGATCCTTCTGGTCGGCGGCAAGGGCACCCGGCTGCGTCCGCTCACGGTGAACACCCCCAAGCCCATGGTCCCGGCGGCCGGTGTCCCCTTCCTCACCCACCAGCTGGCCCGCGCCCGCGCGGCCGGGGTCACCCATGTCGTCCTGGCCACCTCCTATCTGGCCGAGGTCTTCGAGCCGCACTTCGGTGACGGCTCGGCCCTCGGCCTTGAACTGGAGTACGTCACGGAGGACGAGCCGCTCGGCACGGGCGGAGCGATCCGCAATGTCGCCCCGCGGCTGCGCTCGGCCCCCGACGAGCCGGTCCTGATCTTCAACGGCGACATCCTCACGGGACTCGACATCCGCGCGCTGGTCTCGACGCACTCGGCCACGGGCGCGGATGTGTCCCTGCACCTGACCCGGGTCGCGGATCCGCGCGCGTACGGCCTCGTCCCGACGGACGCCACGGGCCGTGTGACGGCCTTCCTCGAGAAGCCGCAGACGCCCGAGGAGATCGTCACCGACCAGATCAACGCGGGCGCGTATGTCTTCCGCCGCTCGCTCATCGACACCATCCCGGCCGGCCGCGCGGTCTCGGTCGAACGCGAGACCTTCCCGGGTCTGCTCGCCGAGGGAGCCCACCTCCAGGGCATGGTCGACTCCACGTACTGGCTGGATCTCGGCACCCCCCAGGCTTTCGTACGAGGCTCCGCGGACCTGGTCCTCGGCCGCGCCCCGTCCCCGGCCGTCCCGGGCCGCTGCGGTGACCGCCTGGTCCTGCCGACGGCGCGCGTCGCTCCGGACGCGAAGCTGACCGGCGGCACGGTCGTGGGCGAGGGCGCGGTGATCGGCGAGGGCGCCCGCGTCATGGGCAGCACGATCCTGTCCGGCGCCGTGGTCGAACCAGGTGCCGTGATCACGGACTCCCTGGTCGGCGAGGGCGCGCGGATCGGTGCCCGCACGCTGCTCGACGGTGCGGTGATCGGCGACGGCGCCTCGGTGGGCGCCGACAACGAACTGCGCGCCGGGGTCCGGGTGTGGTGCGGGGCGGTCCTGCCGGACGGCGGCGTGCGGTTCTCGTCTGACCAGTAGGTCCCGCCCGGCCGCCGGAGGTCCGGGGCGCGGCCCCACGTCCGCCTCTGACGCTGGCCCCCATCCCCGGTCAGCCGACCACCAGCACCAGCTTGGACCGCACGCCCCCGGCCTCACCGGCGCGGTGCGCCTCGGCGATCTCCGCGAGCGGAAAGGTCCGTACGGGCGGCAGCGCGAAGCGTCCGGTCCCGACGAGGTCGCCGATCTCGTCGAGCACGTACAGCGCGCGCCCCGAGTCCCCCCGGCTGAACCGCACCCCGTACTCCTGCGCGCCGGCAAAGTCGGCCACCGTCAGCACATGGTCGGCGCCGCCCGCGAGCGCGATCAGCTCGGGCAGTACCCCGCTGCCGGCGATGTCGAGCGCGCGGTCGACGCCCTCGGGCGCCAGCGCGCGCACCCGCTCGCTCATGCCCTGGCCGTAGGCGACGGGCTCCGCGCCCAGCGAGCGCAGGTAGTCGTGGTTCGCGGGGCCGCCGGTCCCGATCACCCGCGCGCCGCGCGCCACGGCGAACTGCACGGCGCAGCTGCCGACGCTTCCGGAAGCCCCGTTGACCAGGAGCGTGCTGCCGCTGTCCACGCCGAGCTGGTCGAGCGCGCGCATCGCCGTCTCCGTGGCGGCAGGCAGAGCGGCGACTTCGGTGAAGCCGAGGGATGCGGGGATGGGCGCGTAGTGGGACAGCACCGCCAGCTCGGCCTGCGCAGCGCCCGAGGCGTCGAAGCCGAAGACGCGTTCGCCGACGGTCACATCCGTGACGCCCTCGCCGAGCTCGTCGACGACGCCCGCCGCCTCGTAACCCAGCGTCTGCGGGAGGTCCTCGTCCATCAGCCCTTGGCGCTTCTTCCAGTCGCTCGCGTTGACACCGGCCGCGCGCACGGCGATGCACACCTGGCCAGGGCCCGGATGAGGTGCGGGCAGATCGACGATCTCGAGGACTTCCGGGCCGCCGAACCGGCTGAAACGGGCTGCCTTCATCCCTCGCTCCGATCATGAGTGTGCTGCGTCCACCGGTACGTAACGGTCCAATCCCGGAGGGTCCGGCGCAAGGCGAGCGGGCGTGGCCTGCCGGGCGCCGACGCATGCCGGTTGAGGGGAAGCGGCGAGGCGGGCGAAGAAAACCGCCTACCCTCGAAGGGCCCGACCCGCCCGACCCCCGATTCCCAGGACGCCCCGTTGGCAGGCCGCTTCCAGCCCCGCGCACCCCGCCCCACCCGCACCACCGTGCGCGGCGGCGACGCCCGTGTGCCCGGAGCGCGGACCGGTGCGGCGGTCACCGGCCGTACGCGCACCTGGAATCCCACCGGTCAGCTGGATCTCGGTCTGGTCGTGGGCCCGATGCGGCGCGGTCCCATGGACCCCACCTTCCGTGTCATCAACGGCGCCGTGTGGCGGGCCACCCGTACCCCCGAGGGTCCGGCCACGCTCCGTATCGCCGCGAGAAGCACCGGCATCGAGGCCCAAGCCTGGGGTGCCGGCGCCGACTGGCTGCTCGACGGGCTGCCCCGGCTCCTGGGCGACACGGACGACCCCACGGTCTTCGCCCCGAGGCACCGCCTCGTCGCCGAGTCCCACCGGCGCCGCCCCGGCCTGCGCCTGTTGCGCACCGGGCTCGTCATGGAGTCCCTGATCCCGTCGGTCCTCGAGCAGAAGGTCACCACCGAGGAGGCGTACCGCGCCTGGCGCATCCTGGTCCGCAAGTACGGTGAGCCCGCCCCCGGCCCGGACGGCATGCCCGATCTGCACGTCATGCCCGAGCCGCACACGTGGCGCATGATCCCGTCCTGGGACTGGCACCGTGCCGGTGTCGACAACAAGCGTGCCCAGACGATCCTGCGTGCGGTCCGTGTCGCCCCGCGCCTCGAAGAGGCCATGGCCCTCGACCCCGAACAGGCCCGCAAGCGCCTGGAGTTGGTGCCCGGGATCGGCCCGTGGACCTCCGCCGAGACGGTCCAGCGCTCCCACGGAGCCCCCGACGAGGTCACCGTCGGCGACCTGCATCTGCCGGGCATCGTGGGCTACGCGCTGGCCGGCGAACGCGACGCCGACGACGCCCGCATGCTCGAACTCCTCGAGCCCTATCGGGGCCAGCGCCACCGAGCCGCGCGCTACATCCTGCTCACCGGCCGCACCCCGCCGCGCCGCACCCCGAAGATGCCGAAGACGGACATCGGGAAGCTCTAGCGGCGCCCTCCCTCCCGGCGCCGAAGGCCGGGGGGAGCTAGCGCACCTCGATGAAGTCGGAAGCCTCCCGAGGCGGCCGGGACTTGGGCGCCGAAGCGGCGTGTCCGACGGCCACGGCTCCCATCGGATCCCAGTCGTCCGGCAGCCCGAGCACTTCCCGTACGACCTCACGGCAGAACATCGTCGACGAGATCCATGCCGACCCGAGCCGCTCCCCGGCCAGCGCCACCAGGAAGTTCTGGATGCCGGCCCCGGTCGCGACCACGAACATCTCGCGCTCGGCGGCATCGCGCCGCGCATGACCGTACGTATGGGACCCGTCCATCACCAGGCAGGGCACCACCAGATAGGGCGCCTTGCGCAGCACGTCCCCGCGCCGGACC
The DNA here is from genome assembly GCF_040300965.1 of Streptomyces mesophilus. GTDB lineage: Bacteria > Actinomycetota > Actinomycetes > Streptomycetales > Streptomycetaceae > Streptomyces > Streptomyces mesophilus_A. The sequence continues at coordinate 14,066 of NZ_JBEPEW010000008.1, read as the reverse complement.
CGCTTGGCGATCGACTCCTCGGACTTGCCGTCCCGCCGCAGATCCTCGATCCACTTCTCGCGCATCGCGTCGAGCAGCCGCACCCGCGAGGACTCCGACTCCAGGAGCACGAACCGCCAGGGTGTCGTGTGGTGCGGCGCCGGGGCCGTCACGGCCGCCGCCACCGCACGCCGGACCGCGCCCGGATCGACCGGCTCGTCGGTGAACTCCCGTACGGTCCGCCGCTGCGTGACCGCTTCCCGTACCGCTTCGGAGGTGCCGAGCCGGAACATGTCATCGGCCGCGGTCCGCACCAACTCCCGTGCCCCGGCATCGGATTCGCCTACGGCGCCCGGCAGCCCGCGAACCACCGCGACCGGCAGTCCGGCCGCCTTGCCCTTCACCAGGTCGCCCGCGGCGGCCAGTTCATCGGCGGTGGCCACGACCGTCGCGCTCAGCGGATTGCCGTACGCGTCCGTGCCGCCGCGCAGATCATCGAGGACCCGCACCCCGGCGGCACCGATCGCGACATCGGTCAGCCCGTTGCGCCACGGCCGCCCGAAGGTGTCCGTGACGAGCACACCGACCTCGACGCCGAGCGCGTCACGCAGCCCGTCACGGATCGCGCGCGCCGAGGCATCGGGGTCCTCGGGCAGCAACAGCACGGTCCCCGGAGGGGTGTTGGACGCGTCGACCCCGGCCGCGGCCATGACGAGGCCCTGCCAGTTCTCGACGATACGCAGCGTCCCGCGCCGCGCCACGACCCGTACGGTCTCCGCGTCGATGGCCTCCTCGCGGGAGTCCGCGGTGATGATCCGCCCCTCCGCCTTGGACACGATCTTCGAGGTGACGAGCACGATGTCCCCGTCGGCGAGCCCCGGTTCGGCATCGGCGATCAGCTTCGCGAGGTCGTCACCGCGCTGCACCTCGGGCAGCCCGGGCACGGCCCAGACGTGAAAGGCCGGTGCGTCGCTCACCCTCGTACCTCTTCGGCCAGCTCGAGGGCGGCCCGCGCCATCTCCGTGGTCGCGGCCAGGTCCGTCATCATCAGCGGCACGGCCCTGCACCGGATCCCGGCGGTCTCGACCCGCTCGACCGCCCCCTTGTCGACGGTGTCGACCAGCCAGCCGTCGAGCAGCCCCGACCCGTAGTGCTCGGCGACCGCCGCCGCGCTGGACTCCACCCCGACCGCGGCGAGCACCTTGTCGGCCATCCCGCGCACGGGGGCGTCACCGACGATGGGGGAGAGGCCGACGACCGGCACCCCCGCGTCGGCGATGGCCTCGCGGATGCCCGGCACGGCGAGGATGGTGCCCACGCTGACCACGGGGTTGGACGGCGGGAACAGCACCACATCGGCCTCGGCGATCGCTTCGAGCACCCCGGGCGCCGGCTTGGACTGCTCGGCGCCGACGGGCACGACGGCAAGGGCCTCGACGGAGGCGCGCAGCCGCACCCAGTACTCCTGGAAGTGGATGGCCTTCTGCTCGCCGTCCAGCTCGACGGCGACATGCGTCTCGACCCGGTCGTCGGACATGGGGATCAGCCGGACACCGGGCTGCCACCGGTCGCACAGCGCCTCGGTGACCGCACTCAGCGGATAGCCCGCGGCCAGCATCTGACTGCGCACGATGTGCGTGGCGAAGTCACGGTCGCCGAGCCCGAACCACTCGGGCCCGACCCCGTACGCGGCGAGCTCCTCCTTGACCTTGAAGGTCTCGTCCGTACGCCCCCAGCCCTGCTCCTCGTTGATCCCGCCACCGAGCGTGTACATCACGGTGTCGAGGTCGGGGCAGACCTTGAGCCCGAACAGATGGATGTCGTCACCGGTGTTCCCGATCACCGTGATCTCCGCTTCGGGCGCGGCCGCCTTGAGACCACGCAGAAAACGGGCACCACCGATGCCGCCGGCCAGAACCACAATGCGCTGCATGCGGACAGTCTGTCAGGCAGCCCCGACCGGGGTCCTGCCGCCTGTGGATAACTCCCGCCGAAGCCAGGGAAGTCCGAGGTCAGGAGCGCGCGGCCGCGTACGGCTCGGCTGCGCTGTGCATCGGCATCTCGGTCAGGCCGGGGGAGTAGATGTGCAGGCTCACGGCCGGCTCCAGGCTGTCGTTGACGATCCCGTGGACCGAGCGCGGCGCGTACACCTGTTGCGCCCCGACACCGAGCGCCCGAGTCCCGCCGCGGGTGTGCTCGGTCAGCTCACCGGCGAGCACGGTCAGCACACCGGAGGACGGCCCGTGGTCGTGCAGCCCGGTGCCCTGTCCCGGCACCCAGCTCAGGAGCCAGACCTCGTAGCCCGGCCCAGTGCGCAGGCGGTGGTACCAGCGGCTCGTCGCGTCGTACTGCACCAGGTGCTCCCACTGGGAGCGGTCGGCGGCGATGGAGCGCGCGAGTCCGACGAACTCGGCCACGGTCGACGGGTGCTCGGGGGCGGGCTGCAGGAGGTGCGGGACCTCGAGGATGTCGCCGGCGATCTGCAGGTCGCTGTCGCTGTTCATAAGGTGCGGGGTTCCTCGGCGGGGAGAAGTGCTGGCGTCGCGGTCTTACGTCCGGGTCGCGGACGGTCTGCCATGGAGGCGTTGCCCTGAGGTGGGGGCGGTGGCTCGGATCATGCGGCCACGGGGCCGGATCGGCGAGCGGAGAATCAGCCGGAGCTCGTTGGGCTCAACAGCTGGGACAGCAACAGCAACAGCTGGCGAGGGCAGCACTGCGGAACCCACTGCTGTGGGTCCGGGTGAGCGCCAAGTTCGCGAGCATGCCCACCAGGAGACCGGTTCACACACGGACTGTCAACTCGATGTCCGTATTGCGAGATATCTTTCACCGTATCCGGTTGTCCTGTCTGCTGAAAGGTTTGTGCAGAAGCCGCACAGGACAAGTGGCGCAGTGTCCGGGTGTGAAACCGCCCGGAAGGGTAGAAGGGCCGCTGTCCCGTGATCCGACTGTGATCCGTTTCGCTTCGGCCCTCGCTCTGCAACGAGATCAAACTCCAACGCGTCCTTCTGTATGTCGGATGGATGTACGGGGTTGGCCAAAGGTAAGTGTCTGGGTTTATGGCGATTTGAACACTTTCCGCAAAGCCTTGGTTCCGCAGAGTGAATAAGGGGCCCAATAGCAGATCTCGGCTTGACTGGCCCGGATCGGCACACTTGTAATTTCACTCGTGTCGTTCAGCCGAAATCGGTAACGGCATCATCACGGGGCTGCACAGACAGACGAGGGGCGCACATGACCGAGTCGTTCCAGCAACTGCTGGTCGAGGACGCGGAAGCGGAAGAGGAACTCGGCTGGCAGGAGCGCGCGCTGTGCGCCCAGACCGATCCCGAGTCCTTCTTCCCGGAGAAGGGCGGCTCCACCCGGGAGGCCAAGAAGGTCTGCCTGGCCTGCGAGGTCCGCTCCGAGTGCCTCGAATACGCGCTCGCCAACGACGAGCGCTTCGGCATCTGGGGCGGCCTGTCCGAGCGTGAGCGCCGGAGGCTGAAGAAGGCGGCGGTCTGAGGCCGAGCCCGATCCGGCACCGGGCGGCGGTCCGAAGCCGGCGGTCGAGCGCGAGGCCGCGGTCCGAAGCGGAGCCGCACAAGCTCGATCAAACCGCACACAGCCATACGTAAGGAACGGTCCGTCGTCCGTGGGTTATCCACAGGCGGCGGACCTCGTTGTTTGGTTGCCGTTAGTGTGGGGCCCCGTCCGAGACGCCCCGTGCCCCCCGCTGGGCACAGGCGTCCACCGCAGTCCATCGAACCGGGGCCTGTACCTCGATGTCCGTGCACAGCTCACCGGCCGGTGCCTATGGCGCCGCCGCAGTCGACCCGAACCGCCCGGCGCTGTTCGATCCCACGCGCGCGCCTGAACACCCGCGGCACGTGGTCACCGCCGTGCTGGTCTCGCACGACGGCGCCCGCTGGCTCCCCGAGGCCCTGACCGGCCTGCTCGGCCAGGAGCGCCCGGTGCAGAACGTGATCGCCGCCGACACCGGCAGCGGTGACGACTCCGCACGGCTGGTCACCGACGCCCTGGGCGCCGACCGCGTGCTGCATCTCGCCCGCAGGTCCGGCTTCGGCGCGGCCGTGGACGAGGCGGCCCGTACGGCGGGGACCCTCAGCCCCGACGAGCTCCCGTATCTCAAGCGCCCCAGCGGCTGGGACCCGGTCAGCAGGAGCTGGCGCGACGACGCCTACGACCTGCCCGACCTGCCGTACGGCGAACCGGTGCAGTGGCTCTGGCTCCTTCACGACGACTGCGCACCCGAGCCCGACGCGCTCGCGGAGCTCCTGCGCGTGGTGGAGAACGAGCAGGAGCTCGGCCGCGAAGTCGCCATCGTCGGACCCAAGCTGCGCGGCTGGTACGACCGCAGGCAGCTGCTCGAGGTCGGCGTCTCGATCGCCAACAGCGGCCGCCGCTGGACCGGCGTCGACCGCCGCGAGCAGGACCAGGGCCAGCACGATCAGGTGCGGCCCGTCCTGTCCGTGTCCAGCGCGGGCATGCTGATCCGGCGCGATGTCTACGAGGAGCTGGGCGGGTTCGACCGCCGGCTGCCGCTGATGCGCGACGACGTCGACCTGTGCTGGCGCGCCCACCAGGCGGGCCACCGCGTGCTGATCGCGCCCGACGCGGTGCTGCGGCACGCCGAGGCCGCCTCGCGCGAGCGGCGCACCGTCGACTGCGTGGGCCGCACGAGCGCGAGTCCGCACCGGGTGGACAAGGCGGGCGCCGTCTACACGCTGCTCGCCAACGCGCGTGGCGCGGTGGTGCCTTGGGTGCTGCTCCGGCTCGTCCTCGGCACGTTCCTGCGTACGCTCGCGTATCTGGTGGGCAAGGCGCCGGGCCAGGCGGTCGACGAAGTCACCGGATTCTTCGGCACGTTGCTGCGCCCCGGCCGCATCTTCGGGGCCAGACGGCGCCGACGCAGTGTGGTGGAGGCGGCCGAACTGCGGCCGCTGTTCCCGCCGCCCGGCGCGACCGTGCGGCTCACCGTCGAACAGGTCGCGTCCCAAGTCGTGGGCCGCACCGACCCCGAGGTCTCCGCCGGCCGCCATGGCGCGGTCGAGTCCGGACCCGGCGGCGATGACGCGGACTTCTTGGAGATCGAGCAGTTCGCGCGGCTCAAGCGGGTCGCGCGCAAGCCGGGGCCGATGCTCTTCGTCGTCCTGCTCTTCGTCTCGCTGATCGCCTGCCGCGCCCTGATCGGCGGCGGCGCGCTCGCCGGCGGCGCCCTGCTTCCGGCGCCCTCGGACGCCTCCGAGCTGTGGTCGCGCTACCTGGACAGCTGGCACGCGGCCGGTACGGGCGGCACCGAGGCGGCGCCCCCGTATCTCGCCGTGATCGCCGCGCTGGCCACGGTGTTCTTCGGCTCGACCGGGCTCGCGGTCACCGTGCTCCTGGTCTGCTCGGTGCCGCTCGCCGGTTTCACCGCCTACTTCGCCTCCCGGCCGCTGGTCGAGTCGCGACTCCTCCGCGCCTGGGCGTCCGTCGCGTACGCCTTCCTGCCGGCCGCCACGGGCGCGCTCGCGGGCGGACGGATCGGCACCGCCGTGCTCGCCGTGCTGCTGCCGCTGATGGCCCGCGCCGGGATCGCGGCGAGCGGGCTGCTCGCGCAGGACCAGGGGGCGCGCGGCAGTTGGCGCGCGACCTGGGCGTACACCTTGCTGCTCACCGTCACCACCGCCTTCACCCCGATCGTCTGGCCCCTGGCCCTGCTTCTCGGCATCGGGCTGCTCGTGCTGCGGCGCGACGACATCACGGCGTACGGGCTGCGCTTCCTCGCCCAGATCGGCACGCCGCTCCTGGTGCTCGCGCCCTGGTCGCTGTCGCTCCTTCCGTTCGGCTTCTTCCGCGAGGCGGGCCTCGACTTCGGTATCGGCTCGGCGGGCGCGCTCGATCTGCTCGGGGCGAGCCCCGGCGGTCCCGGCACCGTCGGCGGACTGCTCCTGATCGGCATCGTGCTCGCGGCGCTAGGCGCGCTGCTGCGCGGGGAGCGGGTGCTGCCCATCCGTATGGCCTGGATCGTGGCGCTGCTCGGCTTCTTCTTCGCCGCGTTCTCCAACGCCTCCACCTGGGCCGGTCCCGCCACACTCGTGCAGGGCCTGGCGCTGCTCGCGGCCGCCGTGCTCGGGGCCGACGGGGCGCGCTCCCGGGTGGCCGAGCAGAGCTTCGGCTGGCGGCAGCCGGTCGCGGCGCTGATCGCGCTGGCCGCCGCCGCGGCACCGCTGCTCTCCGCCGCCGGCTGGATGATCCGCGGCGCCGACGGCCCGCTGCGGCGCACCGACCCCGCCCAGGTCCCGGCGTTCGTCGCCGAGGAGGCGGGCACCCGCGACCAGGCCCGCACCCTGATCCTCGCCGGTGACAACCCGGACGTGGTCGCGTACACGCTCGTACGAGGTGCCGGCGCCCGGCTCGGGGACGCCGAGCTGACAGCGCGCGGCAAGGGCGGCGAGCTGCTCGACGAGACCGTGGCCCGGCTCGTGGCCGGTTCGGGCGCCGACCAGGCCGATGAACTCGGCGCGTTCGCGGTGCGTTACGTCCTGGTCCAGGACGGTGCGCCGCGCCAGGTCAGCCGCGTACTGGACTCGACGCCCGGTCTGTCGCGCGTGAGCCAGCAGGACGGCACCTCTCTGTGGCGGGTCGACCGGCAGGTCTCGCGGGCCGCGATCGTCTCCGGCGACGAGGAGCCCAAGCCCGTCGCCGCGGGCCCGGTCGAGGTGCACACCGAGATCCCGCCGGGCGACGCGGGCCGCGTGCTTCGGCTCGCCGACTCGGCGGCCGAGGGCTGGACGGCCACGCTCGACGGAGAGCCGCTCGCCAAGAAGACGGTCGACGGCTGGGCGCAGGGCTTCGAACTGCCCGCTTCCGGCGGCCGGTTGGCCGTCGTCCACGAGGACTCCGGCACCCACACCGGTTGGCTCTGGGCCCAGGGCGCGCTCGCGCTCGTACTCGTCGTGCTCGCACTGCCGGGCCGCCGCCGCACCGTCGACGACGACCTTCCGCAGGAGCCCGTCGCGCTGCCGGCCCAGGCCGCAGCGGGCGAGGGCCGCAGGGCGCGCAGGATGCGGGCGCAGGCCGAGCAGGCCGCACAGACCCAGGAGCAGCCCGAGTCCGCGGAGGTCCCGGCGCAGGCGGCGTACGGCGAGTGGGGCGAGCAGCAACCGGTGTCCGCCGGTGAGCAGTTCCAGGGTTACGAGGCGGGCTCCTACCAGCAGCCGTACCAGGCCGACCCGTACCAGGCGGGCCAGAACCCGGACGGCGGCGGCCAGTTCGACCCGTACGGCTATGACGGCCAGGGCTATGGCCAGGGCGGATACCAGGCCGGCTCGTTCCCGGCTCAGGGCACGTACGAGCAGAACGCCGGGGGGTACGACGAGCGCGGGACCGGCGGCTACGACGCCTCGGGCTACCCCGGCGGCACGGACGCCACGTACGGCAGCGGCACCGACACCACCTACGGCGGGGGCTTCGGCTCCGGCTCGTACGAAGGGCAGTCGCAGCAGTACGAGGGGCAGGCCGCGCAGTCGTACGAGGGCAATGAGCCCCAGTCGTACGACGGCGGTGATCCTCAGGCGTACGAGGGCAATGAGCCTCAGGCGTACGAGGGCCAGGACCCGGACCCGTACGGGCAGAGCCGCCAGACCGACCAAGAGCGCCCCGACGGGAGCCGGCAGTGAACCGCACCACCCTGTCCCTGATCGCAGCGGGCACCGCGCTCGCCGCCGTGACCGGATTCGCGGCGCTCAACGCCCCGGACGGCGGCGACACCGCACCGGGCAAGGCGGCCGAACGGCGGCCGGTGGACCGTTCCTCGCTGCTCTGCCCCGCGCCCAGCGCGTCGGAGCTGGCCGAGACGGCCTACACCTCGTTCACCCCGAAGGCCAAGGGCGCCGACGGCAAGGGGGACGCCCGACTGGAGCGCGCCGCAAAGAAGTTGGACGCCTCCGGGGACGACGCGCAGGACAAGGAAGACAAGGACAGCGCGGACGGCGGGGACAGCGGGGAGAAGGCGGACGAGAAGGACGGCAAGGACGCCAAGCCGGCCCTCGAAGCCACGTCGGTCGGCAAGCCCGTCACCGCGAAGGCCGCCGGCGCCGAGTCCCCGGCCTTGATCGGCTCCGCCCAGGGCGCGCTCGCGCCCGGCTGGACCGTGCAGCAGACCACCGAGATGCCCGCGGGCAACGGCCGCGGGCTGCTCGGTCTCAACTGCGGTGCGCCCGACACCGACTTCTGGTTCCCGGGCGCGAGCACCGCCGAGGAACGCGCCGATTACGTGCACCTGTCCAACCCCGACGCCACGGCGGCGGTCGTCGACATCGAGCTGTTCGGGCCCGAGGGCGCGCTCAAGTCCGAGGTGGGCGAGGACATCACGGTGCCGCCGCACTCCAGCGTGCCGGTGCTGCTCTCGACGCTGACCGACGAGGCCGAGGCGAATGTGACCGCCCATGTCACCGCGCGCACCGGCCGGATCGGCGCCGCAGTACAGGTCTCGGACCAGAAGCTGGGCGCCGACTGGCTGCCCGCGGCGGCCGATCCGAGCGGCAGCGTCGTGCTCCCCGGCATCCCGAAGGACGCCGAGTCGGTACGTCTGGTGGCCTTCGCGCCCGGTGACGAGGACGCGGACCTGAAGATCTCCCTTGCGGGGGCGACCGGTTCGATCACCCCGGCCGGCAATGAGTCGCTGCACGTGAAGAGCGGTATGACGGCCGCGGTGGACCTCGGTGACGTAACCAAGGGCGAGGCGGGTTCGCTGGTGCTCACGCCCACCGACCGGTCCGTTCCGGTGGTGGCGGCGCTGCGCGTGACGCGGGGCACGGGCGCCAAGCAGGACGTGGCGTTCATCCCGGCCACGGCCTCCGTGGGCGAACGCGCGACCTCGGCGGACAACCGCGCCAAGGGCTCCACCCTGAGCCTCACCGCTCCCCACGGCGAGGCCAAGGTGCGGGTCACCGCCTCGGACGGCAGCGGCGGCGGTACGTCGGTCACCCAGACGTACACCGTGCGCGGCGGCACCACCTTGGAGGTCGAGCCGAAGGTGCCCAGCGGTCTGAAGGGGGCGTACGCGCTGACGGTCGAGACGCTGTCCGGCACGGTCCATGCGGCGCGCACACTCGAACTCCCGGCGGATGGCGTGCCGATGTTCACGGTGCAGACGCTGCCGTACGACCGGGGGATGGTGTCCGTACCGGAGGCGGAGCAGGACCTGTCGGTGCTGCAGAAGTAGCGGTGCGGGCGAGGGCGGTTCCGTCCTCGCCGAACCGGGACGCGGCTCAGTCCTCGCCGAACCGGGACGTGGCTCAGTCCTCGCCGTACCGCGACGTGGTTCAGTCCTCGCCGTACCGCGGATCCACCGACTCCGGGGACAGGCCCAGGAGTTCGGCGACCTGCTCGACCACGACCTCGTGCACCAGGGCCGCCCGCTCGTCGCGGCTCTTGGTGCGGATCTCCACCGGGCGGCGGTAGACCACCACGCGGCCCGGCTTGCCGTCCTGCGCCGGGATGATGCCGCCGAGCGGCACCCCGCCGCCGCCGAAGTCCTCGTCCGGGGCGCCGGCCGGTGCCTGGGTCCTCGGCACTTCGAGGACCAGGAACTCGATGTCGGCGAGCTGCGGCAGCCGCCGCTCCAGGCGCTCCACGGAGTCCTGCACCAGATCGGTGAACAGCTCGGCCCGGCTCGCCGACAACGGCACCTGCGGGGGCGCGACGGGCCCGCGCATGCCACGGCCGTGACGGTCGCGGCGGCGGGGCCTGGGCTCGGTGGGGCGGGGCGGTACGGGGCTGTCCATCACTGCTGAAGCGTAGTCCTCCGGGCTGACAGCCGCTGATCCCGGCGCGGGGCGTCACCCGGGCGGTGCCGCCGGGCGGTGCGGCGTTCGGCGGGCGCGCTGTCACTTCCTGATCGTTCGGATCGCTGTTGCGCTCGATTCCATACAGCTGGAAGACCGCACTTCTCATGGCAAATGACGGCATTTGCATCGAGTGGTGACCGGATTCAACACCCTTCACTGCCGCACCGGATGGGCTCCGCGCAGGTCAGCGGGGAGGCCACGAAGGGCTGTGTGGGCGGGCTCACAGCACGACACGGTGGAGTGACCTCGTGGAGAGTCGTCGCGGCCCGCTCAAGAGTGCGGTACCGTCCAACGTCGTGAGCCTCGTACGTCGCTGTTCGCGCACCGCCTGCGGCCGTCCCGCCGTCGCGACGCTGACGTACGTCTATGCGGACTCGACCGCCGTGCTCGGTCCGCTCGCCACGTACGCGGAGCCGCACTGCTACGACCTGTGCGCCGAACACTCAGAGCGTTTGACCGCCCCGCGCGGCTGGGAAGTCGTCCGTCTCGCGGACGGCTCCGCCCCGCCCCGCCCGAGCGGCGATGATCTCGAAGCCCTCGCCAATGCCGTACGTGAGGCCGCCAGGCCCCAGGAGCGTGCGGCCGGGGACAGCGGGGGGCGTTCCGGCGCCGACCCGATGGAGGTCGCGCGCCGAGGGCATCTGCGGGTGCTGCGGTCGCCGGAGTCCTGACCGGCTCCCAAGTGCCCGACGGGTACGTCCAGTTCCTCGTGACCGCCCTCGAGCAGTTCCTGGTGACCGTCCTCGAGCAGTTCCTGGTGACCGCCCTCGAGTCCGTGATCTGCCGGCGGGCCCGATCTCCGTAAACGGTCCCGCGTATCCCCACACTTCCTTCAACTCCCTTTGCTGTACGGGCCATTGACTTGCCCTTGTCGTGGACACGACGCTTTTCACCGCGACCCGGGAGGCCCGTGTGTTCATCCAGGATCTGGAACCCGTCGCCGATTCGCTCGCGCTGTCCGCGCTGGTCGCGACGCTGCCCCTCGTCACCGTGCTCGTGCTGCTCGGCGCGGTCCGTCTGCGGGCCCATCGCGCCGGCCTGACCGGGCTCGCGGTCGCGGCGGCCGTGGCCTGGCTCGCGTACGGGATGCCGGTGGTGCAGACCGTGTCGGCGGCCGCCCAAGGGGTGCTCTTCGGGCTCTTCCCGATCATGTGGATCGTCGTCAACGCCCTGTGGGTGTACCGGATGACGGTCCGCACCCAGCACTTCGACATCCTGCGCCGCTCCTTCGGCCGGCTCTCCGACGATCCCCGTATCCAGGCGCTGGTCATCGCGTTCTGCTTCGGCGCGCTGCTCGAAGCGCTCGCCGGGTTCGGGGCGCCCGTGGCCATCAGCGCGGTGATGCTGGTGGCTCTCGGTTTCGAACCGGTGAAGGCCGCCGTGGTCGCGCTCGTGGCCAACACCGCACCGGTCGCCTTCGGCGCCATGGGCACGCCTGTCGTGACGCTTGCGCAGGTCACCGGGCTACCGCTGGACAGCGTGGCCTCCGTCGTCGGACGGCAGACGCCGCTGCTCGCGCTCGTCGTGCCGCTCGTCCTCGTCTTTCTCGTGGACGGCCGGCGCGGGCTGCGCGAGACCTGGGTGCCCGCCCTGGTCTGCGGAGTCGCCTTCGCCGTGGCCCAGTTCGCGGCCTCCAACTATGTCTCAGCCCAGCTCGCCGACATCGGCGCCGCACTCGCGGGCGCGGCCGCGCTCATGGCGCTGCCCGGGGCACGCAAACCGGCCGCGGAACCCGTACGGGCGGCGGTCCTCACCGGCGTACGCAGCGAGGACCTGGACATCGAGGACCCGCGCCGTGAAGTGGTGCGGGCCTACGCTCCGTACGGTCTGATCGTCGCCGTCTTCTCGCTCGCGCAGATCCCGCCGGTGAAGGACTTCCTGGCCAGGGCAACCCAGGTGTTCGACTGGCCGCTGCTCGATGTGGAGGGCCCGGACGGTGAGCCGGTCGGGGCCAACGTGTTCACGCTGCCGCTGGTGTCGACGGGCGGAACCCTTGTGCTGCTCGCGGGAGTTGGCACGGCCGCTGTGATCGGGGTGCGCGTACGGCCCGCCGTGCGGGAGTGGCTTGGCACGGTGTACGAGCTGCGGTTCGCGATCCTGACCGTGACCTCGGTGCTCGCGCTCGCCTATGTGATGAACCTGTCCGGTCAAGCCGCCGTGATCGGTCACTACGTGGCGGCGGCAGGAGCGGGGCTCGCCTTCCTTTCACCTGTCCTCGGCTGGTTCGGGGTGGCGGTTTCCGGATCCGATACGTCGGCGAACGCACTGTTCGGCGCACTGCAGGTGACCGCGGCACGCCAGTCGGGTCTGTCGCCCGATCTCCTTGCGGCGGCGAACAGTTCGGGCGGTGTCCTCGGCAAGATGATCTCGCCGCAGAACCTGACGATCGCGTGCGCGGCGGTCGGGCTCGCGGGCAAGGAGGGCGATCTGCTGCGCAAGGTGCTGCCCTGGAGCATCGGGTTGCTCCTGGTGATGTGCCTGATCGTGGTGCTGCAGAGCACTGCCTTACTGGGGTGGATGCTGCCGTGAGGAGAGCACGGCCGTTGAGCAGGATCGCCGACCGCAAATGGACTGTCGACCCTCACTTTCGGCCCGCGCGGTGAGTTATCCACAGGCTGGTACGGGGGCTTGCGGGCGGCAGGTAGTTTTGGGGCAATCGGCACTGAATTCCAGAGAGGCTTGGACTGTGGTTGATCTGACACAGATCGTGAAGGCGTACGACGTTCGCGGCGTCGTGCCCGACCAGTGGGACGAGCAGCTCGCGGAGCTGTTCGGCGCCGCGTTCGCCCGGGTCACCGGCGCCGACGCGATCGTCGTCGGGCACGACATGCGCCCCTCGTCCCCCGGTCTCTCACGCGCCTTCGCCCGCGGTGCGTCCGCGCTCGGCGTCGCGGTCACCGAGATCGGCCTCTGCTCGACCGACCAGCTGTACTTCGCCTCAGGTGACATGGATCTGCCCGGCGCGATGTTCACGGCTTCGCACAACCCCGCGCAGTACAACGGCATCAAGATGTGCCGCGCCGGTGCTGCCCCGATCGGCCAGGACACGGGCCTGACCGAGATCCGCGAGCTGGTCGAGCAGTGGGCCGAGTCCGGCGCCCCGGAGCCGGCCGCGACCCCCGGCGAGATCACCGCACGCGAGACGCTCACCGACTATGCGGCGTATCTGCTCCGCCTGGTGGACCTGACCTCGATCCGTCCGCTGAAGGTCGTGGTGGACGCGGGCAACGGGATGGGCGGCCACACCGTGCCCACCGTCTTCGAGGGCCTGCCGCTCGACCTGGTGCCCATGTACTTCGAGCTGGACGGCACCTTCCCCAACCACGAGGCCAACCCGCTGGACCCGGCCAACATCGTGGACCTGCAGAAGCGGGTGCGGGAGGAGGGCGCCGATCTCGGCCTCGCCTTCGACGGTGACGCCGACCGCTGCTTCGTCGTCGACGAGCGCGGCGAGCCGGTCTCCCCGTCCGCGATCACCGCGCTGGTCGCCGCACGTGAGCTGGCGAAGGCCGGCGGCAAGGGCACGGTCATCCACAACCTGATCACCTCGTGGTCGGTCCCGGAGGTCGTCCGCGAGAACGGCGGGACGCCGGTCCGCACCCGCGTCGGCCACTCCTTCATCAAGCAGGAGATGGCCCAGACCGGGGCGATCTTCGGCGGCGAGCACTCGGCGCACTACTACTTCAAGGACTTCTGGAACGCGGACACGGGCATGCTCGCCGCGCTCCACGTCCTCGCCGCGCTCGGCGGGCAGCAGGGCACGCTCTCCGACCTGGTGGCGCAGTACGACCGCTACGCCGGCTCCGGCGAGATCAACTCCACGGTCGACGACCAGGCGGCCCGCGCGGCCGCGGTGAAGTCCGCGTACGAGGGCCGCGAGGGCCTCACCCTCGACGAACTGGACGGCCTCACGGTCGCGTCCGCCGACTGGTGGTTCAACCTCCGCGCCTCCAACACGGAACCGCTGCTCCGCCTGAACGTCGAGGCGCGCGACGCGGCGACGATGGAGCGGGTGCGGGATGAGGTTCTGGGGTTGGTGCGGGGCTGAGGTTGCCCTGGGCCGGTCATCTCAGCCTCTCCGGCCGACTCACCTCTCCGGACCAACTCAGCCCCTGCGGCACCCCAGCCCCTGCGGCGATTGAGCAGATCCGAACGAAGTTCGGATGCGGGGGCCCGGGGGCGGAGCCCCTGGTGGGGGCAAGGGGCGAAGCCCCAAGGGGGTGCAGGGGGCGAAGCCCCCGCGGGAGATCG
>NZ_JBEPEW010000007.1:102773-118700 GCF_040300965.1 Streptomyces mesophilus | reverse complement strand
GCCCAGTCCGGTGGGCTGCCGACCGGACCGGGCGCTCTCCGCGTCGTTCTGCGCACGCACGGGAACGCCCCCGGCCGGACGCGGCGGCAGCGCGGCCCCGGGCACGAAGTCGAGGGAGGCGGAGCCGTGAGGGTCGGAATCCGCGGCCAAGGAATCCGCGGGCACGCGGTCGGCGGCGGGCGCATGATCCGGCAGCCGCGAGGACGCGAGCGGCGGGGGTGGCGATGCGGGGCGCGGGGGGATGTCGGCGCGCGGCGCTTCGGTACTCATCCACCCCCCGTTCGCTGAACTCGCGGGTCCGGGCCCCGGCCGATCTCCGGCACGCTCGTCGCCGCCGGTCACGCACGTCCGTCACCTGTGTCGATCACCTGTGGGGACAGGCCCGTTCCTCCCTGCCTGCGCGTCACTCTACGGTCTCGCGCTGTGCACGCGGGAACCAGTCCGCAGGTCAGGGGTGATCTGTCCGGATCATCCCCCTACCAAGGGGTAATCGTGTCTGGCAGGCTTCGTTCATGACTGCTCTGGCATCAGACCGCGCTCGTTACGACCGAGCCACCGCCGAGCTCGACGCCCCGCTCGCGATCGTCGACCTCGAGGCGTTCGACGCCAACGCCGACGACCTCGTCCGCCGGGCCGGCGGCAAGCCGATCCGGGTGGCGAGCAAGTCCGTACGCTGCCGTGCCCTGCTCGAAAGGGTCCTGGCCCGGGACGGTTTCGCCGGGATCATGTCCTTCACGCTCGCCGAGTCGCTGTGGCTGGCGCGCTCCGGCTTCGAGGACGTCCTGCTCGCCTACCCGTCCGCGGACCGCGCCGGTTTCGCCGAGCTCGCCGCCGATCCGAAGCTGGCCGCCGCGGTGACCGTGATGGTCGACGACCCGGCGCAGCTGCGGCTGATCGACGCGGCGCGGGACGGCGGGCGCGAGGAGGTGCGGATCTGTCTGGAACTCGACACCGCGCTCAAGCTCCTGGGCGGCCGAATCCGTATCGGGGCGCGCCGTTCCCCGCTGCACTCCCCCGCCCAACTGGCCGACCTGGCACGGGCAGTGGCACGCACGCCCGGTTTCCGGCTCGTCGGCATCATGGCGTACGAGGGTCATATCGCCGGTGTCGGCGACGCGCTGTTCGGCCGGCCGGTGAGGTCGCGGGCGATCCGCGCGATGCAGAGCGCCGCCCGGCGTGAGCTGGCGGCGCGCCGGGCCGAGGCCGTACGGGCGGTCCGTGCCGTGGCGCCGGACCTGGAGTTCGTCAACGGCGGCGGCACCGGGAGTGTGCAGCACACGGCGGCCGAGGACGCGGTCACGGAGATCGCGGCCGGGTCGGGGCTCTATCTGCCGCGGCTCTTCGACAACTACACGTCGTTCAGCGGGCGTCCGGCCGCCCTGTTCGCGCAGCCGGTGGTCCGCAGGCCGGGCGTCGGGGTCGTCACGGTGCTCGGCGGCGGTTATCCGGCGTCGGGTGCGGCCGGCAAGGACCGCTCGCCGGTCCCGTATCTCCCGGAGGGCCTCTCCTACGACCCGCAGGAGGGCGCGGGCGAGGTGCAGACGCCGCTGCTCGGCTCGCCCGCGGACGATCTGCGGATCGGGGACAAGGTGTGGTTCCGGCACGCGAAGGCCGGTGAACTGTGCGAGCGTTTCGACGCGTTGCACCTGATCGAGGGCGACCGGGTGGCGGCCACCGGGCCCACGTACCGCGGTGAGGGGCACACGTTCCTCTGAGGAGTCCGGCGGCCGGGCGCGCTCGATGCGCCCGGCGGCGCTCAGGAGGGCTCGATGGTCGAGCCCACTCCCCCGTTCGTATCGCCCGTGTCGCCGATCCGGCGGATGCCCTTGGTGATCTCGTCCATCAGCGACAAGGGCGGGCCGTCCTCCGCGTCGAAGGCGAAGCGGACGACGATCAGGGCATCGCTGCCGGGCTTCGGGAAGACCACGGACTGGACATAACCGCCTTCGCCCGCCTCGGTCTTGACCCGCCAGCGCATCAGATAGCCGGTGGAGCCGGCGACGACGACCGGTTCGGCCTTGAGCTCCTGGTGCGACGTGATGCCGTTGTACGGGCGCCGGTCGATCACATCGCGGTCGTAGGAGCGCTTGGCCGCCTCGGAGATGTCGGTCTTGGCGGCCACCTCGGGGTCCTTGCCCGCGCCGTCGCGCACAGCCCGCGAGGTGACCCTGCCGTGGTGGCAGAAGCCCGAGTCGCCGGGGCAGGGGTAGGTGCCATCGGTGGTCATGGTGACGGCCTTCTCGACCGTGTTGTCGGGCTTCTCCCAGCCTTCGGGGATGGGCAGCGTGATGCCGTTGAGCTGGTCCTCGAGTACCTTCGCGTCCGTCTCGGGCGGCCCCGACGACTCGGTCTGCGTCGGCTCGGGCTTGTCGTCCGGCGAGGTGGCCTGTGCGGACGGGCTGGTCCGGGTCGAGGCCCCGGGGTCGGTCTTGTCGTCCTTGCCCAGGACCACGACGCCGGTGACGATCGACGCGACGAGGACGACCCCGGCCGCGACCAGTGCCACCAGCTTGCCGCGGCCACCGGAAGCACCCTGACCACCGGTGGCCGGCGCAGCGGGCGGGCCGAACTGTCCCGTGTGCTGGACCGGGTCGGCCGGCGCCAGGCCATGGCCCACGGCCTGCGCCTGTGCGACGCGGGTGTGCGGGGTCCATGCGGTGCCGTCCCACCAGCGTTCGTGGGACGGCGCCTCGGGGTCCTGGTACCAGCCGGGCGGCGTCGGGGGCATGCTCATCCGGCCACCCTAAGTGGTGCCCTTCGGTCAGTACACCGTGTCCTTCTGGTCCTCGATCACACTCCCGTCGCCGCGCAGAACCGGCCCTGAGGAGCCGTCGGCGTACGTGTAGCCCGTGGTCGCGCACGGGTACGGGGCGGCCTGCTGCTTCTTCGGCTCGATGAACATGGGGTTGACCAGCCAGCGGCCGTCGCTGTCGTCGTACGCACGGCACATCAGCTCGGCCTTGTTGCGGTTGATCACCAGCCGCAGGGCGGTGGCGTCGCGCAGGAAGGACACGTCCGTGTCGGAGTCGCCCGCCGCGAACACCGGGCGGCGCTCGGCGGGTTGGACGCGCTCGGCCGCGGCGCCCTGCATGCCGTACACCTCCTGGTTGATCCAGCAGCGTTTGCCGTCGATGTACGTGATCATCGAGTCGTCGCCGTCCGCGACCGTGCCGCAGCCCTTCAAGTGCCGGGTGAGGCGGCCGTGCTCGGTGACGTTGCGGATGCCGATCACGCGGTCGGGGGCGATGCCCACGCCGCGGGCCCAGACCTCGACGACCGGCTCGGGCGAGGCCGAGCTGATCCACACGTCGAAGCCGGCCCGCCGGAGCGCCCGGATCAGATCGCGCTGCTGGTCGTAGTAGCGGACCCAGCCGGTCACGTCCTTCGTGCCCACGCGCTGCTTCGTGCCGATGGGCGCGGCGAGGTTCTCCCTGCGGGCCGCGGCCGCGAACTCCTGGACCTGGTGGGCGGTCCGGCCCCGGGTGAGCTGGGCCAGCCAGGCGTACGAGGGTTCCATGCGGCGGTGGTCGTGGCCGGCGAAGGCCGCCTTGCCGGTGGTCGTCCCGCCGTCCGCGTATACGGAGAGGATCTCGTCCGCACAGGCGGTGTTCTTGTCCGTGGGCAGTGCGCCGTTGGTCTCGGGGCAGGCCTGGCGCAGGGCGATGGCCGCGTCGTCCGTGAGGTAGCGGCTCGTCGTATGCCAGTCGTTCTTGTACGGGGCGTTGATCCTGCCGTTGCGCAGCATCCAGAACATGGTGGCGTCGCCCACGTCGTTCTTGATGACCGTGTTGTCCCAGTCGAAGACGGCGACGGGCCGGCGACCTCGTCCGTCTCCGCACGCGCCGTACTCGTCCATCAGGGACTGGAGTCTGGCCTTGTTGTCGGCATGCCAGCCCTGGCCGATGGTCAGGGTGGGGCAGGCCTTTGGCCGGTGCTCGGGCGGTGCGGCCTGCGCCGTGGTGATGCCGGCGAGGGCTGCCGTGGTGGCTGCCAGCGCCGTGGCGATTCTCAAGTGGCGGCGGATCACTCGTCTCCTCTCGGTTTTCCTCGATATGGCGGCGGGCGGGTGGAATCCGGAGATCCGTGGATCCGCGGATTCCACCCGCCCGCCTTGCCCGCGGCCTGTGGGATCACACCGGGGTGACGTACGCCCCGGAGATCCCCCCGTCCACCAGGAAGTCCGTGGCGTTCACGAAGGACGAGTCGTCGCTCGCGAGGAAGGCCACTGCGGCGGCGATCTCGTCCGCCTCCGCGAACCGGCCGACCGGGATGTGCACCAGCCGGCGGGCGGCCCGCTCGGGGTCCTTGGCGAACAGCTCCTGCAGGAGCGGGGTGTTGACCGGACCCGGGCACAGGGCGTTGACCCGGATGCCCTCGCGGGCGAACTGGACCCCGAGCTCACGGGACATCGCGAGGACGCCGCCCTTGGACGCGGTGTACGAGATCTGGGACGTGGCCGCGCCCATCCGGGCCACGAAGGACGCGGTGTTGATGATCGAGCCCCTGCCCTGGCGGCGCATATAGGGGATCGCGGCCTTGCAGCACAGATAGACCGAGGTCAGATTGACCTCCTGAACCCGCTTCCAGGCCTCGAGGCCGGTGTCCAGGATCGAGTCGTCGTCGGGCGGCGAGATCCCCGCGTTGTTGAAGGCGATGTCGACCGAGCCGTAGGTGTCGTAGGCGGTCTTGAACAGCGCCTCGACCTGTTCGGCGTCGGTGACGTCGACCCGTACGAAGGTGCCGCCGACCTCCTCGGCCGCGGCCTTGCCCGCACTCTCGTCGATGTCGCCGCACACCACGTGGGCCCCCTCGGAGGCGAGGCGGCGTGCGGTGGCCAGGCCGATGCCGCTGCCGGCTCCGGTGATGACGGCGGTGCGGCCGACGAGGCGGCGGCACCTGGGCTGTTCCGTCACTGCGGGCTGTTCAGTCACTGTGCGGGACCTTCCGTGCTGATGAAGACGTTCTTGGTTTCGGTGAAGGCGGCGAGTGCGTCGGGGCCGAGTTCACGGCCGAGACCGGACTGTCCGTAGCCCCCGAACGGGGTCCAATAGCGGACGCTGGAGTGCGAGTTGACGGACAGATTGCCCGCCTTGACGGCCCCCGAGACACGCAGGGCGCGGCCCACGTCGCGGGTCCACAGGGAGCCGGAGAGGCCGTACGCGGTGGCGTTGGCCAGACGTACGGCGTCCGCCTCGTCCTCAAAGGGCAGCACCACGGCGACCGGTCCGAAGACCTCCTCGACGCAGACGGGCGCCGAGGGGTCCAGGCCGGTGAGGACCGTCGGCGGGAACCAGAAGCCGGGCCCGCCCGGCGCCGTGCCGCGGATCGCCGCGTGCTCGGGCACGTACGAACGCACCCGCTCCAGCTGGGACTTGGAGATCAGCGGCCCCATCTGCGTCTTCTCATCCGCGGGGTCGCCGACGACCACGGACTCGACGGCGGGCGCGAGCAGTTCGAGGAAGCGGTCGTACACCGAGCGCTGGACGAGGATGCGGGTGCGGGCGCAGCAGTCCTGTCCCGAGTTGTCCAGGAAGGACATCGGGGCGGCCGCGGCGGCGGCCTCGACGTCCGCGTCGGCGAAGACGATGTTGGGGCTCTTGCCGCCGAGTTCGAGCGTGAGGCGCTTCACGCGGTCGGCGCACTTGGCCATGATCTGCTTGCCGACCCGGGTGGAGCCGGTGAACACGATCTTGGCTACGTCCGGGTGCTCCACCAGAGCGTTTCCGGTCACGTCACCCGCGCCGGGAAGTACCTGGAACAGGTGCTCGGGAAGGCCTGCCTCCAGGGCGAGTTCGGCCAGGCGCAGGGCCGTGAGCGGGGTGGTCTCGGCGGGCTTGAGCAGCACGGCGTTGCCCGCGGCGAGCGCGGGCGCGGTGCCCCAAGAGGCGATCGGCATCGGGAAGTTCCACGGTGCGATCACGCCGATGACGCCGAGCGGTTCCTGGAAGGTGACGTTGATCCCGCCCGCGACGGGGATCTGCCGGCCGGCCAGCCGCTCCACTCCCCCGGCCGCGTACGCGAAGAGATCGCGGGCGTTGCCGGCTTCCCAGCGGGCGTTGCCCACCGTGTGACCGGCCTCGCGGACCTCCAACTGGGCCAGCTCTTCGATGTGTTCGTCGATGACGTCGGCCACACGCCGCAGGATGCGCGCCCGGTCGGCCGGGGCGAGCGCCGCCCAGGACGACTGCGCGCGGGCCGCGCGGGCCACGGCCGCGTCGACCTCGGCGGGCGTGGTGGCGGGGACGGTCGCGACCGGCTCTTCGGTCGCGGGGTTGAGTACGTGGTGCTCGTGGAGCAAGTCGGTCCTCACAGATGTGCGTACGGGCGAGGGCAGGAAGAGCGGACGGATCAGTGCCGCTCGAAGGAACGCCGCAGCTCCCAGTCGGTCACGGCCGCGTCGAAGGCGTTCAGTTCGACCCGCGCCATGTTGAGGTAGTGCGCCACGACCTCGTCGCCGAACGCGGCCTTGGCGATCGGGCTGTTCTCCCAGAGCTCGGCCGCCTCGCGCAGCGTCGACGGGACATGGGCGTACTCGGCGGTGTAGGCGTTTCCGGCGCAGGCCTCGGGTAGTTCCAGCTTCTGCTCGATGCCGTACAGGCCGGCCGCGACCAGACCGGCGACCGCGAGGTGCGGGTTCACATCGCCGCCCGGCAGCCGGTTCTCGAAACGGGTCGAGCGGCCGTGGCCGACCACGCGCAGCGAACAGGTGCGGTTGTCGTGGCCCCAGGCGACGGCGGTGGGCGCGAACGAGCCCGGCTGGAACCGCTTGTACGAGTTGATGTTGGGCGCGTACAGCAGCGAGAAGTCCCGCAGGGCGGCGAGCTGGCCGGCCAGGAAGTACCGCATGACCTCGGACATCCCGTGGCCGTCGGGCCCAGCCATGACATTGGCGCCGTCGGCGTCGGTGAGCGAGAGGTGGATGTGGCAGGAGTTGCCCTCGCGCTCGTTGAACTTGGCCATGAAGGTGAGCGCCATGCCCTCCTGGGAGGCGATTTCTTTGGCACCCGTCTTGTAGATGGCGTGCTGGTCGCAGGTGACCAGGGCCTCGTCGTAGCGGAAGGCGATCTCGTGCTGACCGGGGTTGCACTCGCCCTTCGCGGACTCGACGGTCAGGCCCGCGGCGCCCATCTCGTTGCGGATCCGGCGCAGCAGCGGCTCGATCCGGCCGGTGCCGAGGACCGAGTAGTCGATGTTGTACTGGTTGGCCGGGATCAGATCGCGGTAGTCGCGGTCCCAGGCCTCCTCGTAACTGTCGCGGAAGACGATGAACTCCAGCTCGGTGCCGACCTGGGCCGTGTAGCCGAGCTCGGCCAGGCGCTCCAGCTGGCGTCGCAGGATCTGCCGCGGTGCGGCGACGACCGGGCCGCCGTCGTTCCACGCGAGGTCGGCGATGAGCATCGCGGTGCCCTCGTTCCACGGCACGCGGCGCAGCGTGGCCAGGTCCGGGTGCATGGCGAAGTCGCCGTAACCGCGGTCCCAGCTCGACATCGCGTATCCGTCGACCGTGTTCATCTCGGTGTCGACCGCGAGCAGATAGTTGCAGCCCTCGGTGCCGTGCTCGAGCACTTCGTCGAGGAAGAAGCCGGCGGCGAAACGCTTGCCCTGGAGACGCCCCTGCATGTCGGGGAAGGCCAGGACGACGGTGTCGATCTCGCCGCTCGCGACGAAGCGGCGCAGCTCCTCGACGCTGAGCGGGGCGGTGCTGTCTGCCACGGGGACTCCTCCTTGGGCGGTCCGGAGTGGCTTAAGGTATTGCTTCAGACCATTCCTTGGGAAGGGGGAAACGGCCGATGACGACAGCCGAACGGATGGACCGGCTCGCTCGCGTCCTGCGTCCCGTGCGCGCCGGCAACGGCTTCGAGGAAGCCCTGGAGCAGGTCCTCCAGGTCATCCGTCTGGGACTGGTCGCGGCGGGCGAACGGCTGCCCGCCGAACGGGAACTGGCGGACGTCCTCGGCATCAGCCGGGTGACGCTGCGCGAGGTGCTCAGGGTGCTGCAGGACGAAGGCCTGGTGGAGAGCAGGCGCGGGCGGTACGGCGGCACCTTCGTCCTGGAGCGCCCGGACGCGACGGGCGAGGCCGAGCTGCGCCGGCGTCTGAAGGATGTCGACGTGGAGGACGTCCTGCGGTTCCGCGAGGTCCTGGAGGCCGGTGCGGCCGAGCTGTGCGCGGCGCGTCCGCTCACCAAGAAGCAGGCCGAGCAGCTGAGTTCCGCGCTCGCAGCCACCCACGACGCTCCCCTCGCCGACTACCGCCGGCGCGACACCCTGCTGCACCTCACGCTGGCCGAGCTGGCCGGCTCGCCCTCGCTGACCGCGCACTATGCCGCCGTACGGGCGCAGGTCAATGAACTGCTCGACTGCATCCCGCTGCTCGTACGGAATCTGGAGCATTCACAGGCGCAGCACACGGAGCTGGTACGGGCGGTGCTCGACGGGGATCCGGGGCGTGCGCGGGCCGCGATGCGTGAACACTGCGCGGGGACGGCGGCGTTGTTGCGGGGGTTCCTCGCGTGATGCGGCCTACGTCCGCCCGCTTGGAGGCAGCAGTAACTGGAAAGTAACGCAGGGGACTTGCGCTCCACGCGGACCCACCGCAATGGTATGCACTCGCTCCATTGAAGCCACCGGCCCTGAGCGGGAGCCCTGCGATGACCCAAGCACCTCAAGACAGCGGCACCACCCCACCCCTGAAGGACACCGACGACGACTATCTGAAGCGGCGGGCACTGCGGCGCGGCAGCGCCGGCTGGCTGCTGCTCACCGGCCTGGGCGTGGCCTATGTCGTCTCCGGCGACTTCTCGGGCTGGAACTTCGGCCTCGCCGAAGGCGGCTTCGGCGGCCTCGCGATCGCCACGGTCCTGATGGGCCTGATGTACGTCTGCATGGTGTTCTCGCTCGCCGAGCTCTCCGCCATCCTGCCCACCGCGGGCGGCGGTTACGGTTTCGCACGCCGTGCGCTCGGCCCCTGGGGCGGCTTCCTGACCGGTACGGCGATCCTCATCGAGTACGTCCTGGCGCCGGCCGCGATCTCCATCTTCATCGGCGACTATGTCGAGTCGCTCGGCCTGTTCGGCCTGGAATCGGGCTGGCCTGTCTATCTCGCCTGCTTCGTGCTCTTCATCGGCATCCACCTCTGGGGCGTCGGCGAGGCGCTGCGCTTCAGCTTCGTCGTCACCGGAATCGCGGTGGCCGCACTTCTGGTCTTCGCGGTCGGCGCGTTCATGGAGTTCGACGCGTCCGGGCTCAACGACATCAAGGTGGACGACAGCGCCTTCGGCTCCAACTCCTGGCTGCCGTACGGGCTTCTGGGCATCTGGGCGGCGTTCCCGTTCGGCATGTGGTTCTTCCTGGGCGTCGAGGGCGTGCCGCTGGCCGCCGAGGAGACCCGCGACCCCGCCCGTACGCTGCCCAAGGCGATCCGCTGGTCGATGGCGATCCTCGTGGTCCTCGCCCTGCTCACCTTCTTCGCCTCCGCCGGTGCACGCGGCTCGGCCGCGATCCAGGAGGCGGGCAACCCGCTGGTCGAGGCGCTCCAGCCGGACGGCAAGGCGACCGGCCTGAGCCGCGTCATCAACTACGCCGGTCTCGCCGGCCTCGTGGCCTCCTTCTTCTCCCTGATCTACGCGGGCTCCCGCCAGCTCTTCGCGCTCTCCCGCGCGGGCTATCTGCCGCGTTTCCTCTCCCTGACCAGCAGGCGCAAGGCGCCCTACCTCGGCCTGCTCGTGCCCGGCGCGATCGGCTTCGCGCTGGCCGCGGGCAGCGGGGACGGCGCACGGATGCTGAACATCGCGGTGTTCGGCGCGACCATCTCGTACGCCCTGATGTCGCTCTCGCACATCGTGCTCCGCCGCCGCGAACCGGGCCTGAACCGCCCGTACCGCACCCCCGGCGGCATCTGGACCTCGGGCGTCGCACTGGTCCTCGCCCTCTCCGCGCTTGTGGCGACCTTCCTGGTCGATGTGACCGCGGCCGTGATCGCCCTCATCGTGTACGTGGTGGCCCTCGCCTACTTCGGGATCTACAGCCGGCACCATCTGGTGGCCAAGGCACCCGAGGAGGAGTTCGCGGCGCTGGCCGCCGCCGAGGCAGAGTTGGAACGCGACAGGTGATCTCCATGGAGGGTGTCGGGTGAGCATGAGGCCGCTGATCGGGGTCAGTACCTATCTGGAGTCCGGTGCCCGCTGGGGCGTATGGGAGCTGGACGCGGCCCTGCTGCCCGTCGGCTACCCACGCCTCGTGCAGGAGGCGGGCGGGCTCGCGGCTCTGCTGCCGCCGGACGATCCGGCGGCGGCGCCCGCCGTGGTCGCGCGCCTGGACGGTGTGGTGATCGCCGGCGGTCCGGATGTCGAGCCCGTACGGTACGGGGCCGGCGTCGATCCGCGGACCGGGCCGCCGGCGCGGGAGCGGGACGCGTGGGAACTCGCCCTGATCGAGGCCGCGTTGGCGGCGGGCAAGCCGCTGCTCGGTATCTGCCGCGGGATGCAGCTGCTCAATGTCGCGCTCGGCGGAACGCTGGTGCAGCATCTGGACGGGCACCGGGGCGAGATCGGCTCGTTCGGCTCGCACACCGTGCAGCCGGTACCGGACACGCTGCTCGCCTCGCTCGTACCGGACAAGGACGCCGTGCCCACGTACCACCACCAGGCCGTCGAACGCCTTGGCCGGGATCTGGTGGCGTCCGCCCACGCGGAGGACGGCACGGTCGAGGCCGTCGAACTGCCGGGTCACGGCTGGGTGCTCGGTGTGCAGTGGCATCCGGAGATGGGGACGGATCTGCGGGTGATGCGGGGGCTGGTGGAGGCTGCGAGTTCTCCGTCGCCACGAGGGGATTGAGGGCGACCGACCCGTTCAGCCCGTCCGCGTCAACGACAGCAGATCCCGCGCCGGCCCCACGGGCCGGTGCCCGACGCGCCAGACTGCCCGCAGGGCACGGTCGAGGGGCACCCCCTCGACCGTGATCCGCACAAGACGCCGAGCCGCCAGCTCCTCACCGACCACCAGCTCGCTGAGGACGCAGGGCCCCGCACCGCTCACCGCGGCGGCCTTCACCGCAGTGGTGGAGGCCAGTTCGAGCAGCGGATCCGCGAGCCCCCCGAGCGCCGCGTCGAGCACCTGCCGGGTTCCCGAGCCGTGCTCGCGCAGGATCAGCGGCGTACGGGCCAGCTCGTCCGCCGCGAGGGGGTTGCGGCGGCGGGCCCACGGGTGCGTGGGCGCGACCGTCACCACCAGCCGGTCGCGGGCGACCACGACGCCGCTGAGCCCGGACGGAATGGTCAGGCCCTCGACGAAGCCGAGCTCGACCTCGTCGGCGAGCAGCCGCTCGATCACGAACTGCGAGTTCCCGGCCAGCAGTTGCACCGCCGTGCCGGGACGTTCATGGCGCAGCGCGATCAGCCAGCCGGGCAGCAGATACTCGGCGATCGTCATGCTCGCCGCCACCCGCAGCCGCTGATCGCGCCGTACGCGCAGCGCCTGCGCCCCCGCGTCGAAGGCCTCGGCGGCCTCGACGATCCTGCGTGCCCAGTCCGTGACGAGGGCGCCGGTCTCGGTGAGCCGTGAACCGCGCGGCGAGCGGTCCACCAGGGCGACGCCGAGCTGCCGCTCCATCGCCCGCACCCGGCTGCTGGCCGCGGGCTGGGTGATGCCCAGCTCATGCGCGGCGCGTCCCAGGCTGCCGAGGCGGGCCACGGCGATCAGGAGCTGCAGCGCCACCAGGTCGGGGACGCGGTCCGCGAGGCGCTGCACAGGGGCTGGGGTTTCGGCCATAACCCCAGGTTATGTCCTCAGCAGGACAAACGGGCTGGTGAGGGCCCCTCCAGCGGCGCAAGCTGGAGCCATGGCAACGTACACACGCACCCGCACCTTGTCCCGCACAGCAGCTCGAACCGGGACCCGGGCGACGGTGCGCCACCTCGGCCCCAACTGGTACGCGGCCGTGATGGGCACCGCCATCGTCGCCTCCGCCGGAGCCACGTTGCCGCATCCCATACCGAGGCCCGTGGCCATCGCCGTATGGGCGATCGCCGCCGGCATGCTCACCGTGCTGCTGTGCGCCCGGGCGGTGCACTGGATCCACCATCGCGACCAGGCCCGCTCGCATCTGCTCGACCCCAAGGTGGCCCCGTTCTACGGCTGTCTGTCGATGGCTCTGCTCGCCGTGGGCGGTGCCACGCTGCTCGTCGGCAAGGACGTGATCGGCGAGCGGGCCGCGATCGGGGTGGACGCGGTGCTGTTCGTTGCGGGCACCCTGGTCGGGCTCGCGGCCGCCGCGGCGGTGCCGTATCTGATGGTGGCGCGGCACAAGATCTCCCTTGACGAGGCCTCGCCCGTATGGCTGCTGCCCGTGGTCGCCCCCATGGTCTCGGCGGCCCAGGGCCCCGCGCTGCTTCCTCATCTCCCGCAGGGGCAGTGGCAGGAGGCGATGCTGCTCGCCAGCTACGCGATGTTCGGGATCAGCCTGATCGCCACCTTCGTGATGCTCCCCCTGATCTTCGGCCGGCTCGTCGTGCACGGCCCCCTGCCCCTCGTCCTGACGCCGACCCTGTTCCTGGTGCTCGGCCCGCTCGGCCAGTCCACCACCGCGGTGAACGCGCTCGCGGATGTCGCGCCCGACGCGATCAGCCAGGACTACGCCTCGGCGTTCGGCGCCTTCGCCGTCGTCTACGGCGTGCCGGTCATGGGCTTCGCGCTGCTGTGGTTCGCGCTCGCGGCCGCCCTGGTGGTGCGGGCGCTGCGGGCGGGCATGGGCTTCGCGATGACCTGGTGGGGGTTCACCTTCCCCGTGGGTACCTGTGTCACCGGCGCTTCGGGGCTCGCCCGCCACACCGGCCTCGATGCCTACAGCTGGCTGGCGACCGGCCTCTACGTCTTCCTCGTGACGGCCGTGCTGATCGCCGCGTTCCACACCGTGCGCGGCCTGGTCAGCGGACAGCTGCTCGCAGCGCCGCGCTGAGCCGGGCCGGCGCGTCCACCAGGGACGGTCCGTACCAGGTGAGCGAGCGGCCGTCGACCAGTGCGGCGGGCAGCGGGGCGAAGGCCTCGGGCCCGTCCTCGGCGGTGAAACGGTAGGGCTCGTCAGGCAGGACGACGAGGTCCGCGGCCGGCCGTTCCTCCAGGGCGATCCTCGGATAGCGCTCGGCGTGATCCGCGTACACATTGCGTATGCCGAGACGTGCGAGCAGATCACCGGCGAAGGTCTCCCGGCCGAGGACCATCCACGGGCGGCGCCAGATCGGAATGACGGCGCGGCAGGGTGCGAGGGCCGGCGGGTCGGTCCAGACGCGGCCGGCCTCGTCGAGCCAGGGCGGCCGCCGCAGTCCGCAGGCGTCAACCAGGACGCGCTCCAGTTCGGTGAGCGCCTGCGGGAGTGAACGGATGTGCGTGACGAGGACGTCCAGACCGGCCGCGCGCAGCTCGTCGAGATCGGCGGGGCGGTTCTCCTCCTCGTTGGCGAGCACCAGGTCGGGCCCGAGCGCGAGGATGCCGGGCACGTCCGGGTTCTTGGTGCCCTTCACACGGACCACGCCCAGATCCGCGGGATGCGTGCACCAGTCGGTGGCGCCGACGAGCAGCCCGGGAGCGCTCGCCGCCACGGCCTCCGTAAGAGAGGGGACCAGCGAGACGATCCGGGGGCTCACTCGTGTTCGGCCTTGATGTGCTCGGCGACGGCGATCACCAGGACACGGGTCTCGGGCACCGCCGCCCGCCAGCGGTGCGGCACACCACCGGACAGGAACATCGTGTCGCCCCGTGCCAGACGGTAGGCGCGGCCGTCCGCCTCGACCTCGACGGCGCCCTCGGCCACGTACATCAACTCGTCGTTGCGGTGGCGGAATTCGCGCCCGGAGTCATGATCGCCGACGAATTCGAGAGCGTGCAGCTGATGTTTGCCGTGCACCAGCGCGCGGATCGCGGCCGACTCCTCGGCGGGCGCGGAGCGCACCACCTCGACGATGCGTTCCGCGTCGGCCGCCGAGAGGAGCTCGACGGCCGTGGTGCCGAGGGCGTCGGCGACGCGTTCGAGGGACGTACTGCTGGGACGGGCCCGTTCGTTCTCGATCTGACTGAGGAACGGCACCGAGAGGCCGCTGCGTCCCGAAACCGCGGCCAGGGTGAGACCGAGCGCCCTGCGCCGTCGCCGGATGGCCGAACCGACCCGTCCGGAGAACTTGTCGTCCATGCCGGCCCCCCTCGCTTCGCTGCGGTCAGATCGCTGTTCCCAGCACCCTACGCAAGGGCAGCGATCCATGCCCTGTCAACTGGTCTGCTTGTACTTCGCTCGTACAACGGCGACCGGATTGCTCTGTCAGCCATTCAGTGAGCGTCTGTCAGCTTTTCAGTGAGCGGCTGTCAGCCTTTCAGCGAGCCGCGGTCAGCCTTTCAGCGAGCGCCAGAACAGCATCTGCCCCGCCTCACCGTCCGCCGCGCCCTCCTGCGGGATGAACGCGCTGATCAGCAGGGCCGGCCGGCCCGACGGCGAAGTGAGCAGGGAGACCGAAGGGTTGGCGAAGGCCGTGCTGGCGCCGTGGGTGCGCAGGGTCAGCAGATCGGCGCGGCCGCGCCGGGGATCGTAGATGTACGTGCGCCAGCTGGCGAAGTCCTCGCGGAGCCGCTGTCCTTCGATGACGACGAGGTCGCGGCCGTCGAGCGTCACGGGCGAGCGGTCGCCGATGTTGCCGCCGCTCCCCCACGAGCGCAGCGCCGTGTCCAGAGCGGGGTCCGGTTCGGCGTGCCAGGTGGTGAAGTCCGTGAGGGTGGCGCGCAGTTGGCGGTCGATATCGCAGCCGGACCGGTAGTGCCCGGTCAGTTCGATGGTGTCGCCACGGACAGCCGTGATGGCAGGGGTGCCCTCGGCGCAGCGCGAGAGGGTGAGCGGGGCGTCGAAGGCGCGGCGGTCGTTCCCGGTCAGCAGGTCGTCGAGGCCGCCGTAGGCCCGTATCGCTATGTGATTGCGGGGATCCCGCTCGAACGCGAGGATCCAGCCGCCGGCCGGGTCCTTGGCCAGCGTGGCCTGGTGCGTGCCGGGCCCGAAGTCGTGGCGGCGGGTCCAGTGCTCCAGGTCGGTGGAGGTGGCGACGGCCGCGTGGAAGCGGCCGTCGTCGAGGACCGTGTGGTAGACGGCGAGGTAGGTGCCGTCCTCGGCCTGGCGTATCTCGGCGGCGTCCATGGTGCGGCCGGTGTCGTCGGTCAGGCCGTACACGTACCCGTCGGCCTCACGGGCATCGCTCGCGAGTTCCGCGAGGCGGCCGGCGGCGGCCGAGACGGGGGCCGCGTCGGCGCGACTCACCTGGAGCAGGGCCACGATCAAGGCGAGGGCCAGGACGGCGGCGGCGCTCAGGGGCACGGCTCGGCGGGACGGGGACACGATGTTCGAGGGTAAGGAACGGATCAAGCCCGACGGAACGCCGCGAGGGGTGGGATGCACCACAGCGCGTGGTGCGTCCCACCCCTCGGGTTCGGCTCGGTTCAGCTCAGCTCAGCTCAGTTCGGCTCAGCTCAGTGAAGCGATCCGGATCGGATCAGCTCACGGGGGCCAGCTTGTCGAGCATCTCGGGATGCGCGTCGAGCCAGCGGCGGGCGGACTCCTTCTGGTTCTTGGGGTCACCCTTCTGGATCTCGACCTCGAGGGAGGCGAGCTCCTCCTCGGTCATCTTGAAGTTCTTCAGCCACCCGTTGAGCTCCGGGAAGTCCTTGGCGAAGTCCTTCTTGCCCATGACGTGGATCTGCTCGCCCTCGCCCCAGGCCTTCTTCGGGTCCTCGAGCTTCTTCAGGTCGTACTTTCCGTACGCCCAGTGCGGCGACCACAGAGTCACCACGACCGGCTCCTTCTTCTGAATGGAGCGGTTCAGCTCGGCCAGCATCGAGGACGTCGAGGAAGACACCACCTCGTACTCGCCCTCCAGGCCGTACTCCTTCAGAACCTTCT
>NZ_JBEPEW010000007.1:0-102677 GCF_040300965.1 Streptomyces mesophilus | reverse complement strand
TTCTCGTTCAAGGTCTTCATCATCCCGGCACTGGCCTCAATGCCGATGATCTTGCCCTTGAACTTCTTGCCCTGACCCTTCAGGTCCTCCAGCGAATCGATGCCCTTCACATACGAAGGCACCGTCAGCTCGAGCGACGTCGGGCCGTACCAGGACCCGATGTCGGTGAGCTTGTCCTTGTAGCGGTCGACGTAGTCCTTGTGTGTCGTCGGCAGCCACGCATCGAACTGGACGTCCATCTGCCCCTGCGCGAGCGAGGTGTAGAGCGGGCCCGGGTCGAGCTGCTTGTTCGTGGTCTTGTAGCCACGGTCCTCCAGGATGTTCTCCCAGAGGTAGGTGGACGCGATGGCCTCGTCCCACGGGAAGTAGCCCATGTTGACCGTCTTGCCGGCGTCCCTGCCCTGCGCCTTGGCACCGCCGCCCGGCACGGGGGCGAGCTTGTCGGCAAGGCCCGGGTTCTTCTTGAGCCAGGTCTTGACGGCCTGCTGCTCGTTGTTCTCGCCGGCGTCCTTGATCTCGTTCTCCAGGCTGGTGAGCTGATCCTCGTCCAGCTTGAAGTCCTTCAGCCACTTGGCGACCGTCGGGTCCTTCTTCGAGAAGCCCTTGTGGGCGACGGTGTGGATCTGCTCGCCCTCGCCCCAGGCCTTCTTCGGGTCCTCGAGCTTCTTCAGGTCGTTCTTGCCGTACGCCCAGTGCGGCGACCACAGGGTCACCACGACCGGCTCCTTCTTCTGAATGGAGCGGTTCAGCTCGGCCAGCATCGAAGACGTGGACGAGGAAACGACCTCGTACTCGCCCTCCAGGCCGTACTCCTTCAGAACCTTCTCGTTCAAGGTCTTCATCATCCCGGCACTGGCCTCAATGCCGATGATCTTGCCCTTGAACTTCTTGCCCTGACCCTTCAGGTCCTCCAGCGAATCAATGCCCTTCACATACGAAGGCACCGTCAGCTCGAGCGACGTCGGGCCGTACCAGGAGCCGAGGTCCTCGAGGTTCTCGGCGTTCTTGTCCCAGTAGTCCTTGTGCGTGGTGGGGAGCCATGCGTCGGTCTGGAAGTCGATGTCGCCGCGCGCGACACCGGAGTAGAGCGGGCCCGGGTCGAGCTGCTTGATGTCCGTCTCGTAACCGCGCTGCTCCAGGAGCTCCTTCCACAGGTAGGTGGAGGCGATGCCCTCGTCCCAGGGGATGTAGCCCAGGTTGATCTTCTTGCCCTTGCCGACGTCGGCGGCGGCGGTCTGCGCACCGGAGTCGTCCTTGGAACCGGCGAAGTTCATGCCGCCGGCGACAAGCGCGAGCACGACCACGCCGATCGTGGCGATGGCGGTACCGGGCTTGTAGTGCACGAACTTGAGGCGGCCCGCGGCGGCCGCGGCCTTGGCGGCGGCGCGGCGGCCGAGCGGCGAGACGCGCTGGTTGAGGGCGCCGGTCATGCGGTCCAGGTACATGGCCAGGATGACCACGGCGACACCGGACTCGGCGGCGAGGCCGACCTGGAGCTGGGTGATCGCGGCGTACACCTTCTCGCCGAGACCGCCCGCACCCGCCATACCGCCGATGACGACCATCGACAGGGCGAGCATGATGACCTGGTTGATACCGGCCATGATCGTCGGGAGCGCGAGCGGCAGCTGCACCCGGGTGAGGGTGTGCTTGGGGCTGGTGCCGAAGGCCTCGGCGGCCTCGACCAGTTCGCCGTCGACCTGGCGGATGCCCAGCTCGGTCATCCGGACGCCGGGCGGCATCGCGAAGACGATGGTGGCGATGACACCGGGGGTGACACCGACGCCGAAGAACATCACGCCGGGGATCAGGTACACGAACGCCGGCATGGTCTGCATGACGTCGAGCACTGGGCGTATCGCACCGCTGACCCGCTTGCTCTTCGCGGCCCAGACACCGAGCGGCACGGCGAGCACCACGGTGATCACCGCGGCGACGATCACCAGGGACAGCGTCGCCATGGCGTCGTCCCACAGACCGAGCGAGTCGATCAGGGCGAAGCCCACGAACGCCAGGACACCGGGGAGCAGTCCGCGCAGCCAGCAGGCGATCACGGCGAAGATGCCGGCGACCAGGAGCGGTTCGCCGCCGCCCAGCACCGAGTTGACGCCGTCGTACATGCCCTCGAGCACGCTGTTGACGAAGTCGAACAGCCAGCCGAGATGGGTCTGCAGCCAGGCGACCGCGTCCTCGACCCAGGAGCCGAATTCGAGCCTAGGCATCGGTCGCCACCGCCTTCACGGTCTCGCGCGGGGCAGGCACGGTGTCCTGCACCGCCCCGGCCAGGGCGACGGGCTCGATCTGCGCCTCGTCCGCGAGCGCGGAGAGCACCTTCTCGCGCGCCACGACGCCGACGAGGTCACCCTCGTCGTCGGTGACCTGAATCTCGGTGGTGCCTTCGGCGAGCGTCGCAAAGAGCTCCGCGACCGGGGTCTCGACGCTGCAGGAGCTCTCGTCGTCGCCGAACTCGGCGCCCGCGGCGACCTTCTCCATGATCGAACCCGCGGTGAGCACCCGGCTGCGGTCGACGTCCTCGACGAACCGGCGCACATAGTCGTTGGCCGGACGGACCAGGATGTCCTCACCCGTGCCGGTCTGGACGATGCGTCCGTCGCGCATGACCGCGATCTGGTCGCCCAGGCGCATGGCCTCGTTGAGGTCGTGGGTAATGAAGACGATGGTCTTCTTCAGGGTCTTCTGCAGTTCGAGCAGCTGGTCCTGCATATCGCGGCGGATCAGCGGGTCGAGGGCGCTGAACGACTCGTCCATGAGCAGCAGGTCCGCATTGGTCGCGAGCGCGCGGGCCAGGCCCACACGCTGTTGCATACCGCCGGAGAGCTCGTCGGGCCAGGACTTCTCCCAGCCCTTGAGACCGCACAGTTCCAGCGCCTCGGTGGCGCGCTTCAGGCGCTCCTCCTTGGCGACGCCCTGCACTTCGAGCCCGTACGCGGCGTTCTCGAGGACGCTGCGGTGGGGGAAGAGCGCGAAGTGCTGGAAGACCATGCTGATCTTCTTCGAGCGCACCTCGCGCAGCTTCTTCGGGTTCAGGTGGGTGATGTCGTCACCGTCGAACAGCACGCGTCCGGCGGTGGGCTCCAGCAACCCGTTGAGCATGCGAAGGAGCGTGGACTTCCCGGAGCCGGACAGCCCCATCACGACGAAGATCTGCCCCGGCTCCACGGTGAACGAGGCGTCGATCACCGCTGCCGTGGTGCCTTCGGCACGCAGTTCGTCGCGGTCCGCGCCTGCTTCGAGCCGGCGCACCGCGTCATCGGGCCTTCTGCCGAACACCTTGTACAGGTGCTCCGCCTGGAGCCTGGACATAAAACCTCATCTGTCGTACGTAACTACGGCCCGCCTCCCCCGCCGGCGGGCCGTGGAGCTGCACGGGGTCCGCCCGCTGCCCGGCCCGGAAATGGTTGTATCCGGCACGGGTCCGCTCCGCGTGCGCGCCTGCCCGGGCTTTTCTCAGGGCAAACGGAAAGTGATCCGCTTCACAATTTCTTTAGGTCGAGGGTTTTAGGCCGCGAGCCTCCCGCGCGTCCTCGGGGTGCATGCACGGACGGGGTGCATGCACGGACGGGGTGCATGCACGGACCCGGTCGGGAGAGGCACCCTCGAACCCGGTCGTCCGCAAGGCCCGCTGTCGGTGGGGTGCGGCATGATGCGAGGTGTGACGCAAACCCGACGGCTCATGCTTCTCGACACCGCCTCTCTCTACTTCCGCGCCTACTTCGGTGTCCCGGAGTCGATGAAGGCCCCCGACGGCACACCGGTCAATGCGGTGCGCGGGTTGATCGACTTCATCGACCGCCTGGTCAAGGACCACCGGCCCGACGAGCTGGTCGCCTGCTGGGACGATGACTGGCGCCCGCAGTGGCGGGTCGATCTGATCCCCTCGTACAAGGCGCATCGCGTCGCCGAGGAGATGGAGACCGGCCCCGACGCGGAGGAGATCCCCGACACGCTCTCGCCGCAGGTCCCGGTGATCATCGACGTCCTGGAGGCGCTGGGCATCGCCCGGATCGGTGCGCCCGGCTATGAGGCGGACGACGTCATCGGCACGCTCACCGCCCGCGCCACGGGACCGGTCGACATCGTCACGGGCGACCGCGACCTCTACCAGCTGGTCGACGACAAGCGCGGCATCCGCGTCCTGTATCCGATCAAGGGCGTCGGCAATCTGCAGCTCACCGACGAGGCCTGGCTGCGCGAGAAGTACGCCCTCGAAGGCGGCGGGCCCGGCTATGTCGACTTCGCGGTACTGCGCGGCGACCCGAGCGACGGCCTGCCGGGCGTACCCGGCGTCGGCGAGAAGACCGCGGCCAAACTGCTCGCGGAATACGGCGACTTGGCCGGCATCATGGCCGCGGTCGACGATCCGAAGTCCAAGCTCACGCCGTCGCAGCGTACGAAGCTCGACGCGTCGCGGCCGTACGTCAAGGTCGCACCGAAGGTCGTACGGGTGGCCACGGACGTGCCGGTACCGGACATCGATCTGGCCCTTCCGAGCGAGCCGCGCGACCCGGCTTCGCTGGACGATCTCGCCGAGCGCTGGGGCATCGGCACTCCGCTCAAGCGCCTGGTCACGACGCTGGCAGGCTGAGGCACGGTTGATGGAGGGGTGCCGCATCACGCGACGCCCCCTCCACTCCTTTCCTGACGGGTGTTAACTTAGGCAGACCTAAGTTTGCCGATCAGGGGAGGCTGTCGTGGCGGAACGCCCGGCGCGCAAGGCACCGCAGACCCATCTCGCGGAAGTGGTCCGCAGCGAGCAGCTCACCCCGCATATGCAGCGTGTGGTGCTGGGCGGCGAAGGGCTCGCCCGTTTCGCGGCCGACGAGTACACCGACCACTACATCAAGCTCCTGTTCACGCCCGACGGCGTGGACTACCCCGAGCCCTTCGACATCCAGGCGATCCGTGCCGAGCTGCCGCGCGAACAGTGGCCGGTGACGCGGACGTACACGGTGCGCGCCTGGGATCCCGAACTGCGCGAACTCACCGTCGACTTCGTGATCCACGGCGACGAGGGCCTGGCCGGACCGTGGGCCCGTGACGCCCGCCCCGGTGACACGATCCGCTTCCTGGGCCCGGGCGGCGCGTACGCGCCGTCGCCGACCGCCGACTGGCACCTGCTCGCGGGCGACGAGAGCGCCCTGCCGGCGATCGCCGCATCGCTCGAGCAACTCCCCGAGGGCGCCCGCGTGTTCGCGTACGTCGAGGTCGAGGACGCCACGGAGGAGCAGAAGGTCTCCTCCCCCGACGGCACCCACATCACGTATCTGCACCGCGAGGGCCGCCGGGTCGGCGAAGCACTCGTCGAGGCCGTACGCGCCCTCGACTTCCCCGAAGGTGAAATCCACGCGTTCGTCCACGGCGAGGCCGGCTTCGTCAAGGAACTCAGGCGCCATCTGCGTATGGACCGAGGGGTGGCGCGCGAGCAGCTGTCGATCTCCGGCTACTGGCGTCTGGGCCACACCGAGGACGGCTGGCAGGCGTCCAAGCGCGAGTGGAACGCCCAGGTGGAAGCGGAACAGGAAGCAGCCGCACCCGCTTCCTGAACACCGCAACACGACCACAGCACCCCATCGGCACTCGCCGGTGGGGTGCTTTTGTGTGCGTTGCGCACGGAGGCTTCGCGCGCTGCGCATGGAGGCTTGGCGCGCTGCGCACGGGGGCTTGTTTGGGATACCAAAAGTCGGCAAGACCTCTTGACCAGCGCGCCTGCGCGCCCGTAGCGTCCCGGTCACCCCTCCTTGGAAAACAGATTTCGTATACCGAAATCAAGAAAGGTGCCGGTGTGACCACAGCGCAGACCTCGGTGCGTACGGACGAGGCGCCACTCGCCGGCGCGGGTTCCGCGCCGGCGGACCCCAGCCCCCGGCTCTACAGTCCCGACCTCGCCCCGACGCAGAAGGCGGGCCGCAGCTGGGGCGGCTACAACGTCTTCACCCTGTGGGCCAACGACGTGCACAGCCTGGGCAACTACGCTTTCGCGATCGGCCTGTTCGCCCTCGGCATGGGCGTATGGGACATCCTCGGCGCCTTCGTCCTGGCCTCCGTCTTCCTCTTCGTCCTGCTGAGCCTGTCCGGCTACATGGGCGCGAAGACGGGTGTTCCGTTCCCGGTGATGAGCCGTATCGCCTTCGGTGTACGGGGCGCCCAGGTCCCCGCCGTGATCCGCGGCGGCGTCGCGATCGCCTGGTTCGGCATCCAGACCTATCTCGCCTCCGCGGTGCTCTCCGCCCTCGCGGTCGCCATCGCCCCCGGCCTCGCGTCCTGGCAGGACACGTCCGTCCTCGGGCTCGACCTGCTCGGCTGGGCCTCGTTCCTGGTGCTCTGGCTCATCCAGGTGCTGATCGTCAGCTACGGCATGGACGTGATCCGCAAGTACGTCGCGGTGGCGGCCCCCGCCGTCCTGATCACCTTCGTGGCCCTGGCCGTATGGATGCTCGCGCGGGTGGACTGGTCGATCGCGATGGACGCGGGCAGCCCCTTCACCGGCGTCGACCGCTGGCTGCACATCCTCGAGGCGGCCGCGCTGTGGGTGGTCATCTACGGCACGTTCGTCCTGAACTTCTGCGACTTCACCCGGTCCGCGAAGAGCAACCGTTCGATCCTGCTCGGCAATCTGGTCGGCATCCCGCTGAACATGCTGTTCTTCGCCGGCATCGTGGTCGTCCTCAGCGGCGCGCAGTTCAAGCTCGACGGCAAGGTGGTCACCAACCCCGCCGATATCGTGCAGCAGATCCCCTCCACCTGGCTGCTCGCCCTCGCCTCGCTCTCGCTGATCGTGCTGACCGTGGCCGTGAACCTGATGGCCAACTTCGTGGCGCCCGTCTACACGTTGGTCAACCTGTTCCCGCGCAAGCTGGACTTCCGTAAGGCCGCGATCGTCAGCGCCGTACTAGGGCTCGTGATCCTGCCGTGGAACCTGTACAACAGCCCGGTCGTCGTCGACTACTTCCTCGGCGGCCTCGGCGCCCTGCTCGGGCCGGCCTTCGGCATCGTGATGGCCGACTACTGGGTGCTGCGCAGGACGCGCGTCCATGTTCCGCACCTGTACAGCGAGGACCCCGCCGCCACGTACGCCTACCGCCGTGGCGTGAACCCTCGGGCCCTGGCCGCGCTGGTGCCCTCCGCGGCGGTCGCCGTCGTCATCGCCCTGGTGCCGTACTTCTCGGGCATCGCCGGCTTCTCCTGGTTCATCGGCGCCATCCTCGCCGGGCTGCTCTACCTCGTCCTCCCGGGGCGTGGCGCGACGCCGGTCGAGGACGTCGACGGCGAGGCGATCGCCGTACCGAGCGCGTAGCCGACCGGCCCACGCTCCGCCGAACCACCGCCCCACTGCCACACCGGAGCACCGCGTCACCGCCCGGCCGAATCACCGCTTCACCACCCGGCCGAATCACCGCGTCACCGCCTCACGGCGGCACGCGAACGCCGCCCCGCCGAACCGCCGCCCCGCCGAACCACCGAACGAAACAGGAACACCCCCTATGCGCATCCTCGTCGTCAACGTCAACACCACCGATTCGATGACGAAGACCATCGGTGAACAGGCGAGGGCCGCCGCCTCCCCCGGCACCGAAATCGTGCCGCTCACCCCGGCGTTTGGCGCCGAATCGGTCGAGGGCAACTACGAGAGCCATCTCGCGGCGATCGCCGTGATGGAGACCGTACGGTCCTACCCCGAGCCTTTCGACGCGGTGATCCAGGCCGGCTACGGCGAACACGGCCGCGAAGGTCTGCAGGAACTGCTCGCTGTGCCGGTCGTCGACATCACCGAAGCGGCCGCCGCCACCGCGCAGTTCCTCGGCCGCAACTACTCGGTGATCACCACCCTCGACCGTGCCGTCCCGCTCATCGAGGACCGTCTGCTCCTGGCCGGGCTGGCCGCCCGCTGCGCCTCCGTGCGGGCGAGCGGACTGCCCGTACTGGAACTCGAGCGTGACCCAGCGGCCGCGGTCGAGGCGATCGCGGAGGAGGCGGTCCGCGCGGTCGAGGAGGACCGGGCGGAGGTCATCTGCCTGGGCTGCGGCGGGATGTCGGGCCTGAGCGAACGCGTGGTGGAGCGCACCGGAGTGCCGGTGGTGGACGGCGTGGCCGCCGCGGTGACGATCGCGGAATCGCTGGTCCGTCTCGGCCTGACCACGTCGAAGGTCCGCACGTACGCGCCGCCGCGCCCCAAGCAGTTCCGTGCGTGGCCCATGCCGGTC
Organism: Streptomyces mesophilus; assembly: GCF_040300965.1. Classification (GTDB taxonomy): domain Bacteria; phylum Actinomycetota; class Actinomycetes; order Streptomycetales; family Streptomycetaceae; genus Streptomyces; species Streptomyces mesophilus_A. Next base: position 94,455 of record NZ_JBEPEW010000007.1, on the reverse strand, counting down.
TGATCGGCGTTGAGCACCACCAGTCCGCGGAGGCGCCCGACGAGTTCGAACCCCGTCGGGCGCCTTCGCTTGTCCGTGTCGCCTCGCGTCAGACCGACTTCTGATACGAGCGGAAGGTCCGCGTCGACAGCCACACCGCCACGACCGTCAGCACGAGCAGACCGCCGCCGCGGCTGAGCACAAGGCCCCAGTCGGGGCTGCCCGCCATGGCCGAACGGCCCGCGACCATCGCCCAGTTGACCGGGTTCCAGTCCGCGATGGCCTGCATCCAGCCGGGCATCTGGGCGGGGGCCATGAACGCGGTGGACAGGAAGGTCAGCGGCAACATCAGGAAGGTGTTGACGCCGATGATCGACTCACGCTGGCGGACCAGCATGCCCATCGCGTTGGACAGGGCGCCGAATATCGCGCCGAGCAGCACGGAGGCGAGGATCAGGACCAGAAGTCCGGTGATCCCGCCCGGGTAGTCCGCGCCGCCCAGCTTGCCGAACAGCACGATGATCACGGACTGCAGCGCGGTACTGACGCCGTTCTGCACGACATTGGCGTTCATCAGCGCGCCACGGCTGACGGGTGTGGTCAGGAATCGGTTGAGCGTGCCGCGCTCGATCTCCTCGAGCGTGCCCATGCCCGCCCACATCGAGGAGCTGAGCGCGCTCATCACCACGATGCCGGGCACCAGGTAGTCGAGATAGGTCGTGGTGCCGAAGCCGCCGAGTTCGACGACCTTCTTGAAGAGGTTGCCGAACAGGAAGAGCCAGATCGCGGGCTGCACCAGCATCATCACGAGGTACGCGGGCTGCCGGACGATCGCCTTCAACTGGCGCTGGGTCATGAACCAGTTCTGCGCCAGCGTCTCGGTCATGGTGTTCATCGGGCACCTCCGGCGGTTGCGAGCTCGGCGTGCGGTGCGTCGTGGGAGGCCTCGGCCTCCGAGAACCGGCGGCCGGCGTAGCGGAGATAGACGTCGTCGAGCGAGGGGCGGGCGACGGTGGCCGCGGCGACCGCGGCTCCGGCCCGCTCCAGCGCGGCGAGCAACGCCGGCACGGCGGACGCGCCGTCCTCGGCCCGGACGCTGATCCGGCGCCCGTCGATCAGGACCTCGTACACGCCGGGCAGCCCGGCGAGTGCGGCCTCGAGCAGTCGGGAGTCCTGCGCGTGACCGCGCAGCTCCAAGTGCACGGCGTCACCGCGCAGTTCGCCCTTGAGCGCATCGGGTGCGCCCTCGACCACGACCTTGCCGCGGTCGACGATCGCTATGCGCTCGGCGAGACGGTCCGCCTCTTCGAGGTAGTGCGTGGTGAGCAGGATCGTGAGGCCCTCGTCGCCCGCGAGCCGGGCGATCTCGTCCCACATCGCGGTACGCGCCTCGGGGTCGAGACCGGTGGTGGGCTCGTCGAGGAAGAGCACCTCGGGTCGGTGCACCAGACCGAGTGCCACATCGAGCCGGCGCTGCATGCCGCCGGAGTAGCCCTTGACCTGGCGCTTGCCGGCCTCGGCCAGATCGAAGCGCTCGAGGAGCTCGTCCACGCGCCGGTTGAGCTCCGCGCCGCGCAACCCGTAGAGGCGCCCCTGCAGCTGCAGGTTCTCGCGGCCGGTCGCCATCGGATCGGCGCCCGACTTCTGGGAGACGACGCCGATGGCGCGACGCACCCGGTCGGGGTGACGCAGCGCGTCATGCCCGGCGACGACGGCGGTGCCGCTGTCGGGGCGGGCCAGCGTGGTGAGGATCTTCACCGTGGTGGACTTGCCGGCGCCGTTCGGGCCGAGCAGCCCGAACACGGTGCCCGCCTCGACGGTCAGGGACATCCCGCTCAGCGCGGTCACATCCCCCGGATAGGTCTTGGTCAGCTCGTACGCCTGCACCGCGGGCGCTGTGGTCCGCGAAGGCAGGGCGGAGCCCTGTGATGACTGCATGACGGGATCTCTCCATGTCAGGGAGCCGATCCACGACAAGAACGCCGGGCTATCCTGGGTGTGCCGCACCTCGATCGCCTGGCCGCCTCACCGCGGTCGGTCCGGGGTTCGCGACCCTGGCGGAAGCTGCTGCAACAGCACCGCCGGGGTCTTTCTTTTCTCTTTTCCGTACGGATCGAATTTCGGTACGGGCAGGATTTCGCTACGGGTCGGATTTCGCTACGGGCCGGATTTCGGAACGTACCGGCGTCAGGCTGCCGAGTCGTCGCCGTCCACGCCCTCCTCCAAGTCGAGGAACTCCTCGGGGATCTCCCCGGTCTCGTGCCAGGAACGCCAGCCGGCCACCCCTTCGAGCGAGCCGTCCTCGACCTCGGCCACAAAGCCGCGCAGCCACGCGAGCTGGGCCTCGATCAGATGCAACTGGTACTCGACCTCGACCAGGAAGACGCGCGGCAGCGACTCATAGAGCTTCTGCAGCGCCCCTCGGCCCTGCGCCGCCTTGACGTCCAAGGTCGCGATCCGGTCCTTGAGCAGCCGGACGACCTCGTCGGGAGGGATGACTCCCATATTGGCCAGGGCGGTTTCGAAGGTCGGATACTCATCGGCCGGCACGGCGAGCAGATCCGACAGCCATTCGACCATCTCGATCCGCCCGGCCTCGGTGATGCCGTACAGGGTGCGCTCGGGACGGTTCCCCTCCCGTTGCACCCCGGCGACCTCCACGAAGCCGTGCTTCTCCAGGTTCTGCACCACGGTGTAGAGCGAGCCGTAATTGATCTTCGTGCTGGCATCCTTCCCGCGCCGCCGCAAGGTCTGCGCGATCTCGTACGGATGCATCGGCCGCTCGACGAGCTGCACCAGCACCGTGAGAGCCAGCGGATTGCTCAGCTTCCGCCGCTTGCCCGCCATCACTCCCACCTGCCTTCCCGGTCTCCGACCCTTGCTCGTACTCGAATATCCGTGGACGAATATATCGCCACTATCGCGATCCGACAAGACGCGACCTATCGCGTATCCCATGGCTCGCGACAGCCCCTACGCTTGCGGCCATGCAGCGCACAGAACGCGAGGTGGGAGCCGTGGTCGGCGCCGCCGTCGGTGACGCCCTGGGGGCCCCGTTCGAGTTCGGCTCCCCCGGCGACTTCGGCCGACGGTTCCCGGACGGGACAGGCGAGATGTGCGGAGGCGGTGGCTGGGACCCCGGCGAGGCCACGGACGATACGCAGATGGCCGTGCTCGTCGGCGAGTCACTCCTCGACTGCGGCGGGCTTCAACTCCCCGATGTCTTCGCCCGGTTCCAGCGCTGGGCCGCGGGCGAGCCCAAGGACATCGGCCTCCAGACGGAGGATGTGCTCACCAGCGGCGAACCCTGGGACATGGCCGCCGCACTGCACTTCCAGCTCAACCTCCGCGCCGCGGGCAACGGTTCGCTGATGCGGGCCAGCACCTCCGCCGTCCACTTCGCCCCGTCCGGACGCGCCGCCACGATGGACGCCGCTCGCCGGATCGCCGCACTCACCCATGGCGACCGCGCCGCCTGGGAGGGCACCGCCGTCCTGCACGAGCTGGTGCGGGTTGCGCTCGACGGCCAGGACGCGCTCAGCGCGGTCCCCGCGACCCTGGCCCAGGTGCACCCGGACCACCGCGCACGCTGGTCCGTCGTCCTCTCCGACGGCTGGCACCCCGAGGACGCCACCGAGTTCAACGGCGCGGTCTGGCCCTGCCTCGGCTCGGCCCTCTGGGCGCTGCGCACCACCTCCACGTTCGACCGGGCGCTGGCCGCCGCCATCGACCTCGGCGGCGACACGGACACGGTGGCAGCGGTCACCGGCATGCTCGCGGGCGCGGTGTACGGAGCCGCCTCGATCCCCGCACACTGGACCGGCCCTCTGCACGTCCCGCTTCCGGGATACGGCGACCGGACGCTGCGCGCCGCGGACCTCGCCGCACTCGCCCGCCACCTGGGAGCGGGCGCCTCACCGCCTCGTACGCTGGACACACCATGACCCGCAAGTCGCGCTCCCTGCGCTCACCCCTCCCCCAGCGCGACGGCGTGGATGCCGTACGACTGAAGCTGCCGGCCGACGGGGCCTGGGCCACCGTGCGCGATCACCTCGTCGAACGGCTCGCCCCGGGGCCCGAGGTCATCGACGGGATGCTGGCCGCCGGCGAGTTCGTCACCGCCGACGGACCGCTCGCACCCGATGCCCCCTATGCGGGAGGGCAGTTGATCTGGTTCCATCGCGAGCTGGCTCCTGAGCATCCGGTCCCCTTTCCGATCGATGTCCTGTACCAGGACGAGCATCTGGTCATCGCCGACAAACCGCACTTCCTCGCCACCACACCCCGCGGCTCCCACATCACACAGACCGCCCTCGCCCGGCTGCGGACAGAGCTGGGGCTGCCCCAACTCAGCGCCGCCCACCGCCTCGACCGGCTCACGGCCGGGGTCGTGATGTTCATCGTGCGTCCTGAGGAGCGCGGCAGCTATCAGACCCTGTTCAGCGACAAGGCGGTCCGCAAGGAGTACGAGGCGGTGGCCCCGTACCAGCCGGATCTGGCCCTGCCCCGCACGGTGACCAGCCGGATCGAGAAGGTACGAGGCGTGATCGCCGCGAGCGAGGTAACCGGCGAGCCCAACGCGGAGAGCCATATCGAACTGCTCGGCCACCGCACGGTCGCGGGGCACGCCCCTACCCGCCTCGGCCACTACCGGCTGCGGCCCCGCACGGGCCGCACCCACCAGCTGCGCGTCCATATGAACGCGCTCGGACTGCCCCTGCTCGGCGACCCTGTCTATCCCGTTGTGCTCGACCAGCCCGCACCCGAAGATTTCTCCCGCCCGCTCCAACTCCTCGCCACCTCCCTCGAGTTCACTGACCCGGTGACCGGCCGAGATCACCACTTCACCACCCGGCGCACCCTTCAGGCCTGGGATGCGTACGAAGCGTGGCTCGGCAATCCCGGCACCCCCGACTGACGCCCGCCACCCCGAACCGAGGCTGCCCCTTTCCCCTCAGGCACCCGAAAAACCGGTGGATCATCGCCACCGCGTCCCACTAACGTGCTGCCCGACCTGGTCGTCTGGGGCAAGGACGTGCCGTTGTACACCGTGTGAGACCTCCCGAGCGCTGATTCGTCGCGCGCCGCACTCCGTGCGCCGCGCTGCTTCCTGCTGCGGACTTCTCACTGAAACCGGTGTACCCCTGTGCTCAATCACTGGGTTGTCATGCCCACTTGCCTCCCCCACGTTCTGCGCCGCTGCCATTCCTGCGCATCCGACCGCTTCCGGCCCAGCGGCAAATTCCGCGTCAATGCCCACCACAAGCTCATCGACGCCTGGCTTCTCGTGCTCTGCACCTCGTGCGGGGACACGGCCAAGCTCCCCCTCCTCGAGCGGACGCAAGTGCGCTCCGTGCAGCCGGAGTTGCTCGCCCGGCTGCACGACAACGACCTGGGCCTGGTCGCCGAACTGCTCCAGAATCCGGCCGTGCAGCACCGCAATCGCATAGCCCTCGACTGGTCGGGCGCCTGGCGTCTGGACACCAACGGATCGGATCACCTGGACCGTGACGTCATCGACATCACGGTCCGCTTCACCGCGCGCATCCCGGTCCGGCCCACACGACTGATCGCCACGGGCTGCAACCTGTCGCGCGCGGAAGTCGAGAGACGGATCACGGAGGGGAAGCTCGTCTCGGCAGTCCGCCTGACCGGCAAAGTCGCGGAGGACTTCACCTTCACGCTCAAGCGCTGACCTCCATCGAGTCCCGGGTCTGTCCGGCGGAATGCATCGGACGGACCCGGGCTCAGCCGGTCCTCCCCCTCACCATCGCAGTGACCTCCCGGTCCGGCTGCAGCGTGAGCGACGGCACCGGACGTATCTCCTCCTGGTCCACCAGGAGTTCGAAGCGCCGGGCGATCACTGCCAGGATCAGCACCGCCTCCACCATGGCGAAACGCGCCCCGAGGCAGACACGCGGCCCACCACCGAACGGGAACCAGGCATACTCGGGTATCTCCTCACCTTCCACCCCCGCCCACCGCTCGGGGCGGAACGCGTCAGCATCCTTGTACCAGCGCGCATCGCGATGCGTCGCCCACTGGCTGCTCCACACCCGGGTGCCCTTGGGGATCGGCCGCCCGCCGATCGACGCGCCCTCCTTCGCCAGACCGGTGAGCAGCCAGATCGTCGGGTACAGCCGCAAGGTCTCCTTCACCACTGCCTGGGCGTACGGAAGGTCCGCGTAGTCCTCGAAGCCCGGGTCGCGGTCGCCGAGTACACGGTCCAGTTCCTCACCCAGCGCCGCCCGCGCCCCGGGGTTGCGGGAGAGCAGGTGCCAGGCCCACACGAGGGTCGAGCTGGTGGTCTCATGGCCACCGATGTACAGCGTGACCGCCTCGTCGCGGATCTCGACGTCCGTGAGCCGCGCGCCCGTCTCGTCCTGGGCTGTGAGCAGCTGGCTCAGGAGATCCGGCCGCTCGTCGGGGGCGTCCCGGTGCGCCGCGACGATCCGGGCGACCTCCGCGTCGATCACGGCCGCGGCCTTCTTGATGCGCGCCCGCCCGGGCGTCGGTACCCAGTCAGGCAACACCGCACCGAGCCCGCTGAACTCCGCCCCGATCTCCTTGAGGGCCACCTCCATGGCCTCGCCGATCGCCTCGGAGTCGGACTCGGTGTCCACACCGAAGATCGTGGACACGGCGATCCTGCGGGTCAGGGTCGCCATCTCCCGCTTGATGTCGATCCGCCGCCCGTCCGACCAGGACTCGGCCACCTCGATCGCACAGGAAGCCATCGTCTGCGCATAGGACTTGACCTGCTTCGGCCGCACCGAGGGCTGCACCAGCGATCGCTTGCGCCGCCAGTCCCCGCCCTTGGCGACCGTCACGCCGTTGCCCATCACCGTACGGAAGGCGATTCCCAGGTCGGGCTGATCGAAAGTCCCCTCGATCTCCCGCATCAACTCCCCTATGTGGTCCGGCTCGGTGAGGAACACACATGAGGTGCGGCCGAACCGCCAGCCGACCATCTCGCCCCGCTCCCGCAGCAGCTCGAAGAACGCGAGGGGGTCCTTGCCGAACTGCGGCAGATTGCCGAGCAGGGGCACTCCGCGCGGACCTGGCACCAGCTCGGGGCCCTGCGGCCGTGCGTCGACGCCCGCAGCAGACTCCGTGGTCATGGTCGAACTCCCCTCCCTGGTGGCGCAGTTCGTTCACGGCGCCGCATGTGACGCCATGAAATCGGAGCCTCGAACACACCGCCACCCCTGTGGATAACCGTTCGAGATCATGACGCCCCACTCGTACGACAAACACCCCCACCCGCCGCCACCGCCTGTGGAAAAAGCCGGTGCGCCGCCCCCGACAGGGAACGGCGCACCGGCCTCACAGCGAACACCTCGACCAAGCACTCAGCCCACGGACGAGTACGCAACCACCCCGCGCAGCAACGCATCCACGGCCTTGCGCGCGTTCTTCGCCACGGTGCTGTCCTCCTTGGGCGCGGCCGCCGCGATCTGCCCGAGCACGTCGATGACCTGCTTGCACCAGCGCACGAAGTCACCGGCGGGCATCTCCGCCTCACGCAGCACCTCGTCCAGACCCTTGTCCGAGGCCCACATGTAAGCGGCCCACGCGAATCCCAGATCGGGCTCGCGCTGCCCGACGCCCTCCGTCTGGCTGATCCCGAAGTCCTCCTCGAGCGCGTCGAGGCGGCCCCAGATCCGCACCATGTCGCCGAGCGCCGCCTTGGCCTTGCCCGAGGGCAGCTTGGGCGCCATGGCGTCATCGCTCTGACGCGCCTCGTACACCAACGCCGAGACACAGGCGGCCAGTTCGGCCGGTGTCAGGCCTTCCCAGACCCGCTCGCGCAGGCACTCCGAAGCCAGCAGATCGAGCTCGCCGTAAAGCCGCGCGAGCCGCTTTCCGTGCTCCGTGACCTCGTCGCCGCGCAGATAGTCCAGCTCGGTGAGGAGGGCGACGATCCGGTCGAAGGTGCGGGCGATCGTGTTCGTCCGCCCCTCGATGCGCCGCTCCAGCTGCTTGGTGTCGCGAAGGAGCCGGTGGTAGCGCTCGGCCCAGCGGGCATGGTCCTCCCGCTCGTCGCAGCCGTGACACGGGTGCGCCCGCAGCTCCGCCCGCAGCCGTGCGATCTGGCGGTCGTCGGCCGCCTCCGCACGTCCGCGCCGGTGCCGCTCGGGCCGGATGTGCCCGGCCTTCGTACGCAGGGCGGAGGCGAGATCGCGACGGGACTGCGGCGAGCGCGGGTTGAACGACTTGGGGATCCGCATCCGGTCGAGCGCCTCGACCGGCACCGGGAAGTCCATCGACGCGAGCCGCTTGACCTGCCGTTCCGCGGTGAGGACCAACGGACGCGGACCGTCGTGGGCTTCGAAGCCGCGATGCCCGTTGGATCGTCCCGCGGGCAGCCCCGGGTCCAGCACCAGCGCGAGCCCCGCGTACTTCCCGGTCGGCACATGGATCACATCGCCCGGCTTGAGCTTCTCCAGGGCCACGGCCGCCTCGGCACGGCGCTGCACCGCGCCCTGCTTGGCCAGCTCGGTCTCGCGGTCCTTGAGCTCGCGCCGCAGCCGCGCGTACTCCTCGAAGTCCCCGAGGTGGCAGGTCATCGACTCCTTGTACCCGTCGAGCCCCTCCTCGTTGCGCTGCACCTGGCGCGAGATCCCGACGACCGACTTGTCCGCCTGGAACTGCGCGAACGAGGTCTCGAGCAGCTCACGCGAGCGATGCCGCCCGAACTGCTGGGTCAGATTGACCGCCATGTTGTACGAGGGCTTGAAGCTGGAGCGCAGCGGATACGTACGCGTACCGGCCAGGCCCGCCAGCGCCTCCGGGTTCATGCCGCGCTGCCACAGCACCACCGCATGGCCCTCGATGTCGATGCCACGCCGCCCCGCACGGCCCGTGAGCTGCGTGTACTCACCGGGTGTGATGTCGGCGTGCTGCTCACCGTTCCACTTGACGAGCTTCTCCAACACCACGGAGCGCGCTGGCATGTTGATGCCCAGCGCCAGCGTCTCGGTGGCGAAGACAGCCTTGACCAGGCCCCGTACGAACAGCTCCTCGACGACCTCCTTGAAGGTCGGCAGCATGCCCGCGTGATGCGCCGCGATGCCCCGCTCCAGGGCTTCGAGCCACTCGAAGTACCCCAGGACGTGCAGGTCTTCGTTCGGAATCGCCGCCGTGCGCTCCTCGACGATCTCGCGCACCCTGAGCCGCGCGTCCTCGTCGTTCAGCCTCAACCCCGCGTACAGACATTGCTGTACGGCTGCCTCGCAGGCGGCCCGGCTGAAGATGAAGGTGATCGCGGGCAGCAGGCCCTCGCTGTCGAGCCGGTCGATGACCTCGGGCCGCGACGGCGTCCAGATCCGCGAGCGCTGCCGGCGCTCCCGCTCCCGGTCGGCCTCGCGTCCGCGCCGCCGGCCGGGGCCATGCGGCGTCCTGCTGGCCTCGAGCCGCGCCATGCGTACGAGATCGGGGTTGACCTCGCGCTTCTTGGCAGCCGACTCCTCCTCGAAGAGGTCGTACATCCGCCGCCCGGCGAGCACATGCTGGAACAGCGGCACGGGCCGGTGCTCGGACACGATCACGTCGGTGTCCCCGCGCACCGTGTCGAGCCAGTCACCGAACTCCTCCGCGTTCGACACCGTGGCCGAAAGCGAGACGAGCGTGACCGACTCGGGAAGGTGAATGATCACCTCTTCCCATACGGCGCCACGGAAGCGGTCGGAGAGGTAGTGCACCTCGTCCATCACCACATAGCCGAGGCCGAGCAGCGACTGCGAGCCGGCATACAGCATGTTCCTCAGCACCTCGGTGGTCATCACGACCACGGGCGCCTCGGAGTTGACGCTGTTGTCACCCGTCAGGAGGCCGACCTTGTCCGCGCCATAGCGCTTCACCAGGTCCGCGTACTTCTGGTTGGACAGCGCCTTGATCGGCGTCGTGTAGAAGCACTTCTTGCCCTGTCCGAGGGCGAGATGCACGGCGAACTCGCCGACGATCGTCTTGCCGGAGCCGGTCGGGGCGGCGACAAGGACGCCCTTGCCCGCTTCCAGCGACTGGCAGGCCTCGATCTGGAAGGGGTCGAGACCGAATTCGTACATCTCGCGGAAGGACGCGAGTGCGGTGGCCTGCTCGGCAGCGCGCACCCGTGCTGCCGCATATCGCTCGGCCGGTGAGAGGTCCTCTGTCATCTTGCTTCGAGCCTACCCGCAGGCACTGACAGCGTCGCGATCTTTGTTGACCCGACAACGAGGCTTTACCCGGCGACGAGGCTTCACCCGGCCAGGAGGCCCTACTCGGCTACGAGGCTCTGTTCGGCCAGGACGCGAACAGCGCCCGGCACGCACTCGGCAGTCAGTGGCAACGGACCCAGTGGCTCCCCGTCGGCATATCCCGTGATGCCGGCCGCCTCGACCGTGATCTTCGCGGCGCGGTGCACGGTCACCTTGGGGTGGTCGACATGCGTCCCCTTGTAGACCCGCGGGAACACCTTGAGCAGCGTCGCCCGCGAGCAGTCCCCCACGACGGTCACGTCGAAAAGCCCGTCGTCGACCGCGGCCGAGGGACAGATCCGCATGCCACCGCCGTACGAGGATCCGTTCCCGACTGCGATCAGCGTCGCGTCGACTTCGTGGACGGGCCCGTCGTCCAGCCGGATCCGGAAGGGGAACGGCTTGAACGCGGCCAGCTCCGCGATCATCGCCAGGTCGTACTTGAAGCGGCCGCTGGGCCAACGCATCCGGTTTCCGCGGTCGTTGACCCGCGAGTCGAAGCCGCAGGCGAGGACGGTGCCGAAGAGGCGGTCGCCGATACGGCCCAGGTCGACGGCGCGCGTCGTGGCGCCCTTGAGCGCCCGGGCCGCGAGCCGGCCGGAGGCTTCCGGGTCGCGTATGGGCAGGTCCAGGGCGCGGGCGAAGTCGTTGCCGGTGCCGACCGCGACGATCCCGAGCGGAGTGTCCGTCCCGGCGACGGCCTGGAGCGCGAGGTTGATCATCCCGTCCCCGCCGACGGCGACCAACGCGCCCGTCCCCTGGCCGACGGCTTCCCGCGCCCGTCTCAGGGCGTCGTCGGCGTCCTCGCCGACGATCGTACGGACAGAGAATCCGGCGTCCCGGAACGCGCGAGCGGCCGGCTGCGCCGCGTGGGCGCCCCGGCCGCGTCCCGCGGTGGGATTGACGAAGAGGGTGATCTCGCTGGTCACGGCCCGGACCCTACAAGGTCAGGTGACGTCGTCGTAACCGTTCATCCGCCGCTCACCGTCACCGGAGGCCTGCTCGGGGAGGGCCTTGGAGGCGGAGACGGTTTCGATTTCGCCGATGTCCTCGGGGGTGAGGTCCAGGTCGGAGGCTTCGTCGTCATCGAGGCCCGCGTCGGGGTTCTTGCGATCCCGCCGCCTGTCGTTGAGCAAGGAGAAGCCGACGGCCATGAAGTAGAGGATCACGATCGGACCGGACAGAGCGATCATGCCGACCGGGTCGGTGGTCGGCGTGGCGACCGCACCGAACACGAAGACGCCCATGATGACGCCGCGCCACCAGTGCGCCATCCGCTTTCCGGTGACCACACCGGTCATGTTGAGCATGATCAGCAGAAGGGGCAGCTCGAACGCGAGGCCGAAGATCAGCAGCATGCGCGTCGTGAAGTCCAGCACGTCGTCCAGCGTGAGCAGGTTCGACGCACCGTCCGGCGTGAAGCCGAGCAGCACTTCCATGCTGACCGGCAGGATGACGTACGCGAGGTAGGCGCCACCGACGAAGAGCGGCACGGCGGCCGCCACGAATGCGTACGTGTACTTCTTCTCGTGCTGGTGCAGGCCCGGCGCGACGAACGCCCACAGTTGATAGAGCCACACCGGGCTGGACCCGATGATGCCGGCCATCAAGCTGACCTTGATCGTCACGGAGAAGGGCGACAACAGGGTGTTGAAGGAGACGACCGCGCACTCGCCTCCCGTCGACTCACCAAGTCCGACGTCACAGGCCGGCACCGGCTTCACAAGGAAATCCATCAGTTCCTTGCTGAAGAACGCGGCCACGATCGTGACGACGACAATGGCGATGACGCCCTTGGTCAGGCGACTGCGCAGCTCACGCAGGTGCTCCACGAGGGGCATACGCCCCTCGGGATCCCTCTCCTGCTTGCGGGCAGACTTGAGCAACCCACGTCCCTATCTCGTACGGCAGGTCGGACGTGACCTGCTCTGCGGTCAGCGCTGCGTCGTGTCCGTCGGCTCGGTCACCGGGCGCGAGCTGGTCACGTCGCCAGGTGCGGCCTGGATCGTACGCGGAGCCTGCTGCTCGGGGGCGGGCTGCGCCGGGGACGTCGTGCCGTCCTTCGTGTCGTCCGACTTCATCGCCTTCGCCTCGCTCTTGAGGATGCGGGCGGACTTGCCGAGCGAGCGCGCCATGTCGGGAAGGCGCTTGGCCCCGAACAGCAGGAGTACGACAACGAGGATCAGGATGATCTCGGTGGCCCCGAGGTTCATAGCTGTTTACCTTCTTCACCGAGGCGACAGGGAACGTGTGCCCGGCGGACCGGACAGACATCCGATCACCGCGCTGACAGCGATCGTAACCCCCGGGAGTGAACCTGAGGCAATGCCTGTGCGTACTCCCGGTTGCTGACCCGACGCCTCCTTGCCGGGCCACTGCCTCAGCAGCGTACCTGTCGGGCCAGGCAAGTTGGAGAGTGCGCCGGTCAATTAAACGGCAGCTGCCTCTACAGGGCCTCGCGCCCCGCACGCGCCATACCCTCGGCCGCCCGCTCGAGATCGTTCGAGGCGGCGCTGATCTGCCGTGAGGTCTCGGTCACTTGGGCACCCAGGCGTCGGACCTCGACGAAGACCCGGACGGCGAAGAAGGCGAGCACCACGAGCCCGAGGAAGCCGAGTGCGATCGCGATCATGGGCCAGAACATGGGCGCAAGCCTAGACCGTGGAGTGCAGTCGCAGGGTCCGCACCCCACCATGCGTGAGGAGTTCGACGATCCGCTCCCCCGCCGGCTTGCGGACGGACGAGCCGCAGTCGGGGCAGGTGAAGGAGTAGAAGGTGGTGCGCTCGCTGGCGCCCATCACCAACCGCAGTGCCTGGGCGGCGAGTACGAAGCGGGAACGGCAGTCGGAACATCCGGCGCGGAAGACGGCCGGTGCGCCCGCCACCGTACGGCCAAATCCGGACATTTCCGAATTACTGGACCCTGTCTCGAGGTTGGGCGAGTACCAGCGCCCCACCGTTCCGGCACTCCACGGCCCCGCGAGACCGCCCGAGCCGCCCGACTCGTCCACCCCGCCCGACGCATCCAGTGTCCGCACCGTCACAGCTCCTCCCGGTCCTGCCCGTACGTCTCGTTCTGCCCTGCTCGTACGCCTCGACCAGTCCTGCTCGCCGACCTGATCAGTTCTGCTCGTACGCCTCGAGCGCCGCCCTGGCCGAAGTGCGCGCACTGTCCGCCAGGTCCTGCGGTGCCACGATGTGCCCGTCCCTGCCGAGCCGGAGCGCGAGGCGCTTCAGCGAAGCCGGGTCGGGGGTGCGCAGCGTGATCCGCAGCCCGCCTTCGGGCAGCTCCTCCGCACTGTCGTGCGGGTAGTACTCGGCGACCCAGCGTCCGCCGGGGCCGACCTCGACCACGACCTCGGGGTCGTCGGCCGAGGGCTGTACAAGCCCTTCGGACAGGTCCCGCAGCTCGAGCTCCGGCGGTGCGGCGGCCTCGTCGAGGATCCGGATCTCGGCGACCCGGTCGAGCCGGAAGGTGCGCCGCGCCTCCGAGCGGTAGCACCAGGCCTCCATGTACGTGTGACCGAGCGCGAACAGCCGGATCGGGTCGACCTCGCGCTCGGTGAGCTCGTCACGGGCCGGCGAGTAGTAGCGCACCCAGAGCCGGCGGCGCTCGGAGATGGCCCGGTCGACCTCGGCGAAGACGCCGCCCTCGGACTCGAAGGTGACCGAGAGCCGGTCGCCGGCCGCGGCGGTCTCGCCTGCGGCCGCCTCCAGCTTGGACGTGGCGCGCACCAGCGCCTCCCGGTCGCTCTCGCGCAGACCGGGCAGGGTGGCGACGGCGCGTGCGGCCACGAGCAGCGCGGTGGCCTCGTCGGCGGCGAGCCGCAGCGGGGCGGCCACGTCGTCAGGGTTGTGCCACCAGATCCGCTCGCCGTCGGTGTCGATGTCGAGCAGATCACCGCCGCGGAAGCTCGTCCCGCACAGCGGCAGTACGTCGAGGTCGGAGATCAGCTCGGCCTCGGTGACCCCGAAGGCGCGCGCGACATCGGCGACGCGGGCGCCCGGGCGCTCGCGCAGATAGGTCACCAGGGACAGCATGCGCCGTGTCTGGTCGATGGCATTGGCAGCCATGAGTTGTTCCGCTCCCCCTCAGCCCTTGGCCACGGCGCGCAGCCGGTCCACGACATCCGCCCGCAGCTCCGCGGGCTCCAGCACGACCACATCGGGCCCGAACTCCACGAGCCAGGCGTCGAGCCCGTGCCCGTACGGGATCTCCAACTCGTCCCAGCCGTCGCCGAGTTCCCGTACGCGGGTGGCCTTGGCGCGCAGCGGGTAGCCGGCCTCCGTGCGGAGCCTGATCAACGCGGTCCGGTCGGTGATCTCGCCGGCCCAGCCCGCGACGGTCTCGCGGACGGTGACGACATCGGGGATCTCGGCGGTGAACTTGCCCGCGCGCGAACGCACCTTGCCGGTGATCCGCGAGAGCCGGAAGACCCGCTCGGCGCCGCGGTCGCGGTCCCATCCGGCCAGGTACCAGTGGCCGCGCCAGCACTCCAGGGCCCACGGCTCGACATGCCGGGTCTCGGGGCGCGCGGCGGTGGCCTTGCGGTAGTCGAAGACGACAGGCCTGCGGTCGCGGCAGGCCAGCATCAGCGGCTCGAAGGCCGTTTCATGAACGGGGATACGGGGTTCGAGGGCGCCGTGGGCCTCGTACGGGTCCACGTCCTCGGGCATGCCTGCCGCGCGCAGCTTCTGCAGGGCGCCGCTGGCCGCGCCGGCGAGCCGGGCCTGCTGCCAGACCTTGGCGGCGACGCCGAGGGCGGCGGCCTCCTCGGCGTCGAGGGTCACCGGAGGCAGGTGGTTGGAGTCGCGGCGGGCGAGATAGCCGACCTCACCGTCCAGGTTCTCCACCGTCTCGATGACGAGGCCGAGTTCGCGCAGATCGTCCTTGTCGCGCTCGAACATCCGGTTGAAGCTGTCGTCCGAGTTGGCTTCGAGGTAGGCCTCGATGGAACCGCGCAGCTCACGCTTGCTCAGCGGTCGCCGGGTCCCGAGCAGACACAGCGCCAGATTCATCAGCCGCTCTGCCTTGGCAATCGCCATCGACGCCCTCTCCACCCCTCCTGGACAGCCACTACGAAGCTCGACCGTACCGTCCCCGGGTAGCGGGGCAAAAGCCGAGGGCCCTTGCCGGCAGGCAAGGGCCCTCAAATGTTCGAACCGGACCGGATCAGACCGTGACCAGCTCGATCAGGCAGTAACCAGTCCTGACCGGAGCGCGACCAGATCGGTCGACTCGGCTCAGACCGAGACCAGGACGTGCGACTCGGCTCAGACCGAGACCAGGACGTTCGGCTCGGATCAGACCGAGACGAGGTCGCAGACGAAGATCAGCGTCTCGCCCGGAGCGATCTTGCCGCCGGCGCCACGGTCGCCGTAGGCGAGGTGGGCGGGGATGATCAGCTGGCGGCGGCCGCCGACCTTCATGCCCTGCACGCCCTGGTCCCAGCCCGCGATGACCTGACCGGCACCGAGGTGGAAGGCGAGCGGGGTGCCGCGGTTCCAGCTGGAGTCGAACTCCTCGCCGGTGGAGAAGGACACGCCCACGTAGTGGACCTGGACCGTGTCGCCGGCCTTGGCCTCGGGGCCGTCGCCTTCCCAGATGTCCTTGATCTCAAGGTCCTTCGGCGGCTCGCCACCGGGGAAGTCGACCTCGGGCTTCTCGATGCTCACGTGTATTGCTCCTGATTTCTACGGATGGGCAACCCGGACAGTCTTACATCTTCGCCAGGGTGTCCACGGCCTTACATCTTCGCCAGGATGTCCACGGCGAAGACCAGCGTCGACTTGGCGGGAATGGGGCCCTGCGCCTGGTCGCCGTAGCCGTCGGCCGGCGGCACGACGAGCAGCACACGGCTGCCGACCTTCTTGCCTTCGAGGCCCTTCGACCAGCCCGGGATGACCTGGTTCAGCGGGAACGTGACCGGCTGGCCGTTCTTGTAGCTGCTGTCGAAGGTCTTGCCGTCCTTCCAGAGCTTGCCCACGTAGGAGACGGCGACGGTGTCGGTCGCCTTCAGCTCGTCGCCGGTGCCCTCGATGACGTAGTTCGAGACCAGCTTGCCCGGAGCGGTCTTGTCGCTCGGGATGGTGACCTCGGGCTCCTTGCCGTCCTCATTGGTGCCGATCTTGGGCAGGTTCGCGTCCGTCTGCTCGACGACCTTGCCGCCCTCGATCTTCTTGGGGATCGGGGTGCCCTTCGTCGCCTTCACGACGTCCATCACGAACACGAGCGTGGCGCCCGGCGGGATGTCGCCCTGGCCCTGGTCGCCGTAGCCGAGCTCCGGCGGGATCGAGACCTCGAGGCGGCTGCCCTGCTTCTGGCCCTTGAGGGCCTGCTGCCAGCCCTCGATCACACCGCCGCCGCCGAGCGTGACGTCGAAGGGCTGGCCCCGGTCGAAGCTGTTGTCGAACGGCTTGTCGCCGTCCCACAGCTGTCCCAGGTAGTTCACCTGGGCCTTGTCGCCGTCGGCCAGCGGCTCGCCCTTGCCCTCGCTGATGACCTCGACCTTCAGGTCCTTCGGCGGAGTGCCCTTGCCCTTGGCCAGGGTGGGCTTCTCGCCGAACTTCTCACCGGCGGTGATGGTGGGCAGCCCGCCCTTGCTCACGGCGGACGAGGAGGAGTCGGAGTCGGAGCCCTTGTCGTCGCCGCAGGCCGCTGTCGACAGCAGCAGCAGCGGTACGAGCACAAGGCCGGCAAGTCGGCGTCGCACAGTGGTCCTCTGGGGTTGCAGGAGTGTTCGGTGCCCGCAACCTTACGGCCAAGGCGCACGCCGTCCGTGTAGGGCATGCCTGCGGGCCCGCACCGATGGTTCGGTACGGGCCCGCATCCGGATTGGCGCCGGATCACATCCCGGCGATGAGCTTCTCCACCCGGTCGTCCACGGAACGGAACGGGTCCTTGCACAACACGGTGCGCTGCGCCTGGTCGTTGAGCTTGAGGTGCACCCAGTCCACCGTGAAGTCCCTGCGCTGCTCCTGCGCACGGCGGATGAAGTCGCCGCGCAGCCGCGCCCTGGTGGTCTGCGGGGGCACGGACTTGCCCTCGAAGATCTTCATGTCGTTGCAGATACGGGCGGCTTGGCCCTTCTTCTCGAGCAGGTAGTACAGCCCGCGCCGACGGTGGATGTCGTGGTACGCGAGGTCTATCTGCGCGACCCGCGGGTGCGACATGGTCATGTTGTGCTTGGCCCGGTAGCGCTCGATGAGCTTGTACTTCATGACCCAGTCGATCTCGGTGCCGATCCGGTCGAGATCCTCCGCCTCGATGGCGTCGAGGGTGCGGCCCCACAGTTCGAGGACCTGGGCGACCGTGCCGGTACGGATGCCGCGCCGGTCGACGAAGTCCACGGCCTTCTCGTAGTACTCGCGCTGCACATCCAGCGCCGAGGCCTCACGCCCGGACGCCAGGCGCACCTTGCGCCGGCCGGTGATGTCGTGGCTGACCTCACGGATGGCCCGGATCGGGTTCTCCAGGGTCAGGTCCCGCATCACCGTGCCCGCCTCGATCATGCGGAGCACCAGGTCGGTGGCGCCGACCTTGAGCAGCATGGTCGTCTCGGACATGTTGGAGTCACCGACGATCACGTGCAGACGGCGGTAGCGCTCCGCGTCCGCATGCGGCTCGTCGCGGGTGTTGATGATGGGACGGGAGCGTGTCGTCGCCGACGAGACGCCCTCCCAGATGTGCTCGGCGCGCTGGCTCACGCAGTACACGGCGCCGCGTGGGGTCTGCAGCACCTTGCCGGCTCCGCACAGGAGCTGACGGGTCACCAGGAACGGGATCAGGATGTCCGCGAGCCGGGAGAACTCGCCGTGCCGTGCCACCAGGTAGTTCTCGTGGCAGCCGTACGAGTTGCCCGCCGAGTCGGTGTTGTTCTTGAAGAGGTAGACGTCGCCCGCGATGCCCTCCTCGTGCAGGCGGCGTTCGGCGTCGACGAGGAGGCCTTCCAGAATGCGCTCGCCGGCCTTGTCGTGGGTGACCAGCTCGGTCACGTTGTCACATTCGGGAGTTGCGTACTCCGGATGTGATCCGACGTCGAGATAGAGGCGGGCGCCGTTGCGCAGAAAGACATTGCTGCTGCGGCCCCATGACACGACACGGCGGAAGAGGTACCGCGCCACTTCGTCAGGCGACAGACGGCGCTGTCCCCTGAACGTGCATGTGACGCCGTACTCGTTCTCCAGCCCGAAAATTCGGCGGTCCATGACTGAACATTACGCCTGATGCTCCGTGCTGAAACCGGGTTCGACGGACCCTTTTCGATCACTTTCCGACGAGCCGGTGATATTCGTGGTGCGTCCGGGAACGGTGAGCACCTTCACGGTGGCGAGCAGCACGGACAGCGCGGCGAATCCACTGACGCCCGCGACGGCGAAGCCCCAGGCCGTCGAACCGCTCTCGATCGCCGGGCCCGCAACGCCCGTTCCGACCGCCGCGCCGACACCGAAGGTGGTCACGAGCCACGAGAACGCCTCGGTCACCGTGCCGCGCGGGGCGTGCCGGTCGACGACGATGAACGCGCACGCGAGCGAGGGTGCGAGGAACACGCCGGCGACCGCGGCGAGCACGCACATCGCCACCACGTCCGGAGTGAAGGCGAGCGGCAGATAGCCGAGCGCGAGCAGCCCGACGAGGATGCGCAGCCTGCGCTCCGGTGCGCCCGTCCACTTCCGCGCGCCGTAGAAGGCGCCGCCGAGCAGGGCACCGAGACCGAGAGCGGCCATCAGCCAGCCGTACACGGACTCCTGGCCATGGTCGTCGGCGTATGCGACACCGGCCACGGTGATCGAGCCGAGCGCGAGGCCGACGAAGAAGAACGAGCCGAGCAGCGCGAGCAGTCCGGGCGAGCGCAGCGCCCCCAGCCAGTGCGCCTCACGCGGCGCCGAACGCCACGTACGCGAAGGCTCGGAGACCACCACCGACAGGGCGCCGACGACACCGATCACGTTGATGACGAGCAGCGCCCCGGCCGCGGACCACAGCGAGACGATCAGCGTGACCATCAACGGGCCTACGGTGAACATGACTTCCTGCGCCACCGCGTCCATCGCATACGCGGCATGCACCCGGTCCTCGCGCTTGAGCACCCCCGGCCACAGCGCCCTGAGGCCGCCTTCGAGCGGCGGCGTGAAGAGTCCAGCGATCGCCACGGCCACGTACGCGAGAAGCAGCGAATCGATGCCCACGAACGCGAACAGCGCCATCCCGAGCGCGGACACGATCGCCGCGGGCAGCATCACCCGCGGCTGTCCGCGCAGGTCCACGGCCCGGCCCAGGAGTGGCTGGCCGACGGCGGTGGCGAGCCCATACACGGCGGCCAGGGCGCCGGCGAGCGTGTAGCTGCCGCCCTCGGCGCGCGTGAACAGCACGATCGCGATATGCCCGGTGGCGCTCGGCAGCCGGCCCACCAGGGTGCCGGTGAGCAGCCGCGCCGCATGCCGTGTGCGCAGCAGCTCCGCGTATCCCGCGGCCATCGGCGGGCTCCTCTCGCTCGTTCCAAGATGAAGTTTTACGTATAACGTCCGTGGTTATACGTACCATGAGCCCAGCCCACGGGTCCAGCCCCGGACCCGGACCGCCGGTCCCCCGTGGGCCCACCCACCGGTCCCGCACGGACCCCGGACAACCGCAACGAGGAGCCGCCGTGGCCCGGCCCACGAGCAAGGACGTGGCCCACGCCGCCGGGGTCTCCCAGGCCGCCGTCTCCCTCGTCCTCGGCGACAAATGGCGCGGCCGCGTCTCCGAGGCCACCGCCGAACGCGTCCGCGCCGCCGCCCGCGACCTCGGCTACCGCCCCAACCTCGCCGCCCGCAATCTGCGCCTCGGCTCCACGCGCACCGTGCTCCTGGTCGTCCCGGCGCTCACCAACGACTTCTTCGCCCGCGTCTACACCGGCGCCGCCCGCATCGCCGCCGCCCACGACTTCGGCGTGGTCCTCTACCCCTCCCCCGACGGCATCGGACCCGCCAAGGACCCCTTCGCCTCGGCCCGTTCGGCCCTGGACGGCGTCATCGCCTCCTCCATGGCGGCCGGCGCACTCGCCGACATCCGCGGCGCCGACCTGCCCCTGGTCATGCTCGACAGCGACCCGGCAGACACCACAGCCGCGGCCCATGTGAACGTCGACCTGGCCGACGGCATGCGCCAGATGACCGAGCATCTGCTCTCGCTCGGCCACCGCCGCTTCCTGCATCTGGCCGCCGATGTCGACTCATGGACTTTCGCCGTACGAGCCGACGCCATCGCCCACGCCCTGCGCACCGCCCCCGACGCCACGCTGCGCACCGAGCACGCCCCCCTCACCGTGCACGGCGCCCGTGCCGCCGCAGAGCGCGCCCTGACCGCCTCGGGCCCCCGCCCCACCGCCGTCATCTGCGACGACGACATCATCGCGGCAGGCGCCTGCAAGGCCGTACGCAGGCTGGGCCTGCGCATCCCTGAGGACATCTCCGTCACCGGATTCGACGACCTGGCCCTGGCCACCGCCGTCGACCCCGAGCTCACCACGATCCGTATGCCCGCCGAACTGGTCGGGGAACGCGGCATGGGGGCCCTCCTGCACGTACTGGACGGCAAGCAACCCCAAAGCGACGCGCTCCCCGTCGAGTTGGTCGTGCGCGACTCCACGGCGCCGCCCAGCGCATAGCGGCCCCTTGGAAACACCGCGCCGCCCGCACAAACACCACGCCCCCGCCACCGGACTCCGGTGACGGGGGCGTACGTGGTCAGGCAGGCGGGCTCAGGACTCGCCCTCCTCCTCGTCCGACGGCGCATCGGTCGGCGTGGCAGCCGCGCCGTCCGCCTCGAGCAGCCGCTTCAGCTGCCGCCCGACGATGCGCTTGAACTTCCGCTGCTGCGGCCGCGTACGGTCCAGGACCGCCACCTCGAGGCGCTCCGCGGGAATCTCCCGCTCGCTCCCGTTGGCCTCACGCGACAGCGCCTGCACCGCCAGCTTCAGCGCCTCCGCCAGGGTCATCCCGTCCTGGTGACGCTGATCGAGGAAGGTGCTGATCTGCTCCGCATTGCCGCCCACCGCGACCGAGCCGTGCTCGTCCACGATCGAACCGTCATGCGGCAGCCGGTAGATCTGGTCACCGGCGGGCTCATGGCCCACCTCGGCGACGACCAGCTCCACCTCATAAGGCTTCTCCGCGGCGCTGGAGAAAATCGTGCCGAGCGTCTGGGCGTACACATTGGCGAGCCCGCGCGCCGTCACATCGTCACGGTCATAGGTATAGCCGCGCAGATCCGCGTAACGGACGCCGCCGATACGCAAGTTCTCGTATTCGTTGTACTTACCGGCCGCGGCAAAACCGATCCGGTCATAGATCTCGCTGAACTTGTGCAGCGCTCGGGACGGATTCTCTCCGACGAACACAATCCCGTCGGCGTACTGCATCACCACAAGGCTGCGTCCACGGGCGATGCCCTTACGGGCGTACTCCGCCCGGTCGGCCATGGCCTGCTGGGGTGAGACATAGAACGGCGTCGACACCGGCTATCCGTCCCTTTCTGTCAGTGACAAGTGCATTCCGGTCCACCCGCTCTCAGAGCAGCGCGGCCCGCGGGCCATCGGGTCGTTCGAGACGGTGCTCGACAACCGCGCGAGCGAGCGCCGAGGACTCCTCCTCGGACAGCCTCCGGAAGCCCTCCTCGGTGATAACGGTGACGATCGGGTAGATCCGGCGGGCCACATCCGGGCCACCCGTCGCCGAGTCGTCGTCCGCGGCGTCGTACAGCGCCTGGACGACCAGCGTCGTGGCGTCCTGCTCACTCAGCTCATTGTGGAACAGCTTCTTCAGAGCCCCACGGGCGAAGATCGAACCGGAACCCGTGGCCGCGAAGCCCTGCTCCTCCGTGCGCCCACCGGTCACGTCGTACGAGAAAATCCTGCCGCGCTCGCGATCCAGGTCGAACCCGGCGAACAGCGGCACCACCGCGAGGCCCTGCATCGCCATACCGAGGTTCGAACGGATCATCGTGGAAAGGCGATTGGCCTTGCCCTCCAGCGAGAGCTGCGCGCCCTCCACCTTCTCGAAGTGCTCCAACTCCAGCTGGAACAGCTTCACCATCTCCACGGCGAGGCCGGCGGTGCCGGCGATGCCGACGGCCGAGTACTCGTCGGCCGGGAACACCTTCTCCATATCGCGCGAAGCGATCATGTTCCCCATCGTGGCCCGCCGGTCACCGGCGAGCACCACGCCACCGGGGAACGTCACGGCCACGATCGTCGTACCGTGCGGCGCCTCGAACGCCCCCTTCACGGGCGGGAGCTGACGGTTCGCGGGCAGCATGTCCGGCTGGTGCTCGCCGAGAAAGTCCACGAAGGACGACGAGCCGGGCGTCAGGAAGGCAGCCGGTAGACGCCCGGTGCTACGAGGATTGGCTTCCACGAGTTTCCTCCCAGATATGCGATGGCCCGACCGAGAGCGTCGGGATCATCCCCCAACTTGCCGATGGCCGAATTGCAGTTGAAGCAGAGTACGCCTCGGACCCTACCCGCCTGATGGCAATGATCCACATGCTTGACCGGTCACTTCGGGAAGTTCACCGAGGGGTGAAGCAGGCACGCGTTCGAGTCCGCCTCGCCGCGCGCCTGCTCCCCTTCCGGAACTCCGAGCCCGACCCAGTTACCTTCAATTCGAAGGCAGATCGGCCTACTGGCCACCCTTTTGCACGAAGGACCGCACGAAGTCCTCGGCATTCTCCTCGAGTACGTCGTCAATCTCGTCGAGAACCGAGTCGACGTCCTCGCTCAGCTTCTCCTGGCGTTCCGCCAGGTCCTCGGAGCCCTGTGCATCCTGCACCTGCTCCTCGGTCTCCTCGGTAGAACGCGTGGCCTTCTGCTGTCCGCCGCCGGTGTCCTTGGTCGCCATGTCCCTCACCCCGCTCGGTGTCGACGTTCGCCGTTCTTGATCAGACCCTACGCCGAGGGTCCGACATCGGCCCCGCAGTTACATCAACGTGCGAGACCTACCCCTGTGATTCCCACAAGAGGCATGTATCAGCCGCCGGAAAGCACCCGCACCAGGTCTTCCGCGGTCCGGCACCTGTCCAGGAGCTCTTTGACGTGATTACGCGTTCCGCGTAGCGGTTCCAGGGTTGGGACGCGCTGCAGCGAATCGCGGCCGGGCAGGTCGAAGATGACGGAGTCCCAGGAGGCCGCGGCGACGTCGTCGGCGTACTGCTCGAGGCAGCGGCCGCGGAAGTAGGCGCGGGTGTCCTCCGGGGGTTTGGTCTCGGCGCGCTCGACCTCGTTCTCGTCCAGGAGCCGCTTCATCTTGCCGCGTTCGGCGAGGCGGTTGTAGAGGCCCTTGTCGGGGCGTACGTCGGCGTACTGGAGGTCGACGAGGTGGAGGCGGGCCGCGTCCCAGTCGAGGTTGTCGCGGCGCCGGTAGCCCTCCATGAGTTCCTTCTTGGCGATCCAGTCGAGTTCGCCGGACAGGCTCATGGGGTCGTTCTCGAGCCGGTTGAGGGTGTCCTCCCAGCGGCCGAGCACGTCCTTGGTCTGGTCGTCCGCGTCGGAGCCGAAGCGTTCCTCGACGTACTTGCGGGCGAGTTCGTAGTACTCCATCTGCAGCTGTACGGCGGTGAGTGTGCGTCCGCTGCGCAGCGTGACCAGGCGCTTGAGGGTGGGGTCGTGGGAGACCTGGTGGAGGGTACGTACGGGCTGGTCGACGGCGAGGTCCACGGCGATGAAGTTGTCCTCGATCATCGACAGGACCAGGGCCGTGGTGCCGAGCTTCAGGTAGGTGGAGATCTCGGAGAGGTTCGCGTCGCCGATGATGACGTGCAGCCGGCGGTACTTCTCCGCGTCGGAGTGCGGTTCGTCGCGGGTGTTGATGATCGGGCGCTTGAGTGTGGTCTCGAGGCCGACCTCGACCTCGAAGTAGTCGGCGCGCTGGCTGATCTGGAAGCCGTGTTCGTGGCCGTCCTGGCCGATGCCGACGCGTCCCGCGCCGGTGACGACCTGGCGGGAGACGAAGAACGGCGTGAGGTGGCGCACGATGTCCGAGAAGGGGGTCTCCCGCTTCATCAGATAGTTCTCGTGCGTACCGTACGAGGCGCCCTTGTTGTCGGTGTTGTTCTTGTAGAGGTGGATGGGCTGGGCGCCGGGCAGGTTGGCTGCGCGTTCAGCGGCCTCGGCCATGATGCGCTCGCCGGCCTTGTCCCAGAGGACGGCGTCGCGCGGGTTGGTGACTTCGGGCGAGCTGTATTCGGGGTGTGCGTGATCGACGTACAGGCGTGCGCCGTTGGTGAGGATGACGTTGGCGAGGCCGATGTCCTCGTCCGTGAGCTGGCTGGAGTCGGCGGCCTCGCGGGCGAGGTCGAAGCCTCGCGCGTCGCGCAGCGGGTTCTCCTCCTCGAAGTCCCAGCGGGCGCGCCGCGCCCGGTGCATCGCCGCCGCGTAGGCGTTGACGATCTGGGACGAGGTGAGCATGGCATTGGCGTTGGGGTGCCCGGGCACGGAGATCCCGTACTCGGTCTCGATGCCCATTACTCGCCGTACGGTCATGCGGCCCTCCTTGCCCGGCGGCGCTCCCTTGTGGGAGCGGCGCTCAAGTACCGCTGGTTCTCCGGGTCGTGTGCGGTGCCCGTCCCCGCACTGCGCGACTCGGCGGTACGGAAGAGCCTAGAACGGCTTTGCGCTGGTGGGGAGATCAATTGCGTCATTGCCTGTGCTCCGGTGGTGTCCTGAAAAACAGTCGGCTGCGGGTACCCGTGATGGGCACCCGCAGCCGCCCTGTCATTTACAGGTACTGACCGGTGTTGGCCACCGTGTCGATGGAACGTCCGGTGTCCGCGCCCTGCTTTCCGGTGACGAGCGTACGGATGTAGACGATCCGCTCGCCCTTCTTGCCGGAGATGCGGGCCCAGTCGTCCGGGTTGGTGGTGTTGGGCAGGTCCTCGTTCTCCTTGAACTCGTCCACGCAGGCCTGGAGGAGGTGGGAGACGCGGAGGCCCTTCTGGTTCTTGTCGAGGAAGTCCTTGATGGCCATCTTCTTGGCGCGGCCGACGATGTTCTCGATCATGGCGCCGGAGTTGAAGTCCTTGAAGTACAGGACTTCCTTGTCGCCGTTGGCGTACGTGACCTCGAGGAAGCGGTTCTCCTCGGATTCGGCGTACATGTGCTCCACGGCGGTCTGGATCATGCGGCCGACCGTGGAACCCTTGTCGCCGCCGTGCTCGCCGAGGTCGTCGGCGTGCAGCGGGAGGCGCTGGGTGAGGTACTTGGCGAAGATGTCCTTGGCCGCTTCGGCGTCCGGACGCTCGATCTTGATCTTCACGTCGAGCCGGCCGGGTCGGAGGATGGCCGGGTCGATCATGTCCTCGCGGTTGGAGGCGCCGATCACGACCACGTTCTCCAGGCCTTCGACACCGTCGATCTCGGCGAGCAGCTGGGGGACGATGGTGTTCTCCACGTCCGAGCTGACGCCGGAGCCTCGGGTGCGGAACAGGGACTCCATCTCGTCGAAGAAGACGATGACGGGAGTGCCTTCGCTGGCCTTCTCACGTGCACGCTGGAAGACGAGGCGGATCTGCCGCTCGGTCTCGCCGACGTACTTGTTGAGGAGCTCGGGGCCCTTGATGTTGAGGAAGAACGACTTGCCCTGGGCCTGTCCGGTGACCTCGGCGACCTTCTTGGCAAGGGAGTTGGCGACTGCCTTGGCGATGAGGGTCTTTCCGCAGCCGGGCGGACCGTAGAGCAGGACGCCCTTGGGCGGGCGCAGTTCGTGCTCGCGGAACAGATCCGGGTAGAGGTACGGGAGCTCGACCGCGTCGCGGATCATCTCGATCTGGTTGCCCAGACCGCCGATCTGCTCGTAGCCGATGTCCGGGACCTCTTCGAGGACCAGTTCTTCGACCTCGCTCTTGGGCACGACTTCGTAGACGTATCCGGAGCGTGGTTCGAGGAGCAGGGCGTCGCCGGGGCGGATGACCACGTCGAGCAGGGGCTCGGCGAGGCGGACCACGCGCTCTTCGTCGGTGTGGCCCTGTACGAGGGCCCGCTCGCCGTCCTCGAGGATCTCCTTGAGGGTGACGATGTCGCCGACGCTCTCGAACTCCATGGCCTCGACCACGTTGAGCGCTTCGTTGAGCATCAGCTCCTGTCCGCGCCTCAGGTCGTCGAGGTCGACGCTGGGGCTGACGTTCACGCGCAGCTTGCGGCCGCCGGTGAAGATGTCCGCGGTGCCGTCCTCATTGGCGCTGAGGAAGACACCGAAGCCGGCCGGTGGCTGTGCGAGCCGGTCGACTTCTTCCTTGAGGGCCACGATCTGGTCGCGGGCCTCGCGGAGCGTGTTGGCGAGTCGTTCGTTCTGCGCGGAGACTCCGGCCAGGCTGGTCTGCAGCTCGACGATCCGCTCTTCGAGAATCCTCGTATGACGCGGAGAGTCGGCGAGCTTGCGTCGCAGGACGGCGATCTCCTGCTCGAGATAGGCAATCTGGCCGGCTGGGTCATCGGACCCTCGAGCCGGGCGGATGCCGCGGTTCATGTCGTCGTCGTGGGCTGCCACGGTCCTCACCTCCTCCGGGGGGAGCTGGACGCTTCCTGACCCTACCTGGGCAGGTACTGATTGAAACCCCTAGATCACAAAGACGTCCGGGGTGTGTCTGATCTTCACCCTTGCGTTCTCCCTCACGCCACCTTGTTACCCACCGAACAACATCGAAAAGCGAGCGGTTGTATCGTCGAAACGTTCAACACCCGTCAGGCCTGGCCTGACTTGCACTGTGTTGGGCCGCTCGACAGGAGAAATGGCAGGAGACATGACCGTGACGCACGAGGCCCCCTCCAGCGACGGCGGAGAGGAGCTCGAGGTCTGGATCGACCAGGACCTCTGCACCGGCGACGGCATCTGTGCGCAGTACGCGCCCGAGGTCTTCGAGCTCGACATCGACGGACTGGCGTATGTGAAGGACTCGGACGACGAGCTCCTGCAGAAGCCGGGCGCGACAACGCGGGTGCCGCTGCCGCTGATCCGTGATGTCGCCGACTCGGCCAAGGAGTGTCCGGGCGACTGCATTCATGTACGGCGCATTTCGGACAAGGTCGAAGTCTTCGGCCCGGACGCGGAGTAGCCGTAAGGCTTCTGAGCGTGACGAAAGGGCCCGTACCTGCCGGAGATCGGCGGGGACGGGCCCTTGTTTTCGGCCGTTTATCGGGATGCTCGCTCTATGTGCCGGTTTGTCCGGGGTCGAGCCCTGCTCGTACGGGACTCAGACGCCGACCGCGGCGCTCTGCTCGGAGCGGACGAACGCACTGTCCTGCCACTGCCACTTGGCCTTCTCGGTCTTGTCCGGGCAGCAGCGGGGTACGGCCGAGGACGAGTAGCCGAGCAGGGTGGCGGTGACGACGCCGTTGGTGACGGCGAAGTCGGTGACGCTCAGTCTGTCCTTCGGGTCGACCAGGGTGGCGACGACGCGGGGCTTGCCGGAGGCGGGCCGGGTGAGGACGTAGACACCGCTCGGCGGGGTGCCGGAACCGGCGACGCAGCGGGCCACGGCGACCGTCTCGGGTCTGCCGTCGCCGTCGAGGTCCCCGGAGGCGTGCTTGAGGATCTGGGGGCGCTCTCCCGCGCAGTTCATCGGGATCGTCGCCGTGGTGGGGTCAGGGGCGGCCTGGGCGGCCACCGAGGGCGGGCCGGCCTGGGCGGCGGTGGCGTCCTCGGGCTGGAAGAACGAGGAGGCGCCGACGACGGCGGCGAGGGCCGCGGCGGTGGCGAGCCAGTGCATCGGACTGGTGCGGGTGTGGGCGAGCTCCGGTACGGCGGAGTGCTGCTGCACGAGGAGTGTCTCCTGTGAGGGCTGTGCCGGTGGGGGTGTCCGGAATGGTGTCACACCTCACAGAGGTACGGAACGGCGGGGTGCGGCGCGGGCGCGTAAAACCTCGGTCAATAGCCGCGTGGAAGCCTCGGTCGATAGCCGCGCAGAGCCTCGGTCGATCCGCCCCGGCCACTGCGGCGGGGTCAATACGACGGCGCCGCCGCCGAGTTCCGTTGCGTACTCCTGGAACTCGGCGGCGGCGCCGATGTGTTGGGACCTTGCAGGCCTTCAGCGGCCGCGGGAGCCGCCTTCGGCGTTCGGTCCGTCGTAGTCCTCGCCGTACGCGCCCTTGGCGGGGCGGCGGCGGCGCATGGGCGGCTCGACGCCGTCCGCGAGGCGGCGGGCGGTGAGCAGGAAGCCGGTGTGGCCGATCATCCGGTGGTCGGGGCGGACGGCGAGGCCCTCCACGTGCCAGTTGCGGATCATCGACTCCCACGAGGTCGGCTCGTTGAAGCAGCCGATCTCGCGGATGGACTCGACGGTGCGGGCGAGCTGCGTGGTGGTGGCCACGTAGCAGCACAGGATGCCGCCGGGGACGAGCGCCTTCTTGACGACGTCCAGGCACTCCCAGGGGGCGAGCATGTCGAGAATGACGCGGTCGACGTCGGTGTCGGACAGGTGGTCCTGGAGGTCGCCGACAGTGAGCTGCCAGGCGGGGTGCTCACCGCCGAAGTAGCGCTCCACGTTCGCCTTCGCGATCTCGGCGAAGTCCTCGCGGCGCTCGTAACTGTGCAGCATGCCCTGATCGCCGATGGCGCGCAGCAGGAAGCTGCTGAGCGAGCCCGAGCCGACACCGGCCTCGACGACGCGGGCGCCGGGGAAGATGTCGGCGAAGGCGAGGATCTGGCCCGCGTCCTTCGGGTAGACCACGGCGGCGCCGCGGGGCATGGACAGGACATAGTCGGGGAGCAGGGGGCGCAGCGCGAGGTAGGCGACGTTGCCGGTGGTGCGGACAACGCTGCCCTCGGGAGCGCCGATCAGCTCGTCGTGAGGAAAGGAACCCTTGTGGGTGTGGAAGTTCTTTCCCTCTTCGAGCGTGAACGTGTAGTGGCGGCCCTTGGGGTCGGTCAGCTGTACCTGGTCCCCGACCTTGAAGGGCCCGCGTCGGCGGGCGGCACCGGTCGGTTCGGACATGTGAACAGCCTACCGGCCGTGACGGGGCCCGCTCACCACGGCCGGGAAGGCCCTGCGGAGCTCAGCCGGTGCGGTCCATAGCCTTCACGAAGGCGCGCTCCACGTCCGAGGTCGACAGGACTCCGTAGATCTCGCCGGTCTTCTCGACGACCAGGTACTCGGTGGCCGGGGTGGCGCGGAGCGTGTCGAGGAGCTCCTCGCCGGACAGCTCCGCCGAGACCTTCATGCCCTCGGTGAGGTCCTGGGCCAGACCGCTGACCGGGACCCACGGGCGGCGGTGTTCGGGGACGCCGACGATGGCCGCCTCCCGTACGACGGCGACGGGATCGCCGTGGCCGTTGACGACGACGAGAGCGCGGGCGCCCGCGTCGTTGGCGCGGCGCAGGGCCTCGGAGAGCGGCGTCGCGGACTCGACGGGGACGGCGCGGCGGGTGAGCGTACGGGCGCGCAGGTCGGGCAGACGCTCGCGGAGGCGGGCCATGCGCAGGCTGTTGCCGGCGCCGGTCCAGATGATCGCGGCCAGGATCGCGGCGAGCAGCGCGTCCATGACCGTGTCCATGCCGACGGAGTCGGTGGCCTCGGCGCCGAGGACGCCGGACTGGGTGAGCAGCGGCAGGCCGATCAGTACGGAGACGGCGAGCGCGCGGCCGACCCAGGCGGCGGCGACCGTGCCGCTCATGGGCTTGCCGGTGATCTTCCAGACGACGGCGCGCAGCATCCGGCCGCCGTCCAGCGGGAGACCGGGCAGCAGGTTGAAGGCGGCCACGATCAGGTTCGAGATCATCAGGCCGGCCATCAGGACGCCGGGGACGGTGCCGGGTTCGACGGCCTGCATCCCGCCGTAGAAGACGGCGGCCAGGACGAGGGAGAGCAGCGGGCCGACGAAGGCCAGCACGAACTCGCGGCCCGGGGTCTCGGACTCCTTCTCGATCTCCGAGACACCGCCGAAGAACTGCAGCTGGATCTTGCGCACCGGGAGCTTGAAGCGGAGCGCGGCGACGGTGTGGGCGAGCTCGTGGACGAGCACCGAGCCGTAGAAGGCGACGGCGAAGAAGAGGGAGACCAGGTAGCGGGCGCCGCCGAGTTCGGGCAGGACGCGGTCGAGCTGGTTGCCGAAGACCCAGGTGATCAGGGCGGCGACGAGGAACCAGCTGGGTGCGACATAGATGGGTACGCCGAAGATGCGGCCCATGAGGAGGCCGCCGCCTGGGGCCTTCTTTTCCTGCGGGGTGGCGCTGTCCTTGTTGTCCTGTGCCGCGCCGCTGTCCTGGTTCTGTTGCGCGGCGCCGCTCCCCGACTCGTTGTACTTGTCGGCGTTGTCGGCGTTGTCGGCCTTTGCGGGCGCGGATGCCTTGTCCGGAGCGGGGGCGTCGGCTTCGGTGCGTTCGGGCTGTCCGGCCTGCGCCGTGGGCTTCGCGGAGTTGGTGCGTTCCGGCTCGGCGGGCGTCACCGAGGCGTCCCTCTCGGACGTCGGGCCGCTGTCCCCGCCGCCGGTCCGCGGCAGTCCGCTCGCGCCGCTCTCGTCCACTGTGCGCCCCTTCAGTCCCCGTCGTGCCCGTGGTACCCGTCGTCCAACGTCTCTGCGAGGCCGTCCGTGCCGCCGTCCCGCGTGCGCCGCACCGGCTCGACAGGCAGGTGTCGACGGGGCGTTGCGCGTGCGTCACTCTCTCACGATCATGCGGTGCCGTACGGTCTGCCGTCGATGGTATGCGTCCGTTGTCGGTCACGGGCCGTAGGGTCTTCTCCATGGACAACAGCACCGAGGCCGGCGAGGCCGCAGCGACCGTCGCCGGCCCCGCCGGCGGGGTGAGGGCCACGCCCCCCGTGTCGCTTTCGCCTTCACGGGCAAGCGACTTCATGCAGTGCCCGCTGCTCTACCGCTTCCGGGTCATCGACAAGCTGCCCGAGAAGCCGAGCCCGGCCGCCACCCGCGGCACCCTGGTGCATGCCGTCCTCGAGCGTCTCTTCGACGCCCCTGCCGCCGAGCGGACCGCGCCGCGCGCCAAGTCGCTCGTGCCCGGGCAGTGGGACCGGCTCAAGGAGTCCAAGCCGGAGCTGGCCGAGCTGTTCAAGGACAGCGACGAGCGGACCGCGGGTGATCAGCTCGCCCAGTGGCTCACCGAGGCGGAGACGCTGGTCGAGCGCTGGTTCACTCTCGAGGACCCCACCCGTCTGGAGCCGGCCGAGCGTGAGCTGTTCGTCGAGGCCAGCCTGGACTCGGGTCTGAAGCTGCGCGGCATCATCGACCGCGTGGACGTCGCGCCCAGCGGCGAGGTGCGGATCGTCGACTACAAGACCGGCAAGGCGCCGCGGGCGGAGTATGCGGACGGTGCGCTGTTCCAGATGAAGTTCTACGCCCTCGTGGTGTGGCGTCTCAAGGGCGTGATCCCGCGCCGGCTGCAGCTCGTCTACCTCGGCAGCGGTGATGTGCTGACGTACGACCCGGTGATGGCCGATCTGGAGCGGGTGGAGCGCAAGCTGCACGCGCTGTGGGAGGCGATCCGCGAGGCCACCGAGACCGGCGAGTGGCGGCCGCGGCCCAGCAAGCTGTGCGGCTGGTGCGACCACCAGGCGGTGTGTCCGGAATTCGGGGGCACTCCCCCGCCGTACCCGCTGCAGATCAGGCCGTCGCGCGCCGCCGAGGACGCTCAGGAGATCAGGCCGCCGCGTCCTGCCGGGGACGCTCAAGGCACAATGGGGCCGGTCTAGTCCTCGTCGCGAGGGCTTGGCGGCGCCGAGCGAAGGAGATATGCCGTGGCGATCCGCGTCCTGCTGGTCGACGACCAGCCGCTGCTGCGCACCGGGTTCCGGATGATTCTGGAGGCCGAGCAGGATCTCGCGGTCGTCGGCGAGGCCGGGGACGGTCTGCAGGCGCTCGACCAGGTGCGTGCGCTGCAGCCCGATGTCGTGCTGATGGACATCCGGATGCCGCGGATGGACGGTGTCGAGGCGACCCGGCAGATCACCGGGCCCGAGCGGGACGGTCCGGCGAAGGTCCTCGTGCTCACGACCTTCGATCTGGACGAGTACGTGGTGGAGGCGCTGAAGGCGGGCGCGAGCGGCTTTCTGCTCAAGGACGCCCCGGCCCATGAGCTGGTGCAGGCGATCCGGGTGGTCGCGGCCGGCGAGGCGATGCTCGCGCCGAGCATCACGCGCCGGCTGCTCGACAAGTACGCCGATCACCTGCCGTCCGGCGAGGAGCCCGTGCCGGACACGCTGAACACCCTGACCGAGCGTGAGGTCGAGGTGCTCAAGCTGGTGGCGCGCGGTCTGTCGAATGCCGAGATCGCGGCCGACCTGTTCGTCAGCGAGACCACCGTGAAGACTCACGTCGGCCATGTGCTGACCAAGCTGGGGCTCAGGGACCGGGTACAGGCCGCCGTGTACGCGTACGAGAGCGGTCTCGTACGGCCGGGTGCGCAGTAGCCGTACCCGCGACAGCAGTAGCCGCGCTCGCGTAACCGACGGAACAACGCGGTGAGGGCCGCCCCGGATCGGGGCGGCCCTCACTGCTGTGCCCGGGGGGGTCAGCCCTTCTGCAGCTCCCAGAAGCGGAAGACCGTCGAGGCGTCCAGGCACCACTCCACGCCGGAGATCTCCTCGCCGACGACGGCGTACTGCTTGCCCTGCCACAGCGGGATGATCGGGATCTCGTCGGCGACGATGTCCTGCAGCCGGTGGAACTGGTCCTGGGTGCCGGTGCGGTCGGTCTGCGCGGCCGTACCCGGGACGATCTCGCCGGTGATCGTCTCGTTGGTGTAGTTGTTCATCAGGACGTTGTCCTTGCCGAAGAACGGCTGGGTGAAGTTCTCCGGGTCCGGGTAGTCCGGGACCCAGCCCTTCACGTAGAAGCCGTACTTGCCGGCCTCGACGTCCTTCTCGTACTGGTCGAAGGGCACCGACTTCACGTCGGCCTCGAACAGGCCGCTGGCGTTGAGCTGCTCGGCGATCGCCTTGAACTCCTCGACGGTGGCGGGGCCGTAACGCGAGGGGGTGGCCCACAGCGTGAGCTTCACCTTGCCGGTGATGCCCTCGTCGCGCAGCGCCTGTGCCGCCTTGTCGGGCTGCGGACGGCCGCCGTAGGTGTCGAAGAACGCCGTGTTGTGGGCTTCGATGCCCGCCGGGATGATCGAGTACAGCGCCGAGGCGGTCTGGTCGTGCACGTCGGAGACCAGCTTCTCGCGGTCGATCAGGTACGCGAGTGCCTTGCGTACGCCGAGCTTTCCGACGACCGGATCGTTCATGTTCAGGACGATGTGCTGGACCTCGGCGCTGGTGCCCTCGATGACCTCGGCCTTGGCCTCGGCGTCCGTGCTGCTCTCGAGATCGGCGATGTCGCCGGCCGACAGGCCTCGGTAGGCGATGTCGATGTCGCCGGCGAGCATCGCCTGCTTCAGCTTCTTGCGGTCGTCGTGGAAGAAGCGCAGCGTCACACCGGAGTTGTGGGTCTCGGCGCTGCCCTTGTACGAGCCGTTCACCTTGAACACGGCCTCGTTCTTGTTGTACGTGTCGAGGGTGTAGGCGCCCGAGCCGACCGCCTTGCCGTCCTTGCGCAGCTTGTCGGCGGGGTACTCGCGGTGGTCGACGATCGAGCCGGCGCCGGAGGCGATCTTGCTGGGGAAGGTCGCGTCGGGGACCTTGAGGTGGAACACGACCGTCTTGGCGTCTGGGGTCGTGACCTTGTCGAGCGAGCTGAACATGACGGCGGGACCGTCCGGGTCGTCGATGTTCAGCGTCCGGTCGAAGGAGTACTTGACGTCCTTCGAGGTCAGCTCGTTGCCGTTGCTGAACTTCAGGCCGTCGCGCAGCGTGCAGGTCAGCTCCTTGGTCGCGGAGTCAGTGAACTTGCAGGACTCGGCGGCCTCCGGCTCCGGCTCCGTACCACCCTTGGGGAAGGCGAGCAGCGACTGGAAGACGTTGTTGAACAGCAGCCAGGAACCCGGGTCGTAACCGGACGCCGGGTCCGTGGCGAGGACGTCGTCGGACATGCCGACCACGATCTCGCCGTCTTCGCCGCCGCTGGATCCTTGCTCCGAACCGCAACCGCTCAGCAGGCCCGCGGCGAGCCCGGCCGCGAGGATCGGCGCAGGCCAGGACTTACGTATGTTCACTGGTGGTTCCCCGGAGGTGTGTTGAGCCGGGCACGCCCCGAGGGGCGTGCCCGTATGGTCGGCAGTCGGCCGAGCGGGTGCGGGCGTTATTCGCCGATACCGCGCCCGAGCTCCCAGAGCTGCATGTTGGAGGAGGAGTTGAGCACCCACTCCACCCCGGTGATGTCGTCGCGGGCGGCGACGTAGGTCTTGCCCTGCCACAGCGGGAGCACCGGGACGTCCTCGGCGATGATGTCCTGGATCTGCTTGAGCGAGTCACCGGCGGCGAGCCGGTCGGCTTCCTGGCGGGACTGCGGAATGAGCGTGTTGTTGATCTTGCTGTTCTGGTAGGGCGAGTTGAGGAAGTTGCCCTCGCCGACGAACGGCGCAAGGAAGTTGTCGGCGTCGGGGAAGTCAGGGAACCAGCCCATGCCGTACACCGCGTACTCGCCCTTGAGCTCGGCGGACCTGTACGTCTTCCAGGGCGTTCCCTTGATGGTCACATCGAAGAGATCGCTGCCGTTGAGCTGGTCGCGCAGGACTTCGAACTCCTGCTTGGTGACCGCGCCGTACTTGTCCGTCGAGTAGTTCAGCGTGAGCTCGACCGGGGTCTTGATGCCCGCCTTGCTGAGCAGTCGGGCTGCCTTCGCCTTGTCCGGCTCGCTGTACTTGTTGAAGAAGGAGTTGGTGTGCCCCGTGATGCCGCTGGGCACCAGGGAGTACAGCCCTTCCGCGGACGTGCCGTACACCTCGGAGACGATCGCGGCGCGGTCGACGAGCTGCGCCATGGCCTGGCGGACGGCCTTCTCCCCGACGACCGGCGCGTCGGTGTCGAAGCCGAGGTAGCGGATCTCGAGGCCGGGCATCTCGACGAGCTCGATGCCCTCGACGGCGCCTGCCGAGAAGTCCTTGATCTGCGCGGGCTCGATGGTGCGGCCCATCACGTCGATGTCGCCGCTCTTGAGTGCGGTGCTCATCTGCGAGGCCTGGGTGAAGGTCCGCATCTCGAGCTTGTCGCTGTTGACCTTCAGCGAACCCTTGTAGTTGGGGTTCTTGGTGAAGACCGCCTTGACGACTTCTTCCGCGCCTTCGACCTGCTTCGTCTCGGTCTCGAGGGTGTACGGGCCCGAGGCGTCGACCTGGAAGCCGTTGCGGAGCTTCTTCGCGTCGTAGGTCTCGGCGTCGATGATGCCGGCGGCGGGCGTGGCGAGCTTGTGCGGGAACGTGGCGTCGGAGGCGTTGAGGTGGAAGACCACCTTGTCCTCACTCACGGCTTCGACGGTGTCGATGCCCGCGAGCAGCGAGGACACTCCGCTGTTCTGCTCGTCCGGAAGGCTTTCGCCGAGCGCGCGGGTGCGCTCTACGGAGAACTTGACGTCCTCGGCGGTCAGCGCGTTGCCGTTGGCGAACTTCATGCCGTCGCGCAGCGTGCACTCGTACCGCTTGTTGATGTTGTCGCTGAACCGGCAGCTCTCGGCGGCCTCGGGTTCGGGCTCGCCACCGCCGCGCGGGGCGATCATCAGCGTCTGCACGGTCTGGCGCAGGACGTTCCAGGAGCCGGCGTCATACGCGTACGCGGGGTCGAACGGCGCGGGGGCGTCGGAGGTGGCGGCGAACGCGTCAGTGGTACCGATGACGATCGCATCGTCGCTGTCGCCGCCGCCGTCACTGCCGCCGCAGGCGGCGAGGACAGGGGCGAGCAGGCCGATGGCGACCGGCAGCACCAGTGTCTTGCGGTTCATGCGCGAGTTACTCCAACGATCGATCCCAAGACTCCTGCGCCAAGGGGTGGGTGCGCAGGGCATGGAGGTAATGACGGTGTTCTCAGTGGTCCCGACTGGGTTCTCGCGAAGACATTAGTCCGCGGGGTCAGGTCGGTTGCAGTGACCCGGAGTTGGGCGTAATCACGCAGCGGGAGCGGATGCCGACACACTGAAATCCGGGGTACGGAATGTTTCGTGCACCGACCCATCAATCGGGACACAACGCCAGGACGAGGCCGCCGGCGACGGCGGTCGCAGCACAAGCACGACCCCCTGTCGACGGACCTCGACGTGATAAACATCACGCACTCAACTCGATTGCGCAAGAAGGGAATTAGCGGTTCCCGGGTCACGGAAAATGCATGGTCCAATGCGCTGCGTTTCCCGCGCATTCGGCGCTGCACGCTCGGTGAACGACCGGTGCATTCCCGTAATCGGCGGGTACCGGGTTTTCGGCCGGTGGCCGGGAACCGTCAATCGATCAGTGGCTGATCAATGTCCGCCGGATCGGTGACGGATCAATGCCCGTGGGATCAGTGGCGGATCAATGCCCGCAGGAAGGGAAGGTCGACTTCTTCGAGCGAGGAGACGACCGTACGGCCGGGGCTCGGGGCGATCGGCGCGACCGAGGGGACCGCGACGACCCGGCAGCCGGCGGCCTCCGCCGCGGCGACGCCCGTGGCGGTGTCCTCGACCACGGCGCAGCGCGCGGGGTCCGCGCCGAGTCTGGCGGCCGCGTGGAGGTACGGGTCGGGGTGCGGCTTGGTGCGCTGCACCTCGTCTCCGGCCACGGTCAGGGCGAAGTGGTGCGCGCCGAGCGATTCGAGTACGCGGTCGATGATGCGGCGATGCGAGGCCGAGACGAGGGCCGTGGGCACCTCGTGCGCGGAGAGCTCCGCGAGCAGCCGGGCGGCACCGGGCATCAGCGGCAGGGCGCGGCTGATGCGGTCCTCGAACGCGTCGTTGAGCAGCACGGTCAGCTCGGGCAGCGTGATGTCGGCGCCGGTGGCCTCGATGAGGAACCCGGCGCTGCGGCTCATGGGCCCGCCCACGACCACATCGCGCCAGGACTCGTCGAGGGCATGGCCGAGCTTCGCGAACGCCTCGACCTCGGCGTCCCACCAGAAGCCCTCGGTGTCCACGAGAGTGCCGTCCATGTCGAGCAGCACGGCCTGCAGGTTGTCGCTTTGAGCCGTACGAGTGCCGACTGCGGGGACCGTACTGGTCATTCGGCCACACCTCCGTAAGGGACGAGAAGGCCGGTCTCCTTGACCCGCGGGGATTTCCGCTGGTGAAGGCGACCGGCCTGCACTGGACCGACCAGTGTACGTCTCGTCCGCGCGAAGTGCGCGGGAGATCTTCGCGGGGCTTTCCCGGTACCCCGAACGCCCTAGCGGGCGTTGAAGTACTTGGCCTCCGGGTGGTGGATGACGATGGCGTCCGTGGACTGCTCGGGGTGGAGCTGGAACTCCTCGCTCAGGTGCACACCGATCCGCTCGGGCTCGAGGAGCTGGGCGATCTTCGCGCGGTCCTCGAGGTCGGGGCAGGCCCCGTAGCCGAGCGAGAAGCGGGCGCCCCGGTACTTCAGGGCGAACATGTCCTCCATCGCCGAGGGGTCCTCGCCCGAGAAGCCGAGCTCGGAGCGGACCCGCGCGTGCCAGTACTCTGCGAGCGCCTCCGCCAACTGCACGGACAGGCCGTGCAGTTCGAGGTAGTCGCGGTAGGAGTTGGACTCGAAGAGCTCGGCCGTGGCCTCGCCGATCTTCGAGCCGACCGTGACCACCTGCAGTCCCACGACGTCGATCTCGCCGGAGTCCTCGGGGCGGAAGAAGTCCGCGAGGCACAGGCGGCGGCCGCGGCGCTGGCGCGGGAAGGTGAAGCGGGTGCGCTCGTTGCCCTGCGCGTCGAGGAGGATCAGGTCCTCGCCCTTGGAGACGCAGGGGAAGTAGCCGTAGACGACGGCCGCTTCGAGCAGGTTCTTCGTGTGCAGCTCGTCCAGCCAGCCGCGAAGCCGCGGCCGGCCCTCGGTCTCGACGAGCTCCTCGTACGTGGGTCCGTCGCCCTTGCGGTTCTGCTTGAGGCCCCACTGGCCCTTGAACAGCGCGCCCTCGTCCAGCCAGGAGGCGTACTCCTTGAGCTGGATGCCCTTGATGACGCGGGTGCCCCAGAAGGGCGGCTCCGGCACGGGGTTGTCTACGGCGACGTCGGAACGGCCCTGCGGCTCCTCCTGCTCGCGCTCGGCGACCTGGGCGCCGGTGGCCTTGACCCGACGCTGCTTCAGCTCGGGCAGAACGGCGCCCGGCACGCCGCGCTTCACACCGATCAGCGCGTCCATCAGGCGCAGGCCCTCGAACGCGTCCCGGGCGTAGCGGACTTCGCCCTCGTAGATCTCGTGCAGGTCCTGTTCCACATACGCACGGGTCAGGGCCGCGCCGCCGAGGATCACGGGGAACTTGGCGGCGAGCTTGCGGGAGTTGAGCTCCTCCAGGTTCTCCTTCATGATCACCGTCGACTTCACGAGCAGACCGGACATGCCGATCACGTCGGCCCGGTGCTCCTCCGCAGCCTCCAGAATCGCCGAAACGGGCTGCTTGATACCGAGGTTGACGACGTTGTAGCCGTTGTTGGTCAGGATGATGTCGACGAGGTTCTTGCCGATGTCATGGACGTCGCCGCGGACGGTGGCGAGCACGATGGTGCCCTTGCCCTCCTCCCCCTCGGCCTTCTCCATGTGCGGCTCCAGGTAGGCCACCGCGGTCTTCATGACCTCGGCGGACTGCAGCACGAACGGCAGCTGCATCTGGCCGGAGCCGAACAGCTCGCCGACCACCTTCATGCCTTCGAGCAGCGTGTTGTTGACGATGTCGAGGGCCGGGGTGTCGACGAGTGCCTCGTCGAGGTCGGCTTCGAGGCCGTTCTTCTCGCCGTCGATGATGCGGCGCTGGAGGCGCTCGTCCAGCGGGAGTGCGGCCAGTTCCTCGGCCTTGCCGGCCTTGAGGGACTTGGTGGTGGCGCCCTCGAAGAGCTGCATCAGCTTCTGCAGCGGGTCGTAATCCTCTGCACGGCGGTCGTAGATCAGGTCGAGCGCGACCTTGACCTGCTCGTCGTCGAAGCGCGCGATCGGCAGGATCTTTGACGCGTGCACGATCGCCGAGTCGAGGCCCGCCTTGACGCACTCGTCGAGGAAGACCGAGTTGAGCAGGATGCGCGCGGCCGGGTTGAGACCGAAGGAGATATTGGACAGGCCGAGCGTGGTCTGTACGTCCGGGTGGCGGCGCTTCAGCTCGCGGATCGCCTCGATGGTGGCGATGCCGTCCTTGCGGGATTCCTCCTGACCCGTACAGATGGTGAAGGTCAGGGTGTCGATGAGGATGTCCGACTCGAGGATGCCGTAGTTGCCGGTCAGGTCGTCGATGATCCGCTCGGCGATGGCGACCTTGTGCTCGACGGTGCGGGCCTGGCCCTCCTCGTCGATGGTCAGCGCGATCAGCGCGGAGCCGTGCTCCTGCGCGAGCTTGGTGACCTTGGCGAAACGGGACTCGGGACCGTCACCGTCCTCGTAGTTCACGGAGTTGATGACCGCGCGGCCGCCGAGGTGCTCCAAACCGGCCTGGATCACGGGGACTTCGGTGGAGTCGAGGACGATCGGCAGCGTGGACGCGGTGGCGAAACGCCCCGCGAGCTCGTGCATGTCGGCGACACCGTCGCGGCCCACGTAGTCCACGCACAGGTCGAGCATGTGCGCGCCCTCGCGGATCTGGTCGCGCGCCATCTCCACGCAGTCGTCCCAGCGGCCTTCGAGCATGGCCTCGCGGAACTTCTTCGAACCGTTGGCGTTGGTGCGCTCACCGATCGCCATGTACGAGACGTCCTGGCGGAACGGCACCGTCTGGTAGAGCGAGGAGGCACCCGGCTCGGGCTGCGGGTTGCGCTCGGGCGGCGTCATGTCCCGTACGCGCTCGACCACCTGGCGCAGGTGCTCGGGCGTGGAGCCGCAGCAGCCGCCGACCAGCTGGAGACCGAAGTCGTTGACGAAGGTCTCCTGCGCGTCCGCCATCTCCGGCGGGGTCAGCGGGAAGTACGCGCCGTCCTTGGTCAGGATCGGCAGACCGGCGTTCGGCATGCACATCAGCGGAGTACGGGAGTGGCGGGCCAGATAGCGCAGGTGCTCGCTCATCTCGGCGGGCCCGGTCGAGCAGTTGAGGCCGATCAGGTCGATGCCGAGCGGCTCAAGGGCGGTCAGCGCGGCGCCGATCTCGGAGCCGAGCAGCATCACACCTGTGGTCTCGAAGGCCAGCGAACAGATGAGGGGGACGTCGATGCCGAACGCCTCCATCGCGCGCCGGGCACCGATCAGACCGGCCTTGGTCTGCAGCAGGTCCTGTGTGGTCTCC
Source organism: Streptomyces mesophilus (assembly GCF_040300965.1). GTDB lineage: Bacteria > Actinomycetota > Actinomycetes > Streptomycetales > Streptomycetaceae > Streptomyces > Streptomyces mesophilus_A. The sequence continues at coordinate 54,027 of NZ_JBEPEW010000007.1, read as the reverse complement.
ACGATCAGGGCGTCCGCGCCACCGGCGAGCAGGCCCTCGGAGTTCTGCTGGTAGCCGTCGCGGATCGAGGTGTACGTGGTGTGGCCGAGCGTCGGCAGCTTCGTACCCGGACCCACCGAGCCGAGCACCCAGCGCTGGCGGCCGTCCTTGGCGCCGAACTCGTCGGCGACCTCACGGGCGATCCGGGCGCCCGCCTCGGAGAGCTCGAAGATCCGGTCGGCGATCTCGTACTCGCTGGCGGCCGTGGCGTTGGCGCCGAAGGTGTTGGTCTCCACGCAGTCGACGCCGACGGCGAAGTACTCCTCGTGCACCGAGCGCACGATGTCGGGGCGCGTGATGTTGAGGATCTCGTTGCAGCCCTCGAGCTGCTGGAAGTCCTCCAGGGTCGGGTCCTGCGCCTGGAGCATGGTCCCCATCGCGCCGTCGGCCACCACGACACGGGTGGCGAGCGCTTCCCTGAGGGCTGCGATGCGGGCGGCTTGTCCCTGCGGGGTGCCTGCGGACGGGGTGGGCGTCGGCTGCGAGGCCATGGATCTGCTCCCTGGAGTGCGACGGCTGTCGGCTTTACGTCCTCCCGGCGGAGGGCGCACCCGGTCAGGGTAGCCGGGACCAAGGTCCCGGGGTGAGGGGCGTCCCAGGGGACGGACGACGGGGCGGGGCCCTGGGTCGTACAGGCGTCCGCCACTATGTCGGCCGGATACCGAAATCTGCGGTGCTCGCCATTAGGCCAAGGTCGACAACGACCGATAGTGTTCAGCATTGCCGAACGACCAGGAGGCTTTAAGCGATGGCGAAGAACATCCAGTCGCTCGAGCGCGCCGCCGCGATGCTGCGGCTGCTCGCCGGCGGCGAGCGGCGCCTCGGCCTCTCCGACATCGCCTCCTCGCTGGGTCTCGCCAAGGGCACCGCACACGGGATCCTGCGCACACTGCAGGCCGAGGGTTTCGTCGAGCAGGACGCCGCCTCCGGCCGCTACCAGCTGGGCGCCGAGCTGCTGCGCCTGGGCAACAGCTACCTCGACATCCACGAGCTGCGCGCCCGCGCCCTGGTGTGGACCGACGACCTGGCCCGCTCAAGCGGCGAGAGCGTCTACCTCGGCGTACTGCACCAGCAGGGCGTCCTGATCGTGCACCACGTCTTCCGGCCCGACGAGTCGCGTCAGGTGCTCGAGGTCGGCGCCATGCATCCGCTGCACTCGACCGCGCTCGGGAAGGTGCTCTCCGCCTACGACCCGGTGGCGCACAGCGAGGTCGTGGAGGTGGAACGCAAGGAGTTCACACCGCGCACGATCACCGGGCTCGACGACTTCGAGTCGGTGCTCGACCTGACCCGCGCACGCGGCTGGGCCGCCGATGTCGAGGAGACCTGGGACGGCGTGGCCTCGGTGGCCGCGCCCATCCACGACCGGCGGCGGATGCCGGTCGGCGCGGTAGGCATCACGGGCGCGGTGGAGCGGGTCTGCGAGGGCGGCGAGCTGCGCAACGAGCTGATCGCGGCGGTACGGGACTGCGCCCGCGCGGTGTCGCGCGACCTGGGCGCGGGCAGGTTCTGAGCGCTTCCGCTCACCTCCCGTATCCACTCCCCCACACATCCGTCACCACCCACGCGTAACGATCGCGATTCCCTTCACACAAGTCTTGACGTCGAGCAAACACGGGAACAAGACTTCCGTTCATCGGTCGGCATTGTCGAACAGCTACCGGCAATACGGGGTAGGGTGTGACAACGCGGATCGAGCACCGCAACCAACTACCTGGCTCTGCCCGGTAGTCACCTGGACGAAGGACAAAGGAGTCGCGGGTGTCCAGCTCGGATATCTTCATCGGCGAGACCATCGGTACCGCCGTGCTCATCCTGCTCGGCGGCGGTGTCTGTGCCGCCGTCACGCTCAAGCACTCGAAGGCCCGCAACGCCGGATGGCTCGCCATCACCTTCGGCTGGGGCTTCGCCGTGCTGACCGGCGCGTATCTCGCGGGAGGCGTCTCGGGCGCCCACCTCAACCCGGCCGTCACGATCGGCCTGGCGATAGAGGGCGGCACCGAGTGGGGCGACGTTCCCCTCTACCTCTTCTCGCAGCTGATCGGCGCCATGATCGGCGCGGTCCTGGTGTGGGTCACGTACTACGGACAGTTCCAGGCCCATCTGACCGACCGCGAGATCGTCGGCGGCCCGGGTGCACAGGACACGGCCAAGGCGCCCTCCAAGGACGCGCCCGGCCCGGTCCTCGGCATCTTCTCCACCGGCCCGGAGATCCGTAACGTCGCACAGAACCTGGCCACGGAGATCATCGCCACGGTCGTCCTGGTCCTGGCGATCCTCACCCAGGGCCTCAACGCCGAGGGCAACGGCCTCGGCGTGCTCGGCGGCCTGATCACCGCGCTCGTCGTGGTCGGCATCGGTCTCTCGCTCGGCGGTCCCACCGGGTACGCCATCAACCCGGTCCGCGACCTCGGCCCGCGCATCGTCCATTCGCTCCTGCCGCTGCCCAACAAGGGCGGTTCGGACTGGTCGTACGCCTGGATCCCGGTCGCAGGACCGATCATCGGCGGTGTGATCGCGGGCGGTCTCTACAAGCTCGCCTTCGCCTGACCGACTCCCACGAGGACGCAAGAGCCGCCGTACACAGACTTCTTGGAGCACCAGAAATGACCGACGCACACACCGCAGGCCCGTTCATCGCGGCCATCGACCAGGGCACGACCTCGAGCCGCTGCATCGTCTTCGACACGGACGGCCGGATCGTCTCCGTCGACCAGCGCGAGCACGAGCAGATCTTCCCCAAGCCCGGCTGGGTCGAGCACGACGCCAAGGAGATCTGGGCGAACGTCGAGTCCGTGGTCGCGGGCGCCATCTCGAAGGCGGGCATCACCTCCGCCGACGTGAAGGCGATCGGCATCACCAACCAGCGTGAGACCACGCTGATGTGGGACAAGAACACCGGCGAGCCGGTGCACAACGCGATCGTGTGGCAGGACACCCGCACCGACGCGCTGTGCAAGGAACTCGGCCGCAACGTCGGTCAGGACCGTTTCCGCCGCGAGACCGGTCTGCCGCTCGCGTCGTACTTCTCGGGTCCGAAGGTCCGCTGGCTGCTGGACAACGTCGAGGGTCTGCGCGAGCGCGCCGAGGCCGGCGACATCCTCTTCGGCACGATGGACTCCTGGGTCATCTGGAACCTGACGGGCGGCGTGGACGGCGGTGTGCACGTCACGGACGTCACCAACGCCTCGCGCACCATGCTGATGAACCTGCACGACATGGCCTGGGACGAGCGCATCCTGCACTCGATGGACATCCCGGCGGCGGTGCTGCCGGAGATCCGCTCCTCCGCCGAGGTGTACGGGCACGCCAAGGAAGGCGTGCTCGCGGGAGTGCCGGTCGCCTCCGCGCTGGGTGACCAGCAGGCGGCGCTGTTCGGCCAGACCTGCTTCGCCGAGGGCGAGGCCAAGTCCACGTACGGCACCGGCACCTTCATGCTGATGAACACCGGTGAGACGCCGGTGAACTCGTACAACGGACTGCTCACGACGGTCGGTTACCGCATCGGCGACCAGAAGCCCGTCTACGCGCTCGAGGGCTCGATCGCCGTCACCGGTTCGCTGGTGCAGTGGATGCGCGACCAGATGGGTCTGATCAACTCGGCCGCCGAGATCGAGACCCTCGCCTCGTCCGTCGAGGACAACGGTGGCGCGTACTTCGTGCCGGCCTTCTCCGGTCTGTTCGCCCCGTACTGGCGCTCGGACGCCCGCGGTGTGATCGCCGGTCTCACGCGCTACGTGACGAAGGCGCACATCGCGCGCGCCGTCCTCGAGGCCACCGCCTGGCAGACCCGTGAGATCACCGACGCCATGACGAAGGACTCCGGTGTCGAGCTGAGCGCGCTCAAGGTCGACGGCGGCATGACCTCCAACAACCTGCTGATGCAGACCCTTTCGGACTTCCTGGACGCCCCCGTGGTGCGTCCGATGGTGGCCGAGACGACCTGCCTCGGTGCCGCCTACGCCGCCGGTCTCGCCGTCGGCTACTGGCCGGACACCGACGCGCTGCGGGCCAACTGGCGCCGCGCCGCGGAGTGGACCCCGCGGATGCCCGCCGAACAGCGGGACCGCGAGTACAAGAGCTGGCTCAAGGCCGTGGAGCGGACCATGGGCTGGGTCGAGGATGACGACGAGGCCTGACAGGCCGGGAAACACAGAGGCCTGACCGGGCCTTACGAGAGGACCGCGGCCGGTCTTGACAACCGGCCGCGGCCGACGAGGAGTTGGACCATGAGCACCACCCTGCAGAGCCTCCCTTCGCTCGGGACGCACGCCGCCTCGGGCATCAACCCCGGGCGCGCCGAGACCCGTGAGCAGCTGAGCCGTGCCTCGTACGACCTGCTGGTCATCGGCGGCGGGATCCTGGGCATCTCCACCGCGTGGCATGCCGCGCAGTCCGGTCTGCGGGTGGCGCTCGTGGACGCCGGCGACTTCGCCGGCGCCACCTCCTCGGCCTCGTCCAAGCTGCTCCACGGCGGTCTGCGCTATCTGCAGACCGGCGCGGTGAAGCTGGTCGCCGAGAACCACTTCGAGCGGCGTGCGGTCTCCCGTCAGGTGGCGCCGCACCTCGCCAACCCGCTGACCTTCTACCTGCCCGTCTACAAGGGCGGTCCGCACGGCGCGGCGAAGCTGGGCGCGGGTGTCTTCGCGTACAGCGCGCTCTCCGCGTTCGGCGACGGCGTCGGGCATCTGCTGAGCCCGTCCAAAGCCGCGCAGGACGTGCCGGAGCTGCGGACCGACAACCTCAAGGCCGTGGCCGTGTACGGCGACGACCAGATGAACGACGCGCGCATGGCCCTGATGACGGTCCGCGCGGCCGTGGACTCGGGCGCCGTGGTGCTCAACCACGCCGAGGTGACCGGCCTTCGCTTCACGCGCGGCCGGGTCACGGGCGCCGAGCTCAAGGACCGCCTGGACGGTACGGAGTTCGGGGTCGACGCCCGGCTCGTGCTCAACGCGACCGGCCCCTGGGTCGACCACCTGCGCACGCTCGAGGACCCGAACGCGGCGCCCTCCATCCGGCTCTCCAAGGGCGCGCACCTGGTGCTCAAGCGCACCTCGCCGTGGAAGGCCGCGCTCGCGACACCGATCGACAAGTACCGCATCACCTTCGCCCTGCCGTGGGAGGACATGCTGCTCCTCGGCACCACGGACGAGGTGTACGAGGGTGATCCGCGCGAAGTGTCCGTCACCGAACAGGACACCAAGCAGATCCTCGACGAGGCCGCGTTCTCCATCCGCGACCAGCAGCTGTCGCGCGATCTGATCACGTACTCCTTCGCAGGTCTGCGCGTGCTGCCCGGCGGTCCCGGCGACACCGCGAAGGCCAAGCGCGAGACGGTCGTGACGGAGGGCAAGGGCGGCATGCTGTCGGTGGCCGGCGGCAAGTGGACCACCTTCCGGCACATCGGCCGCACCGTGATGAACAAGCTGGCGCAGCTGCCGGGCCACCCCCTCGGCGAGGACCTGGAGCCGGTCGGCCGGCTGCCCAAGAAGCTGCCGCTGCCGGGCATCGCCAACCCGCGCGCGGTCGCCCACCGGCTGCTCGTCGACGGTCCGGCGCCGGGGCCGCGGATGGCCGCCGACACCGCCCGCCACCTCGCCACGCACTACGGTTCGCTGGCCTTCGACATCGCGCGCCTTGCCAACGAGAGCCCGGAGCTCGCGCAGCGCATCCACCCCGACGCCCCGGAGATCTGGGCCCAGGTCGTCTACGCCCGTGATCACGAGTGGGCCGAGACGGCGGACGACGTGCTGCGCCGCCGTACGACGCTGACGATCCGCGGTCTCGCCTCCGACGAGGTACGGGGCAAGGTCCAGGGGCTGCTCGACGCCAAGTAGGACCGAGCGGCCCCGGAACACGGGGGAATCGGGGGATGTGAGGGGCGGTCGCCGCGGCGGCCGTCCCTCACACCTGTACGTCCGGTGATCACGGAGTGCGCGGCAGGCCACACGTACAGTCATGGCAAGCGCTTCATCTGCGAGAACGTCTTCCCCGGCGGCCCGGCGCCCCCATAATGGCCGGATACATCGGAGGTATCAGGGAGGGCGCCATGGCTGTCACCGACGAGGCCATCGAGAAGATCAAGGGAATGATCGTCTCCGGGGCACTGCGCCCCGGAGACCGCCTCCCCAAGGAGAGCGAGCTCGCCGCCGAGCTCGGTCTGTCCCGCAACTCGCTGCGCGAGGCCGTACGGGCGCTGTCGCTGATCCGCATCCTCGACGTCCGCCAGGGCGACGGTACGTATGTCACCAGCCTGGACCCGCAGCTGCTGCTCGAAGCGCTCAGCTTCGTCGTGGACTTCCACCGCGACGACACGGTCCTGGAGTTCCTCGCGGTCCGCCGGATCCTGGAGCCGGCCGCGACGGCGATGGCCAGCGCCCTGATCGACGACGATCAACTGGACGCGCTCAGCGCCCAGTTGGACGCGCTGGGCCCGGCGCCCTCGGTGGAGGAGCTGGTCGCGTGCGACCTGGAGTTCCACCGGGGCATCGTGCAGGCCTCCGGCAACTCGGTGCTCTGCTCGCTGCTCGACGGCCTGTCCGGGCCCACGACCCGGGCCCGGGTCTGGCGCGGGCTGACCCAGGAGGACGCGGTCAGCCGCACGCTGCACGAGCACCGGATGATCCTGGGTTCGCTGCGGGACCGTGACGCGGAGGCCGCCCGTTCCTGGGCGACCGTCCACATCGCGAGCGTGGAGCAGTGGCTGCGCACCACACTTTGAGCACCCGCGCCGGCGCGGTCAGTCCTGCTTCTCGCCGCTCGCGAAGCGGGAGATGATCAGGGCGACGATGATGATCGCGCCGTTGAGGAACTGGTTCCACAGCTGGGGCACCCCGCCGAGCGTCATCACATTCACCACGAGCTGCAGCGTCAGCACACCGGTGAGGGCGCCGAACAAGGTGCCCCGGCCGCCCTTGAGGCTGATCCCGCCGATCACGGCGGCCGCGAACACCTGGAAGATCCAGCCGTTGCCCTGGTTCGCCGCGACCGAGCCGTAGTGGCCGGTGTAGAGGATGCCGGCGAGGGCGGCGAGTACACCGCCGACGGCGAGCACGATCCAGGTGATCCGGTCGACCCGGATACCGGCCGCACGCGCGGCTTCGGGGTTGCCGCCGATCGCGTACAACGAGCGCCCGTGCCGCAGCCAGGCGAGCGCGGCGCCGCCGACGGCGAACAGGGCGAGGCAGATCCACACCGAGGCGGGGACGCCGATCCAGTCGGCTTTGCCCAGGTACCGGAAGGACTCCGGGACTCCCGTGATGGACTTGCCCTCGGTGATGCCGATCTGCAGACCGCGCAGCATGGTCAGCATGCCGAGAGTCGCGATGAACCCGTTGACGTGCAGCTTCAGCATCATGAAGCCGTTGAACGTGCCGATCAGCGCGCCGACGAGGAGGCAGATCGGCACGGCCGTCCAGATCGGGAACCACTCGAGGCCCGCGAACCGCCCGCCTTCGGTGGGCAGGACGAGCCACATCGCGATCACCGGCGCGATGCCGATGGTCGATTCGAGCGAGAGGTCCATCCGGCCGGCGATGAGGATCAGCGCCTGCCCGAGCACGAGCAGCGAGAGCTCGCTCGACTGCTGGACGACGTTGATGAGGTTGTCGGAGGTCAGGAAGACCGGCGAGACGATGTAGCCGATCACCATCAGGACCAGGATCACGGGCACGAGCGAGAAGTCGCTCCACCGGATCAGATCGAGCCGACTGCGCGCCCCGCCGCCGGATTTGGGCTCGTCGACCTGCACGGGCTGCAAGGTCTCGGTCATGACGTCTGCTCCTTGTTCCCGGAGGTCCCGGCTGTTCCCTCTTGCCCGCCGTCGGCGGTGGGCGTGGTCTCTCCCACGCCCTCCATCGCGGCCACCAGTTCGCGGTCGCTCCACCCGCTGTCGTACGAGGCGACCACCCGCCCGTGGAAAAGGACGAGCACCCGGTCGCAGACCCGCAGATCGTCGAGCTCGTCGGAGACGATCACCGCCGCGCTGCCTTCGCCGGCGACCCGCCGCACCACGCCGAGCAGCGCGTCCTTGGACTTGATGTCGACGCCCGCGGTCGGCCGCAGCGCGACCAGGACCTTGGGGTCGCGGGCGAGCGCGCGGGCGACCACGACCTTCTGCTGATTGCCGCCGGACAGGCCGCTCACCAGCTGCTCGGGGCCGCGGGTCTTGATGTCGAGCGAGGCGATCATCCCGCCCGCGAACTCCCTTGTACGGGACGGCAGTACGGTCCCCCACGGCCCCAGCTGGTCGGCCACGGTGAGCGTGGCGTTCTCGGCGACGCTGCGGCCGAGCACCAGGCCCTGGCGGTGGCGGTCCTCGGGGATGTAGCCGATCCCCGCGTCCAGGGCGTGCGGCACGCTGCCGGTACGGACATCGCGGCCCGCCACGTTCACCGCGCCCGAGGTGGGGCTCCGCATGCCGGCGAGCACTTCGCCCAGTGCGGTGTTGCCGCTGGCCGTCGCGCCCGCGAGTCCGACCACCTCACCGGAGCGTACGGACAGGTCGATCGGCTCGAACTCGCCGTCCAGGGCGAGCCGTTCGGTCCGCAGCACCGTCTCGCCCACCGCATGGTCCGAACCGTGCACGGAGACGGCATGCCACGAGGAGGCGCCGCCCTTGCCCTCCCCCGTCATCGCCTCGACCAGATCCGCCTTGGACAGCTCGGCGACCTGCTCGGTCAGCACATGGCGGGCGTCGCGGTAGACGGTGACGGTGGTGCAGAGGTCGTAGACCTCCTGCAGGTGGTGCGAGATGTAGAGGAACGCCACGCCCTGCGCCTGGAGTTCGCGCAGCTTGGCGTAGAGGCGCTGGATGCCGCGGGCGTCGAGCTGGGCCGTGGGCTCGTCGAGGATGATGAGCTTGGCGCCGAAGGACAGCGCCTTGGCGATCTCCACGAACTGCCGCTGCTCGACCGCGAGATCCTTCGCCCTGGCCGCGGGGTCCACGTCCACGCCGTACGAGGCGAGCAGCTCCCGTGCCTTCTGCCGCAGCCGTGACCAGCGGATGTAGCGCTCGCCCGGCTCGAAGCGGTTGAGGAAGAGATTCTCGGCGACGGTCAGTTCGGGTACGACCATCGACTTCTGGTAGACGCAGGCGACCTTGGACTGCCAGGCCGCCATGTTGCCGTATTCAGGCGCCGGTTCACCGTGGAACCGGACCGTTCCCGCGTCCGGCTTGTGCAGTCCGGTCAGTACGTTGACCAGGGTCGACTTGCCCGCGCCGTTGCGCCCGACGAGTGCGTGGGACTCGCCGGGGCGCACGGTGAGGCCGACGTCGTCGAGCGCCAGGGTCGGCCCGAAGCGCTTGACGACGCCTTCCGCCCGGACTGCGGGTGACAGATCCAACTGCTCGGTCATCTCGGCTACTTCTTGTCCAGCTGGTTGGCCCAGAGCTTGGGGTCGTCCACGTTCTCCTTGGTCACCAGGGGCGCGGGAAGCTGGTCCTCGTACCCGTTGGGGATCTTGATGACGGTGGAGTCGTGGTCGGTGGGCCCCTCCTTGACCTTCTCCCCCTCCAGGGCCTTCTTCGCCCAGTACAGCGCGATGTTGGCGTAGAGGTCGGCCGGCTGGGAGACGGTCGCGTCGATCGTCCCCTTGCGGATGGCGTCCAGCTCCTGCGGGATGCCGTCATTGGAGATGATCGTGATGTGGCCCTTCTCGCCCCTCGGGACGAGCCGCTTCTTCTGCTCCAGGAGCGCGAGGGTGGGCTCGAGGAACGCGCCGCCGGCCTGCATGTAGATCCCGTCGATGTCCGGGTGGGCGGCCATCGTGGTCTGCAGCTTGGCCGAGGCGACCTCGCCCTTCCACTCGGTGGCCAGCTCGAACACCTTGATGTCCGGGTAGTTCTTGTCCATGCACTCCTTGAACGCCTCGGAGCGGTCACGGCCGTTGATGGAGGCCAGGTCGCCCTGGAACTCCACGACCTTGCCCTTGCCCTTGAGCTGTTCGCCGAGGTACTTGCAGGCCTGTTCGCCGTACGCGCGGTTGTCGGCGCGTACGACCATGTAGACGTCGCCCTGGTCGGGCCGGGTGTCGACGCTGATGGCCGGGATGTCCTTCTCGGCAAGGCTGTTGAGGGTCTCGGCGACCGCTCCGGTGTCCTGCGGCGCCATGATCACGGCTTTGGCGCCCTGGTCCTGGAAGGTCTGGACGTTGGCGGCGAGCTTGCCGATGTCGTTCTGCGAGTTGGTGAACGGCAGATGGCCGAGCTTCTCCGCCTTGACGCCCTTCTCCATGTACTGCTGGTAGGAGTTCCAGAAGTCGGTGTCGCTGCGCGGCAGATCGATCCCGACCTTGCCGCCGCCTCCTCCCGCGCCGTCCGTGGAGTCCCGGTTGCAGGCCGACAGCGCAGAGACGGCTATCAGTGCGGCGGCCAGCGCCGCACTCGTCGTACGGAATCTCATGAGGTCCTCCCTGGGGTGCCAGGCCGCCAGACCGGCCCGTCGGGATAGCGGTGGGCGGCGATCGACTCGGGGTGCATCCGGGCGGAGAAGCCCGGTGCGGCGGGTGCCTGGTAGCGACCCGATGCGACGACCGCGGGGTGCGTGAAGTGCTCGTGCAGATGGTCCACGTACTCGATGACCCGGCCTTCGAGGGAGCCGGAGACCGCCACGTAGTCGAACATGGCGAGATGCTGGACGAGTTCGCACAGTCCGACCCCGCCGGCGTGCGGGCAGACCGGCACCCCGAACTTGGCGGCGAGCAGCAGGATGGCGAGGTTCTCGTTCACGCCCGAGACCCGGGCGGCGTCGATCTGGACGAAGTCGACGGCGCCGGCCTGCAGGAGCTGTTTGAACACCACGCGGTTGGCGATGTGTTCACCGGTGGCGACCTTCACCGGCTGCCCGGCGCGTACGGCGGCGTGGCCGAGGATGTCGTCGGGGCTGGTCGGCTCCTCGATCCAGTGCGGATCGAACGGTGCGAGCGCCTCCATCCACCGGACGGCGTCGGCCACGTCCCAGCGCTGGTTGGCGTCGACGGCGATCCGTACGGTCGGGCCGACCGCCTCGCGGGCCAGCCGCATCCGGCGCAGATCGTCGGCCAGGTTCTCGCCGACCTTCAGCTTGATCTGCTCGAACCCCTCGGCGACGGCCTCCTTGGCGAGCCGCACCAGCTTGGCGTCGTCATAGCCGAGCCAGCCGGCCGATGTGGTGTACGCGGGATAGCCCGCGGCCCGCAGCCGGTCCGCTCTCTCCCGTCTGCCGGGTTCGGCGGCGCGCAGGATGCCGAGGGCCTCGTCGGGGGTCAGGGCATCGCTCAAGTACCGGAAGTCCACGAGCGAGACGAGCTCTTCGGGGCTCATGGCGGCGAGGAACTCCCAGACGGGCAGGCCCGCTCGCTTGGCGGCCAGGTCCCAGGCCGCGTTGACGACGGCGCCGGCCGCCATATGCATGACGCCCTTCTCGGGGCCGAGCCAGCGCAGCTGTGAATCATGGGTGAGTTCGCGGTGCAGCGCGGCCAGATCCGCCGCGTCCCGTGGTGCCGGGCGGCCGATGAGATACGGGCGCAGGGACTGGATGGCGGCCGCCATGACATCGTTCCCGCGGCCGATGGTGAAGCAGAAACCATGGCCCTCGGCTCCGGTGCCGGTACGGATCACCAGATACGCGGCCGAGTAGTCGGGGTCGGGGTTCATGGCGTCGGAGCCGTCGAGCTGCAGCGAGGTCGGGAAGCGTATGTCCTCCACCTCGAAGCCGGTGACGCTCTCGCTCATGCACGCCCCCGTAACGTCGCACCTGACATCGGATCTTTGCTGGACATCCGATGTATAGCCCTTGGAACGGGGGTCGTCCAGAGTTCTGACGCAACTTACGGGTTACAGCTCGGATGAATTCCGAGGTGGTGGTTTGGAGGTGATGTCCCCAAGACAAACTCCCCTCACCCTGACCACACCACACCAGGGCCGTGCAAGGGGGCTGCGGAAGGCCCCCGTACAAGCCGTAAGGTTGGGGCGTGCAAAGAGGAACGTCGGAAGGAGGCGCTGGGTGATCGAGCTCGAAGGGGTTCCCGAGCTGGTCGACCCGGTCATGGTGGCCGCGTTCGAGGGCTGGAACGACGCCGGCGACGCCGCCTCCACCGCGGTCGCGCACCTCGACAAGGAGTGGAAGGGCGAGGTCTTCGCCGCGCTCGACGCCGAGGACTACTACGACTTCCAGGTCAACCGCCCCACCGTCTGGCTCGACGGCGGCACCCGCAAGATCACCTGGCCGACGACCCGGCTCTCGGTGGTCCGCGTCGGCGGTGCCAAGCCGCGCGACCTGGTGCTCGTCCGCGGCATCGAACCGTCCATGCGCTGGCGCTCGTTCTGCAACGAACTGCTCGGCTTCGCCCATGAGCTGGGCGTCGAACTCGTCGTCATCCTGGGCGCGTTGCTCGGTGACACCCCGCACACCCGGCCCGTGCCGGTCAGCGGGGTGACCTCGGACGCGGATCTGGCTCGCTCCATGAACCTGGAGGAGACCCGTTACGAGGGTCCCACCGGCATCGTCGGCGTCCTGCAGGAGGCCTGCACGCACGCGGGCGTTCCCGCGGTCTCGCTGTGGGCGGCCGTTCCGCACTATGTGTCGCAGCCCCCGAACCCCAAGGCCACCCTGGCGCTGCTCAACCGTCTCGAGGACCTGATCGACCTCAGGATCCCGCTCGGTGAACTGCCCGAGGACGCCCGCGCCTGGCAGCTCGGCGTGGACCAGCTGGCCGCGGAGGACAGCGAAGTCGCCGAATACGTACAGACGCTGGAGGAAGCCCGGGACACCGCCGAGCTTCCCGAGGCGTCCGGCGAGGCGATCGCGCGGGAGTTCGAGCGCTATCTCCGGCGGCGGGACGGTGGTCCCGGGCATGCGACCGAGGGGGGCGAGGGCCAGTTCCTGCGGGACAGGGACACCCCGCACGACCGCACGAAGCCGCCCTATCCGCCGGCGGACCAGGGGCCGCGGCCGGGCGAGAAGGCCGAGGAGGACGACACCGAGGAAGCCGGCGGCGAGGACGCGTCGGACTGAGCCCGGAGTCCCGCGGCCGAGCTCTCGGGCATACGGCGGAGCTCTCAGGCGTACGTACGGGGCGGCACCTGGTGGGTGCCGCCCCGTCCTGCTGGTCCGGCAAGTCCGTATGCGCCCTCAGACCTGGTCGATCGCGACCGCGTCGTACGTCGTGTCCGGGCCGGGCTCCGGCACGTCGAAGCGCGCGTTGGGCAGATAGAGCCTGTTGCCCCAGGCGGCCGCGGTCGTGGGGATGCGGAACCTCTCCGGATCCGTGATGCGGGCGATCGCCCGGCCGCGTGTGCCCGCCTTGTTCAGGGCGAACACGTCGACGGCGTTCTGCTGTTGCTGCACGCAGTAGAGCGTGCGGCCGAGGAGCAGCAGTCCGTCGCCGTTGGGAATCTTCGCACCGCCGAGATCGACGGCCGCCGCACGGCCGGTACGCGGATCCACGCGCATCAAAGTGCCGCCGTCCGCATAGGCGTTCACCACGAGCAGGGCCGACCCGTCCGGGGTGCGCTCGATGCCGTTGGCCGTGAAGTCCGGACCCTGCACCCAGTCACCCGAGAGCGGCACGGTCGTCACGGCGCCGGGCCGCTGGTGCCGGTCGAGGGCGAGACGGTAGAGCTGCGGCTTGAAAGAGTCGGTGAACCAGGCGGCGCCCGGCGTGGGGATGACGTCGTTGACGAAGATGCCGTCCACGGTGGCGAGGGTGCGCAGCGCGCCGGTACGCGGGTCGGCGATCCGCAGCTCGCTGCTGGGGCCGCCGCACAGGAGCAGATCGCCGCTGCCGAGGATCTTCAGCCCGATGGTGGGGTGGTCCGCGCCCTGGCCTCGCACGACGGTCCGGCCGCGACCGGTGGCCAGGTCCACGCGGTAGACGCCGCCGTGGGCGATGGAGCCGAAGTAGGCGTGCGGAGTGCGGCCGATGGTGACGCCCTCGGGCTGGAAACCGTTCGGCAGCGGGAACTGCCGGGGCCACGCGGCTTTGTCACGGGTTTCGGCCGCCTGCGCCGTGGAGCCGAGACCTCCGAGGAGTGCGGCGCCGCCGAGCGCCGCCCCCGCGCCGAGCAGTCCCCGACGTGCTAACGGGCGCCCCGGTCTGTTGCTGAATGCCATTGCGCATCCTCTCGTGGAGAAGTCGCCAGAAACGGTCAACAGTCGCTCATACCCCATCACATGACGTCTGTCGCCGCAGGGTTTGGCCGAATTGAGGCGTGACATCGGATTCAAGACGAATTGCAGGGGGTTCCCCATTCAACTTGATTTCAAACTCAGTTGGTACGACAGGGGGTGGACGGATCCGCGCAGCGGTAGCAGGGTGGGCTCCGGAGAACCGCGGAGCAGCACCCGACGTACGCAGCAGTACTCGTCCGAGGGGAGCGCACAGCGATGACCGACCAGGTACAGCCGCCGCAGGGACCGGGCAGCACAGGGCCAGGACCCGACGGAGCGGGATTCACCTATCGAGGCGCCGAGCAGGAACTGATCGTGGTCGCACGGCCCGAGGCCCGGCTGCGGGCCGAAGGGGCCTCGGTGCGCTCGGCGGCCGGCGCCGATGTATCCGCCCTCAACATGTTCCTCAGCGATGAACAGCTGGCTCTGGAGCCGCTGTTCGGCAACGAAGAGCGCATCCAAGCCGCCGTCTCCCCGCAGCAGATCCAGGAGCCGGGCCCCGATCTCACCCTGTTCTACCGGGTGCGCGGCGGCCGCGAGCGGGCCCAGGAGCTGCGGTCGCGGATGGCCGCGCTGCCCGAGATCGATACGGCATACGTCAAGCCCGGAGCCGTACCGGCGGCGCTCGGACCCGTACGGCAGACCACCGAGGAGAGTCAGCGCCTCAAGGAAGGCGCCCCCGAGACACCGGACTTCACCTCGCGCCAGGGGTATCTGCGTCCGGCCCCCGAGGGCATCGACGCCCACTGGGCCTGGCAGCGGCCCGGCGGCAGCGGCGAGGGCATCACGATCATCGATGTCGAAGGCGCCTGGCAGCTCGGCCACGAAGACCTGTCGGCCAAGCTCGCCGGCGTCGTAGTCGGCACCCCTGTGCAGGACATCGCCTGGCGCAACCACGGCACCGCCGTGCTCGGTGTGCTCGGCGGCGACCGCAACCAGCGCGGGATCACCGGGATCGTGCCCGAGGCCGTGACCGCGGCCGCGTCCTTCCAGGGCATCGGATCCGCCGCGGCCGTCCACGCGGCGGCCGAGAAGCTCACGCACGGCGATATCGTCCTGATCGAACTGCACCGCCCGGGCCCGCAGTTCGACTACGAGACACGCGACGACCAGCGCGGCTACATCCCGCTCGAATGGTGGCCGGACGACTATGCGGCGATCCGCTGGGCCACCGCCAAGGGCGTCATCGTGGTCGAGGCCGCGGGCAACGGTGCCGAGTCGCTCGACGACGCGGTGTACGAGCGCAGGCCGGACGAGTTCCCCGAGTGGTGGCGCAACCCCTTCAATCCGTCCAACCAGCCCTCCGGCGCGGTCCTGGTCGGTGCGGGCGCGCCGCCGCCCGGCACCCACGGCCGCGATCACGGACCCGACCGTTCCCGTCTGGCGTTCTCCAACTACGGTGCGCGCGTGGACGCCCAGGGGTGGGGCCGCGAGACCACCACGACCGGCGGCTCGTGGAACCGGCCCGGTGACCTGCAGGGCGGTGCCGAGGAAATCGCCTGGTACACCGACACGTTCTCCGGCACCTCTTCGGCCTCCCCGGTGGTGACCGGAGCGCTCGCCTCGCTGCAGGGCATGCTGAAGGCCTCCGGGTCGGCGCCCATGTCCCCGCAGCAGGCGCGTGAGGTCCTGCGTGCATCGGGCACGCCCCAGCAGGACGCGCCCGGCCGCCCCGCATCACAGCGCATCGGCAACCGGCCCGACATCAAGTCGGCGCTGACCCGGCTGCTCCCGTCGGCGATCGGCTCGGGCCAGGCCGAGCGGTACTGGGACGAACTGGTCCCCTATCCCCGTGAACTCCCGCCCCGGCTCCGGCTGTTCGTGGCCGGCGCCTGGCGCAATCTCAACCATCCGGCGCCGGAGGTCCGCCAGGCGGTGCACTCCGCCTTCGCCGGCGGCCGACCGGACATCCGTGTCTGGTACGCGGACGACGAGATCGTGGGCCTGGTCGTCACCGGCTGAGACCGCACGGTCCCCGTACGACGGCATCCAACAACGGCATCCACCGACGACATCCATCGATCACCGCACTCCATCACCGAGGGAAGGTGGCACCCGCATGAGCACCACCCCGCAGATGAGTCAGCAAGGTCAGTTCGGACAGCAGCAGATTCCGCAGCAGCAACAGCAGCAGCAGTTCCCGCAGCAGCAGAGCCAGCAGGGCTTCGGCCAGCAGTCGGCGCCGTACGGCCAGTTCGGGCAGCAGCCCCAGCAGGGGTACGGGCAGCAAGGCTTCGGGCAGCAGCCCCAGCAGGGGTACGGCCAGGGGCAGTTCAACCCTCAGCAGTACGGCCAGCAGCAGTTCGGGCAGCAGCAGGGACCCAGCACGGCGCCCCCGCAGCAGCAGAACCAGCAGGGTTACGGCCAGCAGGGGTTCGGCCAGCAGTCCTCCCCGTACGGGCAGTTCGGCCAGCCCGGCCAGCAGCAGATGCCGCCGCAGCTGCAGCAGCAGCTCCAGCAGCTCGGCCAGCAGCCGAACATCCAGCAGCTGCTCCAGCAGATGGGGCAGCAGATGGGCCAGACCGGCCAGATCGGGGCGCAGGCGATCCAGAGCGGCGTCGCCACCCGCTACTGGGATGTCGTGGACGCGCTCCCCGGCCAGCCGCCGATCCTGTTCCTCCTGGTCGACAACGTCTGGCGTGAGCTGCACAACCCCAGCCAGGTGATCCAGGACGTGGTGCAGCGCGCGTTCATCGCGGGCCACCAGGTGCTCGGTTTCTTCGACAGCCAGTCGCCGAACCAGATCCAGGCGATCGTGGTCAACAAGTAGGCCACGTACGCGCAGAGGTGCAGGGCGGGAAGCGCTTCCCGCCCTGCACCGTGTCGTGCCGGCCCGCGGGCGCTACGCGCAGTGCAACCTGGCCGCCGCCCAGTCCCCGTGATCACCGCTCTTGGATCCGTTCGTATCCGTGATCCGCAGATGGACATGGCGTGCGCCGGCCAGGTCCACGTCCACCGGCACGGCCGCCGAAGCCCCGGTCACCTTCGGCGAGGTCCACAGGACCTTGCCGTCCGCCTCGACCGAGAAGGCCACCTCGCCATAGCCGTTGATCTCGTCGTCGATGCCGACGTCGGCGGTCAGCTTGGAGCAGCGGCCGCCGAGATAGACCTCGATATCCGAGTCGGCGTGCGCGCCGATGCCCTTCTCGTACGTGGTCCCGGCCAGCGTCAGCGCCCGGCCGTCCTCGGCGCCGGACTCGCCGTTGCTGCGGTCGCGTTCCGGCGGGCCCCAGCCGTTGGTGGACTTGAGCCACGGCAGATCGCTCGCCCAGGCGTCGGCGGTCGGCGGCGGGGGCATCACGGCCACGGCGAACCGCTGTACGGAGGTGCGGTCCTGGCCCGCCGCCCGGTAGCGGGCGGTGGCGGTCAGCGAGGCCTCGCCGGGCCGCGCGTCCTTGTCCGGGGTGACGGCCACCTCGACCCGGCGGGTCGTGCCGGCGGGAATGCGGTCGACGACCGGTGCGGAGGTCACCTGCCAGCCCTCCGGCGCCTCGATGCCCACCTGGACCCCGGTCGCGTCCCGGCTGCCCGCCGTGACGTCGACGGACACCTTGCCGGCCACCCCGGCACCCAACTCCTGTTCCACAGGCGCCGCGAGAGCGGCCTGGGCGCCGGGCACCGCACCGCCGACCGCGCTGGTGTCCTCGAGTTCGAGCTCGAAGGCCCGGTCGGTCCGCAGCTTCGCGGTCTTGACCTGGACCACGCCACCGCGGTCGTCCCGGTCGTACCACCAGCCCTCGGCCGCCGTGTCGAACGCGGCTTTCGACGCCAGCCGCGGCAGCCCGCGGTCGTCGAGCTCCACTCGGCTCGGCGCGTCCCCGGTGTGCACGGTGAAGCGGTACGGGCGGCTGCGCTGCTTTCCGCCGAACTCGCCCTCGCTCGCCCCGATCCGCACGGACACCTCACCGGCGCCCTGGCGCGGGGCGTCGACCTCCGCGCGCTGGGTGGCGTACTTCCCGGCGCGGTGCTCCCGCGTCACGCCGTCGTCCTCGTACAGCGTGAAGGAGGACCTGCCCTGCGGATAGACATCCCAGGCGAGCGGCGAATCGGCCGTGCGGTCCTGATACGAGCGGATGCCGGGCCACATCGGAACCGAGGCCCCGGCCCGTACGAACAGCGGCAGCGTGTCCAGCGGCGCGCTGTAGCCGTCCAGCGTGACCGGGCCCTGGTGCACACGCCCGCTCCAGTAGTCGATCCAGGTTCCCTTCGGCAGATAGATGCCGTCACGCACGGTGGAGTCCTGGTACACGGGTGCGACGAGGAAGTCCTCACCGGTCAGGAACTCGTACTTGGCCGCGTCCGTCCCGGCCTTCGGATCCCCCGGGTACTCCAGCGCGAGCGGCCGGACCGGCCCCACGCCGGTCCTCGTGGCCTCGTGCGCGTACGAGTACATGTAGGGCAGCAAGGACTCCTTGAGCTTGAGGTACTTGCGGTTGATCGAGGTGTACGGCTCCCCGTACCGGAAGGGCTGCTTGTCGCTCGCGGCCCAGCCGTCCATCGTCATGAGGGCCGGCAGGAAGGCCTTCCACTGCAGATCACGCGTGTACGTCTTGGGGCTGCCACCGAAGATCCCGTCCACGTCTCCCGTGGTGTAGGCGAGACCCGACATGGTGGCACCGGCGTACGTCGGGATCTGGAAGCGGATGTTCTCCCAGCTGCCCGACTGGTCGCCGGACCACTGCACACCGCAGCGCTGCGCGCCCGACCAGCTCTCGGGTGCCCAGGTGAAACCGCGGGCATCGCTGTGGTCCTCGATGCCCTTGTACGCGTCCTTGCAGCCGTCGAGGGCGAACTTGTAGCCCTCGCCCACCCAGGCGACGTCCAGCTTGGCCACCCGCTGTCCGGCCTTCACCTGGTCGGCGAGCTTGTCGATACCGTCCTCGGTCCACAGGCCGAGCTGCATCTTGCGGTCCTGCAGGCCGTCGGCGGTCTCGGCGAGGTTCTCGTAGCCGCAGCCGTAGCCGTCGTTGACGAGCATCCAGCCGTTCGGCATGTCGTGCTCGAGATAGCCGTCGGCCACCTTCAGGGCGTCGAGGGTGTGCCGTTCGCCGCGGTTGGCGTTGTGCAGATAGCAGTCGGCGTCGCCGATCTCCAGACCGTAGATCGGCGGCAGGAACGGCTTCCCGGTCAGCCGGGTGTAGGAGCCGATGACGTCCTTCGCACCGTCCGCGCCCTCGCCGGTGAAGTAGTAGGCGTCGAAGCGCTGTTCCTTCGCCGAGGCCGTGACGGGGTCGGCGAAGGAGTACGTGTTCGGGGCGTACGTGTTGCGGTAGACGCCGTATCCCGACGAAGACAGGTAGAACGGGACGGAGTTGGGGTGGCCCCCGTCCTCCCAGTTGTAGTCGACGCCGACCTCGACGGCCCTGCCGCGGTGCGAGGTGTTGCCGCGGCCGTTCTGCATTCCGGCGCCGTAGTACTGCTCGTCGGCGCCGCGCGCGAGGCTCTGCGTGGTGCGCTCGCCGTTCCAGGTGAGCCCCTTGGTCTCCGCCCAGACCTGGCTGCCGTCGGCCCGGTGCAGGGCGAAGCGCAGGGGCTTCTTGTAGGCGCGCAAGGTGACTTGGGACGTGGAGAGCTCGTAGCGGTCACCCCTGTCGCGCCACTTGGTGGCGGGCGGGGTGCCCTGCGGCAGGACGATGTCGGTGCCGGTGGGGTCGGTGAACCTTCCGTCCGGCGCGAGTTCGATACGGAAGGTCTCGGCCGTCACGAAGGAGACGCGGGCCTCGGCGGCTCCTGCGGCCAGGCGGTAGACGGCCCCGTCGGCCTCGAAGCCGGTGATGTCGCCGACGGTGGTGTCCGCGGGCTCGGCCTGCACGGTCTGCCCGCCGCCGGGCCCGGCGAGCACTGCGAACAACCCCAACAGGGCGGCAACTGCCGTTCCCCTGAACCACTTTGGAGATCTCATGGCGCGTGTGTAGCAGCTGCGCACAGGCGCCACCATGGACTGAGAAAGGCCGCTTCTGGACTTTCCGAAGCGGCCTTCCTCGTGGATCTGCGGTTCTCGGTACCGCCTAGAGAGCCACGCCCAACAGCGCGTCCACGGCCCGCGATACGAGCCCCGGCGCACCCTCGTCCGTACCGCCGGTCGAGCTCTGCAGCTCGGCCCAGCGGTCCACGGCCTCGAGCGCGGAGGGGGCGTCGAGGTCGTTCGACAGGGCCTCGCGGATCTCCTCGACGAGTGCCTCGGCGGCCGGTCCGTCGGGGCGCGAGACGGCCGCGCGCCAGCGGCCGAGGCGGGCCACGGCGTCGGCGAGCACCTGGTCGGTCCACTCCCAGTCGGCCCGGTAGTGGTGCGAGAGCAGCGCGAGCCGGATGGCCGCGGGGTCCACACCGTCGCGGCGCAGCGTGCTGACGAACACGAGGTTGCCCTTGGACTTGGACATCTTCGCGCCGTTCAGGCCGACCATGCCGGCGTGCACATACGCCTTGGCCATGGGGAACTCGCCGGTCAGCACCTGTGCGTGCGAGGCGCCCATCTCGTGGTGCGGGAAGGCCAGGTCGGAGCCGCCGCCCTGGACGTCGAAGCCCATGCCGAGGTGGTCGAGCGCGATGGCCACGCACTCGATGTGCCAGCCGGGCCGTCCGGCGCCGAGCGAACCGCCGTCCCAGCTCGGCTCGCCCTCGCGGGCGGCCATCCACAGCATCGGGTCGAGCGGGTTCTTCTTGCCGGGCCGCTCGGGGTCGCCGCCGCGTTCGGCGGAGAGCAGCTTCATGGCGGCTGCGTCGAGGTTCGAGACCTTGCCGAAGTTGTCGTCGGATTCGACCGAGAAGTAGATGTCGCCTTCGAGCTCATAGGCCGCGCCCATGTCCCGCAGCCGTTCCACGAGCGGAACGATGCCGGGTATGGCCTCGACCGCACCGATGTAGTGCTGCGGCGGAAGCATCCGCAGCGCGGTCATGTCCTCGCGGAACAGCGCGGTCTCGCGCTCCGCGAGCCCGACCCAGTCCTCGCCGTCGCGCAGCGCGCGCTCGAGCAGCGGGTCGTCGACATCCGTCACGTTCTGCACGTAGATGACTTGCCGCTTCGTGTCGAGCCACACGCGCTGCACGAGGTCGAACGCGTTGTAGGTCGCCGCGTGACCCATGTGGGTCGCGTCGTACGGCGTGATGCCGCAGACGTAGATACGGGCGACGGGACCGGGGTCGAGGGGGATGAGCCCTCCGGTCGCGGTGTCGTGAATCCTGAGGTCGCGGCCCTTGCCGGGCAGGGCGGGGACCTCGGAAGCGGGCCAGGCATGCATTCCTTGAGCGTAACCGGAGGGGTGTTCCCTGTCCGAACCGGTCCTCGATCTTGACCGGATCCGCGGTCTTGCGCTTTCGGGGGCTCGCCCCCGGGGCCCCGCATCCGAACTTCGTTCGGATCTGCTCAAGCGCCGCAGGGGCTGAGAGAGACCGCCTCAAACGCCGGCGGGCTGGGTTTGCGGACGGGCCGGGTTGCCCGGCCGGGCTGGGTTTGCCCGGCCGGGCTGGGTTTGCGGGGACGGGCTGGGTTTGCGGGAACGGCCGGGTTTGCCGGAGGGCTAGATCGGCGGCCAAGGGATGGCGGGCCACTCCCCCTCCGGGACCGGGTGCACGCCCGAGCGCAGCAGGGCCCAGACCCGCGCGCGGGTCGCGTCGACCTCGGCCGGGGTGAGGAGCTCGGCCAGGCGTGCGGACAGCGGCCCGTCGGGCGCGAGCGAGGACGCGAGGCCGGTCAGCACGGTCAGCGCCCACGAGGGCAGCGGCTCCCCCGCCCAGCCCCACAGCAGGGTCCGCAGCTTGTTCTCGGTGTTGAACGTGACCCCGTGGTCGATTCCGTACAGCCGCCCCTCAGGCGCGGCGAGGAGATGCCCGCCCTTGCGGTCGGCGTTGTTGATCACCGCGTCCAGGACCGCGAGCCGCCGCAGCCGCTCGTCGTCCGCGTGCACCAGAAGCGCCTGACGTCCCTCACCGACCTCGGCGAAGGCCACCGCCTTCCAGCCCTCCCCCGGCTCCTCCGCGTCGACCAGCGCGAGCAGCTCGGGCCCGGGCTCCTCCGGGGCGTCGATCCACAGCTGGCACATGCCCGTGCCGTAGGGGCCCTCGCGCAGCACGGTCGGCGGCACAAGGCCCCAGCCGGTCGCCTCGGAGACCTCGTACGCGGCGACCTCGCGCTCGGCGAGCGTGCCGTCCGGGAAATCCCACAGAGGGCGCTCCCCGGCGACCGGCTTGTAGACGCACGCGGCCGACTCGCCCTCGTACGAGAGATCGCAGAGCAGCACCGCGTTGGACGCCTCACGGATCCGGCCGCGCACGGTCAGCTCGCCGTGGGTGAGGAGCTCGGTGGAAAGCCCAAAGGAGCTCACGCCCCGCGGCGGTATCCGTTCTGGCGCGGACATACGTGTCCTTCCGGATCGAGCGGCAAAGAGCACAGCGGGCACGGCGGGCGGCCCGCGTTCACCACGTCAAGGGCGCGCTTGGCGAAGGCCCGCGCCTGCGCACCGCTGAGGCGGACCCGCAGCATCGGCGGGCCGTTCTCCTCGTCCTGGAGGAGCTGTTCCTCGGCAGCGGCGAGATCGTCCTCGGTCTCGGCGTCCAGCTCGACCAGGGCCTGCGCCTCGACGATCATGCGCTCGGCGTCACCGTCCCAGGCCAGCGCCATGGTGCCGACCCGGAACTCCTCCTCGACGGGGGCGTCGAGCGGTGCGGTGTCGGCGTTCTCGGAGGGTGCGACCGCGGGGACCGGAGCGCTGCCGCCGCTGCGCCGTACGACCTCGTCGAGCAGCTCGTCCATCCGCTCGGCCAGCGCCGCCACCTGGGTCTTCTCCAGCGCCACGCTGGTCACCCGGCCACCGGCCGAGGCCTGCAGGAAGAACGTACGGCGTCCGGGCAGACCCACCGTGCCGGCCACGAAGCGCTCCGGCGGGTCGTACAGGAACACCTGACGGGTCACGGACTCTGCCTCTCCCTGCGATCGGCGTCTATGGACATGGAAGCTTGTACGCGGAACGGTGCCACCCTACTGCGGCCGACGATCACGGTGCGCCCGCATCTCCCCCCACTCTGGCCTCCGACCGGTCGGGCCCGGAAGGCTCGGCGGGCGGCGCCAGGGAGCTCAAGTCCCCGGTGTCTCCCAGGCGTACGAGGAAGGGCCGCAGCCGCGTGTAGCGGATCACGGTAACTGAGCAGGGCTCGACGGAGATGCGCTGGAACAGGTCCAGATGGAGGCCGAGGGCGTCCGCCACAAGGGACTTGATGATGTCGCCGTGCGAGCACATCACATACGCCGCCTGCGGCCCGAAGTCCCGTTCCACCCGCGCATTCCATTCCCGTACCGCCTCCGCGGCCCGGTGCTGCATCTCGCGCATGGACTCCCCGCCGGGGAAGGCGGCTGCTGTCGGATGCTGCTGCACGACCTCCATCAGCGGCTCACCGGCGAGCTCGGCCAGCTTGCGCCCCGACCAGTCCCCGTAGTCGCACTCGACGATCCGCTCGTCCTCGTGCAGTTCGAGCCCGTCCCGTGCGGAGAGCAGCGGCGCGACCGTCTCCCGGCACCGCTGCAGCGGACTGCTCACGGCCAGCGCGAGCGGCACCCCGTCCAGCCGCCCGGGCAGCCCGTCGGCCTGCGCCCTGCCCCGCTCGTCGAGCGCGACCCCGGGCATCCGCCCGGCGAGCACCCCCTCGGTATTGGCGGTGGACCGTCCGTGACGCACGAGAATCAAGGTGGGCATGCGGCCAGGGTAGGCGCCCGAAAGCACCGCACAGAATGCATGCTCCGCCGTATCCAGGAAAGATGCCCTCCGTGATCGTGGACTGCGCCATCTACCGGGAAGGCCGCCGGACCAAGGGGCCGGAGGACTTCTCCGATGCCCTGGACGAGGCGCGCGCGAGCGGGGACGCCTTCCTCTGGCTGGGGATGCACGAGCCGACCGAGGAGGAGTTCGCCCTCGTCAGCTCCGAGTTCGGGCTGCATCCGCTGGCCGTGGAGGACGCGCTCAAGGCACATCAGCGGCCCAAGCTCGAGGTGTACGACGATTCGCTGTTCGTGGTGCTCAAGCCCATCGCGTACGACGTCCAGCGCGACGAGGTGACCTCCGAGGAGCTGATGCTCTTCGTCGGCGACTCCTTCGTGGTGACCGTGCGGCACGGTGAGAGTGCTCCGCTCGGGGTCGTGCGCAGCCGGCTCGAGGAGCAGCCCGAGGTGTTGCAGCACGGGCCCACCGCCGTGCTCTACGCGGTGAGCGACGCCGTCGTGGACCACTACCTGGACGTGGCCGGCGAGCTCCATCTGGACCTGGAGACCCTGGAGGAGGAGGTCTTCGCGCCCGGCACCACCGACACCAGGACGCTCGCCGCGCGGATCTACAACTTCAAGCGGCAGATCCTCGAATTCCGCCGTGCCACCGTGCCGTTGACGACACCGATGCTCCGGCTGACGGGCGCGGGCGTGCCGTTCGTGGACGAGCACTCACGGCTGTTCTTCCGCGATGTGAACGACCATCTGACGCGCGCCAACGAGGGCGTGGAGTCGCTCGACCGGCTGTGCTCGGACATCCTCTCGGCGCATCTGGCGCAGACGGGCGTGCGGCAGAACGACGACATGCGCAAGATCTCCGCCTGGGCCGCCATGGCCGCGGTGCCGACCATGGTCGCCGGTGTCTACGGCATGAACTTCACGCACATGCCGGAGCTCGACCAGTGGTGGGGCTACCCGGGCGCCGTACTGGTGATGGCGGGGGCGGTGTACGGCCTGTACCGCACCTTCAAGCGGCGCGGCTGGCTGTGAACCGCCCCCGGGTCAGGCGAATTCGGGGGCCGAGGCCGCGGGACCGCCGAGCGCGTTGCGCCGCTCGGGCATCTTGAGGGACACCATCCGCCGCCAGCCGCCGGCCCGTTCGTACGCGTACACGGCGTGGATGCCCGCGGCGAGCGTCCCGGCCTTGGCCTTGGGCCAGCCGAGGATGCGGCCCATGTGGTCCATGACGGCGAGGCTCACATCGCGGTAGATACGGATCTCCGCGTGGGCGCACTCGCGCAGGATCCGCTGGATGTCACGGCCGTGCCCGGCGTACGCGAAGCGCAGCAACTCCTCGTGGCAGTACGCGAGATGGTTGTCCTCGTCGTTGGAGATCATCTTGACGGCGCGGCCGATGTCGGGGTGGTCGCCGAAGTACTTGCGCAGCATGTCCATCTGCTCGGAGGCGCGCTGCTCGGTGACCCTGCTGTGCGCGAGATACGTGATGATGTCCTGCTCACCGAGCGGCTGGTCGCCCTTGAGCTGCTCGTGCGCGAGCCCGATGCCGTTCTTCTCGAGCAGCATCGTGTAGTCGGTCTCGTGCGGGATCTCGCACGGTTCGAGGCCGCGCTTCTTCAGCAGGGCGTTGAAGATCCGCCCGTGCTTGTCCTCGTCCGCGCCATGCCGGGTGATCTTGGGCGCGAGTTCGCGCTGGCTCTCCGGTACGAGCGCCGCGATGCGCGCGTTCTCCCAGCCGCCCTGGGACTCCCCGCTCGCGGCGATGGAACAGAACAGCCGGAAGGACTCGTCGTTGTCGAGGATCTCCGTGAACAGGCTCTTGGCCGAAAGCATGACTGGCACCTCCACGCAGCGATCTGCAGGGTTCCGCAAAGAACGAGTCAAATGCGGTGCGAGGTGCCAGGCAACAGTTGTGTCGGACAACTGCGCTGAAAGACGTATTCCGGCTCGTGTGCGGTTTGCATCCATCTGGCGGTGGACAGCCGTAACCGTCCTGTCTTTGGCGCGTTGTTCTCCGTGACGGCCGTGGCGGGGAAGACCCCCCGAGCCCCCACCACGGCCGCAGAAATTCTTTGGCGCGCGTTACGCCAGACCGGCGCGCTCCACCGCTTCCACACCGGCCCGCAGCGCCGCAAGCCGCTCGTCGAGCGTGAAGCCCGCGGGAGCCAGCGTCAGCGTCGTCACCCCGGCCGCGGCATAGGCCTGCATCCGGTCGGCGATCCGGTCCACGGAACCGAGCAGCGCGGTCGAGTCGATCAGCTGCTGCGGTACGGCGGCCGCGGCGCCCTCCTTGTCGCCGGACAGGTACTTGTCCTGGATCTCGGCGGCTTCCTTCTCGTATCCCATGCGCTGGGCGAGCTGGTTGTAGAAGTTCTGCTTGCGGCTGCCCATGCCGCCCACATACAGCGCGGTGTACGGACGGAAGGTGTCGGCGAGCGCGCTGACGTTGCTGTCGTCGCCGAGGGCGAGCGGCAGCGTCGGGCAGACGTCGAAGCCGTCCATCGCCAGGCCCGCCTTCTGGCGGCCGGCCCGGATGTACTGGAGCGCGGTGTCCTCGATGTGCTCGGCGGACGGGAAGATCAGCAGGGCGCCCTCGGCGATCTCGCCGGTCTGCTCCAGGTTCTTGGGGCCGATCGCCGCGATGTATACGGGGATGTGCTCGCGGGCCGGGTGCACGGTCAGCTTGATCGGCTTGCCCGGGCCGCCGGGCAGCGGCAGCGTCCAGTGCTCGCCTTCGTAGCTGAGGCGCTCGCGGCTCATCGCCTTGCGGACGATCTCCACGTATTCGCGGGTACGGGCCAGCGGCTTGTCGAACTTGACGCCGTACCAGCCCTCGGAGACCTGCGGGCCCGAGACGCCGAGGCCGAGGCGGAAGCGGCCGCCGGACAGCGAGTCGAGCGTCGCGGCCGTCATCGCGGTCATCGCGGGCTGGCGGGCCGGGATCTGGAAGATGGCGGAGCCGATGTCGATCCGTTCGGTCTGTGCCGCGACCCAGGACAGGACCGTCGCCGCGTCCGAGCCGTAGGCCTCGGCGGCCCAGCAGACCGAGTAGCCGAGCTTGTCGGCCTCCCTGGCGACGGCCAGGTTGTCCGCGTCCATTCCGGCGCCCCAGTAGCCCAGGTTGATCCCGAGTCGCATCGGCCGCACCCCTTACTGATCAGTAACAGACTGTGTGGTCGGGAGCCTAGCGGGTGGGGGCGGATTGCGGCAGGGGCCGAGGGGGCAAGGGCGCGGTACGGCCGGCGTCCGGGCTTCCACAAGGGCCGAGGTACGGCCGGGGCCCGGGCTGTCCACAAGGGCGCGGTACGGCTGGGACCCGGGTTATCCACAGGCTCCCACGGGACGCTTCTCGGCCAGTAATCTCAGCGCCCATGGAGCAGAGGCATCTCGGCCGTACCGGCCTGCGCGTATCCCGGATCGGGCTCGGCACCCTGACATGGGGCCGTGACAGCGACGAGCATGACGCCGCCGACCTGTTGAAGGTCTTCTGGGAGGCCGGCGGCACGCTCGTCGACACCGCGGACGTGTACGGGGACGGGGATGCCGAGTACGTGCTCGGGCGGCTGATCGAAGGGCTCGTGCCGCGCCGTGACCTGGTGATCGCGACCAAGGCCGGCAGCGTGCCGGATCCGGACCGGCGCTTCGACGGTTCGCGTGGCCATCTGCTCGCCGCCCTCGACGCCTCGCTGCAGCGGCTCGGCACGGACTATGTGGACGTCTGGCAGGTGCACGCGTTCGATCCCGAGACCCCGCTCGAGGAAACGCTCCAGGCGCTGGACATAGCGGTGGCGAGCGGGCGTGCGCGCTATGCGGGGGTGTCCAACTTCAGCGGCTGGCAGCTGGCGAAGGCCGCGACCTGGCAGTTGGCGGTGCCGGGGGTGCGCACCCGCCTGGCCAGCACGCAGATGGAGTACTCGCTGCTGCAGCGGGGCATCGAGCGCGAGGTGCTGCCGGCCGCGCTCGACCTGGGGGTCGGGCTGCTGCCCTCGTCGCCGCTCGGGCGCGGGGTGCTGACCGGGAAGTACCGGCACTCGACGCCGGCCGATTCGCGGGGCGGTTCCGACCACATGGCGCCTTTCGTCGCGCCGTATCTGGACGAGGCCGCCTCGCGGATCGTGGACGCGGTGGCGACGGCGGCCGACGGGCTCGCCGCGACACCGCTTCAAGTGGCGCTCGCGTGGGTGCGCGACAGACCCGGAGTGGCCGCGCCGATCGTGGGGGCGCGCACGGCGCAGCAGCTCACCGCCGCATTGTCAGTGGAGGCGCTTAGTCTTCCTGACGAGATCTGCCAGGCGCTCGACGATGTGTCGGCGCCCGTGCACCGCTATCCCGATCAGGACTGGAGCACGCTGTGAGTACGGAGTCCGCAGCCGCGGAGGAAACGCGGACCGACGAGGAGCCGCGGACCGGCGAGGAGCCGGAGGCCGAGGGCACCACGGGCGTTGAGGGTGCTCCGGACGTGGAGGGTGCCTCGGACGCCGCCGGTTCGCAGGTGCCCGCCGGTTCGGAGGTGTCCGGTGACGCGGAGGCGGCTGACGGGGAGGCGGCTGACGCGGAGACAGCTGACGGAGAGACAGCTGACGGAGAGGCGGCCGACGGGGGCGTTGCCGCGGAGGTGTCCGCGGATGCCGCTGACGGGCCGTCGGAAGCCGAGGCCGAGTTGGCGGCGCAGCGAGAGCTCCGGGAGCGCATCGAGAAGCGCAAGGCCGAGAAGGACGGACCGATCGCCGCGGGCGGCAAGCTCAGCGGTACCGCCGCGGATCTGCTCGCGGCCGTACGGGCGGTGGAAAGCGGCGAGAAGCCGGTGCCCCGCACCTTCAGCGAGCCGCCCGCGCCCCGTCGTCCGGCCACCGAGCAGCCCAGGCCCGCACCCGCACCCGCGGCCCCCGCCGCGGTGAGGGCTCCCCAGGCCGAGGAGGTCGCGGCGGTACGGGCCGTGCTGACCGAGGGCGGGGCCCCCGAGTCCCTCGCCGAACGGGCGGTCGCGGAGCTCGGGGAAGGCGCCGAGCACCAACTGCGCGAGGACCCCTGGCAGTTGCTGCGGGTCGGCGGAGTGCGCCCGGACCACGCCGACGGATTCGCACGCGCTCTGCTCGGCGACGAATGCCGCCCGGACGATGAACGCAGGGGCCGCGCCCTGACCGGGTGGCTCCTGGAGCAGGCCGCGGTCGCCGGGCACACCGCGCTCGACGCCGGCCCGCTCAAGGCGGCCCTCGCCCAGCGCGCCGTCCCCGACCCGGATGCCGCGGTCGAGCTGGCCGTGGCGGAGGGTGAAGTCCTCGTCTTCCAGGACGCCTTGGACGAGGGCGGACCCCAGCAGGCCGGGGCTCAGCAGCCCAGGGCTCAGGAGCAGCAGGACGAGGACGAGGAGCCGGTCGAGCGTCCGATGCGGGTGCTGTTCGGGCTCGAACGGTACGCACTGGCCGAGGAGAGCCTCGCCGATGCGCTGGCCCGTGTGGTGAACTCGCTGGCCAAGGAAGAGGGTTCGGACCTCGCCGACTGGGAGAGCGCCGCATCGTCCGTACGGGGATCGGCGGCCGAGCTGATCCGGGCCGTGGCCGGGCACGGCCTGGTGCTGCACACCGGCGGCGAAGCCGCACGCACCGAAGCCGCGGCGCTCGTGAGCGCCGCAACCGAACTGGGCCTGCGGGCCTGCGCGGCGGCCCACACCACGGACGGGCGCCGCCGGCTTGCCGGGACGCTGCCCGAGGCCGCGGTCACCGTGGCGGGCCTCCTTTCCGGCGCCGAAGGCCCCGGCCGGGACGGTGAAGGCGCCCTGGCCCTCGACCTGTTGGTGGTCCTTGACGCACCGCAGCTGGACGTCGAGACGGCGGCCATGCTCGCCGAATCACTCCCCGACGGCGCGCGGCTCGTCCTCAGCGGCGACCCCACCGTGCTGTGGTCCGCGGGCGCGGGCCGGGTCTTCGCCGACCTGCTCGCCGCGCGCGTCTGCCCCCAGATCACCTCGCGCACCCCGGACGAGGGGCCGATCGGCGAGCTGACCTCCGGCATCACCATCGGCGAACTGAACCAGGTCGAGGCTCCGGACAAGGAAGTGGTCATCGTTCCGGTCCGCGACCCGGGCGAGGCCGTGCACCGTACGGTCCAGCTGGTCGCGGACTCCATCCCGCGCGCCTTCTCGATCCCCGCCGACCACACCCAGGTGATCACGGTGGCGCACGGCGGCCCCGTGGGTACGCGTGCGCTCAACTCGGCGCTCAAGGAGCGGCTCAACCCCGGGCCCGGCCGCTTCGGCGGCTTCGACCCGGGCGACCGTATCGCCTACGCGCCGGCTCCCGGCCGTACGGTGACGGGCCGTGTGGTGGGCGCCGAGGCGGCGGGCCTTCAGCTGGAGTGCGCGGGCATCAAGTTCACCGTCCCGAAGGACAAGGTCGACGAACTCGTCCGGCACGCCTGGGCGTTGACCGCACACCAGGCCGTCGGCCACCGCTGGCCCGCGGTGGTGGCGGTACTGCCGGGGGACGCTGCCGCGTCACTGACCCGGCCCTGGGTCTACACGGCCTTCAGCCGCGCCGACCGCCATCTGTCCGTGGTGCACGGCGTGGACCAGGCACTGCCGCGTGCGGTGGCCGAGGCGCCGGCGAAGCCGCGCACCACCCGCTTGGAGCGTCTGATCCGAGGGCTGGTGCCGACTCAGGGCTGAGCCTGTCGCGGATGCGGGGAGCGTGGCCTACGCCACGCTCCCCGCATCCGGCACCCGGCACCCGGCACCCGGCACCACAACAGAACCGTTACCGCTCGGAATCCAGCGGCTCCAAGTCGTCCTCCAGATCCGGCTCCCCCACCAGATCGAGCCCGTCGTCCAGTTCCTCGTCGAACACCGCGCTCACATCGAACCGGCACACCACCCGCTGCGGATCCACCGTCTCGAACGGCGCCTCCAGCCACTCCCCCGGCTCCGGCGTCCCCTCCGACGCCGTCACCCAGAGCGTGGAGTCGCCCTCCTCCAGGCCGAACTCCTTGTGCCGGGAAGCGATTTCATCCGGCTCGAACTCGCCGAACAGCACCCCGAGCGCCGCATGCGCACTCCCGCCGACCTCCTCGGACCCGGACAGATCGCCCGCCGTATCCGCGTCAAGGTCCGCCACCCGCTGCGCCTGGGCGAGCAGCCGCTGCGGCTCGACCACCGCGTAGTCCCGCCGGATCAGCACGCTGAGCGCGCTGGGATCGGCAGGGCCGGCATAGGGCGGCAGATCGTCCTCGTTTCCGGGAATCTCGAAGGGGGTGACCTCGTCGTAGGTGTCGTAGAGCAGTTCGTCGTACGCCTCGGCCGCCGACGCAAGCTCGTTGAACGCTTCGTAGACACCCGGGTCGTCCTCGCCCGACCGTCCCTCGACCGCGGCAAGGTGGCGGTCGAGAGCGGTCTTGACCGCCTCGGCGGCGGCACGTACCTCGGCAGCGGTGACCTGCGCAGCATCAGACATAGTGCAGACGCTATCCGTACCAGGCCGTTGCCCGCACAATAGATGCGATGGCCGAATACGAATTTCTCGACGTGTACGTGCCGCGCGGGATCTCTCGCAAGGACACGACTCGCTTGTTGACCGAGCATGCCGAGTACGGACACTGGGAGTTGCACCGACTGACCCTGCGCCGCGACGGAAGCCGCCGGGTGCGGCTGCGCCGACGGATCATCCGTCAAGTGCGTGCGACGTGGTGACGTATCCGCCGACGAGAACCTGGTGACAACGGAGTGGGCCCCGCCAAGAGGCGGGGCCCACTCACTTGCGCATCCGTACTGCGTCAGGCCGCCTGACGCGCCCTGCGGTAGAGCACGGCGCCCGCGAGGAGCAGACCCGCACTCATCGGCACGGCGATACCGATCGGCGTCTCGGCGCCGGTCCGGGCGAGCTGCTCGGAACCCTTGGGCGGAGTGACGGTGTGCGTCTCGGGCTCATTGGGCTTCGAGGGCTTCTCGGGACGGTCCGGGGTGTCCGGCTTACCGGGCTTCTCCGGCTTCTCGGGCCCGGCCGGCGGCTCCTCGTCGACCGGCGGCTTCGGGCCGGCCTCGTTGGTGCAGTCGTTGCCCTCGGTGCCGTTGCCCAGGCCGCCGATCGTGACGCTGTTCCCGCAGGCGTTCACGGGGACGTCGATCGGCAGCTGGATGACATTGCCGGAGCCGACGCCCGGCGAGTCCTTCGCCGAGCCCTCGGCGGTGGCGCCGCCACCGGGCTCGTCCTTGCCGCCGTTGTCGCTGTTGCCGCTGTTGCCGCTGTCCGAGACGTTGGCGCAGCTGTTGCCCGCCGCCGGGTTGAGCAGTCCGACCACGTTGACCGTGTTACCGCAGAGGTTCACGGGGATGTTGATCGGCAGCTGGACGGTGTTGCCCGCCAGCACGCCCGGGGAGTCGGCGGTCTTGCCGTCCGCTCCCGAGTCGGCGAACGCGGTGCCACCCGTGACGGCGAGCACGCCGCTCGCGGCTGCCACGGTGATCAGGCCTTTGCGCGTGACCTGTCGCATAGGTTCTTCCCTGCCTTTGACCTACTGGAGTAGCGCAACCGCTCCCTTGCGGGTGCGCCTAGATGCCAGGCAGCCCCGGAGCGCATGGCACGCACTCCGGGGCCGACGGACTCAGACCCTCTTGGGGTGAGGCACTACGTCTCAGACGTTGGTGCAGGTGTTGCCGAAGGCGGGGTTCAGCAGCCCGATCACGGAAACGGTGTTGCCACACGCGTTCACCGGGATGTGGACCGGGACCTGAACAACGTTGCCCGAGAGCACGCCGGGAGACTTCACAGCGGCACCCTGGGCACCGGAGTCGGCAGCTGCGATACCCGCACCAGCGAGAACCAGGCCACCCGTAGCAGCCGCAGCAGCGACGACCTTCTTGATCATTATTCCTCCTTGTTGGCAATGCAGTCCCAGCCGCGGACTGCATCACCTGTAACGAGGAGGGAGTATTCGGGCTACGAGCCTATGGTCGCTTTCACTCTTTTCAGTCAACTGCGCACGTACGGCCGAATATTGAGATCAACGAGCTCAGGAAGCGTCGATGAAGCGGTCGAGAACGCGCACACCGAACTTGAGTCCCTCGGTCGGCACGCGCTCGTCCACACCGTGGAACATGCCCGCGAAGTCCAGCTCGGGCGGCAGCTGCAGGGGCGCGAACCCGAAGCAGCGGATGCCGAGATCGTCGAAGGACTTGGCGTCGGTGCCGCCGGAGAGCATGTACGGAACGGCCCGTGCGATGGGGTCCTCGGCCTTCAGGGCGAGCTGCATGGCGTCCACGAGCTTGCCGTCGAAGTCGGTCTCGAGCGCCTTGTCGCCGTGCACGTCCTCACGCTTCACGCGCGGGCCGAGGATGCGGTCGAGGTCGGCGAGGAACTCCTCCTCGTACCCCGGCAGGAAGCGCCCGTCGACGTGGGCGGTGGCCTGCCCGGGAATGACGTTCACCTTGTAGCCGGCGCCGAGCATCGTCGGGGCGGCGGAGTTGCGGAGCGTCGCGCCGACCATCTTGGCGATGCCGCCGAGCTTGGCGAGGGTGGCGTCCATGTCCTCGGGGTCGAGCTCGGTCCCGAGTGCGTCGGACAGTTCGTCGAGGAACGACCGTACGGTCTTGGTCACGCGCACCGGCCACTCGTGGCGGCCCAGGCGCCCGACGGCCTCGCACAGCTCGGTGATCGCGTTGTCCTTGTTGGTCATCGACCCGTGCCCGGCGGTGCCGTCCACGGTGAGCCGCATCCAGTGCATGCCCTTCTGGGCGGTCTCGACGAGATATAGGCGCAGATTCTCGTTGACCGTGAACGAGAAGCCGCCGACCTCGCCGATCGCCTCGGTCACGCCCTCGAAGAGGCCCGGGTGCTTGTCGACCAGGTGCCGGGCGCCGTATGTGCCGCCCGCCTCCTCGTCGGCGAGGAACGCGAGCACGATGTCGCGCGGAGGCTTGCGGCCGCTGCGCATCCGGTCGCGTACGACCGCGAGGGTCATCGCGTCCATGTCCTTCATGTCGACGGCGCCGCGCCCCCACACGCACCCGTCGGCGATCTCGCCGGAGAAGGGGTGGTGGGTCCAGTCCTGCGCATTGGCCGGGACGACGTCAGTGTGCCCGTGGATCAGCAGCGCCGGACGCGAGGGGTCCTCGCCCTCGATCCGGGCGACCGTCGAGGCACGGCCGGGGTGGGACTCGAAGATCTGGGGCTCGAGCCCGACCTCCGCGAGCTTCTCGGCGACGTACTCGGCGGCCTTGCGTTCGCCGGGCCCGGAGTGGTCCCCGTAGTTGCTGGTGTCGATCCGGATCAGGTCCCGGCAGAGGTCGACGACCTCGTCCTCACCGGCGACGTATTCCTGGCCGTGCCGACCGCTGTGCTGCCCGTTCCTGCCCGCTTCGCTCACGCCGCGTTCCTCTCGCAGTTGCTGCTCGCTGGTCGGTCCCATCCTCCCGCGTCCCCGGTCCGGACCCAAGGGCGGGCCCGCTGCGACATGCGCCGTTCACGTCAGGCGGGGCGGCCCGGGGGTGTGATCGGGGACCCCTGAATGTTTGCTATGGTTTTCCACGTCGCCGCGGGAAACCGCGGGTCACCGGTCCGGGTGGCGGAATGGCAGACGCGCTAGCTTGAGGTGCTAGTGCCCTTTATCGGGCGTGGGGGTTCAAGTCCCCCCTCGGACACAGATGAGACCCCACACCATGTGGGGTCTTTTTCGTTTCCCGCCCCTTCCGCACCGGGACAGCGCGATCGCGTGGTGTGGAGGGGCGGGTGAAGGCGGGCGGACGGTTCAGGCGACGGCCCTGTGGTCGTGGTGCACCGTCCGTGACCTGCGCCGGCGGGCGAGGTCGCCGATGACCGCGCCGTCGAGGACGCAGGACGCCGCGATCGAGGCGTGGCGCCCGACCACCGAGTTCCGCACCACGGCTTTTCGGGAAGTAGGCCGGCACGTGGTCGGTGTACGAGCGGACAGAGCGCTCGAGGGCCGGATAGGTGTGGTCGCGGCCGATGGTCGGCACGAGCGTCGGTGCGGCCGGGGCGGTAGAACCACGTCCCCGCCGCGAGCAGCAGATCAGCGGCACGAAGAAGGAGGCGAGTCCCGGCTTCCACTTCGCGATACGCCGGTCACGTGCTGCGGCCCGCTTCGCGGCGGAATTCCCGCCCGCATCCGTAGGCGAAGAAGTAACTGATCGGCTCTTCCGGCGGGGGCGCTTGACCGGCCGCTTCGGCCCGGGGCGCCGAAGCTAGACTGGCCGGCGCCGCATCGTCCGTACCCGAGGAGCCGCATGGCCGCCGCGCAGCCGACCGAGTCCCCTTCGCGGCGCACCCGGGACGCGGCGCGTACCCGGGCCGAGATCCTCGATGTGGCCACGGACGAATTCGCCCGGGCCGGGTACACCGGGGCGCGTGTGGACGAGATCGCCGCCCGGATGCGCACCACGAAGCGGATGATCTACTACTACTTCGGCAGCAAGGAACAGCTCTTCACAGCCGTACTCGAACGCGCCTATACGGTGATCCGGACCCAGGAGCAGAAGCTCGACGTCGAGCACCTGGATCCGGTGGCGGCGATCCGCCGGCTCGCGGAGCTGACCTTCGATCACCATGAGGCCCACCCCGCTTTCATCCGGCTCGTGAGCATCGAGAACATCCACGGGGCCGAACATGTCGCGGGCTCCGAGCATCTGCGCTCGCTCAACTCCCCCGCGATCGAGGTCATCGGGCGGATCCTCGAGGCCGGGCGAGCGGAGGGTGTCTTCCGTGCCGATGTGGACGCGATCGACGTCCACGCGATGATCAGCTCGTTCTGCTTCTTCCGTGTCGCCAACCGGCATACGTTCCAGGCTCTTTTCGACCGCGACCTCACCCAGCCGGGGCGGCGTGAGCACTATCGCTCGATGCTCGGGGACATGGTGCTCGGGTATCTGACAGCGGCTGCGCGGGGCGACGCGTCGGCTTGACCTCCGCGCTCCGGAGCCGGCGGTGTCAGGATTCGTCGCCGGCCGTGAAGCAGCGGCGGGAGCCGTCGGCCGGGGTCAGGCAGACAGTGGCGCGGGAGGGGTCGCCGGCGGTCATCGGGGTCGCCGCGTAGCGCGGACCGCCCTGCGCGACGACCTGCTTCGGCGGCCTGCCCGGCAGGGTCACGTCGACCCGGTCCCCCTTGCGCAGATGGGCGGCGCGCGCCCAGACCGCGGCGCACGGCCTGCCGTAGCGGAGCTCCACGCGGCGGTCGCCCGCGGTGTGCGTGGCGAGCGTGGTGACCATGTCCGCTCCGCCGCAGCCCATGCGTACGGGGTCCTGGCCTTCGCAGGTACGGCCTGTGCAGCCCGGGGCGGCCGAGGGCGGCGGGGTGGGGCGGGCGTCGCCGCCGGTCGTTGTGAGCGTGAGGGCCAGGGTCAGCGTGGCGGCGAGAGCGGCTGCGGCTGATGCCAAGGTGAGGGCCGCTTTCGGACGGCGGTGCTCGGCACGGGGCGCAGCGGCATCCGGCGCCGCATCCCTCGCACGGCCGGCCCGTCCGCTCCACTCCGCCTCCGCCAACTCCCAGAGCGCCAGCACCTCGTGGGCCTGCGCTCCTGCGGCGCGGCACAGTTCCTCGACCGCGCCGCGCGGCGGCAGTGCGGTGCCGCACAGATAGCGGGCCCAGGAGGTGGTGCCGCGGTGGGTGCGGGCGGACAGGGCCTCCAGGGACAGGCCTGCTTCGGTACGTAAGTGACGGAGGCGATCGGCCAGTTGACGGAGCTCGGGGGCGGCGGTGTCGGCGGTCCGGGCTGTCGTCCGCTCAGTTCGGGTTGCCGTGCGGGCGGCCCGGGTTGTCGTACGGTCGACGCCGGGTGCCGTGCGCTCGGCGCCGGGGACCGTACGGTCGGCACCGGTAGCCGTGCGCTCGGGGCGGGATGGGCTCATCGGCGCAGCTCCCCCCATGTGTCGGGGCCGACGATGCCGTCCACCACCAAGCCGCGGTCCTTCTGGAAGACCTGGACGGCGCGCCGTGTGCCGGCGCCGTACAGGCCGTCGGCCTTTCCGGCCGGATAGCCGTGCCGGCTGAGCAGGCACTGGGCCTCGACCACGTCCCAGCCGCTGCTGTCCAGGGTGAGCAGCACCTCACGGGTGGCGCTGTGGCCCGCGTACAACCGGCCGTCGTGGCGGGCGATTTCACAGGTGTACGTGGTGCCGACGCGGTACTCGGCGGTGGCTGCTGGAGCCGGCTCCCCCGCTCCGAGCCACCGGGCGCCGACGAGGAGCCCGGCACCGAACGCGGCGGCGATCAGTGCTCCGGCAACGAGGCGACCTCGCACACTCCGCGCCACGGCGAGGGTGCCACCGCGCGCGGATCGGGCCGGGGGCGGCAGTTCGCCTCCCGGGTGCCCCATGGGCAGGGCATCCGCCTCCCGACGGGACAGCAGCGCCGTGCCCGCGCGCCGGGCATCTCCCGTCGCCGGCAAGGGCGGTGGATGCGGTGTCCGGTCGACGGAGGCGGTCGCGAGCGCCGCCTCGTGCAGGACGAGCAGCCGTGTCGCATCCGCCCCGCACACCCGCGCAAGCTCCTCCACGGCCTCGCGCGGCACGGGCTTCTTTCCGTTGAGATAGCGCTCCCAGGACGAGGAGCTGTACGAGGTCTTCGCGGCAAGGGCGGTGAAGCTCAGGCCGCCGCGGTCCTTCAACCGCCTCAGCTGGACGGCGAGTTGTCGCTCACGCTCCGGCAGCGCGCCGGGCAACGGTTTCCAGCGGGCCATGGTCCACCCCCGTCGACGTACCGACCCAAGGTCCTACCGAGGAAGAGATGCATCGCCCTCGGCGGTGGGTTCCGGCCCTTCCGGCGTCGTGACGGGATCAGGACACGGTGACGAGTGCGTCCCAGGGTGCCGCCACTTTGTCAGGGGACGTGGCGTCCCAGCAGGTCAGCGGCCTGGGACGGCAGAAGCACGGCATGCTGTGGCCCTCGGCGGCGCGGCCGGGGCACGGTCGTTCCACCAGCCGGGCGGCACCGGGCCGCCCCGCCGACACGGGGGGAGGAACCCCATGCGCAGTCTCCGTCTGAAGGCCGGTCTCGCGGCCGCCGCCGTCACCGCCGGCACGCTCGGTCTGATGACCACGACCGCCGCCGAGGCCCGCCCGGGCGCACCCACCCTCAACCACGGCTCGTCCGGCAGCGGTGTGTGGTGCGTCCAGCGGATCATCAACCGCAACTACGGCACCGTCCTCGAGGAGGACGGCAAGTACGGCAGCTACACCAAGGCCTGGGTGAAGGCCTTCCAGGAGGACTTCAAGGTCAAGCCGTACGACGGCATCGTGGGCAAGAAGACCGGCAACGCCCTGCTGAAGTCCGTTGGCGGCGACAAGTACTGCTACAAGCACCTGCCCACCACGTACTGAGCGGTGTGACCGAACCGTACGGGCCCGTCTCCCCCGGGGGAGGAGACGGGCCCGTACGCCTGCGCCGTCCCGCGTATCGCCGACTGCCCGTGCCGCGGCCGATGCCGGTCAGCGGTGGGCGGCGCGGTTCATCTCGACCACATCGTCCAGGGTGAAGTCCGCAGGAAGGGCGGCGAGGCGCTCCGGAACGCTGTCGCGGACGGCCGCGTCCTTGACGCGGTCGGCTGCGGCCAAGGCCGCCGGCAGTGCGTCGAGGGTCAACTCGGTGCAGTAGGCAGGGCTGTTGGGCTGCTGGCGCCAGGAGTCGGCCAGCACGCCCGCGTCATAGGGGTCGAAGCCGGTGTCGTCCACGAGCCGCATCGCCACGCGCCGCGCCCGCGCGGAGTCGGCGGCGACGGGGAGGGCGATACGGCCGGGGGTTCCGGCCGGAAGGCCCCGGGTGCGCTGAGTCCCGGCCAGGGCGGCGTTCCACGCCTTGACCACGGGGCGGCCCAGCTGACGGGCGTTCCACACGCTCTCCACCTCGCCGTCGTCCACGGCCGCGATCTGCCCGCTGAGGTGCGGGTAGTAGTTCGAGGTGTCGATGACCACGGTCTCGTCGGGGACCGCGGCGAACAGGTCGGCGAGCTCCCCCGCGACCCCGAAGGGGACGGCCAGGATGATGACGTCGCGGCCCTGGACGGCGGCGGCCGGCTCGGCCGCGCGGGCCCCGGACTCGAGCACCTCGGCCCGGATGTCCCTGGTGCCGCGGGCGTCGGCCACTTGGACGTCGTGACCGGCCGCGCTGAGCTTGACGGCGAGGTTCCCACCGATGGCACCTGCGCCTATGACAGTAATTTTCATGATTCGTCCCTGAAGTGGTTGCGCTGCCGCCATGAGGGCGGCTCGATGCGATGGCTGGGGGTGGGCCACCGGGCCGCGCCCGGGGCATGTGGCGGTTTACGCCTGCGGGTCCACCTCGCGGTATCCGCTCGCGATGAGCGCGCGGAGACGGTCGAGTGACGCCTCGTCGGTGCCGGTGCCCTTGATCCAGGCGATGGAGCAGGCCGCGAGGAACAGGTCGTGTCCCCGCACCGACGCGCGCACGTGTCCCGCGCGCTGCGCGGCCCGCACGTACTCATCCGTGGCAGTGATGAGGATGTCGCAGGGAATCGTGAGGGGGTTGTCCGGATCCTGGGCCCGAGCCGCGGTCATGAGCGGGTCCGGCAGACCGCTGAAGGCGCTGAGGTACTCCTCCATCGCCCGCAGCCACCGCTCCAACGCCTCGGCGGAGTCCCCGAGTTGCTCGATGTCCGCCCGGCGGGCCACGAACTCCTCGGAGCGCGTCTGCAGCAC
The DNA here is from genome assembly GCF_040300965.1 of Streptomyces mesophilus. Taxonomy (GTDB): domain Bacteria; phylum Actinomycetota; class Actinomycetes; order Streptomycetales; family Streptomycetaceae; genus Streptomyces; species Streptomyces mesophilus_A. Next base: position 14,473 of record NZ_JBEPEW010000007.1, on the reverse strand, counting down.
GGCGGCGAGCAGCGCCTCCCGGGTGGGGAAGTGCCGGTACAGCGTGGCGGGTCCGACGCCCGTCTCCTTGGCCACTGCTTCCAGGGAGGTGCCGACGCCGTACTGCAGGAAGTGGCGCTGAGCCGTCTCCAGGAGGGCCGCGCGGTTGCGCTGGACGTCGGCGCGGGGCCTGCGCCCCTGCTGCCCGCTGGCGATCATGCGCGCTCCGGTTTCTCCGTGCCCCTGCTGACGCATCAAAAACGGATGCCGCCTCCGTATAGGGTCGAGCGTAAAACGGAGGGAGCCTCCGGTCAACTCCACCTCTTGCATGTTCTATGCCATAGCCCATAAGTTACCGACAGGTAGCCCACCGGGCCGCCTGGCCGTCGGAAGGGGGCGGGCGTGTGAGTCCGCGCAGAAGTGACAGCCGTGACCGGATGATCCTCAGCGCCGCCGCGCTGCTGCGTGAGTACGGGGCGAGCGCGACCAGCGTGGACCGGGTGCTCGCACACAGCGGCGCCCCCAGGGGCTCGGTGTATCACCACTTCCCCGGCGGGCGGGCTCAGCTCATCGACGAAGCGGTGGCGCTGGCAGGGGACTTCATCGCGGGCCTGATCGACGCCGCCATGCAGGCGGATGACCCGGTGGAGGCCGTCGACGCGTTCTTCGTGCTGTGGCGCGACCGGCTCGTGGAGAGCGGGTTCCGGGCCGGCTGCCCGATCGTGGCGGTGGCCGTCGAGACCAACGATGACGCGCCCCAGCTCGCCCGCTCGGCCGCCGCTGTCTTCGCCCGCTGGCAGCAGGCCCTCGCGGCCCTCTTCGTCCGGCACGGCCTGACCGAGGAACGCAGCCGCCGGCTGGGCGCGTTCATCATCGCCGCGGTCGAAGGCGCGGTGATCATGTGCCGCGCCGAACGGAGCACCGCCCCGATCGAAGGGGCTGCCGCCGAGATCCACGATCTGCTCCGCCACGCCCTGCGCGACCGGCCCGGTGCCGCGCCGGAAGGCCGGTCGTAGCTGCGGTGCGGCCATGACGTATCCGGCCAGCACGCCCTACGCGCCCAACTCGCCTCACCCGCCTGACCCGCCTCACAGGCCCAGCACGCCATGAAGGCCCAGTACGCCACACCGCCCAACTCGCCTCACCCGCCCAGACCGAAGGAGTCGCCATGCCCTCGCTCGACCGTCAGGACAACGTCTTCATCCTCGACCTCGGAGACGGAGAGAACCGTTTCCACCCCGACTGGCTCAGCGCCGTCGGTGCCGCGCTCGACGAGGTGGAGAAGGCGGAGGGCCCGCGCGCGCTGGTGACCGCCGCGAGCGGCAAGTTCTACTCCAACGGGCTCGACCTGGACTGGCTGTTCGCCCACGCCGACCAGCACCAGGACTACGTCGTCTCCGTCCATGAGCTCTTCGCGCGGATGCTGTCTCTGCCGGTGGTCACGGTGGCCGCGCTGCAGGGGCACACCTTCGCGGCCGGCGCGATGTTCTCGCTCGCCCAGGACTTCCGCGTGATGCGGGCCGACCGCGGCTACTGGTGCCTGCCCGAGGCCGATATCAACATCCCGTTCACCCCCGGGATGTCCGCCCTGATCCAGTCCCGGCTCGCGCCGCGGACGGCACACGAGGCGATGCTGACCGCCCGGCGCTACGGCGGCACCGAAGCCGCGGCCGCCGGCATCGTGGACCGGGCGGTCACCGAGGAGGCCGTACGCGCCACCGCCATCGAGCTCGCCCAGGCGCAGGTGAACAAAGCGGGCGACACCCTCGGCACCATCAAGTCCCGTATGTACGCCCCGGCCCTGGCCACTCTGCGCGACACCACCGCCCCGCTCGGCTGACGAGCACCCGGCCGACCGCACACGCGCTGCCCCGAAGAGCCTGCCGGGCCAGCGTCCCGGTCCGTATCGCGCCTCATCCCGTCCGACGACCGTCCCGCCGCCGCTCGCGGCGGGACGGCGGCACCGTGCAAGGAGAACCACCGTGACGACCACCGACTTCACCGCCATGACCGGCCTGGAACTGATGCGCTGGGTGCAGACCGAACGCCCCACCGACGTGCCCTCCATCGGCCGTCTGCTCGGGATGCGCTTCGACGAGGTCGAGCACGGCCGTATCGTCCTCTCGCTCGACACCCGCCCGGACTTCGCCAACCCTCTCGGCAGCGTCCACGGCGGGATCGCCGCCACCCTGCTCGACTCCGCGATGGGCTGCGCCGTGCACACCACGCTGCCGGCCGGCACCGGGTACACCACACTCGAACTCAAGGTGAACTACATCCGGTCCGCCCGCACCGACGGCCAGACCCTCACCGCCGAGGGCACCGTCATCCATGCCGGGCGGCGTACCGCCACCGCCGAGGGCAAGGTCCTCGACGAGCAGGGGAAGCTGATCGCGCACGCGACCACGACCTGCATCATCCTGCCGCCCGCCGGCTGATCCGGCGGCTGACCCAGGCCAGCGGCTGATCCAGGCCTAAGCCTGGATCACCGTCATGCCCCGCTCCTCGAACACCTTGGCCTTCTCGGGCGAGCGGTCGTCCGTGACCACCGTGTCGATCGCCTGGGGCGGGCAGATGCGGGCGAAGGCCTGGATGCCGAGCTTGCTGGAGTCGGCGACGACGACCAGGCGGTCGGCCTGTTCGGCGAGCAGGGCGTTGATGCTGGCCTCGTGTTCGCTGCGGGCGCTGGCGCCGCGCTCGGGGTCGAGGGCGTCGACGCCGATGAAGGCGATGTCGAGGCGTATCTCCTTGAGGATCAACCCGGCGAGCGGGCCGACGAGTTCATACGACTGCGCCATGGCGACGCCGCCCGTGGTGACGACCTTGATGTGGGTGCGTACCGCCAACTCGTGGCCGATGTTCAGGGCGTTGGTGACCAGGGTCAGCGCGGGGCCGTCGGACGGTTCGCGTTCCAGGAGGTCGGGGCGGGCGGCCAGGGCGCGGGCGACTTCGGTGGTGGTGGTGCCGCCGTTGATGCCGACGACCATGCCGCGTGTGGCGAGTGCGGCGGCGGCCCGGCCGATGCGTTCCTTCTCGACGGAGTCGCGGGCGTAGCGGTAGCGCAGCGGCAGGTCGTAGGTGACGTCGTTGGGCATCGCGCCGCCGCGGGTGCGGATCAACAGGCCCTGCTCGGCGAGCTGGTCGAGATCGCGGCGGATCGTGGCCGCGGAGACGTCCAGGTCCTTCGCCGCCGACTCGACGTCGAGCTGGCGCTGCTCGGCGAGCAGGCGGAGCAGTTCGCCGTGGCGCTCGTAACGGTTCACCCGTGTTCCCCCTTGCCGTACGGTCCGCGGCGCCTTGATCGGCGGGCGCGCCTGGCAAGCATGATGCATCGGATCGGGGAGATCGTCCCCGGGTGCAAGGGATTTCGGGTCCGCACAAGGCGGCGGGGTGCGGGCCTCGCTCGGCCCGCACCCCGCCGTATGCCTGAACTGTCAGCCCAAGTCGGGCATCTCGCCTTCCATGGTCGCCACGTCGATCACGGAGAACGCCGCGCCCTGCGGGTCCGTCACCGAAGCGAAGCGGCCGAAGGGGCTGCCCATGGGGCCGATGTGGACCTCTCCCCCGAGGCGTTTGACGGTCTCGACGGCGGCGTCGCAGTCGTCGACCACGAAGTAGACGTTGATGTACGAGGGCACCTCCGGCGGGAAGTCCTCCGTCATCTTGAAGCGTCCGAGGACCGGGTCCTCGCCCAGGTCCCACACCGTGAAGTCGATGGTCTCGTCGGGGATCCGCTGGGCGTTGTAGCCGAAGACGGCGGGGAAGAACGCGTCCGCCGCGTCCGGGTCCCGGGTGGTGACCTCGGCCCAGCAGAAGGCTCCGGGCTCGTTGACCTTCTCGAAGCCCTGGTGCGCGCCGGCCTGCCAGACGCTGAAGAAGACACCGCCGGGGTCCTGCGCGACGACCATGGAGCCGAACTCCCCGACCTGCATGGGGTCCATGACGACGGTGCCGCCGTTCGCCTTGATCTCGGCCGTCGTGGCCTCGATGTCGGGCGCCGCCAGATACAGGCTCCAGGCCGGGGGCTGCTCCTCCATGCCCGGCATCTGCGGCACGACCGCGGCCACGGCCTTGCCGTCGGCGAACGCCTGCGTGTAGCCGCCGAACTCCGCGGAGCCTTCGGTGTAGGTCCAGCCGAAGAGCTCGCTGTAGAAGGATTTGGCGGCGTCGAGGTCCGGGAACATCGCGTCGACCCAGCACGGTGCGCCCAGCGGATATGCGGGCATGGCTTCTGCCTCCTGCTTCGGGGATCCGGCTCGGATCTTCGGCTCCGGATTCCGGCTCGGGGGATCCGGCTCAGGGGGATCCGGCTCCGGATTCCGGCTCGGGAGATCCGGCTCGGGATTTCGAGTCCGGAGATCCGTATCTGCCACGTTATGCGCCCATACGAGGGACGGCGCGGTGAACGAGCGGGGAGCGCACAAACGCCGGTGGCCCGGTCCTGAACGTTCAGGACCGGGCCACCGTGCGTCACCGACGGATCAGACTCCGGCAGGCTCGGGCTCGCGCTGCTCCTGCGCGGGCGCCGGGGTGTCGCCGAGCTCCTTGTGGAGCTTCTCGCCCTCGACGTCGACGTTGGGCAGGATGCGGTTCAGCCACTTCGGCAGCCACCAGGCCTTGTGGCCGAGCAGTGCAAGGACCGCGGGCACGATCGCCATACGGACCACGAAGGCGTCGAAGAGGACCGCGATCGCGAGGCCGAAGCCCATCGTCTTGACCATGTCGTCGTTCTCCAGGATGAAGCCGGAGAACACGCTGATCATGATGACCGCGGCTGCGGCGACCACCCGGCCGCCCAGGGTGAAGCCCTTGGTGATGGCCTCGGCGGGCGATGCGCCGTGCACGTAGGCCTCGCGCATCCGGGTCACCAGGAAGACCTCGTAGTCCATGGCCAGACCGAAGACCACACCGATCATGAAGATCGGCATCATCGACATGATCGGACCCGGCTGGTCCACGCCGAAGACGTCGGCGAGCCAGCCCCACTGGAAGACCGCGACCAGGGAGCCGAGCGCGGCCATCACGGAGAGCAGGAAGCCGAGCGCCGCCTTCAGCGGGACGAGGATCGAGCGGAACACCAGCATCAGCAGGATGACCGCCAGGCCGACGATGATGCCGAGGTACGGCAGCAGCGCGTCGTTGAGCGTCTGCGAGAAGTCGATCGTCATCGCGGTCATGCCGGTGACGAGAACGGTGGCACCGGTCTCGGCCTTCATGTCACCCGCGAGGTCGCGCAGGTCGCGGACCAGCGTCTCGGTGGCCGGGTCGCTCGGGCCGGTCTTGGGCACGACGGTCATGGTGGCGGTGTCGCCGGCCTTGTTGAACATGGCCGGGGTGACGGCCGCGGCACCACCCTGGTCGGTGATCTTCTTGCCGACCTCTTCCGCGGCGGCCTTCGGGTCGGCGACGCCCTTGGCGTCGACGACGACATTCAGCGGACCGTTGAATCCGGCGCCGAAGGAGTCGGACAGGATGTCGTACGCCTTGCGCTGCGTGGAGTCCGGCGCGGCGCTGCCCTCGTCCGGCAGGCCGAGCTCGAGGCTCGTGGCCGGCAGGGCGATGACGCCGAGGCCGAGCACCGCGGTGACCAGCACGGTCACCGGGCGGCGAAGGACGAAGTGGGCCCAGCGGGTGCCGAGCTTGGTCTTGCCCGCGTTCTTCGGCTCGGTGCCGGTCTTGAGGGCCTTGCGGTCCTTGCGGCTGAGCGCCTTCTTGCCGGCGAAGGCGAGCAGCGCCGGGGTGAGGGTGAGCGCGATCAGCACGGCGACGGCGACGGTCGCCGCGGCGGCCAGGCCCATCTTCGTGAGGATCGGGATGTTGACGACCGCCAGGCCCGAGAGGGCGACGATCACGGTGAGTCCGGCGAACACCACGGCGGAACCGGCGGTGCCGACGGCGCGGCCTGCGGCTTCCTCGTACGAGCGGCCTTCGGCGATCTCGGCCCGGTAGCGGGCGATGATGAACAGCGCGTAGTCGATGGCGACCGCGAGACCGATCATCGTGGCGAGCGTGCCCGTGGTCGCGGACAGGCCGAGCGCGGAACCGAGTGCCGCGATACCGGAGACGCCGATACCGACGCCGATGATGGCGGAGAGCAGCGGCATGCCGGCCGCGACCAGCGAGCCGAAGGTCAGGACCAGGACGACGAGCGCGACGCCCATGCCGATCAGCTCGGCGGTGCCGCCCATCTCGGGCTCGGCCTGGACGGCGTCACCGCCGGTCTCGATGGTGTAGCCGTCGCTGCGCGCCTCGTCGGTGGACTTGGTGAGCGCCTCACGAGCCTTGTCCGTCAGCTCCTGCGCATTGACCTTGTACGACACGGAGGCGTACGCGGTCGAGCCGTCCTTGCTGACGGCGTTGGCCTCGAAGGGGTTGGCGACCTCCTTGACCTGCGGGTTGTCGCCGAGGTCCTTGAGCAGGCCGTCGACGTGCGCCTTACCGGGGCCCTCGGTGAGCTTCACGCCCTCGGGGGCCTTGATCACCACACGGGCCGTGGCACCGTCGGAGGCCTGGCCCGGGAATCGCTCGGCAAGGAGGTCGAAGGCCTTCTGGGACTCGGTGCCGGGCATGGAGAAGGAGTCTTCGGGCGCGGCGGGCGCCACGGACGAGGCGCCGCCGATGCCCACGAGTATGGCCACCCACAGAAGGGCGACCAGACCGCGGCGTCGGAACGCGCCTCGGCCGAGTCGATAAAGGAACGTAGCCACCTGAGACCAAGCTTCCGTCGAGTTACGGGCAGGACGAAGACCGGGCAGACGGGAGAAAGCAGGAAGTTCTGTCCGGTGTACCCATCCATCGTCAACGGCGGAATCGGTGATTCACTCAGCCCCTGGGGCTGGACCTGTGTACTGCGCTGGGTGTAGAGAACGGGGTCGTTCCCTCCACCTGATGTAGATCCACAGGTGATAGATGTACGCCGCACCTGAATCGAAGGGGGGCGGCTGGGGTGGGTGGGGCCCGGCGGACAGGGCCCGAGGGACAATGGCGCCCATGTCACGACGCCCGAAACGCCGCGCTCAGACGGCTGCCGCCCAGCGCACACCGGCATCCGCCGTCACCACGACGACCCCCTGCCCGTGTGGTCAGGGTGTCCCCTACGGGGAGTGCTGCGGTCGCCTCCACTCCGGGGCGGCCCGGGCCGCGACGCCCGAGCAGCTGATGCGTTCCCGGTACGCGGCCTTCGTCGTACGGGATGAGGCATATCTCCTGCGGACCTGGCACCCGGACACGAGGCCGCCGGGCGTGGGCTTCGACTCCGGGATGCGGTGGGCGGGCCTGGAGATCGAGGCCACGACCGAGGGTACGGCGTTCCACGACACCGGCACCGTGACCTTCCTGGCCCGCTTCGCCGACGCGGGCGCACCCGGTGAGCTGCATGAGCGCAGCCGGTTCGTGCGCCTGGACGGTGCGTGGGTCTATGTGGACGGTGACTTTCTCACCTGACCTGCGGCCGGCGGCTGTCCCGCCCCCCGGATTCCGTGCCGGACGCGTCCGGCATCATGGACGTGACGTGCACAAACACCGAGGAGGGTGAGCGGCTGTGGGCTCCGATCAGGTCGTGGTGATCATGGGTGTGTCCGGAACGGGCAAGACCACGGTCGGTCGTCTGCTGGCCGCGGAGCTGGGCGTGCCGTACGCGGAGGCGGACGAGTTCCACTCGGCGGCCAACATCGAGAAGATGCGCTCGGGCACGCCGCTCACCGACGAGGACCGGTGGCCGTGGCTCGACTCGCTCGGCGCGTGGGCGGCTTCGCGGGCGGGACTCGGCGGGGTCGTGAGCTGTTCGGCCCTGAAGCGGGTCTACCGTGACCGGCTGCGGGCGGCCGCGCCCGGCGTTGTGTTCCTGCATCTGTCGGGCTCGCGCGAACTGATCACCGAACGGCAGTCGGCGCGCGAGGGCCACTTCATGCCGGCCTCGCTGATCGCCTCGCAGTTCGAGGCGCTGGAGGAGCTGGGCGCCGACGAGGCGGGCGTCGTGGTCGATGTGACGCCGGCGCCCGAGGAGATCACGGCGGAGGCCGTCGCGAAGCTGCGCAAGCTCTGAGCGGCCGCGACCCCCTGGGCGGCGCGCCGTCCGGTGATCGCTAAGGTGTGCCCCTGCCGGGCGGCCCGCCCCGGGGCCGGACGCGAGGGGGATCGCTGTGAGTCGGCGCGCTTCGCGTCTCGTCCTGATCGCCGCCGTGGCCGTCGCCGCGTACGCCGGTCCGAACCCCTTGGACCGCAACCCTCAGCACGTCGAACAGCTCACCGCCGCGCAGTGCGCCGAGCAGATCGAGCTGGTGCAGGAGGCCCAGTGGGAGGCCTCGGTCCGAGCGGCCCGGGCCCGGCTCGAAGGCGATCTGCACGTCACCTCGTTCGCGGTGGGCGCGTCGTGCAGCGATGCGATCGACGCCGACACCGAGCGCTGCCGGCGGGAGGCGGAGCGGGTGACGGCCGGACGGCCACCCGAGGAGGATTCCGGTCCGGCCCTCTACCCGCCCCGGGACGAGGCGGCGGAAGATTTCGACCCGTACGCGCTGCTCGAAGGCCTGGGCGGCTACCCGGTCGAATGCGACTGGGCGGTACTCGACGCCCTCGTCGGCAACACCCCGCCCGTCCTCCCCTAGCGTCCCCACGCAGGCATGATCTCCTCGTGGATCAGGCGCAGTTGGGTCTCCACGTCCGCTGCGCCCGGCAGGTCCCGGCCGGTGAAGGCGCGGACCAGGGACCGGTCGGTGACGGCGCAGATCATGTGGTTCACGCCGCTCGGTTCGATATCGCGCCGGATCTTCTCCAGGCACTCCTCGGGCGTGCCCGCGACGGACAGCTTCTCTGCGGTCTCCGGCGAGGTCAGCTCGATCCCGCGGGCCAGGTCCCCCGCAGCGATCGCGTCGATCACCGGCTTGAGTTCGGCCGGCTCCACCCCGTTGCGCCGCAGCTGCTCCTCGGGCATCGACGAGGCGTAGATCCCGGCCATGGAGCGCGCGGCCTCCTTCGCCTTCGCCGAGTCGGGCCCGGTCGCGAACACCACCCAGGCGCCGATGTCGAGGCTCCGCCAGTCCTTGCCCGCCCGCTCGGCGCCGATCCGCAGATGCTCCACCGCATAGTCGTACGCCTCACGCGTGTAGCTGAGCGCATGATGGCAGCCGTCCGACAACTCCCCCGCCGCCTCGAAGGACTTGGGGCCGCGCATGGCGCCCAGCTTCAGCGGCAGCCGCTCCTGCACGGGGCGCGCGAAGGTGAACAGGCCGTCGTACGTGAAGAATTCACCGTCGTATGTGATCGTCCCCTCGTCGAGGAGCGTACGGATCACATGCAGCGCTTCCTTGGTGCGTGAGAGCGGCTTCTGGCGGGTCCAGTCGATGCCGTACTGGGCGAGCAGCCCGAAGTTGCCGCTGGAGAGGACTCCTTCGGCGCGTCCGCCGGAGAGTTCGTCGAGGGTCGCGAGCGCCTGGGCGATGAGCGTGGGCTCGCGCAGCACGACCGAGGACAGGCTCGGGCCCAGGCGGACGCGGCTGGTCTCACGGGCGGCCGCGGCGAACAGAAGCCACATGTCCTTGTGCCAGGTCTCGTCCGCCGCGTAGACGGCGTGGAAGCCGAGTTCGTCCGCGAGCCGGATCGAGGCGAGTGACTCCTCGAGCGGGTAGTCGGGCAGCATGACGTAGCTGAACTTCACGGGTCTGCCTTCCGGTACGCGGGCGGCGCCCCCTGCGCCGCCGCGACCCACGAGCCTGTGGCATGTGCATGCACCTGTCGAGGCGGATCCCGGCCACGCCTCGCCCGCACACCGGACTGCCCCATGCGCGTTTCAGGGCCTCCACAAGGGGTGTTCGCGTTCCGCCCACGCGCGGTCCACCGATCCCGTACGCAGGCCGCGCCGGGACTCCGGGTCCGCGAGGGCCTTGCCGATGTGACCGGCCAATACGACCGAGATCGCCAGAGCGAGCCAGTCGTGGACGAAGGTCGAGCCCGTGCGCCAGGTCAGCGGCGTGAGGTGCGTGAACCACATGATGAGGCCCGTGCCGAGCATCACCAGGGTGGCGCCGGCGATCCACGCCGCGTACGACTTCTGGCCGGCGTTGAACTTGCCGGCCGGCCGAGGCCCCTTCTCGCGGCGCAGCGCGGCGCGCCACCACTGTGTGTCGTGCGCGCCGAAGCGGTTGAGGCGGCGCAGGTCGGCGCGGAAGGCGCGGGAGACGAGGCCGAGGAGGAACGGGGCGGGCAGCAGGATGCCGGACCACTCGTGGATCGTCACCACGAGATGGCGGCGGCCCACGAGTTGGGCCAGGGAGGGCAGGTAGAGGCAGGCGGCGGAGACGAGGCAGACGGTCATCAGGACGGCCGTGGTGCGGTGGATCCAGCGTTCGCCGCGGCTGAACCTCCGCACCCGCGCCGGGAGTTCAGGCCGTGGGGTTGTCGTCGCGGCCGTTGGACCGGCCGACCCAGGCGTCGATGTCATAGCCTCGCTCCTCCCAGTAACCGGGGATGACCTTGTCGGTGACGGTGATCCGGGAGAGCCACTTGGCCGACTTGTAGAAGTACATGGGCGCCACATAGAGGCGGACCGGGCCGCCGTGCGCGTGGGAGAGGTCCTTGTCCCGCATGCGGTGGGCGACGAGCACGTCCTTGCGGCGCGCCTGTTGCAGGGTGAGGCTTTCGCTGTACGCGCCGTCGAAGCACTCGAAACGGATGGCACGGCCTTCCGGGCGCACCCCCGCGGCGTCCAACAGCGTGGAGAGCCGCACCCCTTGGAAGGGCGTATCGGGTACGCGCCAGCCCGTGACGCACTGGACGTCGCGGACGATCCGGGTCTGCGGAAGCGCGCGGAGTTCATCGAGCGTGTACGTGGCCTTGTGCTCGACCAGTCCGTCGACGGTGAGGCGGTAGGTGTCCTCGTTCTTGCGCGGTACGGAGGCGACGACCGAGTAGTAGCGGAAGCCGCCGCCCGCGGGCAGCACGTCGGTCAGACCCGTGGGGTCCTTCGCGGCCACCGCCTCGACTCCGCGCTGCAGGACGGGCGCGGCCGCGATGCCGGCGGCGCCGAGCCCGAGCATGCCGAGCACGAGCCGCCGCCCGACGGGGCTGCCGCGGCCGTCGGCCGGCTCTTCGTGGGGCGAGGGGGAGTTCACCCCACGATTCGAGCACCTGGGATGCGGGGAGTGAAGGGGCCACGGCCCTCCGTCCGTGATTCGTCATAATCGGCGCGACTGCGCGCACCCCCCGCCTCTACGCTGCGCCCATGCCGTATCCCGAGGACATGAAGACCTTCGAGTTCGCCTTTCCGGGGCCGCTGCGCGACCAGCTGGTCGCCGCGGTGCTCGCCGGGGAGAAGACCTCCACGACCGGGCTCGTCATCGACTACGAGCACTGGGGCGACCCGCTGCCCACGGCCGGCGAGCGCGGTGCGGTCCTCGACTCGGACGAACGTGTGGTCGCCGTGATCGAGCTGACCGAGGTACGGGTGCTGCCGCTCGCCGAGGTGGATCAGCAGCACGCGAGCGACGAGGGCGAGGGGTACCGGACCGTCGCCGAATGGCGGGCCGTGCACGAGAAGTTCTGGCACGGCGCCGAGATGCGGGAGGCACTGGGCGACCCGGAGTTCTCGGTGGACGACGCCACCCCTGTCGTCGCCCAGCGCTTCCGTGTGGTGGAGCGGGTCGACCCGCCCGGGCCGAAGCCGACGGGCGGGTCGCTCTAGACGGTCGTACGGGAGGGCCCTCGGCTAGCCGACAGCCTTCGCCGCCGCGCGGCCCGCCGCGCGCCCCGAGAAGATGCAGCCACCGAGGAACGTGCCCTCGAGGGACCGGTAGCCATGTACGCCGCCGCCGCCGAAGCCGGCCGCCTCACCGGCCGCGTACACACCGGGCAGCGCCTCGCCGCTCTCCGTCAGGACCCGGGACGACAGGTCCGTCTCGAGGCCGCCGAGAGACTTGCGGGTCAGGATGTTGAGGCGGACGGCGACCAGCGGGCCCGCCTTCGGGTCGAGGATGCGGTGCGGGGCGACGGTGCGGATCAGCTTGTCGCCGAGGAACTTGCGCGAGCCGCGGATCGCGGTGATCTGCAGGTCCTTGGTGAACGGGTTGACGATCTCCCGGTCGCGCGCGGTGATCTCGCGGCGCAGCTCCGCCTCGTCGATCAGGTCGTCCTTCGTCAGGGCGTTCATCCCCCGTACGAGCGCGGAGAGATCGTCCTCGATGATGAAGTCGACGCCGTGGTCCATGAACGCCTTGACCGGGCCCGGCACGTCCGCACGCGCCCGGTCGATCACGCCGCGCACCGACTTGCCGGTGAGGTCGGGGTTCTGCTCGGATCCGGAGAGCGTGAACTCCTTGCCGATGATGCGCTGGTTGAGCACGAACCAGGTGTAGTCGTGGCCGGTCTTCATGATGTGCTCGAGGGTGCCGAGCGTGTCGAAGCCCGGGAAGAGCGGCACCGGCAGGCGTTTGCCGCGGGCGTCCAGCCAGAGCGAGGACGGGCCGGGCAGGATGCGGATGCCGTGCCGCTGCCAGATCGGGTTCCAGTTCTCGATGCCCTCGGTGTAGTGCCACATCCGGTCGCCGTTGATGAGGCGGCCGCCGGCCTCCCCGGTGATGCCGAGCATCAGACCGTCGACGTGCGCGGGCACGCCGGAGAGCAGCTTCTCGGGGGCCTTGCCGAGGCGGGCGGGCCAGGCCTCGCGTACGAGATCGTGGTTGCCGCCGATACCGCCGGAAGTGACGATCACCGCCTGGGCCTTGAGCTCGAACGTGCCGGTGGCGGTGCGGCTGGACTCCTGGCCGCGCTCGATCGAGGAGTCCTCGAGGATCTCGCCGGTGACGGTGTCGACCGAACCGGCGCTACGGGAAAGGCCGGTGACCCGGTGGCGGAACTTCAGCTCGACCAGACCGCGCGCCACGCCTTCCCGTACCCGCCGCTCGAAGGGCGCGACCAGGCCGGGGCCCGTGCCCCAGGTGATGTGGAAGCGCGGCACGGAGTTGCCGTGACCGGTGGCGTCGTAGCCGCCGCGCTCCGCCCAGCCGACGACCGGGAAGAAGCGCACGCCCTGCCCGTACAGCCAGGAGCGCTTCTCGCCTGCGGCGAAGTCCACGTACGCCTCGGCCCATTTGCGCGGCCAGTGGTCCTCGTCCCGGTCGAAGCCCGCCGTGCCCATCCAGTCCTGGAGGGCGAGGTCGTGGCTGTCCTTGATCCGCAGTCGGCGCTGCTCGGGCGAGTCGACGAAGAACAGCCCGCCGAACGACCAGTGCGCCTGGCCGCCGATGGACTGCTCGGGCTCCTGGTCGAGCAGGATCACTTTGCGCCCGGCGTCGACGAGCTCCGCGGTGGCCACCAGACCGGCAAGGCCTGCTCCGATCACGATCACATCTGCGTCGTACGCCATCGTCGCCGTCCGTTTCAATCAGTTCACACGCGCGGTTACCGGTCGGTTCAGATCCTCGGTACCAGGGCGGGTTCCGTCAACTGTGTGCGAAGCCCTGGTGATGGCCGTACCGGACGGCGGACCGCCGTGTGCGACCGCCCACAGAAGGCGCAGGGGGGAGGCGATCAAGGGAGGCATCCGGCTAAGGTCGCCCAAGTCCCCCATGAACGACCGCTCTTGAGGTCCCCTTTGACGCTCCCCGTCTTACTCTTCGCGCTGGGCGCGGCCTGCTGTCTGGGTTTCGGCTTCGTGCTGCAGCAGAGCGCCGCCCGCAGCGCACCCCTCGGGGACTTCCTCTCCCCGAGGCTCCTGCTCGACCTCGTACGGATGCCGCGCTGGCTGGCGGGCATCGCGCTGATGTCGGGCGGCACCGCACTCGGTGCGGTCGCTCTGTCCTGGGGCGAGATGTCCCTGGTGGAGCCGCTGCTCGCCACGCATCTGCTGTTCGCGATGACCTTGGTGCGCTGGCGCACGGGCCAGCCGCTCGGTCGCCAGGGCTGGGGCGGTCTGCTGCTGCTCGCGGGCGGTGTGAGCGCCTTCCTGATCGCCGGGCATCCCCAGGGCTCGGACGCGACGGTCGCGCCGCTGCGGCACTGGCTGGTGATCGGCGCGGTGCTCGGCACGGCGCTGGTCCTGACCGTGGTCGCCCGCCGTTTCCGCCTGGGCATCGGCCCGGCACTCCTCGGCGCCGCGGGTGGTCTCCTGTACGGATTGCAGGACGCGCTCACCCGGATCAGCGGCCAACGCGTCGGCGAACAGGGGCTGCTCGGACTGCTCACCGCCTGGCAGCCGTACGGTGTGCTCGTCCTCGGCCTCGCCGGTCTGCTCCTCGTCCAGAGCGCCTTCGAGATGGCACCGCTGCGCAGTTCGCTGCCCGCGCTCACGGCCGCGCAGCCGCTCGCGGGGATCGTCTGCGGGGTCGGTTTCCTCGGGGACCGGCTGCGGACGGACACGGGCGCACTGGCCTGGCAGGCGGCGGGCCTTGCCGCGATCGTCGGCGGAATCGTGTTCCTGTGCCGCCACCCGTCGATGCCCACGGGGACCCTCGCGCGGGAGCCGGTGCTCGCGGGGGCGGTGGGGCGGGCGTAGCCCGTCTGC
>NZ_JBEPEW010000006.1:0-129062 GCF_040300965.1 Streptomyces mesophilus | reverse complement strand
AAGGCCTCCGCCCCCTACTGGGATAAGGCAAAGGCGCTGGCCAACCTAAAGATCAGCGCGTTTGACCACAAGAAGGTCAAGTACAAGGAGACGGCACGGGGCGGGCTCGCGGTCAACGTCATCGAGTGCTGACGGGAACCGTCTGACCTTCCTGTTTCATCCCCATCGGCCGCCGCCTCACCTTGGTCACCAAGGCAGGGCGGCGGCCGTCCCGTGTCATGACCAGCAACTCGTGCCAGGTCTGGACAGGGCACTGAGGAATGCGTGACTGGACGCCGCGGACGCCGGACCTTCGTCGCGGGTGCCCAGCCCTGTCGACGGCCGCCGTGCGGGACTCCGTGCGGTGGTCGTGTCAGTGCTCTCGCATATTCTTCCGGGCACCGCACGCCGATACGGAGGATCTAGAGAAGTGACTGGCCTGTCTGCTTTTCCGTTGCCATTTCAAGCATCGCGTTTCCGATCGACCTCAACTCCCCGGACGCTGCGGGAGCTTGAGATGATGCAGTGCAGCGCGCAGCTGCGGGCGAAGCCGGGGTGGTTCGACAAGATGAACGATCCGGGCATCGTCGCCAAGTGGACTCGGGAAGCGGTCGCTCAGGGGCTCACCGAGGCCCAAGTGCGGTATGTGCTCGACGAGTTGGAGTACTACGCCGGGCTGCGCGACGGGCAGACCGGCGTCGAGATGTCCGCCGTCGACGGGGTGTGGCAGTCGGACAGCCTGATCGACGACGAGCTCGGGTCCCGGTTGCGCGAGGCGGTCCGGGTTCTTGAAGAGGTCCCCGAGGACGAGCTCGACTGGCATCCCGGGTCGCAGGGCCAGGTGCTCGATCTGGTGCACCCCTCCCTGTTCTGTCTGGTGCGCGAGGTGAGCGGCGCCCCTGAGCGGGCCTGGCGGAATCCGACGGACCGCTACTCGAAGCACGAGTTCTCGGAGCGGTTCCAGTGGCTGCCCACGGACGTCGAGATCGGTGACGACGGCAAGGCCGCCTTCCTCTCGTACGTCAACAACGTCCATCCCGAACGGCATCGCGAACTGGCCGCCGTCCTGCCCGACTTGTTCGCGCGGATGCTCCCGCTCTTCGAGAACGTGCTCACCGATCTTTCCTACCCGCTGCCACTGCGGATCGAGGCCGATCCCTACGGGTGGTACGACTCGGAGCCGGAGTACCCGGACCAGGACGACTTCAGCGACGACGCGGCGTACGAAGAAGCCGTACAGGCCCACGAAGCGGCCCAGGACGACTGGTGGGAAAACCGTCGGCCGGTCCTCCCGGACGCCCCGGAGTTCACCGCCCCCGAGCTGCCGGAGGACTTCGTCCCGGTCTCCCTGCGCGGCCGCCGGCTCCAGGTCATCGTCAAACTCGCCACGATCCACCTCACCCCGGAAAGGCCCGAGTACAACGGGGGTTCGTGGCATGTCGAGGGGATGCTCAACGAGCGGATCGTCTCCACCGGCATCTGCTACTGGGACAGCGAGAACATCACGGAGAGCCGGCTGAGCTTCCGTACGGCGGTCGACGACCCGGACTACGAACAGAACGACGACAACGGCATACGCGAGGTCTACGGCCTGGAGAACGAGGGCGCCCTGAACCAGGTGCTCGGTTCGGCGGCGACACCGGCCGGCCGCTGCCTGGCGTTCCCGAACATCCTGCAGCACCGGGTCGGCTCGTTCCGGCTCGCGGACCCGACCCGGCCGGGGCATCGCAAGATTCTGGCGTTCTTCCTGGTCGACCCGTCGGAGACCCTCGTCTCGACCTCCGACGTGCCCCCGCAGCAGCCGTGGTCCGACACCTCGAGCATGACGCTGGAGCAGGCGAAGAGCTACCGCGAACAGCTCATGCAGGAACGGAAGTTCTTCGTCGACGAGCACAACGAGCAGGTGTACGAGCGGGAGTTCTCCCTCTGCGAGCACTGAGGCACTGAGGGACTGAGGCACAGAGGGACTGAGCGCCGGGCAGCCGCGGGGCTGCCCGGCTCACCACCCTCAGGACGTGGGCCGGTCCACCGGCCGTTCGAGCCGCACCTGGGTGACGCTCACACCGTCCGGAGCACCGAAGGCCTCGACCATCACACCGTTGCCGATGTCGGTGACCTCCACGGCCAGGTGCTCGGCGCCCACGCGCAGGTCGATCCGCACCACCGGCTCACCCGAGAAGTCCGGCATGCGGTGGATCCGTGCGGCCGGATACCGCAGGCTCGTCAGCTTGTCGCGCAGCGCCTCGTACGAAGGGATGCCGGTCCCCGAGAACGCCCGGCCGATCCGGGCCTGGTGGCGCTGCGCGGCGCACTGCTCCTCGGAGGTCAGCGGCACCGGGTCGACCGTTGCGGTCGTCGCCACGCCGGCCGTGCCGGTGGGGAAGGCGAGGGAGCAGCTCTGCGCGATGAGGTCCGCCAGTTCGAGGAACCGGGTCTCCGCAGGGTCGGTCGCGACGGCCGTACGGGTCAGGGGGGCCGGAGCGGCGGTGGCGTGTGCCGCGCCGAGGCCGGTCAGGAGGATGCCGCCGAGCGCGGCCGCGGCCAGGGACTTCTTCGGGAAGCGTGTTGATCTCATGCCCGTACGATGCGGCTCGCCGGCCACCGTCCACATGAGTACCCGTACTCAGCTCGTCAGCCCACCGCCCACTCCCCGACAGCTCAACACCCCCTGCCTGCCCGCTACTTGGTGGCCCCCTGCGCGAACCCGTTGTAGATGTAGCGCTGCAGGAAGAGGAAGACGAGCAGGGTCGGGACGATCACCAGGATGGCGCCGGCCGAGATGTTCTCCCAGTGCGCGCCGAACGGGCCCTTGAAGCGGAACAGGGCTGTGGAGATCGTGCCCTTGTCCTCGGAGGGCATATAGAGGAACGGGATGTAGAAGTCGTTGTACGTCGTGATGCCCTTGACGATGACGACGGTGGCGATCGCCGGCTTGAGCAGCGGAAAGATGATCTTCCGGTAGATGGTGAAGGTGTTCGCGCCGTCGAGCCGGGCCGCCTCGTCGAGCGAGGTCGGGATCCCCCGGATGAACTGCAGGAAGATGTAGATCGACACGATGTCCGTGCCCATGTAGAGCAGGATCGGCGCCCAGCGCGTGTCCACCAGGCCGAAGCTGTTGACCACTTGGAAGGTCGCCACCTGCGTGGTCACGCCCGGCACCAGCGTGGCGATCAGGAACAGGGCCATGACCGTCTTCTTGAGCCGGAACTCGAAACGGTCGATCGCGTACGCCGTCATCGAGCCGATCAGAACCGTGCCGGTGATCGAGAACAGCAGGATGAACGCCGTGTTCCCGAACGCCGTGAGCATCTTGCCGTCGTTGAACGCGGTCGCGTAGTTGGCGAAGTTGAACCAGTCGCCCGGCAGGCTCAGCGCACCGCCGTCGGCCACCTCGCGGGAGGTCTTCAGCGAGGTGAGGAAGACGACGGCCAGCGGCACGAGGACCACGAGCGATGCGACGACCAGCGAGAGATACGTCAGGGCCGTGCCGGCTCGCGGCCGGCGGACGGCGGTGCGGCCGGGTCGTGGCTGGCGCAGCGCGGAGCGGGTACGCCCCTCAGGGGTCAGCGTGGTCATACGAGGTCCACTTTCTCGTCGGGCACGATCCGCCGCTGGAGCCAGGTGACCGCCAGGATGATCAGGAGCAGCACCACGGCGCAGGCCGAGGCCAGGCCGGTCTTGTTGAACTGGAACGCGAGCTTCACCGTCTGGATCACGAAGGTCTGGGTGCCGGTGGCGCCGCCGGTCATGATGTACGGGATCTCGAAGACGGCCAGCGAGCCGGAGATCGCCAGGATGACGCTGAGGCTCAGCACGGGCCTGATGCTCGGCGCGATGATGTGCCGGAACTGCTGCCAGCGGCTCGCGCCGTCCAGCTGCGCCGCCTCGTACAACTCACCGGGGATCGACTGGATCGCGCCCAGGAAGAGCACGAAGTTGAGACCGGTGAAGCGCCATACGGACACGCCCGCGAGCGAGGTGTTGGCGGACTCCGGGTCGCCGAGCCAGGCCTTGTCGCCGTCGGCGCCGAACCACGACAGGATCGAGTCGAGGGTGCCGCCGTCCTGGAAGAAGTAGAGGAAGACGAACCCGATGGCGACGCCGTTGATCAAGTAGGGGAAGAAGAGGATCCCCTTGAAGAGGTTGCGGAAGCGCAGATCGAAGCTGAGCACGGTCGCGAAGTAGAGCGCGATCACGATCTGCACGGCCGAGGCCGCCAGATAGTAGAAGCTCACGAAGAACACCCTGAACAGCTCGGGCCGGGTGAACAGCTGGGTGTAGTTGTCCATGCCGGTGAAGTTCCGGTCGGGACTCACGCCGTCCCAGTCCGTGAAGCTGTAATAGATCATGTTGCCCACGGGGACATACGTGAACGTGATCAGCAGGGCCAGCGGCGCAAGCAGGAACAGCCACGGTGTGATCCGCCGCAGCGGGTGATCCCGCCAGGAACGGGTGGGCGACGTGCCGCGCCGTACCCCGCGCGCGACGGCCGGGGACGCCGAACGGGTGGGCGCGGGTGGCGACTTGGACGTGGTGTCGGTCATCTCCGACGTGGTGTCGGTCATCTCGGACGGCCTTTCGTGATCCGCGTCGAGCGTGGTGCGGGCGCGGGGCCCCGCCCCGCGGGCGGTACGGGGCCCCTTGCTCGCGTCCGGGTCAGTTGCCGACGGTCGCGGCCGCTTCGGCCCAGCGGAGGTCGAGCTCGTCGAGGTAGTCCTGCAAGGACCCCTCCTGAGCACCGCGGGCGATATCGATCAGCTTCTGGCGGTAGTCCTGCTTCGCGAGGCCGATCTCGGAGGCGTTGTCGATGGCGTTGACCTGCTCGGTCTTCGCCTCGGAGCGCTCGATCAAGCTGACATCGTTGTCCTGGTACGGCTTCAGGACGTCCGGAAGATCCATGGCCTTCAGGGCCGACACCCCGCCCTCCTTGGCGGCGAAGCCCGACTTCTCGGTGAACCAGTCGATCCACGCCCGCGCGGCTTCCTTGTGCTCCGAGTGCGTGTTCACGGCGAGTTGGTAGTCGGAGAGCAGGGTGGCGCAGTACTTCCCGTCCTTCTGCGCCGGGAAGGGCATGAAGCCGATGTCGTCCGGGTTCCCGCCGGCCTTCTCGGCGGCGTCCCGCATCTGGTTCACGGCCCAGGAGCCGAGCAGCATGCTGCTGATCTTCCCCTTGGCCAGGTCCGTCTTGGAGGTCTCCCAGTTGGTGGTGGTCGGGTCCTTCTCGGACAGCTTGTTGTGCACGATGTCGTGGAGCAGGGTGTCGACGACGTTGAGGTCGCTGCCGTCGGCCCACGGCTTGTCCGCGGACGCCAGTGCGTCGGAGGCCTTGGTGTCACAGCTGACCGAGCCGACGCTGTTGGTCCAGGGGCTGCTCAGCGGCCAGCCGTCCTTGAAGTTGGTGTAGTACGGCGTCGCGCCGGTCTTCTCCTTGACGGCGCGCAGATCCGTGAGGAACTCGTCCGGGGTCGTCGGCCAGTCGGTGATGCCGGCCTGCTCCCACACCTTCTTGTTGTAGACGAGGCCGTTGACCGTACCGAAGTTGGCTATGCCGTACGTCTTGCCCTTGACGTCCGTCTTGCCGGTGAAGCGGTACTTCCCGGCCATGTCCTCGGTGTCGCCCAGCGGGGCGAAGAACTTCGGGTAGTCGCCCTTGGCGATCACGGAGGGGATGAGCAGGACGTCGCCGTAGTTCTCGGTGTTCATCCGGATCTTCACCTCGCCCTCGTAGTCGGTGATGCCCTGGAACTTCACCGTCACCTTGGGATAGGTCTTCTTGAACTCGGCGGCGTACTTCCCCATCGTGCCGTCCTGCACGAGATCGGTGCGGTTGGTCAGCACGGTGATCGTGCCCGACACCTTGCCGGGGTCCGAGGGAGCGGTGGCCGCTTCCCCGGACGAGGCTCCCCCGCCACCACACCCCGCGACCGTCAGCAGCGCGGTGGCAAGCAGCACCGCGCTCAGCGGCTTCCTCCTCATGTGCCCAACTCCTTATCCGGCCTGCGGCTCAGGCCCCAGCGGCTGACGGCACTATGTCAGCGATGTGTGAACCGGTAAAGCTCCGATTTCCAGCGCGATACCCAATCGTTACCGCGCGGCTCACCTCTTATGACGCCCTCACGGCGCCCAACTGCACTGTTCTGTGCGGTGGTGATCGCTTCTGGGGACTGGACCGGTTAATCACCGGGAGGTTAGGTTGACGGGCGTCACCACCGACCAGGGTCTGCCCCTGTCGAAAAGGAGCCGCTGATGAAGGACGTCGTCCAGCTGACGGAAGGCTGGCAGCTCAGCCACGAAGGGGCGCGGCTCGAAGCCCGCGTGCCCGGCTGCGTCCACACGGATCTGCTCGCCGCGGACCTCATCCCCGACCCCTTCCTGGGCACGAACGAGCGCGACGTGGCCTGGGTGGGGCGGCAACCCTGGACCTACCGGCGGCAGTTGACCGGCGAGGAGGCGAACACGGCGGCGCACGAGCGCACCGACCTGGTCTTCGAGGGCCTGGACACCGCCGCCACGCTCACGCTGGACGGCGTGGAGCTGGGCCGCACCCGCAACATGCACCGCTCCTACCGGTTCGATGTCACGGGCCGCAGCGGGGAGTTGAACGTCACCTTCGCCTCGGCGTACGAAGAGGCTGAGTCCGTACGGCAGTTGACCGGTGACCGGCCCAACGTCTATCCCGAGCCGTTCCAGTACATCCGCAAGATGGCGGCGAACTTCGGCTGGGACTGGGGTCCGACCGTGGTCACGGCCGGCATATGGCGCCCGGTCCGTCTCGAGCGCTGGTCGACGGCCCGGCTCGCGCAAGTGCGTCCGCTGGTGACCGTGGACGGGACGCGCGGTCGCGTGGAGCTGCTCCTCGACGTGGAACGCACCGCCGCCGGAGCGGACCGGCCGCTCCTCGCGCAGGCCACGGTGGCGGGCGTGACCGCGCGCGCCGAGGTCGTCGGCGACCACGCCACGGTCGCGCTCGACGTACCGGACGTAAGGCTGTGGTGGCCGCGCGGGCACGGTGAACAACCGTTGTACGACGTGGCGTTGACGCTGCTCGATGCCGAGGCCGGTGAGCCGCTGGACGTGTGGCAGCGGCGCGTGGGCTTCCGCACCGTGGAGCTCGACCGGAGCGCCGACGCACAAGGCTCCGGATTCACCTTCGTCGTCAACGGTGAGCGCATCTTCGTACGCGGCGTGAACTGGATCCCCGACGACGTCCTGCCCTCCCGCATCACCCCCGAGCGCTACCGCACCCGCCTGGAGCAGACCGCCGCGGCCAACGTGGACCTCGTCCGGATCTGGGGCGGCGGCATCTACGAGGACGAGGCCTTCTACGACGTCTGCGACGAACTGGGCCTGATGGTCTGGCAGGACTTCCTCTTCGCCTGCGCCGCCTACCCCGAGGAGCAGCCGCTGCGCGGGGAGGTCGAGGCGGAGGCGCGCGAGAACGTCGTACGCCTGATGCCGCACGCCAGCCTCGTGCTGTGGAACGGCAACAACGAGAACCTGTGGGGCTTTCGCGACTGGGAGTGGGAGGAGCCGCTCGCCGGCGACTCCTGGGGCGAGGGCTACTACCTGGGGCTGCTTCCGCGCGTGGTCGCCGAGCTCGACCCGACGCGGGCGTACAGCGCGGGCAGCCCGTGGTCCGGCTCCTGGGACCACCACCCCAACGACCCGGACCACGGCACGTACCACTCGTGGGAGGCATGGAACCGGCGGGACTACAGCGAGTACCTGGCGAACGTGCCGCGTTTCGTCGCCGAGTTCGGCTGGCAGGCGCCGCCCGCGCTGGCCACGCTGCGCCGCGCCCTGCCCGGCGAGCGCCTCGCACCCGACTCCCCCGGCATGCTGCACCACCAGAAGGCCGAGGACGGCAACGGCAAGCTGAACCGTGGCGTCGAGCGCCATTTCGCGCTGCCCGAAGGGGACTTCGACCGCTGGCACTACCTCACCCAGGTCGTCCAGGCCCGCGCGGTCGCCGCCGGAATCGAGCACTGGCGGGCGAACTGGCCGCGCTGTGCGGGCACGGTCGTCTGGCAGATCAACGACTGCTGGCCCGTCAGCTCCTGGTCCGCGATCGACGGCGACGGACGCCTCAAGCCGCTCCACCACGAGCTGCGCCGCGTCTACGCCGACCGGCTCCTGACCCTGCAACCGGGTGTGGACGGCCCCGAGTTGGTGCTGTCCAACCTGGGCGCCGAGCCGTGGGACACCGATGTCACGCTGCGTCTGCTGCGGTCCGACGGCACCGTATCCGCCCGTATCTCCCTCGGGCTCACCGTGCCCGGGCGCGAGGTGCTGCGGCTGCCCGTACCGGCGGAGGTGCAGCCGGCCGCGGGCTCCGCGAAGGAGTATCTGGTGGCCGACGCCGAGGAGCTGCGGGCCGTTCATCTCCCCGTACGGGACAAGGAGTTCGACTATCCGGCGCCGCGATTCGACATCGCCGTGGAGACCGTGGGCGGCGACCCGGACACGCTGGACGTGGTGGTGAGCGCGCAGACGCTCGTACGGGATCTGCTGCTGCAGGCCGACCGCCTCGCTCCCCGTGCGACGGCCGACCGCGGTCTGCTCACCCTGCTTCCCGGGGAACGGACGCGTATCCGGGTACGGGGAGCGGCGGGCGTGGGCGCGAACGCGATCCGGGCGGCCCTGTTCTGTGTGGAACCGGCGTGAGCGCACCCGCCCAGCGCATCACGATCAAGGAGGTCGCGGCCGCCGCCGGGGTGTCCAAGGGCGCGGTGTCGATCGCGTTCAACCACAAGCCCGGCCTGTCCGAGGCCACGAGGGAGCGCATCTTCACCGTCGCGCGGGAGCTGGGCTGGGCCCCCAACTCCTCGGCCCGGAGCCTGTCGACGCGCCGGCCGGACACCATCGGGCTCGCCCTGTGCCGGCCGGCGCGGCTGCTCGGGCTCGAACCGTTCTACATGGACTTCATCTCCGGGATCGAGAGCGTCCTCGCCGAGCGCTCCTGCTCGCTCCTGCTGCGCCTCGTCAGCAGTCTGGACGAGGAGATCGCGCTGCAGGAGACCTGGTGGCGCGAACGCCAGGTCGGCGGATCCATCCTGGTCGACTTCCACGAGGACGATCCACGGATCGCACCGCTCACCTCGCTCGGCATCCCGGCGGTGGCGGTCGGGCATCCCGACCTCACCGGCGGGATCCCGTCGATCTGGACGGACGACGCGGCGGCGGTGGCCGAGGCGGTGCGCTATCTGGCCGCTCTCGGACACCGCCGTATCGCCCGTGTCGGCGGTCCCGCCGGACTCGGGCACAGCGCGATTCGCGAACGGGCCTTCCAGGACACGCTGCGCGCGCTCGGCCTGCCCCCGACCACCCCGGTGGCCACGGGCTTCGCGGGCGAGGAAGGGGCACGCGCGACCCGCTCGCTGCTGCTGCGGCCCGAGCGGCCGACCGCGATCGTCTACGACAACGACATCATGGCCGTCGCCGGACTGGGCGTCGCCGCCGAGATGGGGGTCACGGTGCCGGACGAACTGTCCCTGCTCGCCTGGGACGACTCCCAGCTGTGCCGCCTGACGCACCCGACGCTCTCGGCGATGAGCCATGACGTGCACGGCTTCGGTGCGGAGGTGGCACGCGAGTTGTTCGACGTCATCGCCGGCCGGCCGGTGCGTGCGCGCCCGGTGATGACGCCCTCGCTCACACCGCGCGGCTCCACGGCCTCGCTCCATACGGCTGTCTCGTAGCCCGTACGCGGCGGGTGCCTCTCAGGCCGTACGCGGCGGACTGGTGCTCGCCCGGGGCAGCAGGCGGGCGGCCGGCACCTGGCTGTGCCGCACGTCCTCCTTGCCGACCGCGGCGAGGAGCGTACGGGCTGCGAGAGCCCCGTACTCCCCGATGTCCCGGGTGAGGGCGGTGAGTTGGGGCCGCACCGCCTGGGTGAAGGGCGAGTCGTCCCACGCCACGAGGGAGAGGTCGCGAGGGACCTCCAGGTTCAGCTCCTGTGCGACCGACAGACCCGCGACGGCCATGATGTCGTTGTCGTACACGATCGCGGTGGGGCGCTCCGGGGCGATGAGCAGCCGCCGGGTCGCGCGGGCGCCCTCCTCGCCGGAGTAGTCGGTGTGCACCACCGTCGGCGCGGGCAGCCCTGCCGCGCGGCAGCTCTCCTCGAAGGCGGCGTCGCGCACGGTGGTGTGCGCGAGCTGCGGCAGCCCGGCCACCCGGGCGATGGCGCGGTGTCCGAGAGCGGCGAGATAGGCGACGGTCTCGTGGACGCTCGCACCGTCGTCGGACCAGACGGCGGGCACATCCCCGGCCGCCTGCGGCGGGCCCAGGGCCACCACCGGCAGATCCATGGCGGCGAGCGCGGCCACCCGTACGTCGTCGTCGTGCAGGTCCACCAGGAGGGCGCCGTCCACCCTGCCCTCGCCCCACCAGCGGCGGTACAGCTCGATCTCGTCGTCATGGCTCGTGACGGTCTGGAGCATGAGGGCGATGGAGCGCGGCGCGAGTTCGGACTCGATGCCGCCGATGAGTTCCATGAAGAAGGGCTCGACGCTCAGCGTGCGGGCCGGCCGGCACACGGCCAGGCCCACGGCCCGGGCCTGCGCGCCGTTGAGCGCGCGGGCGGCGCTGCTGGGCCGCCAGCCGACCTCCGCGGCGATCGCCTTGATACGGGCCCGGGTCTGCGCGGAGACGCCCGGCTGATCGTTGAGGGCGTAGGAGACCGCGACCTTGGAGACCCCCGCCTGGCGCGCGATGTCCGCAATCGTCGGCCTCTTCATGCGCGCCCTCCTGCTGTACCGGTTCCGTACCTCAGCGGCCGACCTTACCGGTCGGCCGCCGAGGTACGCGCTCCCGGGCACTGAACGCGGGTTCAGGAGGGCGTGCGATCCCTTGGGCGATCAGGAACTGGTGGTGCAGGTCCTGCCGTCGAGGGTGAAGGCCGCCGGGACGGTGTTCGTTCCGGTGGAGGAGCCGTTGAGGCCGAAGCTCACCTGTCCGCCGGCGGGGATGGAGTGCGTCCAGGACTCGGGGGTGATGTGGACCGCGGCGCCGTTCTGGGTTGCCCGGGCGTTCCACACCGAGTTGATCTTCTGCTGGCCGGAGAACGCGAAGTCGAGTGTCCAGCCGTCGATCTGCCGGTCGGAGGTGTTGCGGACGGTGACGTCGGCGTTGAACGAACTGCCCCAGTCGCTCAGGCGGTAGGTGACCGCGCAGGCGCCGCTGCCCGGATCCGGGTCGGGGTCGGGGTCGGGGTCCGGGTCGGTGCCTCCGCCACCGAAGACGCCGGCCTCCTTGGCAGTGGCTTTGATGCCGTCCGCACCGTCGAACAGGCGCTTGCCCCAGTCGGAGGGCGCGTTCGCGTCGAAGTTCCGCACCAGGTCGAGGTACTCGACCCCGCTCCCGTTGCCGCTCCAGGACCAGCCCATGAAGCCGAGGTCCAGGGACCGGGTGGTGGCCAGGATGGCGTCCTCGTCCGGGTTGCCGTCCGAGTGCATGTCGCCGAACTCGCCGACGACGATGGGCAGTCCGGCGGCCACGTACCGGTTGAGGTAGTCGCTCACCTCGGCCGGGGTGTCGTAGACGCCGTACATGTGGATGTCGAACAGGATGTTGCGGTCCGGGTCGGCGGCCATCACCGCGGCTGCGTTGTCCCGCATGGTGAAGGACCAGTCCTGGCCCCAGTTGGGGGCGTCGACCATCAGCGTGTGGTCGAGTCCGCCGGCGCGCAGCCGGCCGATGGCCGCCTTCGTGTCGTCGGTCCATGCGCTGTAATTCGCGTTGCCGTAGGGCTCGTTGCCGATGTTGACCAGGACGTACTTCTCCTGGCCGACGAGGGCGTCCTTGATGCTCAGCCAGTAGTCGACCGCCTTCGACAGCGGCGCGGCCGCGCCCGCCTCGCCGTAGCCCGTCGTGTCATGGGCCTCGAGGACGCAGATCAGGCGGTTCTGCTTGCACTCCGCGATGACATGGGCGACATCGGCGGTGTCGTTCCTGGTCCACTGGTCACCGGTGCTCAGGACGACCCGTACGGAATTGGCCCCCTTGGCCTTGATGTCGGCGAGCGCCTGGTCGGTTCTGTCGGGGTACCAGGTGTGCGCATGGTTGACCCCGCGCAGGACGAAGTCCTGGTTGTCGGCGTCGAGCAGGCGGCCGTCCCGGATGTGGAATCCCGGGGCGTCCACTGCCTGTCGGGCCGGTGCGGGCTGCGGGGCGGCCGCGGACGGGGAGGCCGCGACCGGTGTGGCGCAGGCGGCCAGCAAGGCGGCGACCGCGACGGCGGCTCGTGTGCGTCTCATCTACTGCTCCTGGTTCGATCGGTGCGCGCCGGTGGTCGGACCGCCGTGATCGGGGGTCCTGGGCGCGACGTGGCAACAGGGGCGGTGCGGGGGCCGCGCCCGCTTAACCGGGCGCAGCGGACCAGGGCTGCCGGCTCGAGACCTGGTAGGCCGCCACCCGGGAACGCAAGCTGCGCACCCGGGCGGCGATACGACCGAGCGACACGCGGGGAGCTGCCGGGGGCACGTCCGACCTGCTGGAACGCAGGGCCGGACACCGGTTCGCACGCTTCCGCTCGGCGACGGCCATGACATTAGGGGGCACGGAAAGGGAGCACAATGGTTTCTACAGAACCGGTTAAGTGCGTGCGCTTCCAGGGGTGCACGGCCGATCCACCGAGGCCCGTACCGCCGCGGCGGCCCCCACCAGGCCGGCGTCCTGCGCGAGGGCCGCCGGCCTGACCTGGATCCCGCGGACGAACTCCAGCGTCGCGTACGAGTCGAGGTGCTGCCGAAGCGGTGCGAACAGCAGGTCACCGGCCTGTGCCACACCGCCGCCGATGACCACGGCCTCGATCTCGACCAGCGAGGCGGTGGCCGCGACGGCCGCCGCGAGCGCCCGCGCCGCACGGTCGAAGGCCGCAAGCGCCCGCGCATCACCCTGCCCGGCGGACGCCGCGACCGCTGCCGCCGTCGCCTCCTCGCCCCGCGGTGGCGTCCAGCCCGCCGCCAGCGCCCGCCGGGCGATCGCACCCCCGCTGGCCAGCCCTTCGACGCAGCCACGCGCGCCGCACGGGCAGAGGGAGCCGTCGAGATCCACGCTGATGTGACCGATGTGGCCCGCGTTGCCCGAACGCCCTTGGTGCAGACGCCCGTTGAGGATCAGCCCGCCGCCGACGCCCGTCGAGACCACCATGCACAGCGCATGGCCGACATCGCGCGCCGCCCCCTTCCAGTGCTCCGCCGCCGCCATCGCCACGGCGTCCCCGACCAGGACCGGCTCGAGCCCGGCGAACAGTGAGGGATACGCGCGCACCTCGTCCACCAGCGGAAAGCCCCGCCAGGCAGGGATGTTGACCGGGCTCACGGTGCCCTTCGCCGTATCCACCGGCCCGGCGCTCGCGATGCCCAGGCCGCGGATAACACCCCAGGCGGGGTCCCCGGCCAGAGCGTCGAGGACGGCGTCGACCGCCCCCATGAGCACACGCGCCGACTCGCGGGCGGGAGTCGGGCGCCGGGTGCGCCGCACCACACGCCCCTCCTCGTCGACGAGCGCCCCCGCGATCTTCGTACCGCCGATGTCCAACGCCGCGTACATGACCCTCCCTCTCCCGGCGCGGGGCGAAGGCCGGGCGCCGTGTCACCGTGACTGTCCGAGAGGATACTTAACCGTTTAAGTTGCTGACTCGGAAGACCCGGCAACCTTTCGCGCACCGGCGGCGACCTACCCTCCGCAACAAGGAGCGACGAGGCCCACGATCACGTACGAGGACGAAGACGAGGCCCACAATCACGTACGAGGACGAAGACGAGGCCCACAATCACGTACGAGAAAGAGACGAGACCCCCACCGTGCAGCACGCCCACCCCCTGGCCCGCCCGGCCCGTCTGCTCGCCGCCGCGACCCTCGCGCTCTGCATGGCCGGTGCGCCCGACGCCCGCGCCGCCGGCGGACGGGGCGACATCACCGCCGATGTGCTCGCCGGGCGGGACGTACGGCTCACGGGGGACGCGGTGGTGCGGCTGCCCGCCGGGACCCACACGTATCCCGGTGTTCTGTCCGGCGAGGGCACCCTGCGCATCGCGGGCACCGGGACCCTGGTCCTGACCCGCGACAGCGACTTCACGCTCCCAAAGGCGCGGCAGCGTCAGCAGGTGCGTGTCCAGGGCGGCAATCACCCGTACGTCACGGTGCACCACCCGGACCCGCCGGCCGTCACGGTCGAGCGGGGCGCGACGCTCCAGTACGGCGACGGCGGCACCGCCGGCCAGATCGGCCACTTCCCGTACAACACCCCCGCCTACCGGCAGAACCAGAACAACATACGGGTCGACGGCACCCTGCGGCTGTCCCTGAAGAGCGCCTACAACCTCGGCACGATCAGCGGCTCCGGGCTCATCGCCCAGCCCCGCTTCCTGTGGGGCACCTGGGACCTGTCCGGCACCCACCCCGGCTTCACCGGCACGATCGACAACGGCACCCAGGCGCAGGCCGGACGGCCCGAGTTCGCGCTCTCGCTGCCCGGCGTCCGCAAGGTCCTCAACCAGGGCACGTGGACGGTGGACACCCCGCTCGGGCAGACCGTGACCCAGCGCATGGACTTCTACCAGCGCGAGTACGGCAGCGACATCAACGTCCAGTCGAGGCCCGGCAGCAAGGTCGTCCTCACCGGTCAGTACAGCTGGGCCGACGGCGGCAGCGACACCGACCCCACCCTCAGCGATCCGGCGCTCAACTGGCGTCCCGCGCACAAGAACATCAACAAGCGCGGCACCAACATCAAGGGTGCGAACGTGCAGTGGGGCGACGGCACCACGGACAAGATCTTCATGCCGGGCACCGCCGAGACCGTCTACATCAACCTCCTTGCCGCGCGCGAGCGTTCACGGCTGACCTTCGCGTACAACGGCCCGGTCACCCTCGGCGCCCCGATCGGCGGCGGCGTCTTCCATGACACGCTCTCCGCCCCCGGCCAGGGCGACATCGTCGTCAAGGGCATCAAGGGCAACGACGTCACCTTCGCGGCGCGGCAGTTCTACGACGGGACGACGACCGTCGAGAAGGGTGCCGTGCTGCGTCTGGGCAGCGGGAAGGCGGGCGGCGACGGCGGTCTCCACCAGGGCGGTTCGCGGTACGGGCTGACCGTCGACGGGGGCGTGATCGCACAGAACACGGACAAGCCGCTGGTCCTGTCCGGGATCAGCGGCTCAGGGGCGCTCACGCAGGCGGGCCGGGCGCCGCTGCGGCTGACCGGACCGCCGACGTACACGGGAGCGACCACGGTGCGGCGCGGCACCCTCGTACTGGAGCGCGGCACCCTGGCCGCAAGCCGCGCCGTGCGCCTCACCGGTGCGGACGCGCGCCTCGATCTGACCCGGGCCGGGGACCAGACGCTGCGGCGCCTCGACGCGGTCTCCGGCAGCGAGGTCGCTTGGGGCGGGGAGGACCGACTGACGGTACGTGGGTCCGGCAATTCGCTTGCCGGGACGCTGTCCGGCGGGGAGCTGTACAACTCCGGTGCTCTGCAAGGGCCGTTCACCCTGAACGGCGACTTCCGGCAGGCGAAGAGCGGAGAGCTGACGGTACGGGCGGGTGCCGCGCCTGCGAAGGTGAGCGGCATGGTCTCGCTGGCCGGACGTCTTACGGTGCAGGCTCCGGAGGGCGAGGCGCCCGGCGAGGCGGTCCTGCTGGACATCACGGGCAAGCACCGCGCCACCGGCACCTTCAGCGGACTGCGGGAGGGGTCCCGTATCACCGTCGCGTCGACGCGATACCGCCTCACCTACCAGGGCGGCGACGGGAACGACGTCGCGCTCGTACGGGACTCAAGCAACGGAAAGCCGGAGGGCGGCGCGCACTCGGCCGCCTCGGGGAGCGGCCCCGCCCGCGCCGGCGACGGAACCGGTCCGTGGGTCTGGGCGGCGGGAGGTGTAGTGGCGACAGCAGCCCTGGCCTTCGCGGTCCTGCGCCGCCGACGCCGCGCCGGCGACGGGGCGCTGGCGCCGGGGCGGCACCGGGCAGGCTGAGCGGTCAACGCCGGTGCGCATACGGGGCGTTCGCCCGGTCCCGGGAAACTGCCCAACGCATGCAGGGAGTTCGGCCACCCCGCGGGCACCTGCTCACCCCTGCGTATACGGGAGTTCGGCCGCTCCTCGGGCCACTCCTCACCCCGACGTCCGATGCGTCTTGAGCGCCAAGTGCACCTGAAGCGCCTGGTCCCCGTGGCGCCACTGCGGGCCGAGGAGCGCCGAGATGCGGTCGATGCGCTGGTAGAGGGTGTTGACGTGGACGTACAGGTACGCGGCCGTGCGCGTGAGGCTGCCGTCGCAGGTGAAGTACGCGAGGGCCGTACCGGTGAGGTCGCTGCCGCGGGACGCGTCGTGGTCGAGCAGCGGACCGATGGTGCGGCGCACGAAACGGTCGAGCTCGCCGCGGTCGGCCCGGCCGATCAACAGGCCGTGGATACCGAGGTCGTCACGGCAGGCACCCTCGCCCACCCGGTCGAGCGCCACGAGGGCGTCCACGCAGCGGGCCGCGTCCCGGTGGGCGCCCGCCACGCCTGCGGCGCCCGGAGCGGCGCTCTCGGCGCCGACCGTCACCGCCCCCGAGGCCCCCGCACCCAGCGCTCCGGCGAGGTGGCGGGCGGCTTCGCCGGGCCCCGTACCGGCCTCGGCGCCTGGTGCCGGGGCCGGGGCCGGATCCCGCTCCACCGGCAGCACCACCACCGCATCGCCCCCGGCCTCCCCCGCGATCCCTCCCCTGCGCAGGGCATACGCGCCCGCCAGATCGGCTATCCGGCGCCGCCGCCCGGTGTCCTCGGCCCGTGCCACCAGGACGACATGGGGGCGGTGCAGATCGAGCCCGACAAGGGCGGCGCGGCGGGTGAGGCCCTCGGGGTCGCGGTGCGGGGCGCCGAGGAGTTCGTCGAGGAGTTCGCCGCGCAGGCGCTGTTCCGCCGCCGCGACCGAGCGCTCGTGCAGGAGCATCAACGCGACGGCCTGGGCGGCGCGTTCGAGCGCGTGCACATCGGAGGCGTCGAGACCGCCCCGTACGAACAACAGCGTGCCGAGGTGTTCGTCGGCGGCGATGACCGGGGTGGCGCACGCCGTACCCCGGGTCGCCGAGGCGCGCCGGGCGCGTGCCGTCGCCAACTCCCGTACGAACTCGTCTGGTCGGGGTGGATCGACACCCGCGCCCGCCAGGGGACGTCCCTCCGCGTCCAGTACGGAGACAGTCCCCCGCAGCACCTCGGCCAGCGCTCGGGCGAGTTCCGCAGGTCCGCCGCCGTCGAGAGCGACCGCGGTGAGGCGCTCATGGACGGTGGCCGCCTTGCGTACCTCCTCGAAGAGCGTCGCGTTCTCGATGGCGAGCGCCGCGTGGTTGGCGAGGGAGATCAGAAGCTCGACCTCGTCGGGCGAGAAGGGGCGTACGCGGCGGTTGGCGGCGAACAGCACGCCGTAGACCTGGTCCCCGAACTTCAGCGGCACCCCCTGGATGGCGACCAGGCCCTCGGCGCCGATGACCGAGTCCACGTAGTCGGAGTGCGCGAAGCGTTCGTCGTTGGGGTAGTCGGCAGTGTGGTACGGCTGGGCGGTCTCGGCGACGAGGCCGCCGAGACCCGTACCGACCGCGAGCCGCCCGGTCTTGAAGGCCTCCGTGGTGATCCCCTCGGTGACGTGGACATAGGTGTCGCCCTGCTCCTGGTCGTACAGGAGCAGATACGCGACATCCGTACCGACCAGGGTGCGGGCGCGGCGGACGATGGCCTGGAGCACGTCCTGCAGAGCGCGCAGGGACGCGAGGTCCCCGGCGGTCTCGTACAGCGCGGCGAGCGCGGCCTCGCGGCTGCGGTGGGCGGCGAGCCGGGCGCGTATCTCCAGGGCGTCGCCGACCAGGGAGTCCTCGGCGCCGCTCGCGCGCAAGGCGTCCTCGCCGGCCTCCTCGCACAGGAGCCGCAGGAGCGCGCCGTCGCCGGGTGGGGTGGTCACCCGGCCAGTGATACCGCACCGGCCGGGCTCCGATGCGGCGGTGTGGCGACCGTCACGCGACGTGGAGGATCTCCACTCATGGCCCCGGTGCGGTGTGGCCATCCTCCATGGCGGCGGACGCCGCGTCCCGAGACCGTTGCTTGCGCAGCACCTTGTGTCCGTCCTGTCCACCGCCGCCGTGTCTGCCGTCGCGCCTCGACTCCCGCCGCCCGTCTTCCGCCGCCCGTCTTCCGCCGCCCGTCTTCCGCCCATCCCGTCTTCCGCCCCACCTCGACTCCCGCCGGCTCTCGGCGTTCCACCCTCGTTCCTGGAGCCCCCGTGAACCTCGTCCGACTCCTCACCGACACCGCCGCCCGCCACCCGGACCGTCCCGCCCTGCGGCTCGGCGGCAAGGTGGTCACGTATGCCCGGCTCGCCCGGGACTCCGCCCGCGCCGCCTCGTATCTCCTCTCGTACGGTCTCGAGCCCGGCGACCGCGTCGGCCTGAGCCTGCCCAACGTGCCCGAGTTCGCCGTCCTCTACTACGGCATCCTGCGTGCGGGCGGAGTCGTCGTCCCGATGAATCCGCTGCTCAAGGAGCGTGAGCGGGAGCATCTGGTGGCGGACTCGAGGGCGTTGATCACTCTGGACGCCGACCGCGACTGGGGAGCGGAGCTCGCCGCGCACACGCCCCTGGAGATCGTCGCCGAGCGTGCGGCCGACGACACCGCGGTGCTGATCTACACCTCGGGCACGACGGGCCGGCCCAAGGGCGCCGAGCTGACGCACGCCAACCTGCTGCGCAACGTCGAGGCCACCAACTCCTCGCTGCTCCATCTCACCGAGCACGACGTGCTGTTCGGCGGTCTGCCGCTGTTCCACTCGTTCGGTCAGACCTGCGTCCTGAACACCGCGGTCGCGGCGGGCGCGAGCGTCACCCTGCTGCCGCGGTTCGATGCGGGTGAGGCGCTGGATCTGCTCGTACGGGACGCGGTGACCGTATGGGCCGGAGTACCGACGATGTTCGGCGCCCTGCTCGGGCATCCGTCGCTCGGGCCCGCACACCGGGGGCGGCTGCGGCTCGCGGCCTCCGGTGGGGCGGCGCTTCCCGTGGAGGTCCTGCACGCCTTCGAAGAGGCCTTCGGCTGCCCGCTTCTGGAGGGGTACGGCCTGTCGGAGACCTCTCCGGTCGCCTCGTTCAACCGGCTCGAAGGACCCCGGCGGCCGGGCACGATCGGGCTGCCGATCGACGGCGTGCGGATCCGCATCCAGGACGAGTCGGGGCGTGAACTGCCCGACGGGCGCACCGGCGAGGTGGCGGTCAGCGGCCACAACGTGATGAAGGGCTACTGGAACCGGCCCGCGGACACCGCCGAGGTGCTGCACGACGGCTGGCTGCGCACCGGCGATCTCGGAGTGCGCGAGGCGGACGGCCTCTTCCGGATCGTCGGGCGGAAGAAGGAGCTGATCATCCGCGGCGGGTTCAACGTCTATCCACGGGAGATCGAGGAGGTGCTGTACGAGCATCCGGCCGTCGCCGAGGCGGCCGTACTCGGCACTCCGCACCCGGAGTTGGGCGAGGAGGTCACCGCCGTCGTCGCCCTCAAGTCCGGTCGTGCCGTCGCCACTGCGCCCGACGAACTGCTCGCGTTCGTCAAGGCGCGCGTCGCCCCGTACAAGTACCCGCGCGTCGTGGCGATCGCCGACGCACTGCCCAAGGGACCGACCGGGAAGATCCTCAAGCGGGAGATCACTCCGCCGGTCCTGACGCCCCGAGGCCTGAAGGAGACCGTCCGATGAGATTCCCCAGTCCCATGCGCTGGGCCATCCTCGCCCGCAGTGCCCTGACCGCGGCCCTCGCCCT
Organism: Streptomyces mesophilus; assembly: GCF_040300965.1. Classification (GTDB taxonomy): domain Bacteria; phylum Actinomycetota; class Actinomycetes; order Streptomycetales; family Streptomycetaceae; genus Streptomyces; species Streptomyces mesophilus_A. The sequence goes on along the minus strand of NZ_JBEPEW010000006.1, from coordinate 109,295 downwards.
GGTGGCCGTGACGGCCGCGCCGACCCCCGCCGGGGCAGCCTTCGAACCGCCGCTGCCCGCCCTCGACATCACCGACACCTACGTCACCGGCATCTCGTCCGGCGGCTTCATGGCCTCGCAGCTGCAGATCGCCAACTCGGCCACCTTCAAGGGCGCGGCGGTGTTCGCGGCGGGCCCGTACTACTGCGGTCAGGGCAGCATCCTGCACGGCCTCGCCGAGTGCACCGGGCTCGCGTCCACCGATCCGGCGGGGATCGTGGCGACCGCGCGGCGCTGGTCGGAGCAGGGGAAGATCGACCCGGTGGCGAACCTCGCGGGCAAGCCGGTCTACACGTACCACGGCACGAAGGACCCGCTGGTCGGCGAGCGGGTGGGCGACGAAGGCGTCGAGGTCCACCGGCAGTTGGGGGCGCGGATCGCGTACCACGACACCGATCCCGCCGGGCACGGCTGGCCGCGGCCGGATGGTGCGCTGCCGTGCGGGACGACCTTCTACCCGTTCCTGATCGACTGCGGCAACGACCCGCAGGGCGAACTGCTCACCCACTGGCTGGGCTCGGTCCGCCCGCCGGCCGCCACACAGACCGGCACGCTGAGCGAGCACGACCAGGACCGCTACACCCCGGGCGGCTGGGCGCAGTTCTACAGCCTGGGGAGCAAGAGCTTCCTGTACACGCCCGACTCCTGCGCCGCCGGGAAGCCCTGCAAGCTGGTGGTCGCGCTGCACGGCTGTCTGAGCGACAACAAGTTCGTCGGCGACCGCTTCGCCCGCGAGTCCTACCTCAACGAGTACGCGGACACCAACGACCTGGTGATCCTCTACCCGCAGACCGACATCAGCGTCGCGCGCGGCAATCCGCAGGGCTGCTGGGACTGGTGGGGATACACCGGCAGCGACTATGCACAGAAGTCCGCACCCCAGATGCGCATGATCATGAACGAGGTGCGGGCGCTCAAGCGCTGAATCTCTCGCCGCCGAGCAGCCTCCAAGCAGCCCAACCGCCCTTCACAGCATGGGAGTCACGCATGAACAAGCCGGTCGAGCTCGACCTCCCCGTCGACGGCGGCACCCTGCGGGTGCTCCGCTTCGGCGACGGGCCGCGGGTCGCCGTCGCCGCACACGGGATCACCGCGTCGGGGATGTCGTTCAGCGGGGTCGCCCGTCATCTGCCGGACGACTGGTCGCTGTTCGCGGTGGATCTGCGGGGGCGCGGCGGCAGCACCGGTACGCCGGGTCCGTACGGGATCGAGCAGCACGCCGCCGATGTGTGCGCGGCGGCCGAACGCTGGGGCGGCGGGCGCGAGGTGGCGCTCACGGGGCAGTCCATGGGGGCGTACGTGGCGCTGCGGGCGGCGGTCCGCCGGCCCGGGCTCTTCTCGCGGCTGCTCCTGATCGACGGCGGACTGCCGCTGCCCTTCCCCGAGGGCGCCGACCCGGACGCGGTGCTCGACGCGACCCTCGGGCCGGCGATCGCCCGGCTCGCGATGACCTACCCGGACGAGGCGGCGTACGTGGACTTCTTCCAGGCGCATCCGGCGCTCGGACCGTACTGGAGCGAGGACATCGAGGCGTATGTGCGCTACGACCTCATGGGTCCTGCGGGCGAGCTGCGCTCGCGGGCGCGTGAGGAGGCGGTGCGCCAGGACGGGCGTGAACTGCTTACGCTGAACGCCGAGTTCGCGAAGAACGTGACGGAGCTGACGGTGCCGGCCCATCTGCTGTACGCGCCGAGGGGGCTGTTCGACGCCGCGCCCGGGATGCTGCCGGAGCCGCTGGTGCGGCAGTTCGCGGGGCATCTCACCGTGGAGGAGGTGCCGGACTGCAACCACTACACGATCCTGATGGGCGGGGCGGCGGGGGTGGTGGCGGAGCGGTTGGGGGGCTGGGTGGTTGGGGGCTGAGGGGCTCGGTGGCTGGGTGGCTCGGTGGCTGGGTGGCTCGGTGGCTGGGTGGCTCGGTGGCTGGGTGGCTGAGCCAGTTGGCCAGCTCGCGGTCGAGCGGCTGGGTGGCTCGGTGGCCCAGTGGCTCAGCCACTCACCCAACCCATGGCCGAGCGGGTCGGTGGCTCGGTGGCTCGATGGCCCAGTGGCTCAGCCACTCACCCAACCCACGGCCGAGCGACTCGGTGGCTCGATGGCTCGGTGGCCCAGTGGCTCAGCCACTCACCCACCCGGCGGCTCACCGCCCCCACCCGCGAAGCCGTTTCAGCCGTCGGCCCGGTGGACGCTGACGGCATATCCGCCGCCCTCGTAGGGGTCGCCGTCCCAGGTGGCGAACCGGCCGACGAGGGTGAGGCCGGCCGCGGCGCAGTGCGCGTCGTACTGCGCCGTCGTGAGCCCGGGCGGCACCGGCAGATGGGCGGCGTCCAGGCCGAAGCCCGCGACCAGGAGCCCGCCCGGGCGCAGCGCCGCGGCCAGGCGCGCGACCACCGTCGCCTCGGTCCCGGCGGCGAGCAGCGGGAAGACATTGCCCGCGGCGACCACGAGGTCGAAGTCCGCGGCGATGCCGAGCAGGGCCGGGTCGAACTCGGCGAGATCGGTCCGCGCCCACGTCAGCTCCGGCGCCTGCGTCCGCGCCACGTCGAGCATCGAGGAGTCGAGATCGATCCCGACGCAGTCGTATCCGAGTTCCGCCAGCCGGATCGCGACGCGGCCCGTCCCGCACCCGGCATCGAGGACCCGCGCCCCGACGGGCACCAGGGCGGAGCAGAAGCGCGCCTCGCCATGCACGTCCTTTCCGCTCCGGGCCAACGCCTCGAAGCGTGCGGCGTACTCGTCCCCGGACGTGCCTCCGGTCAGCTCCTGCCAACGATTCATGAGAGCGACCGTACGCGTTCGGCGTCCTCGGCGTCCGCCCGCCCGGTCACGGACCTGCTCGAGCGACTCTGCCCGGTACGGACGGTTCACCCGGTACGGCCGCGGCGGCGCGTCCCCGCGAGTCGCGCCGCCGCGCCGTCGAGCAGCGTCTCCAGGACGGTCGCGTAGGCGCTGCGGTTCATGCGCTCGGCCAGCAGGGGCGCGGTCGCGGCGATATGCGGATGGGTCGCGCCGGGCAGGCGCGCATACGTCGAGGTCCACATCTGCTCGTCCCTCTCGCGGGCCTCGTCCTTCAGGGCAAGCGCGCCCGCGTCGAGCGCGGCGAAGGCGAGGGCCAGGTCGATGAACGCGTGGTAGACCGCGACGGCGTCGGTGTCCGCGAAGCCGGCGCCGCGCAGGATGCCTAGGATCGTCTCGTCCACCTCGATCTCACGGGGGCGGCCCGTGACCCGGCTCGCCGTGAGGACGGCCGCCTGTGGATGGGCGAGGTAGGAGGCGTGGATCGCGAGGCCCAGAGCGCGCAGGTCCGTGCGCCAGTCCCCCGTGGCCGTCCAGGCGTCCAGGGCCCGCCCCATCAGTTCCTCGCCGATCGCCCGGGTCAGACCGTCGAGGCCGGCGAAGTAGCGGTACACGGTGCTGGGATCGGCGCCGAGCGCGGCGCCCAGGCGGCGTGCGGTCAGGCCCGCACTGCCGTGCTCGTGCAGCATCCGCAGTGCCGTCTCGACGATGAGCGTCTCCGAGAGCACCTGGCCCCGACGGGTCGGGCGCCGTCTGCGCCGCTCCGCCTCGGGGACCACCTTCTTCGCCATCACGCGCTCCTCCCGCAGGCCACCCGCCGAGCACCCGCAGGCAGCCGCCCTCAGCCCTTATGCCAACGACGTTGACCTTAAGACATCCCGTGCCGTTGCATCGGGGCACCCCGGGCGACCGCCAAGGGGTGAGCTTTCGTCGAGAGGCAAGGTCATGCGTGTACTCCTCGTGGGCGCGGGCGGCGTGGGCACCGCCGTCACCCGTATCGCGGCCCGGCGCGACTTCCTGACCCACATGGTGGTGGCGGACTACGACCTGTCCCGCGCCGAAGCGGCCGTCGCCGCCCTCGGCGAGGAGGAGAGGCAGGGGCAGGGGCAGGCGCAGGCGCAGGGGCAGGGGCAGGGGCAGGGGCAGGGGCAGGGGCAGGGGCAGGGGCAGGGGCAGGAGCAGAAGGGCCGGTTCAGTGCACGCCGTCTCGACGCCTCGGATCAGGAAGCCGTACGACAGGTCCTCGCCGATGAGCGCTGCGACGTACTCCTGAACGCGACCGACCCGCGCTTCGTGATGCCGTTGTTCGACGCGGCGCTCGCCGCGGGCGCGCACTACATGGACATGGCCATGTCCCTGTCCGCTCCGCACGCCACCACCCCGTACGAGGACTGCGGGGTGAAGCTCGGCGACGAGCAGTTCGCGAAGGCCGCCGAGTGGGAGGCCGCAGGACGCCTCGCGCTGGTCGGCATGGGCGTGGAGCCGGGTTTGTCGGATGTGTTCGCCCGGTACGCGGCGGATCAGCTCTTCGACGAGATCGAGGAGATCGGCGTACGCGACGGCGCGAACCTGACCGTCGAGGGCTATGACTTCGCCCCGTCCTTCAGCATCTGGACCACGATCGAGGAGTGCCTGAACCCGCCGGTCGTCTACGAGAAGGGCCGCGGCTGGCACACCACCGCGCCGTTCAGCGAGCCGGAGGTGTTCGAGTTCCCCGAGGGCATCGGCCCGGTGGAGTGCGTGAACGTCGAGCACGAGGAGGTGCTCCTGATCCCCCGCTGGATCGACGCGCGCCGCGTGACGTTCAAGTACGGGCTGGGCGACGAGTTCATCGCCAAGCTGAAGACCCTGCACGAGCTGGGCCTCGACGCCACCGCGAAGGTGACCGTGCCGGGCCCGGACGGTCCGGTCGCGGTCTCCCCGCGCGATGTCGTGGCGGCCTGTCTGCCGGACCCGGCGACTCTGGGCGACCGTATGAAGGGCAAGACCTGCGCGGGTACTTGGGTCAAGGGCACGAAGGGCGGGGCGGCTCGCGAGGTGTACCTGTACCACGTCGTGGACAACGAGTGGTCGATGCGGGAGTACGGCTCACAGGCCGTGGTCTGGCAGACCGCCGTCAACCCGGTCATCGCCCTCGAACTGCTCGCCGGCGGCGTGTGGAAGGGCGCTGGGGTGCTCGGCCCCGAAGCCCTGCCGCCGCGGCCGTTCCTCGACCTCCTCGATGCGTACGGTTCGCCGTGGGGCCTGCGCGAGGAGCGCTGAACGGCGCGGCGCGACGGGGAGCGCTGAACGACGCGGCGCGACGGGAGCGCTGAACGGCACCATCGACGGGGAGCGCCGAGCGCCGCCGCGCCACGGGACTGCTGAGCGACACCACGCGACGGGAGCGCTGAGCGGCACCACGCGAGACCGGCCGCCCGCTCACCGGCTGACCCGCGCCGCGTCGAGGCGGTACCCCATCCCCCGTATCGCGTCGATCGTGCAGGACCCGCCCGCCTCCTGGATCTTGTTGCGCACCCGGCGGACATGGACCGTGAGCGTGTTGCTGTCGAGGGTGTCGGTGCCCCACAGGGCGCGGGTCAGTTCGGTGCGCGGGACGACCCGGCCCACATGCTCCATCAGATACCGCAGGACCATGAACTCCCGTACGGGCAGCTTGAGTTGGCGACCGCGCACGTGGACGTGGAAGCCCATCGGGTCCAACTCGATGTCACCGACCACCAGCGGGCGCCGCGGGGCCGCGCGTCCGCCGGTGAGCAGCGGGACGATCTCCTCGGTGCGGTACGGGCGCGCCACGTACGCCAGCGCGCCCGCCGCGAGCGCCGCCGTGGCCTCCGCCGTACCGTCCGGTCCCGCCGCGACCACCACGGGGACCGGGTGCAGCCGGGCAAGCAGCTCCGTGACCCGCGCGCAGTCCACCACCGGCAGGGGTGCGCCGAGCAGCAAGGCGTGGGGGCGGTGGGCCCCGGCCTGGAGCAGGGCCTCGGCGCCGTCATGGCAGACCACGGTCGCCACCCCCGCCTCCTCGAAGCGGGCGGCGGCCGCGGCGGCGAGCGCGGGGTCCGGGTCGGCGAGCAGCAGATCGGGCCGCCGGCTGCCGCTGCCGTGCGCGTCAGGGGTCACGCGTGGTCCTCCTTCGGACGGGCCACGTACCGTGCTGTGTACGGGAGTTGCGCGGTCACCTCGGTCGAGCGCGCCGGCACGGGCACCCGGCAGGACGACCGCCCGCCCCGGAACGGACACAGGACGACCGCCCGCCCCGGACGCCTCAGCCGAACCGGCCGGAGATGTAGTCCTCCGTGCGGTTGTCCGAGGGGTTGGAGAAGATCCGGGAGGTCTCGTCGTACTCGATGAGCCTGCCGTGCCGCTCACCCTTGTCGTCGACGTCGGCGGTGAAGAAGGCCGTGCGGTGCGAGACGCGCGCCGCCTGCTGCATGTTGTGCGTGACGACGATGATCGTGAACTCCTCGGCGAGCTTCTCCATCAGGTCCTCGATCTTCGCCGTGGCGATGGGGTCGAGGGCCGAGCAGGGCTCGTCCATCAGGATCACCTCCGGCTGCACCGCGATGGTGCGGGCGATGCACAGGCGCTGCTGCTGGCCGCCGGAGAGCGCGAGCGCCGAGGTCTTCAGCTTGTCCTTGACCTCGTCCCACAGGGCCGCGTGCGTGAGGGTCTCCTCGACGAGGTCGTCGAGGTTCCCCTTGAAGCCGCCCACGCGGGGACCGTAGGCGATGTTGTCGTAGATGGACTTGGGGAACGGGTTGGGCTTCTGGAAGACCATGCCGATACGCCGGCGCACCTCGATGGGGTCGACCTCGCGGCCGTACAGATCCTCGCTGTGGTAGTGGATCTTGCCGGACACACGGGCGTGCGGGATGAGGTCGTTCATCCGGTTGAAGCAGCGCAGGACGGTGGACTTGCCGCAGCCGGACGGGCCGATCATCGCGGTGATCTGGCGGTGTCCGATGGAGAGGTTGACGTCGCGCACCGCCTCGTGGTCGCCGTAGAAGACCGACAGACCGCCCACCTCGAAGACCGCTCCGGCGAGCGAGCGGGCCTGGCGGTAGGAGACCTGCGGGGTGCGGGTGCCGCCCGGAGGGTCGGAGGGAGGGGTCATGTCGGACTCCAGGAAGGGCGTAGGAGACAAAGCGCTCACCACCGGCGGGCGTAGCGGTTGCGCAGCCAGATGGCCAGGGAGTTCATGGCGAGCAGGATGACCAGGAGGATCACGATCGCGGCGGAGGCGAGGGAGACGAACTCGGCGCGCGACTGGCTGATCCAGTTGAAGATCTGGATCGGCAGGACCGTGAACTGGCTCTGGATCCCGGTGGGGTTGAAGGTGATGAAGGTCAGCCCGCCGAGCAGCAGCAGGGGTGCCGCCTCACCGATCGCCCGCGACAGGGCCAGGATCGAGCCCGTGGCCATGCCGGGCACGGCGGCGGGCAGCACTTGGCGCCGGATCGTCTGCCACTGGGTGGCGCCGAGCGCGAGGGAGGCCTGGCGGATGGACTGCGGTACGGCCCGGATCGCCTCACGCGAGGCGATGATCACGATGGGCAGGACGAGCAGCGAGAGCGTCAGGGACGCGGTGAGGACGGTCTGGCCGAAGCCCAACCCCCGGGAGATCACGCCGAGTCCGAGGATTCCGTAGACGATCGACGGTACGGCGGCGAGGTTCTGGATGTTGATCTCGATGAGCTTGTTCCACCAGCGCTCCGGATCGGCGTACTCCTCGAGGTAGATCGCCGCGAGGATGCCGGTGGGCAGGCAGTAGAGCGCGGTGAACGCGATCACCCAGATCGTGCCCATGATGGCCGACTGGGCACCGGCGTTGGTGGGGTCGATGATGTCGGGGAAGTTCGTCCAGATACGGGAGTCGAGGCGCGGCCACGCCTCGTACACCACGTAGATCAGCAGGCCCGCGAGGAAGACCACGCCGACCGCGAGCGAGGCCCACAGGCTGAGCCGGAAGAACCGTTCGCGCCATGGTGTGCCGCGGCCCTTGAGGCGCGGGACCCCCGGCGGGGCGTCGTGCTCGAGGACGGAGGAGGCCATCACTCGTACACCTCCCGGTACTTGCGTACGAGACGGATGCTGATCAGGTTCATCACCAGCGTCATCACGAAGAGCAGCGAGCCCACCGCGAAGATGGTCTTGTAGCCGGTGGAGCCGACCGGGACGTCGCCGATGCCGGCGGCCGCGATGAAGGCGGTCATGGTCTGCATGCCTTCGAGGGGGTTCCAGGAGAGCTGGGGCCGCAGTCCCGCGGCGATCGCGACGATCATCGTCTCGCCGATGGCGCGCGAGATCCCGAGGACGACCGCCGCCACGATCCCGGACAGGGCCGCCGGGAAGACGACCCGCGTGGAGACCTGCATCCGGGAGGAGCCGAGCGCGAAGGCGCCGTCGCGCAGGGCGTGGGGCACGGCGGCCATGGCGTCCTCGGAGAGCGAGGCGACCGTCGGGATGATCATGATGCCCATGACGAAGCCGGCCGAGAGGGCGTTGAAGATCTGCGGGGGCTGGTCGAACCACCAGTTGTCGCGCAGGAAGGGGGTGATCGCCTTCAGCGCGAAGAAGCCGTAGACGACGGTCGGGATGCCGGCGAGCACTTCGAGTACCGGCTTGAAGACCGTACGGGTGCGGGAACTCGCGTACTCACTGAGGTAGATCGCCGCGCCGAGCCCCAGCGGCACGGCCACGACCAGCGCGATCAGGGTGATGAGCAGGGTCGCCCCGACCAGCGGGAGCACCCCGAACTCTGGCGGGTTGAACAGGGCCGACCACTCGGTGCCGGTGAGGAACTCACCGATGCCGATCTCGCTGAAGAAGTCGCTGGTCGGCGGTACGAGCGCGATCACGATCCCGACGGTGGTCAGGACCGAGACGAGCGCGGCGGCCACCAGGAGGACCTTGATGGCCTTTTCGCCGTAGCGCGGCTGGGACCGCTTCAGGAAGCCGGGGCTTCCCGAAGCGGGCCGGGGCCTCTGCTGAGGGACGCTCATGACTTCTGCTGGTCACGCAGCTTGTCGAGCGCCGCCTTCAGCTGGGTCTCCTGTTCTGTGTTCAGCGGGACGAAGAGGGCCTTCTCGGCGATCTCGGCGTGCTTCTCGACGTAGAACTCGACGAAGGCCTCGACCTCCGGCTTGTCGAGCGCGCTGGCCTTCGGGTAGATGAACAGCGGCCGGGAGAGCGGCTTGTACGTGCCGTCCTGAACCGTCTCGGTGGTGGGTTCGACACAGCCGTCGCCGCCGTCGATCTTCACCAGCTTCAGCTTGTCCTTGTTCTCCTCGTAGTAGGAGAGACCGAAGTAGCCGAGGCCGCCCTTGGAGCCGGAGACGCCCTGGATGATGACGTTGTCGTCCTCGCTCGGCGAGTAGTCGGTGCGCGAGGCGCCTTCCTCGCCGTTGACGGCATCGGTGAAGTAGTCGAAGGTGCCCGAGTCCGTGCCGGGGCCGAAGAGTTCGAGCTTCTCGTCGGGGAACTTCGGGTCGATCTGGTTCCAGTTGTTCACCTTCGACTTGGGCTCCCACATCTTCTTGAGCTGGTCGACGGTGAGGCATTCGGCCCAGTCGTTCTCCTTGCTGACGACGACGGAGAGGCCGTCGTTGGCGACCTGGAACTCCTCGAACGCGATCTTCTTGCCCTCGCAGGCGGACTTCTCCTCGTCCTTGATCGGACGGGAGGCGTCGGAGATATCGGTCTCGCCGGCGCAGAACTTCTCGAAGCCGCCACCGGTGCCGGAGGTACCGACGGTGACCTTGACCCCGGAGTTCTCGGCCTGGAAGAGCTGGGCGGCGGCGGAGGACAGCGGGGCGACGGTGGACGAGCCGTCGATCCGGATGTTGCCCTTCAGTGCGCCGTCCTTGCCGTCGCCGCCGCCACCGCCTCCGGCGTCCTCTCCGCCACAGGCGGTCGCGGCGAGCAGTACGGCGGCGGTGAGGGCCAGCGGAGTCCTGGCCCGGCGCAGCACAGTGGAAGTGTTCACGAGTAACGACCCTCGCGTCGGCCGGGAAACAGCCCGGCGGCGTGGACCGGCGCCCCTGTGGGGGTGGGCTCGCGGTCAGGACACCATGGATGGAAGTCCTCGGCGGTGAACGCATGGTGTACGCGGACGCGGAAGGATATGAACGCCGCCGCTCCAATGGCGAGCTGGATCTCGACGGCGTGAACTGGCGGGAAATACGGTGGAGTTGAGACCTCGGAGGCGAACGGCGAGCGCGCCGGTGCACCCCCGCGGGGCACCGGCGCGCGAGAGGCCTCAGGCCTTGTTGAGGTGGCCCCAGAACTCGTCGAACGAGAGCTTCTTGTCGCCGTCGAGGTCCTTGGCGTTGATGACGGCCTGGGCGACCGACTCGGTGACGTTCCAGTCGCCGCCCTGGGCGAGAGCCTTCTTGAACTCCGCAGCGGTGATCAGACCGTCACCATCGATGTCGATCCGGTCGAACTGCGCGCGTGCCGTCTCGATGTCGGCCATGTCTTCCACCCCTTCTTGGTGCTGAACTGACCCGGCCAGATTAACTACCCGGCCGCATGCACCTGTCAGCGGGACAGCTCGGCCTCGAGGGCGGCCACGACCCAGGTGAACTCCTCCTGGTAGTGCTGCGCCGCCCCCATCCCGCGCACCTGGGCGATCAGCTCCCTGAGCCGGGGCACCCCGGCCGCGCCCGCCGACCGGATCCGCACAAGGACAGCGGCCCGGTCCGCGTCCCCGAGCAGCTCACCGAGCACCTCGCGCGCCTCGGCCGAGTCGGGTGCCACGCCACGGCCGCGGGCCTCGCCCGCGAGGTGGATGAGCCGGCTCATGAACCACAGCGACGTGCCGGGCGGCGTCTCGGGCGTGCGCCCCGCCGCGTTGAACTCGATCATCTTGCGCATCGCGACCCGGAACTCCGGGTCCTGCAGCAGCTCCGCCATCTCCACCCAGGCGTCGACCTGCTCGGCCGTGGGATCGTCCGGCAGATCGGGGATGCCGAACTGCAGCCGCGTACGGATGTCGGGGTCGGTGGTGTCGAGTCCGCCGAACACCTCGGCGGTGAACTCGTCGACGATGCGCGCCCGCTCGGCGGCGCTCAGTCGGGCCAGCTTGTTCATCAGGGTCATCTCCTCCGCGGTCGAACCGCGCTTGGCGACGGTCGTGAGGACGGCCCGGGTCACCTTGAGGCTCTGGATCTGCGCGTCGAGCGCGCTCACATGCCGTGCCGCCACCTGGGCCACGGTGATCTCGCCGGCGACCACGGCGCGTACGTCGTCCAGACCGAGGCCCAGGTCGCGCAGCGTGCGGATGAGTTCGAGGCGGGCCACGGACTCGGCGTCGTAGAGCCGGTAGTTGCCCGAAGTGCGGTCAACCACCGGCAGCGCGCCGACGTCCGACCAGTAGCGGATGGTGCGCACCGGGAGTCCGGTGCGGCGGGCGAGCCGCCCGATGGTGAGCAGCTCAGGGCCGTCATGGATCATGAAGAGGAGTCTGTGCCTTCCAGTGGGTGGAGACTCAAGGGTTTGCTTCGACAGGGTTTGCTTCGACGTGGGGGTACGAAGATGAGCAGCGCACTTGCCGAGGTGCTCGCCGCCGCGGCGGCCGGCCGGTTTCCCGCACCGGACGGCACGACCACGATCCTGCCGCAGCCGAACCCGCGGGACGCGGGGGTCCTCGCGTTCACGGCGCACTCGGTGGTGTTCACCGACGAGGACCCGGACTGGGTGCGCGAGACGCTCGCGGCCATGGACTGCGACGCCCTCGCGGCCACGATGAACCCGGGCTTCCTCGCGGCGTTCATGGAGCGGACGGGCCGGCGCACGGACACCATCGATCTGATGACGGTGGCGACGCCGCTGAGCGGTGAACCCCCGCTCCCGCTGCGGGAGATCGAGGACCAGGACCATCCGCGGGTCGCGTACGCCCGCAAGCGCCGCGACGACGTACGCGTGTGGACGGCCGACGGCGGTCTGCTGGCGCTCGGGCGCGGTCTCGCGGGGCGCTGGGAGGTGTCGGTGGAGGTCGACGAGGACGTACGCCACCGAGGGCTCGGGCGGCAGCTGGCGGTCGCGGCGCGTCATCTCGTACCGGCGGACGCGGTGCTGTGGGCGCAGCAGTCGCCGGGCAACGCGCGCAGTGTGCGGACGTTCCAGGCGGCGGGGTACAAGGCGGTGGCCTCGGAGGTGCTGTTCTTCGCACCCTGATGACCCCGTACAAAGCCCTGTGACAGAACCGGGCGCGGGCGCCTCCGAGTAGCGCCCGCGCCCGGTGGTTCCGGGACCTTCAATGGTCAACCGAGGGTCAGCGGAAGATTCCGGTGTGGCCGAGGGAGTAGCGGCCCGGCTGCGGGTAGACCGCGAGGCCGTGCGGACCGCCGCCGACCGGGATACGGGCCAGCTGGACGCCGCTGTGCGTGTCGATGGCGTAGACCTCGTTGTCGTAACGGCCCGACAGCCACAGGACGTTGCCGTCCGCCGAGACACCGCCCATGTCCGGGGAGCCGCCGTCGGGCAGCCACCACTTCTTGGTGAGCTTGTTCTTGGCGAAGTCGAAGACCGAGATCGAGCCCTCACCGCGGTTGGGGACGTACATCTCCTTGGAGTCGCGGGAGATGTAGAGACCGTGGCAGCCCTTGCCGGTGGGCAGCAGCTTCGGCGTCGTGAACTTCTCGCCGTCCAGGACCCACATGCCGTGGGCCATCATGTCGGCGATGTAGAAGGTCTTGCCGTCCGGGGAGATCTTCACGTCCTGCGGCATCGCGCCCTCGAAGGGCAGCTTCATCTGGCCGACGACCTTCATCTTCTCGGTGTCGACCTTGAGGAGTTCGGCGGAGAACTCGCAGGACACGATGAAGTAGCGGCCGTCCAGCGAGAAGTCGGCGTGGTTCACGCCGTAGCAGCTCACCGGCTCGGTGTGCTGGCGCTTCATCGTCTGCGGATCGCGGAAGACGATCTCGCGGTCGAGCGAGGCCATCACGATGGCGCTCTTGCCATTCGGCGTGAAGTAGAGGTTGTACGGGTCGTGCACCTCGACGTCTGGCGCCTTGCGCTTGGCGGTCAGCGGGTCGAGCGGGGTGAGCGTGTGGCCGCGGTTGTTGTTGACCCAGAGGGTCTTCATGTCCCAGGAGGGCACCACGTGCTGCGGCTGGGTGCCGGTCTCGATGGTGTCGACGACCTGGAAGGAGGCGGGGTCGATGACCGAGACGGTGTTGGAGTTGGTGTTCGGGACGTAGATCCGTTCCTTGACCGTCTTCATGAACGGCGAGAGGTTGCCCGCCCGGTTGGCCGCGTAGATGTCCTTGGGGTTCTCCACCGGCGGCATCCCGGGCAGCCCGTAGACCGGCTTGGGCCCGGCCGGCTTCAGCGCGGCCTGCTGCGCGGCGGACTTCTCGTGGACGGACTGCTCGGGCGAGCCGCAGGCCGCGAGGACCACGGAGGCGGCGAGCACACCGCAGGCCAGCAGTCGGGTCCTCTTCGTGAGGGGTCGGGCGAAGGGTTTCATGAGGTCAGCAGCTCCGTGGTGGTCACCGCGGTCAGTCCGCGGCGGGCGAGTTCTTCCAGGACGGCCGGGAGCGCGGCGACCGTGTCCGCGTACCCGAAGTGCAGACTCACCACGGATCCGCCGCGCACCGTGGAGGTGCTGTTGCGGACCACGGCCTGGGCGCCGGGCGAGGTGAAGTCCAGGGAGTCCGTGTCGTACGACAGGACGTGCGGGTAGCCGGCCCTGCGGGCCAGCTTCTGTACGAGCGGGCTCGCGTGCTGCGTACGGGAGGGCCGGAACCAGCTGCCGATCGAACCGGTCAGACGGCGCAGGCGGTCCGCGCAGCCGGTGATCTCGGCGAACGCCTCGGCCTCGGAGAGCTGGTTGATGTCGAGGTGGCGCAGGGTGTGGTTGCCCAGTTCATGGCCGCCGTCGAGGATGCGGCGGGCGAGCTCCGGATAGCGGTCGAGCCAGCTGCCGACGGCGAGCACGGTGACGCGGGCGCCGGCCTTCTCGGCCTGGGTGAGCAGCTGCCGGGCGATCTGCGGGTCGCCTTGACCGTGGAAGGTGAGCGCGACGCGGGGCTTGGTCCGTGGGCCGTGCTCGATCTGCGCGGGCAGGCCCGGGAAGCGGCGCGGTCCGGGCGCCGGGGGCGGGGCCGAGGGCCGGGGCTCGGGCGCCCGTGCGCGGTCCGGCCCGTCGGCCGAGCAGGCGGTGGCGAGCGGGCCGGCGAGGGCGAGCAGGGCGGCGGCGCGCAGAGCACCGCGGCGGTCGGTGGTCACGGCGCCCATTTAAAGGGGCTATCGCATAAAAGGTAATGATTGACCCAATTCGGGACTGTCGCGGGTCGCCGCTCCCGGGACCCTCGCCCACCCTCCCTCGCCGCCGAAGCGTTTGCACAGCGCTTATTTAGCCGCTGTTTACAAGGTCAGTGCTCCAGATCACCAAAGATTAATCTTCGAATCGTTCATGTTTGGCAGAGATTGTCCGAGTAAGGACCTTTGGCTTGGAGACCGCCCGTCTGCCATAGTCGGAGACACGCGATGCCCATTGACCCGAGCAATCGCCATACGACCGCGGATCACACCCCCCGAAGATCCGCGGTGCACGCAGAAGCCCCCTAGAAGCCGTCACCCCCGGCGCGATGGGGGCTTCTGCATGTCCGCGTGCTGCTGGTGTCAGCGGATCTCGTACGTCGAGGTCGTCTGGCTGCCCTCGTTCGCGACGAGCAGCAGCGGCTCACGGGTGGGCGAGGCGGCCGCGGGGACGAAGCCGACGCCCTCGGGCGAGGCGTCGCCCGCGGTTCGGGTCCAGCCCTTGAAGCGCGGCGCGCGCGGGTCCGTGATGTCGAAGGTCATCACTCCACCGGTGCGCTCCAGGAGGACGAAGGCGTACGTACGGCCGTCGATCTCGCCGACCGTCAGACCCTCGGGCTCGGGGCCCTTGTTGTCGCTGCGCTTGTCCCAGTCGCCCTCGCCCTCGGCGTTGAAGTTCGCCGGGTCGATCTTCGCGGTGAGCTGCTCGAGGAGATCGCCGCTGTCCCAGACGAGACGGCCTTCGGTGTCACGGATCGAGAACGAGCGTCCGCCGGGCGCGTAGAGCGGGCCGCCGGGCTTGGCGGGCGTGGAGTTGAGGACGTCGAGGCGGCCCATCTCCTTGTCGTCGAGCAGTGCGGGATCGAAGCCCTCGGGCAGCAGCGCCGGGTCGAGGTCGGCGAGGCGGGTGAGGTCTTCGTAATCGCCGTACTCGCGCGCGTCGCCCTCGTTCGCGACCACGTAGTACGTACGGCCGTGGCGCTCGAACGTGGCGGCCGCGTCCGGCATGTAGACGCCGAGCAGCGGGCGCGTGGCGATGTTGATCGCGCCGTCCTTGTCACTGGTGTCCAGGCCGCTGCCGGGCGCGGAGTGGTCCTTGTGGCCGAGGCCCGCGAGGTCGGTGACCTTGCCGGTGCGCAGGTCGACGGTGGCGACGGCGTTGTTCTCCTGGAGCGTCACGTACGCCTTGCGGGAGTGCTTGTCGACGGTGATGTACTCCGGCTCCAGGTCCTGCGCCACGCTCGCGCCGGGCCCGCTGATGCGCACGCTCGGGTCGAGGCGGCGGTGGTTGTACGCGCGGAAGCCGGCGGTCTTCGTGCTCGCCCGCGACCAGCCGCGCGAGACGTCGACCAGGGTGATACTGCCTTCGGGGTCGGTGTCGCCGGGTGCGTAGCCGCCGGGCTCGCCCTCGTTGGCCACCAGGACGGCGTCGCCGTCCTTGCTGAACGTGACCATGTCGGGGCCGTGACCCGCGGGCAGGGCGCGCAGCACCTCTCCGTCGGGGCTCATCAGGACGACCTTGCCGCGTTCGGCGGCTGCGGCGGTCTCGACGGCGACGGCTATCAGCCCGTCGTACGCGGCGACGCTGGTGACCGCGCCGTCCCCGTACGCGGAGAGGTCGACGGTCCGCACCCGGCGCGGGGCTTCGGGGGCGCGGACGTCGACGATGTCGAGCGTGAGGGTGTCGGCGCCGGTGACGAAGGCGCGCCGCGAGTTCTTGTCGTACGCGACGATCTCGGCGGCCGCCGAGGTGAACGTCGACAGATGGCGGAGCTCGATGTCCTGGCCGTGTCCGCGATCGCTGTGCCCCGTGGACGGGGCGGACGTGGCGGGGGCCGCCACGGCGGTGAGGGACGAGACGAGAAGGGCGGCCAGGGAGACGCGGGCCGCGCGCCGGGTGATTCGCATGGGCGCATCGTGCAGGCGATGGCTGAACCTGGGGGGAACTGCGGGTTATGCCCAGGGGGTTGGCCGGTGGTTGATCGAATGTCGGCCGGGTTGACCCGCGGTCGATCCGCCGTTGCCCGTCGGCCGGACGGAAGGCTGGTCAGCGGTCCGCGATGCGCATTTCGAACCAGGTGGTCTTGCCGCGCGGCAGCAGATCCACGCCCCAGCGGTCGGAGAGCTTGTCGACAAGGAAGAGACCGCGGCCGCTGGTGTCCATCTCATGGACGGGCATCAGACAGGGCAGTCCGCGCGAGGGATCGCGGACCTCGATCCGGATCCAGCCGCGCCGGCGCAGCATGCGTAAGCCGAACACCCGGGCTCCGGTGTGCCGTACGGCATTTCCGACGAGTTCGGAGACGAGCAGCACGACCGCCTCGGCCACCTGAGGGGAAAGGCCCCAGTGGCGCAGGACGACGATCTGGGCGAGCCGGCGTGCGGTGCCGGCGGACTCGGGCCGGGAGGGCAGCGGGACTTCGTCCTCCGTCGGGTTCCCGAACAACTCCAGTGCTTTCAGGGCCCGTTCGTCCTCTACGGCAGGAGACCACCGGGACACGGTCGCGCTGCCGTGTCGCCGTGTCTGTTCGCTGCTCTCCAGCCCCGCCATGCCCCCATCATGGCCTCAGGCGGGGCCTGTTGGAGCCCTTACGCGAGAAGTCACACCGCGGAATGGTTGGTTCCGCAGGGCGCATTCGGCATATGCCTACGGCACTTAAGGTGCGATGGCGACGGGTGTGACCTGCGATGACACCCTGCTCCTAAGAGATCACCCAGAGTTCTGGCCAAGGCAGCCTTAAGGCGCTCTTAAGGTTGACATAAGCCGGGCGTGAGGGTGAGCGGCGGTCACCGCTCACCCTCCTGTGCGTCAACTCAGCGCGCCCCGCGGTGACTTGACGCTCAGACGAACTTCGCCTTGCCCGGCCCCTCCTCGACGAAGCTGCGCATCCCGCGCTCGCGGTCCTCGGTGGCGAACAGGGCCGCGAACCAGGTGCGCTCGATGGCGAGACCCGTGTCGATGTCGGCCTCCAGGCCGCGGTCGACCGACTCCTTCGCCGCGCGCAGCGCGATGGCCGGTCCCTGGGCGAGCTTCGCGGCCCAGGTGTGCGCCTGCTCGTAGACCTCGGCGGCGGGCACCACGCGGTCGACCAGGCCGAGTTGGAGCGCCTCGTCCGACTTGACCATACGGCCCGTGAAGATCAGGTCCTTGGCGCGGGACGGGCCGATCAGGCGGGAGAGGCGCTGGGTGCCGCCGGCGCCCGGGATCAGGCCGAGCAGGATCTCGGGCTGGCCGAGCTTGGCGTTGTCGGCGGCGATGCGGTAGTCGGCGCACAGGGCCAGCTCGCAGCCGCCACCGAGGGCATAGCCGGTGACGGCGGCGACGACGGGCTTGGGGATACGGGCGACGGCGGTGAACGCGTCCTGCAGATCGCGGGCGCGCAGGACCATCGCGGCGTGGTCCATCGCCTGCATCTCCTTGATGTCCGCACCGGCCGCGAACACCTTCTCGCCGCCGTAGATCACGACGGCCCGTACGTCGTCACGGGCGGTGGCCTCGTCGGCGAGCTCCTTGAGCCGGTCCTGGGTGGCGACGTCGAGAGCGTTCATCGGCGGGCGGTCCAGACGGATGGTGCCCACACCTGCGGTGACTTCGAGAGAGACGGTCATGTACGGAGGTTAGCGGCCGTTCACGCACGTGGGCCCGGTGCTGTTGGTCACAGCACCGGGCCCACGGTCACGTCAGGGGCGGGAGACTATTCGAGGTCTACTTCTCCCACTTGTCCCACGCCAGGTTCCAGGCGTTGAGGCCGTTGAACCACTCGATGGTGTCGTCCTTGGAGTTCTTGATGGTGACCACGTCGCCGATCATCGACTGGTCGTAGAACCAGGCGGCGGGCGTCTTGCCGTCGTAGCCGCCGCGGACGTCACGCAGACCGACGCAGCCGTGGCTGACGTTGGCGGAGCCGAAGGTGGAGGAGCTCGCCCAGTAGTTGCCGTGGATGAACGTGCCCGAGGACGACAGACGCATCGCGTGCGGCACGTCCTTGATGTCGTACTCGCCCTCGCCCTCGCTGTCGGTGAAGCCGACCGTGGCGCCGTTCATGCGGGTCACCTTGTGCTTCTCGGTGATGACCATCTGGCCGTTCCACGAGGGGGTGGCCGGGGCGCCGGTGGTGATCGGGATGGTCTTGATGACCTTGCCGTCCCGCTCGACCGTCATCTTCTTGGACTTGGCGTCGACCGTGGAGACCTGCGAGCGCCCGATGGTGAAGGTGATGGACTTGACCTGCGAGCCGTAGACGTCCGGCCGGCCTTCCACGCCGTCGAGGTTGAGCTTGACGGTGACCTTGGTACCGGGCTTCCAGTACTCCTCGGGGCGGAAGTCGAGGCGGTCGTTGCCGTACCACTTGTGCCGGATCTCGACGGCGGGTTCGGCGGTGACCTCGATGGCGTCCTCGACGGCGTCGGGCTTGGTGATGCCGCGCGTGAAGTTCAGCGAGACCGGCATGCCCACGCCGACCTTGTCGCCGTTCTCGGGCGTGAAGTGACCCACGAAGGTGTTCTTCGGGGTGAGGGTCGTGAAGCTGATGTCCTTCGCGGACGCACGGCCTTCGGAGTCCTTGGCCGTGGCGTGCACCTTGTACTTCGTGGAGGCGGCGAGGTGGCTCTCCGGCTTCCAGCTGGCGCCGTCCTTGGCTATCTCGCCGGGGATCTCCCTGCCCTTGGTGTCCTCGACCTTGACGTCGGTGAGCTTGCCCTTGTCGGCGGTGATCTTCAGGGCGCCGCTCGTGGCGACGTCCTTGGCACCGTCCTTGGGGGCTATGTCGACCACGGCGACGGAGGGCGTGTTGGCCTTCGCCTTGTCCGAGCCCGCCTTGTTCTTGTCCTTGTCGCCGCCGTCGTCTCCGCCGCCGCAGGCGGTGACCGCGAGCAGCAGCGCGCCCGTGATCAGGGCCAGCCGGCCCCTGCCGCGGTGTCGCCGTGCATCAACCGATGCCCCCGATATCGGTCGCCCGTTCACCTGTCGTTCTCCCCTCGCACGGCCTGGTCAGGCCCGCACCCCATGGTTGCGCGCGCGCTCGTCGCGCACCTATGCGCAAGGGTTATCACACGGGCTTGTGGGGTGGCTCACTCGGGTTGTCACTGTTCCGTCCCAACTGGCGGGGCGGGGTGGGGATTTCTTTCCCCCACCCCGCCCCTTCCCGAAACCGGGGCTTCGCCCCGGACCCCGGCATCCGAACTTCGATCGGATCTCCTCAAACGCCGGAGAGGCTGAAAGATCTGCTCAAGCGCCGCAGGGGCTGAAAGTGGGGCTACTTCAACGCCGAGCCCTTCTTCCAGTTCGCCCACGACATGTTCCAGCCGCCCAACCCGTTGTCCGGTGCGACCGTCTTGTCCTTCGAGCCAGTGACCTCGACGACGTCGCCGATCAGGGAGCGGTCGAAGAACCAGCCCGCCGGGGTCTCCTCGCTGCCGCCCTTGACGTCGCGCAGGCCGACGCAGCCGTGGCTGACGTTGTCCCGGCCGAAGGTGGAGGACGAGGCCCAGTAGTTGCCGTGCAGGAAGGTGCCGGAGGTGGTGAGGCGGATGGCGTGCGGGACGTCCTTGATGTCGTACTCGCCCTTGCCGTCGGAGTCCGTGAAGCCCACGGTCGCGCCGTTCATGCGGGTCACCTCGAGCATCTCGGTGATGACCATTTTCCCGTTGTACGTGGTGGTCTTGGGCGCCCCGGCCGTGATCGGCACCTTGGACAGGAGCTCTCCGTCCCTGCGTACCTCCATCGTGTGCTCCTCGGCGTCCACCAGGGAGACCTGGCTGCGGCCGACCGTGAAGGCGAAGGTCTTGTGCTGGAGCCCGTAGATGCCGGGCGCCGCCTCGACGTCGCGCAGATGCAGATCGACCGTGACCTTCGTACCCGGTTTCCAGTAGTCGCGGGGACGGAAGTCCAGGCGGTCGGTGCCGAACCAGTGGCCGACGATCTCGGTGGGCGGCTGGGCCGTCACCTTCACCGCGCGCTCGACGGCCGCCCGGTTCTCCACCTCGCGGTTGAAGTCGAGCGACACGATCATGCCGGTGCCGACGGTGGAACGGTTCTCCGGCTTCACGTACGCGACGAAGCGTTCGTCGGGGACGTATGTGGTGAAGGTCGTGTGCCGGGCCGAGCGGCGGCCGTGGCCGTCCAGGGCCACCGCGTCCACCTCGTACTTCGCGGCGAGCGCGAGCCGGGGGTCGTCCGGGGTCCAGCGCAGGCCGTCCTCGGAGATCCGGCCGGGCACCGGGAACTCCTGTGCGTCCTGGTACTTGACCACCTTCACGGTCTCCAGGCGCCCGCTGGGCACCTTGACCTCGATGCCCTCTTCGGGCCGTACTCCTCGCTCACCGTGCTGCGGGCTCACCCGGATCGGTTCGGTCTCGCCCTTGCCGAGCATCTCGTCGAGCCGGAAACCGTCCGCCGAGCACCCGGCGAGCAGACCGATGCTGATCACGGCGGCGGTCAGGGCCTGCACCGCGCGCCGGGCCCGGCCGGCGCCGGCGCCCCTGTCGTTTTGTCTCACGTTGTCCCCAACGACGCGCCCCCTCCTGGGGAAACGTGAGTGCGGGGCCGGTTGGGGGCACAACTGGGGGGAGACAGCGAGGACTGTACGGACGGAACCGCGGCCGGGACGCCGTGCGACCGTCGGGTGGCCTCGCCCTGAGTACCGCTGAGCCGCGGGAGGCTGACAGGTGTCGAGGGCACCCGAGCAAGAGGCACGGCAAGGGGCACGACAAGGACCGCGTCAGGAATCAGCGGAGAGGGTGACACGGGCGGACGAACTGCTGGGCGGCACCGGCGTACGCGGGACCGCGCGGCGCGGACGGGAGAGCCCGCTGCCCACACGGCCGGTCTGGCCGGGGGCGCCGACGCCGCTCGGCGCACGCTTCCGGACCGGTCCCGACGGTGTGACAGGCACCAACTTCGCGCTGTGGGCAGGCGGCGCGGAGGCGGTGGAGCTGTGTCTCTTCGACGAGCAGGGGCGCGAGACGAGGTGTCCGCTGACCGAGCTGACCCATGAGATCTGGCACGGGTTCGTGCCCGGGGTCGAGCCGGGGCAGCGCTACGGCTACCGCGTGGACGGACGCTGGGATCCATGGACGGGCGCACGCTGGAATCCGGCGAAGCTGCTGCTCGATCCGTACGCGCGGGCGGTGGACGGCGATTACGGCACCTACGGCAGGGCGGCCGAGGTGTACGGGCATATGCGGGACTGGCCGGAGCAGCACGTCGCGGACACCGTGCGCGACGACCGTGATTCGGCGCCTTTCGTGCCCAAGGGAATCGTTGTCCATGACGACGGGCCCGACGAATGGGCCGAGGACCGGCGGCCGAAGACGCCCTGGGCGGATTCGGTGATCTACGAATTGCACGTGAAAGGGTTCACGAAGCGGCATCCCGGGATTCCGGAGGAATTGCGCGGTACGTATGCGGGGCTCGGGCATCCGGCGGCGATCGACCATCTCGTACGGCTCGGCGTGACGGCGGTCGAGTTGCTGCCGGTGCACCAGTTCGCACATGAGGACCATCTGCTGAAGCGGGACCTCAGGAATTACTGGGGTTACAACTCGATCGGGTATTTCGCGCCGCACGCGGGATATGCGGCCGGTGCGACGACCGGTGCGCAGGTGGGCGAGTTCAAGGACATGGTGCGGTCGCTGCACGACGCCGGGATCGAGGTCATCCTCGACGTGGTCTACAACCACACGGCGGAAGCGGGCGAGTTGGGGCCGACGCTTTCGCTGCGCGGGATCGACAACCGGGGCTATTACCGGCTGCAGGGCGATCCGCGCCGGTACGCGGACTACACGGGCTGCGGGAACACCCTGCATGTGGTGCAGCCGCATGTGCTGCGGCTGATCACCGATTCCCTGCGGTACTGGGTGACGGAAATGGGCGTGGACGGTTTCCGTTTCGATCTGGCCGCCGCGCTCGCGCGTTCCTTTCACGATGTCGACATGCTGTCGCCTTTCCTCGCGGTGATCGCCCAGGACCCGGTGCTTCGGCGGGTGAAGCTGATCGCCGAGCCGTGGGATGTGGGGTCCGGTGGCTATCAGGTGGGGTCCTTTCCGCCGCTGTGGACGGAGTGGAACGACCGTTACCGGGGTGCCGTACGGGATTTCTGGCGGGGTGCGCTGCCGGACGTGCGGGATCTCGGCTACCGGCTCTCCGGGTCGAGTGATCTGTACGCGTGGGGCGGGCGCAGGCCGTACGCGTCGGTCAACTTCATCACCGCGCACGACGGGTTCACGCTGCGGGATCTCGTGAGCTACGAGCGCAAGCACAACGAGGCCAACGGTGAGGGCAACCGGGACGGCACGGACGACAACCGGTCCTGGAACTGCGGGGCCGAGGGCGAGAGCGACGAGGAGCGGATCCAGGCGCTGCGGCGCAGGCAGCTGCGGAATCTGCTGACGACGCTGCTGCTCTCGACCGGGGTGCCGATGCTGGTCGCGGGCGATGAGCTGGGGCGTACGCAGGGCGGGAACAACAACGCGTACTGCCAGGACAACGAGACCAGCTGGGTGGACTGGTCACTGCTCGAACAGCCCGGCTGGAAGGCCCTGTTCGAGCTGACCTCGCGGCTGATCCGGCTGCGGCACGAGCACCCGGTGCTCCGTCGCCGCTCGTTCTTCTCGGGGCGGGCGCACTCGGCGGACGGGCTGCGGGATCTGGCCTGGTTCACGGCGCACGGCGCGGAGATGACGGAGCGGGACTGGTACGCGCCGGCCGCGACGCTCGGGATGTATCTGTCCGGGCGCGACATACCCGGGCGCGATGTGCGCGGGGCGCCGGTGACGGACGACAGTTTCCTGGTGGTCCTGCACGCCGGGGACCGTCCGGTGAGCTTCACGCTGCCGGGTCCGCCGTGGGCCACCGCGTACGAACTGGTCCTGGACACCAACAGCGAGGACCAGGCGGAGGCCCCCGGCACGCTCCACGAGGCGGGGACGGTGGTGACGGTGCCGCCCCGCTGCGTGCTGCTCTACCGGGTGGCGGACTGAGTGGCGGTCATCCCAGGATGCCCCGGTCGTAACCCGCCGCGACCGCGGCCGCGCGGTCCTTGACGCCCAACTTGGCGTACAGATGGGTGAGATGGGTCTTGACCGTGGCCTCGCTGATGAACAGCTCGCGGGCGATCTCCCGGTTGGAGGTGCCGCGCGCGACCAGGACCAGGACCTCGCGCTCGCGGGCGCTGAGCGGGGTCTCGCCGGGTGTCGGGGCGGGGGTGCGCACCCGGGAGACCAGGCGGGAGGCGACCGCGGGCGAGAGGACCGTGCGGCCCTCGGCGGCGGCGCGCACCGCCGTGAACAGCTCGTCGCGCGGGGCGTCCTTGAGGAGATAGCCGGTCGCGCCCGCCTCGATCGCGGGGAGCGTGTCGGAGTCGGTGTCGTACGTGGTGAGGACCAGGACCTTGGCGCGGGCGCCGGTCCGTGCGAGCTCGGCGATCGCCGCCACTCCCCCGCCGCCCGGCATCCGCAGGTCCATCAGGACCACGTCCGGGTCGAGTCGGCCGGTCAGCGTGACGGCCTCCTCGCCGGTCGACGCCTCGCCGAGCACCTCGAACCCGGGCGCCGAGTGGAACATGCCGCGCAGGCCGTCCCGTACGACGGGGTGGTCGTCCACGATGAGCAGCGTGATCGTCGCGTCAGTCCTTGTCATGGTGGCCCAACGCTACGGGACGATCTTCCTTGCGTACGAGGGGTACGCGCGCCGAGACCGCCGTGCCGAATCCCGGCTCGGACTCGATCTCCACGGTGCCGGCGACCCGTTCGGCCCGGGCCCGCATCCCGTCGACGCCGAAGCCGCCCGCGCCGGAACGCTGCGGAAGGGTGAGGGGATCGAAGCCGGCGCCGTCGTCGCGTACGTCCAGGGCCACCTCGTCGTCCATGTACGAGAGCGTGACGCCGATCCGGGTCGCGGCCGCGTGCCGGGCCGTGTTGGACAGGGCCTCCTGGGCGATCCGCACGAGGGTGCCCTCGATCTCGTCGTGCAGCGGCTCGGCGGTGCCCGTGACGGTGAACTCCGCGCGTACGCCCGTACGTGCGGACCACTCCGCCACCGTCTGCTTCAGGGCTTCCGCAAGGCCCTGGTCCTGCAAGGCGGCGGGTCCGAGGTTGTGCACCGAGCGGCGGGCCTCGCCGAGGCTGGAGCGGGCGAGGTCGGCGGCGCGGCCGAGGTGTTCGTGCGCCAGGGCCCGGTCGTCGGTGTTCGCGACGACCTGGAGCTGGGCGATGATGCCGGTCAGGCCCTGCGCGATGGTGTCGTGGATCTCGGCGGCGAGCCGGCGGCGCTCGTCGGCGACGCCCGCTTCCCTTGCCTGGACGAGGAGTTGGGCGTGCAGCGCGGCGTTCTCGTCGAGGGCCTGCTGGAGCCTGGCGTTGGTGCGCTCCAGTTCGGCGATGGTGGCGCGCTGCACCTCCGTGCGCTGCACCTCGTACGTGTTGAGCTTGGCGAAGACCCAGAAGAGCGCGACATGCACCGCGAGGATCGCGCCGAACAGCAGCCAGCGGGCGCCGTTCGGCGGCGGGAAACCGCCGGACTGCGAACCGGCGATGGTGACCGCGCTGGCGAACAGGCCCACGGTGACCCAGCGGCGCGGCAGCAGCCGTTCCGCGCCGAAGTAGCCGAGCGCCGCGTAGAAGGCCGCGAACGGGTTCAGCCAGGACAGCGCGAAGGCGATCGCCCAGCGGATCGCGTAGTACACGGCGCTTGTCGCGGTGGGCGCCTTGTGACCGCGGCCCGCACGGGACCACCACAGTTCGAGCAGCAGGGCGACGGCGCACAGGGCCCCGGCCGCCCAGCGCTCGGCGGCCGAGGGCAGGAGCTGGGCCGCGCTGCCGAAGGTGAGGAGCACGGAGACGCCGAGCAGGACGAACGGGCCCCAGCGCAGGAGGTGCTCCCAGCGCTCCTCGACCCGGTCGTGCGCGGCGGCCGCGTCCAAGGAGGTCGGCGAAGGGACCGGCTCTCTCGGGGAGCGCCGGGTGATCGCCTCGTACCAGGTGCCGCGCATGTCCTCAGTCTCGTGCACGAGCCCGCATCCTTCCCGGCCGCCCGGTCGTTCCCGGCGGATCATCGCCGCCCGGTCGTTCCCAGCGGATCATCGCCGCCCGCTCATTCCCAGCGGAACCAGCGGGCCGCCGCGGCCGTGAGCAGCACCGACCACAGGGCGAGCACGCCCAGGTGGGACCAGCTCGGCCAGTCGCCGGCCGCGGCCTCGCCGAGCGCCTGGGCGGCCGCGCCGAACGGGAGCAGCTCCATGATCCGGGCGAGGACGTCGGGCATGGTCTGCACCGGCATCCACAGGCCCGCGCTGAACATCATCGGGAAGAAGGCGGCGGCGCCCACCGCGTTGGCGGCCTTGGACGTACGGGAGACGGCCGAGAGCAGGGCCCCGAGGGAGAGTGCCGCCGTGACGGAGAGGCCGAGGGCCACCGCGTATCCGAAGAACTGCTGTGGGAGCGCCACGTCGAAGACGAGCTTGCCCACGAGCACCGAGAGGACGGCGGAGACCAGGGCCGCGACGCCGTGCAGCGCCATCTGCGCGGTGAGCACGGACGCGGGGCGTACGGGGGTGGTGGACATCCGGCGCAGGATGCCGCGCTCGCGGTAACCGGTGATCACCGGGGGCATGGCCTGGAGGCAGGCCATCAGCAGGGCGGTGAGGATCGCGATCGGTACGTAGACGTCGACGAGCCTGAGGCCCGGGATGGCCTCGCCGACCTCGCGGAAGGTGGGGATGGAGCCGAGAACCATGAACAGGGCGGTCGGGAAGACCATGATCCAGAAGATGGAGCCGGGTTCACGGCGGAAGAGGGTGAACTCCGCCTTGAGCACGGCGCCGGTGGCCGGGGAGAGGGTGAGGGCGCTCATGCGGAGGCTCCCTTCAGGTCGGTGCCGGACGGTGCGCTGTCCGTTTCGGTGAGGTCCAGGAACGCATCGTCCAACGTGGCGTCGGACACGCGCAGTTGGTGGGCGGTGATGTGGTGGCGGGCGAGCAGGGTGATCACGGCGTTGACGGTCGCGTCGGTGCCGTTCACCGTGAGCCGGCCGTCGCGTGCGTCGGTGCTGATCGAGGCGGTGCCCGGGAGCCCGGCCAGGTCGGCGGGGTCGAGGGCGCGCGACGGCGTGAAGGAGATGACCGTCGAGCCCGAGGCGCGGCGGATCAGCCCCGAGGGGGTGTCGAGGGCCGCGACCCGGCCCCGGTCGATCACGGCGATCCGGTCGCAGAGGCGCTGGGCCTCCTCCATGAAGTGGGTGACGAGCAGGACCGTGACGCCGGAGGCGCGGATCTCCTCGATCAGCTGCCAGGTGTCGCGCCGGGCGCGCGGGTCGAGTCCGGTGGTCAGCTCGTCGAGGACCACGACCCTTGGGCTGCCGATGAGCGCGAGCGCGATGGACAGGCGCTGCTTCTGGCCGCCGCTGAGCTTGGCGAAGCGGGTGGTGAGCTTCTCGGTGAGGCCGAGGCGTTCCGCGAGCGCACGCCAGTCGGCCGGGCGCTCGTAGAAGGCGCTGTAGAGCTCGAGGACCTCGCGCACGGTGAGCTTGGCCTGCAGCTCGCTCTCCTGGAGCTGGGCGCCGAGGATCCGGGTGACCTTGTCGTGGTCGGCGATCGGGTCGAGGCCCGCGACGCGTACCCGGCCGGAGTCGGGCACGCGCAGGCCCTCGACGCATTCGACGGTGGTGGTCTTGCCCGCGCCGTTGGGCCCGAGGATGCCGAAGATCTCGCCCTCCTCGACGGTGAAACTCACACCGTCGACGGCGGGGCGGCCTCCGTAGGCCTTGCGCAGGTCTGCGACTTCGATGAGGGGCATGGCTCCACGGTCCCCCTACGGGGCCTTCGCGGACATCGCCTGTCGCGCTCGAGCCGGCATCAGCCGATCGGTTGATGGGGGTCGTCCGACCGGTCTCGCAGGGGCCCGCGGCACGAGGTGGCCGACCGGGTCCTGCTCCCGGTCGTACGACTAAAAACCGATAGGGGAATGTCAGGGGTGAAGCCTAGGCTCGGTACTGATGCCCACTACACCTGCCGCCACCGAAGCCGCCACCGCCGATCCCCCCGAACGCTCCGCCGTCCGCTCCCTGCTGAGACTGTGGCCGTATGTCCGGCCGATCCGAACTCGGCTGTTCTCCGCGGCTTTTGTGGCGATCGTGGCGTCCTGTGTGGGCCTTGTCATCCCGCTCGTCCTGAAATGGATGGTGGACGGTCCGGTCGCCGACCGCGACCCGGGCGGGGTGTGGCTCGGCGCGCTGTATCTGCTGCTGCTCGGGCTCGCCGAGGCGGGGCTCTTCGGGCTGCGGCGCTGGCTGGTGGCGCGTCCGCTGGCGAGCGTCGAGGCGTCGATGCGGGCGGATCTGTTCCGGCATCTGCAACGGCTTCCGATCGCCTTCCACGACAAGTGGGCCTCGGGGCAGCTGCTTTCGCGCGGTACGACGGATCTGATGCTGCTGCGGATGTTCCTGGCGTTCCCCCTGACCTTCCTGCTGGTCAACGGGGTGACGATCCTCGTCGGCATGATCATTCTGCTCGCGCAGGAGTGGACGCTCGGGCTCGTGCTGCTCGCGCCCGTGGTGCCGATGGTGATCGTCTGCTCGATGTTCGAGCGGCGGTACGCGGCCGTGGCCCGGCGTGCGCAGGACCAGGTGGGCGATCTGACCACGGTGGTCGAGGAGAGCGTGCTCGGCGTCCGGATCATCAAGGGCTTCGGGCGGCACCGTTCGCAGGCGAAGGCCTTCACCGACCTGGCGCACACCCTGCGCGGCACCGAGCTGGGCAAGGCCCGGCTGCTCGCCGCGATCTGGGCCGTGATCGTGCTCCTTCCCGAGCTGACGATCGGGGCGGCTCTGGTGCTCGGCACGGTGCAGGTCGCGGACGGCGGGCTCTCGGCCGGGACGCTGGTGCTGTTCCTGTCGACCGCGCTCGCGCTGCGCTGGCCGGTGGAGTCGATCGGCTTCCTGCTCGCGATGAGCCAGGAGGCGGCGACGGCGACCGAGCGGTACTTCGAGGTGCTCGACGCGGAGCCGGAGTCCCTGGATGCGGACGCCGACGTGGACGTGGCCGTGGCCGTCCCGGGCAGTTCCCCGGACAAGGGAATCCGTTTCGAGGACGTCGAGTTCAGGTATCCGGACGCCGCGCCCGATGCGCCGCCCGCGCTCGACCGTATCGATCTGCACATCCGCCCCGGCGAGACCATGGCGCTCGTCGGGGCGACCGGCAGCGGCAAGACCACGCTCACCGCGCTCGTGCCGCGGCTGCACGAAGCGACCGGCGGGCGGATCACCCTGGACGGCGAGGACATCACCGCGATGCCGCGCGAGCGGCTGCGGGAGCTGGTGGCCGTGGCCTTCGAGGAGCCGACCCTGTTCTCGGCGAGCGTCGGCGACAACGTCCTGATGGGCGCCGAGCACGCCACGGCCGACGATCTGCGCCGCGCACTCGCCGTCGCCCAGGCCGACTTCGTGCACCGGCTGCCGCACGGCGTGGACACCCAGGTCGGCGAGCAGGGCCTGAGCCTGTCCGGCGGTCAGCGCCAACGCCTCGCGCTGGCACGGGCGGTGGTGGGCCGGCCCCGCTTCCTCGTCCTCGACGACCCGCTGTCCGCGCTCGACGTGCACACCGAGGCGCTGGTCGAGGCGGCGCTGCGCGAGGTGCTCGCCGAGACGACCGCCCTGGTCGTCGCCCACCGCCCGTCGACCGTGCTGCTCGCGGACCGGGTGGCGCTCCTGTCCGGCGGGCGGATCACCGCGGTGGGCACGCATCAGGAACTGCTGCGGGACAGCGCGGAGTACGCGTGGCTGATGTCGGGGGCCGACGAGAGCGCCGACTCGGCGTTCGCCGAGGATCTTTCGTACGTCAAGGGGGACCGTTGACCACCACCGTCGACAAGCCGGCCGCTGCCGCCGCACCGCCGGCGGACGATCCCTTCGCGCAGGACGCCCTGCCCGCACCCGAGGGTGCGACGGGAGCGCTGCTGCGCTCGCTGCTCGCGCCGCTCAGGGGGCGGGTGGCGTTCACCGCCGTGCTGCTGCTGCTCCAGCAGGCGGCGGTGCAGGCGGGCCCGCTGCTCGTGGCCTTCGCCATCGACCGGGGCGTACCGGCCCTGCGCCGAGGCGACCACGGTCCGCTGATCGCGATCGCCGCCGCGTACGCCGTGTGCTCGCTCGGCTCGGCGGCGCTGCAGTACGCCTTCATCCGCTCCTCGGCGCGGGTGAACCAGGACGTGCTGCTCGATCTGCGCGGCCGCATCTTCCGCCACGCGCAGGCCCTTTCGGTCGACTTCCACGAGCGCTACACGTCCGGCCGGCTCATCTCGCGCTCGACCACCGACGTCGAGTCCCTGCGCGAACTGCTCAGCGAGGGCCTGCAGGAGCTCGTCACGGTCATCCTGTCCTTCGTCTACATCGCGGCGATGCTGCTCTGGCTCGACCTGGGGCTCGGCGGTGTGGCGGTGGCGTCGTTCGTGCCGCTGTACCTGCTCATCCGGCTCTACCAGCGGCGGGCGGGGCGGATCTTCCGCCGCCGGTCGACCACGATCGCGGCGGTGATCGTGAAGTTCGCGGAGACGATGAACGGGATCCGGCCGGTCCGTGCGTTCCGCCGCGAGCAGGCCAACGACAACGAGTTCGCGGTCCTCAACCACCGCCATGAGCGCACCAACGGCGACGCCCTGCTCGAGATGGCGCGCTATGTGGTCGGCTCCCGCCTCGTCGCCAACACGGCGGTCGCGGGCATCGTCCTGTGGGGCGCGTACCGGGTGGCGGGCGGCGGGCTCGCGCTCGGTGTCCTGGCGGCCTGCGTGCTGTATCTGCGCCGCCTGTACGACCCGATCGACCGGCTCGGGATGTTCCTCAACTCCTATCAGTCGGCGGCCGCGTCCCTGGAGAAGATCGCCGGTCTGCTCGCCCAGACGCCCTCCGTACCCGAGCCCGCGAAGCCGCGGACGCTGCCGCCGCTGGAGTCCGAACACCCCGGCCGTACGGTCGCGTTCGAGGCGGTGGCCTTCCGCTACCGCACCGGCGGCGAGGTCCTCCCGCGCTTCGACCTCACGCTGCCCGCCGGGCAGACGGTCGCGGTCGTCGGCTCGACCGGCGCCGGCAAGTCCACGCTCGCGAAGCTGCTCGCCCGGTTCTACGACCCCTCGCAGGGCCGGGTGCTCCTGGACGGCGTCGACCTGCGCGAGCTCGCGGTCCCCGAGCTGCGCCGCGGCGTCGTGATGGTCACGCAGGAGGCCTTCCTGTTCTCCGGCACGATCGCCGAGAACATCGCGATCGGCCGCCCCGAAGCCACCCGCGAGGAGATCGAGCAGGCGGCGAAGGCGATCGGCGCGCATGAGTTCATCACGGCGCTCCCCGACGGCTACGACACGGATGTACGCAAGCGGGGCGGCCGGATCTCCGCAGGTCAGCGCCAACTGGTGGCGTTCGCCCGGGCGTTGCTCGCGGACCCGGCGGTCCTGATCCTCGACGAGGCGACCAGCTCGCTCGACGTGCCGGGCGAGCGGGCCGTCCAGGAGGCGATGCGGACGGTCCTGCACGGCCGTACGGCGGTCGTGATCGCCCACCGCCTGTCGACGGTCGCGATCGCGGACCGGGTGCTCGTGATGGAATCCGGCCGCGTGGTGGAGGACGGCCCGCCGGCCGAACTCATCGCGGGAACGGGCCGGTTCTCCGATCTGCACCGGGCCTGGCGGGACAGCCTCGTCGGCTGAGCAAACGCTTCCCCCTGGGAACGACGGCGGTACGCGGCTGCGTACCGCCGTCTTCGCGTCCGCGCACCGCACCGCCCGTACGCCTTCCGTATTCCGAACAGCCACCCCCGGACAACGAACTGTTTCCGGCCAACCTGTTGAGGCGCTCCTGACAACAAGTCAACGCGCCTGCCACTCTTCACCTCGATCGGCACGCGATGCCCCACGCGGCACTCGGGTACCGGTCATGCCACCCCCCACGCACCTCACGCACCTCGCTCTGCTGTTCTGCCTGTTCTGACCGGCCGGCCACCCCGCCGTCCGGTGGTCCGGCCGTGACCACGGCCCGCAGAAGGAGTCAGTGTTGAGACCCACCTCCCACACCACCCGTCGTCGTGCGACCGCCGTCGGCGCCCTGCTCTCCGCCGCCGCGCTGCTCACCGTCGGCATCCAGTCCGGCGCCGCCAGCGCCGACGCCCCGGCCGCCCCCGTCGCCGGGAAGGCCGATCCGGGCGCCCTGCCCGCGAAGCTGTCGCCCGCCCAGCGCGCCGAGCTGCTTCGCGAGGCGAACGCGACCAAGGCCGAGACCGCGAAGGACCTCGGGCTCGGCGCCAAGGAGAAGCTGGTCGTCCGTGATGTCGTCCAGGACCGGGACGGCACCACGCACACCCGCTACGAGCGCACGTACGACGGACTGCCCGTGCTCGGCGGCGACTTGGTGGTCGCCGCGAAGTCGGGCGAGACCGAGGCCGTGACCAAGGCGTCGAACGCGAAGCTGACCGGCGTGGACACCACCGCCGAGGTCGCCGCGTCCGCCGCCGAGGAGCAGGCGGTGGACGCCGCGCAGGCGGAGGGGTCGAAGAAGACCGCCGCCGAGCGGGCGCCGCGCAAGGTCATCTGGATGGCGAAGGGCTCCCCCACCCTCGCGTACGAGACCGTGGTCGGCGGGCTCCAGCACGACGGGACGCCCAACGAGCTGCACGTCGTCACGGACGCGGCGAGCGGCGAGAAGCTGTACGAGTGGCAGGCCGTGCAGAACGAGGGCACGGGCAACACCCAGTACGGCGGCCAAGTCCCCCTGGGCACCTCGCAGTCGGGCAGCAACTACACGCTCAACGACGCGGCACGCGGCAGCCACAAGACGTACAACCTCAACCGCGGCACCTCCGGCACCGGCACCCTCTTCTCGGGCCCGGACGACGTCTGGGGCGACGGCACCCCGCAGAACCTGGAGACCGCCGGCGCCGACGCGCACTACGGCGCCGCGCTGACCTGGGACTACTACAAGAACGTGCACGGCCGCAGCGGTATACGCGGCGACGGTGTGGCGGCCTACTCGCGGGTCCACTACGGCAACGCCTACGTCAACGCGTTCTGGCAGGACAGCTGCTTCTGCATGACGTACGGCGACGGCACCGCCAACGCCAAGCCGCTCACCTCGATCGACGTGGCCGCGCACGAGATGACGCACGGTGTCACCTCCAACACCGCGGGCCTGGTCTACAGCGGGGAGTCCGGCGGGCTCAACGAGGCGACCAGCGACATCATGGCGGCGGCCGTGGAGTTCAACGCCAACAACGCCACGGACAAGGGCGATTACCTCGTCGGCGAGAAGATCGACATCCGGGGCAACGGAACACCGCTGCGCTACATGGACAAGCCCAGCAAGGACGGCTCGTCCAAGGACGCCTGGTATTCGGGCATCGGCTCGATCGACGTGCACTACTCCTCGGGTCCGGCCAACCACTTCTTCTACCTCCTGTCCGAGGGCAGCGGCGCGAAGACGGTCAACGGCGTCAGCTACGACTCGCCGACCTCCGACGGGCTTCCGGTCACCGGCATCGGCCGCGAGAAGGCCGCGCTGATCTGGTACAAGGCGCTGACCACCAAGTTCGGCTCGAACACCAACTACGCGGGGGCGCGCACCGGCACGCTCGCGGTCGCGGGTGAGCTGTACGGGACGTCCAGCGCCGAGTACAAGGCGGTGCAGGACGCGTGGGCCGGGGTCAACGTGGGCGCCCGCTCCGGCGGCGGTGGCGGCGGCACCTCGTACGAGAGCACGACGGTCGTGGCCATCCCGGACAACGGCGCGGCCGTGACCTCCTCGATCGCCGTGGACAAGACCGGCCAGGCGCCGGCCGCTCTCCAGGTCGCCGTGAACATCACGCACACCTGGCGCGGTGACCTCGTGGTGGACCTGGTGGCGCCCGACGGCACGGTCTACAACCTGAAGCCGTTCAGCTCCTCGGACTCCGCGGACAACGTCATCGCGACGTACAGCGTGAACGCCTCGTCCGAAGTGGCCGCCGGCACCTGGAAGTTGCGGGTGCAGGACAAGGCGGCGCAGGACACAGGGAAGATCAACGGCTGGAAGCTGACGTTCTAGTCGCCGATGCCGGCTGACACCCGAGTCGCCGTCACCGGCTGACGTTCCGGCCGCTGTCGGCGGCGGCCGGATCCGGGGCCCCGGGCACTCCTCTCACGGAGGCCCGGGGCCTCCCATGTGCGCCAACTGTCGTACGCCTCACAGTGATCGCCACGGGCACGTGCATCGCCCGTCGTGCACCATGCAGGGATGACCTCCTCCGAGACCGAGACCGAGACCGAGCCCCGGACCGAGACCTGGACCGAGACCCCCCTCACGCTCCCCGCCCACGTCACCGGCTACCCGGGCGTCGCCTTCGGCGGCTACGTCGCGGGTCTGCTCGCCGCGCGGACCGGTGCCGAGCAGGTGCGGGTGGACTTCCGGGCCGCCGTGCCCGTGGCGACCGGGGTCGGGCTCGCGGACGGGCCGGACGGCGCGGCGGAGATACGGGACCGTACGGGCGCGCTCCTGGCGGCGGCGGCCCCCGCCGAGCTCACCCTCGAGGCGCCCGAGCCGCCCTCCTGGGCCGAGGCGGAGGCGGGCGCCGCGCAACAGCTCCGCTCGCTGCGCCGCAACCCTCCCCCGATCGCCGACTGTTACGGATGCAGTCCGGATGTCCCACCCGGACGGGGCCTGAAGCTGCTGCCGGGACGCGTCGAGGCCCGCCCCGAGCTGCTCGCCGGCGCGTGGGTGCCCGACCGGGAACTGGCGGGCCCCGACGGCACGCTCCCGCCCGAGATCGTCTGGGCCGCGCTCGACTGCCCCGGCGGCTGGACGGGCATACGGATCGGGCGGATGCCGGAGGGCGGGGTGACGGCACGCCTCACGGGCACGCAGCTGCTTCCCGTACGCGCGGCAGAGCGCCACGTCTCGTACGCCTGGCTGCTGCACCGCGAAGGCCGCAAGACCACCGTCGGTGTGGCGCTCGCGACGGCGGAGGGTGAACTGTGCGCGCTGGGCGAGGCGTTGTGGATCACTCCGAAGGAGCCGGCTACGGACTGAGGGTGCATACGGCACCCATGTGCACCGGGTAGCGGACGCGACGCTTCGCGCAACGGACGAAATCCGGCCAACCGGCGACCAGGCGTACTGGCATGGACCCGTCACCGCTGCCACGCTGCCAACGCGCGCAGCAGCCAAGCACCCGCAGCGTCGCACTTCCCCGAAGCCCGGGCGGTCCCCCATGCCGCCCGGGCTTCATCGAACGGTCGCCGGGCGGCGCCTCCGCCACCCGGCTCATTCCTCAGCGCATCAGCACCCCCGCCCCCTCCCCCGTCAGCTCCGACGGCAGCGCCACGAGTCCGAGTTCACGGGCCGAGGCGAGCAGGCGGTGGGAGGGCAGGATGCGGACGGTGTAGCCGAAGGGCCCGGTGCGGTCGAGGGCGAGTGGGCCCTCGTAGATCCAGCGGCCCTCCAGGTCGGGGCCTCCCGCCGGCTTCAACGGGGTCGCGACCGCATCCGTGAGGGTGTCGTCCGAGTCGACGCGGCCCGTGACGGACTGGACCTCGACGTCGTCCGGCTGGAGTTCGCCGAGCTGGACGCGGACGCGCAGTGCGACGGTCGCGCCGAGTTCAGCCGTCGAGCCGACCGTCGCGGCCTCGACATGATCGACCGCGACATGGGGCCAGGCCGAACGGATCCGGCCTTTCCACACGGCGAGTTCGCGCGCGGCCGCGAAGTCCAGGCCCCGCTGGGACTGGGCCGCGGGCGCGTACAGCTTCACCACGTAGTCGCGCACCATGCGCCCGGCGAGCACCCGCGGGCCGAGCGAGGTGAGCGTACGGCGGACCATCTCGATCCAGCGGTCGGGCAGCCCCTCGGGCCCGCGCTCGTAGAAGCGGGGCGCGATCCGCTGCTCCAGCAGGTCGTACAGCGCACCCGCTTCGAGCGCGTCACGCCGGTCGTCGTCGGTGGCCGCGCCGTCCGCGGTCGGGATGGCCCAGCCGAAGTCCGGCTCGTACCATTCGTCCCACCAGCCGTCCAGGACGGACAGGTTGAGGCAGCCGTTGAGCGCCGCCTTCATCCCGCTCGTGCCACAGGCCTCCAGCGGGCGAAGGGGGTTGTTCAGCCAGACGTCGCAGCCCGGGTAGAGCTTCTGCGCCATCGCCATGCCGTAGTCGGGCAGGAAGACGATCCGGTGCCGTACGCGGGGGTCGTCGGCGAACCGGACCAGCTCCTGGATCAGCCGCTTGCCGCCGTCGTCCGCCGGATGCGCCTTGCCCGCCACGACGATCTGGATCGGCCGCTCGGGGTGCGTGAGCAGGTCCATCAGACGGTCGCGGTCGCGGAGCATCAGCGTCAGGCGCTTGTACGAGGGGACGCGGCGCGCGAAGCCGATGGTGAGGACGTCGGGGTCCAACACCTGGTCGATCCAGCCGAGTTCGGCGGTCCCGGCACCCCGCTGACGCCAGGCGGCCCGCAGCCGGGCGCGGACCTCGTCCACCAGATGCGAGCGCAGCACCCGCCGCAGCTCCCAGATCTTGTCGTCCGGGATGTCGGCCACCGCGTCCCAGCGCTCCGAACCGCCCACCGTGAACGCGTCCTCCGTGCGCTGCGCCCCGATCTGCTGCGCACCGAGCCGGAACACCTCGGGTGCCACCCAGGTCGGCGCGTGCACCCCGTTGGTCACCGAGGTGATCGGCACCTCCTCGGGGTCGAACCCCGGCCAGAGCCCCGAGAACATCTCCCGGCTGACCTTGCCGTGCAGCGTGGAGACCCCGTTGGCGCGGGCCGCGAGCCGCAGGCCCATGACGGCCATGTTGAACAGGTTGGGCTCCCCGCCGGGGTACGTCTCCATGCCGAGGCTGAGGATCTGCTGCACATCGATGCCGGGCAGCTCGGCCTGCGGCCCGAAGTGCTGGGCGACCAGCTCCCGGTCGAAGCGGTCGATGCCGGCCGGTACGGGCGTGTGGGTGGTGAACACGGTGCCGGCGCGTACGGCTTCGAGTGCCGCGTCGAAGTCGAGGCCCTGCTCGGCCAGTTCGGCGATCCGCTCCAGACCGAGGAAGCCCGCGTGCCCCTCGTTGGTGTGGAACACCTCGGGCTCGGCATGACCGGTCAACCGGCAGTACGTGCGTACGGCCCGCACCCCGCCGATCCCGAGCAGCATCTCCTGGAGCAGCCGGTGCTCGCTGCCGCCGCCGTAGAGCCGGTCGGTGACATCGCGCTCACCCAGATCGTTCTCCTCGACATCGGAGTCGAGGAGCAGCAGCGGTACGCGGCCGACCTGGGCCTGCCAGATGTGGGCCCGCAACTGCCGGCCGTGCGGCAGGGCGAGCGCCACCTGACTCGGTGTGCCGTCGGGCTCCTTGAGCAGGGTGAGCGGCAGCTCGTTGGGGTCGAGCACAGGGTAGTGCTCCTGCTGCCAGCCGTCGCGCGACAGCGACTGCCGGAAGTAGCCGTGCCGGTACAGGAGCCCGACGCCGATCAGCGGGACGCCGAGATCGCTCGCGGC
The DNA here is from genome assembly GCF_040300965.1 of Streptomyces mesophilus. GTDB lineage: Bacteria > Actinomycetota > Actinomycetes > Streptomycetales > Streptomycetaceae > Streptomyces > Streptomyces mesophilus_A. The sequence continues at coordinate 72,708 of NZ_JBEPEW010000006.1, read as the reverse complement.
CTTGAGGTGGTCGCCGGCGAGGATGCCGAGGCCGCCCGAGTACTGCGGCAGTGCGGCCGTGATCCCGAACTCCGGTGAGAAATAGGCGATCCCGGCCGGCAGCCCCGCCTCGGACTGCCCCTGGTACCAGCGCTCCCCGCCCACGTACTCCCGCAGGTCGTCGGCGGCCAGCCGCAGCCGCTCCAGAAAGCCCTCGTCGGCGGCGAGCTCGTCGAGCCGCGACGGGGGCACCGTGCCGAGCAGCTGCACCGGGTCGCCGTCCCACCGCCCGGGGTCGACGGACTCGAAGAGTTCTCTGGTGCCGGCGTGCCAGGACCAGCGCAGATTGCGGGCGAGTTCGGTGAGCGGACGGAGCGGTTCGGGCAGTACGGGACGCACGGTGAATCGACGAATAGCCTTCACGGTTCCACCTTCGCAGGGGCATGCGTGCTTCAGGGGACCTACGCCCTCGTACGTCCCCGCCGTCCCTCACGACGGTAGTGGCGGCGCGCCCTGTGAGCTACGGCGCGCGGGGCGCGACGGGTGCAGCACCGGCCGCGTTCCGAACATGTCCGGAATACAACGCAACCCATCCACATTGTTTACATCTCACACACGGCCGATATGGCCGATTCCGCCCACAGGTACGGGTTGTTCCACTCCACAGCAAGCGGGAGGCTGCCAGCAAGTCGCCGGGTCCTGAACGGGGAGCGGGCTGTCGACCAGGCTCGCAACTCCTCCTGCGCGACGCCGAGTCGAGGAGGGGAACCATCGGCATGGACATAGGGAACAAGCGCTTGCGCTGGGTGGCAGGCCTGACCGCCGCCGCCACCGCCGTGGTGGTTTCGGCCATCACCGCGCCCGCGCAGGCCGCCCCGCAGGAGGGGCGGATACTCGGTGCCGGGCAGGCCGGCGCCATCGGCAACAGCTATATCGTCACGCTCGACGGCGACACCGACTCCGGCTCCAGGGCCGGCAAGGGTCTCGCCGAGAAGTACGGGGCGAAAATCAGCCACACCTACGATGAAGCGCTCAACGGGTACGCGGTGAAGCTGAGTGCCGCACAGGCCAAGAAGTTCGCGGCCGATCCGCAGGTGGTGGCCGTGGCCCAGGACACCGAGGTGACCACGCAGCACACGCAGCCCGACCCGCCGTCCTGGGGCCTCGACCGGGTCGACCAGACGGATCTGCCGCTCGACGCCTCGTACACCTGGCCGGAATCCGCGGGCGCCGGCGTGAAGGTGTACGTGCTCGACACCGGCGTGCGCATCTCGCACGAGGACTTCGGCGGACGGGCGCACAACGGCTGGGACTTCATCGACGACGACCCCGTAGCCGAGGACGGTTTCGGGCACGGCACTCATGTGGCCGGGACGATCGCCGGTGAGAAGCACGGCGTCGCCAAGCAGGCCGAGATCGTGGCGGTGCGGGTGCTCGACGACGAGGGCGGGGGCACCACGGCCGGCATCCTCGCGGGCATCGACTGGGTGGTGCAGAACGCCGAGGGCCCCGCGGTCGTCAACATGAGCCTGGGCGGCCGGGCCGACCCCGTGCTCGACGCCGCCGTGCAGACGGCGATCGCGGCCGGGATCACCTTCACCGTCGCGGCGGGCAACGAGGCGCAGCCCGCCTCGCTCGTCTCCCCGGCCCGGGTACCGGAGGCGATCACGGTCGGCTCGACCGAGGCGGACGACACCCGCTCGGCGTTCTCCAACTGGGGGCCGTCCGTGGACCTGTTCGCACCCGGCGGCGAGATCACCTCGCTGTCCCACACGAGCGACACGGCCGTGGCCACCGAGTCCGGTACGTCGATGGCGGCGCCGCACGCGGCGGGCGCGGCCGCGCTGTACCTGGCCGACCACCAAGGCGCACCCCCGGCCGAGGTGAGCCAGGCGCTGCAGCAGAAGGCGGCGCAGGGCAAGGTCACCGGCGAGCTCCCAGGGTCACCGAACCTTTTGCTCCAGGTCAACAACCCGTAAAGCAACGCCAGTTACGACGGTCTGTCCCGCGATCCGGTGGGGCAGGCCGTCTTGCGTTCACGCCACAAGTCGACTTGTGTGCGCAACGGGGTACTCGATTGCCCGTACGCCCCCGGTCGAACTGTCTGCACTCATACGCGCCAGTAGTTAACAAAGCCCCGGATTGCCCACCCCATACGCGTGGAAGGCTCCCCCGGTACCAGCCCGTACCGGCTCCTCGCAGCACCTCCGCCGCCCGACCACCCCACCCCCAGGTGATGTCGTGAACTCAAGCGTGAGCATGCCCACCGGAACCCCCGGAACGTCCGGACCCCCCGGCCCACCCGGACCCCCGGGGACCATCGGACGCATCCCCGTCCTGGACGTCCAGCCCCTGGTCGACTGCGGCCGGCGCCCCGCCAAATCCGTGGCGGGCGAGACCTTCCAGGTCAGCGCCACCGTCTTCCGCGAGGGCCATGACGCCGTGGCCGCCAATGTGGTCCTCGTGGACCCGGACGGCCGGGAAGGCCCCTGGACCCCGATGCGCGAACTGGCCCCCGGCACCGACCGCTGGGGCGCCGAGGTCACCGCGGACCGCGAGGGCACCTGGACGTACCGGGTGGAGGCCTGGGGCGATCCAGTCTCGACCTGGCGGCACCACGCGGGCATCAAGATTCCGGCCGGGATCGACACGGAACTCGTCCTGGAGGAGGGCGCGTTGCTCCATGAGCGCGCGGCCGACGCCATACCCAAGCCCCTCAAGGACACCGTCCTCGAGGCGGCCGACGCCCTGCGCGACACCCGGCGCCCGCCGAGCGCCCGGCTCGCGGCGGCGCTGACCCCGCAGGTCAGCGAGGCGCTCGCCGGCCGACCGCTGCGGGAGTTCGTCAGCGCGTCCGCCGACCTGCCCCTCCTCGTGGAGCGCCCGCGGGCCCTCTTCGGCTCGTGGTACGAGTTCTTCCCGCGCTCCGAGGGCGTCCGCGAGAACCCGGACGGCACCTACACCGGCGGCACCTTCGCCACCGCCGCCGAGCGGCTGCCCGCGATCGCCGCGATGGGTTTCGACGTGGTCTATCTGCCGCCGGTACACCCCATCGGCACCACCTTCCGCAAGGGCCGCAACAACACCCTCTCGCCCGAGCCGGACGACGTGGGCGTCCCGTGGGCGATCGGCTCGCCCGACGGCGGCCACGACGCGATCCATCCGGATCTCGGCACGATCGAGGACTTCGACGCCTTCGTCGACAGGGCCCGCGAGCTGCGGCTCGAGATCGCCCTCGACTTCGCGCTCCAGTGCTCCCCCGACCACCCCTGGGTCGACAAGCATCCGGACTGGTTCCACCACCGTTCGGACGGCACGATCGCGTACGCCGAGAATCCGCCGAAGAAGTACCAGGACATCTATCCGATCGCCTTCGACAAGGACATGCCCGGTCTCGTCAAGGAGACGCTGCGCATCCTGCGGCACTGGATGGACCACGGTGTACGGATCTTCCGCGTCGACAATCCGCATACGAAGCCGGTGGTGTTCTGGGAGCAGGTGCTCGGCGAGATCCGGCGCACCGACCCCGATGTGATCTTCCTGGCCGAGGCGTTCACCCGGCCCGCGATGATGCGCACCCTGGCCGCGATCGGCTTCCAGCAGTCGTACACCTACTTCACCTGGCGTAATGAGAAGCGCGAACTCGCCGAGTACGCCCAGGAGTTGGCACGCGAGACGGCGCACTACATGCGCCCGAACTTCTTCGTGAACACGCCGGACATCCTGCACGCGTATCTGCAGGAGGGCGGCCGCCCCGCCTTCGAGACGCGGGCCGTGCTCGCCGCCACCCTGTCCCCCACCTGGGGCGTCTACAGCGGCTATGAGCTGTGCGAAAACGTTCCGGTGCGGCCGGGCAGCGAGGAGTATCTGCACTCCGAGAAGTACCAGCTCAAACCGCGCGACTGGACGGCGGCCGAGCGCGAGGGACGGACCATCGCGCCCCTCATCACCCGCCTCAACAGCATCCGCCGCACCAGCCCGGCCCTGCGCCAGCTGCGGCGGATCCACTTCCACGACGTGGACAACGACCAGATCCTCGCGTACTCGAAAACCCATGGCCCGAACACGGTTGTGGTGGTCGTGAACCTGGACCCGCACCACACCCAGGAGGCCACCGTCTCGTTGGACATGCCGCAACTGGGCCTCGACTGGCACGAGTTCACCGAAGTACGCGATGAACTGACCGGCGAGGTCTACCACTGGGGCAGGGCCAACTACGTGCGTCTGGAGCCGGGCCGATCGCCCGCTCACATCCTCACCGTCCTGCGACCGTCCTCCCCGTGAATCGGAGGGTCACCCACACATGATCGTCAATGAGCCCGTCCCGGACACCTTCGAGGACACCCCTGCGAGGGACCGGGACCCCGACTGGTTCAAGCGCGCCGTCTTCTACGAGGTACTCGTCAGGTCCTTCCAGGACAGCAACGGCGACGGCATCGGCGACCTCAAGGGCATCACCGCCAAGCTGGACTACCTCCAGTGGCTCGGCGTGGACTGCCTCTGGCTGCCGCCGTTCTTCGCCTCGCCGCTGCGCGACGGCGGCTACGACGTCTCCGACTACACCGCCGTCCTGCCGGACTTCGGGGATCTCGCGGACTTCGTCGAGTTCGTGGACGCCGCCCACCAGCGCGGCATGCGCGTGATCATCGACTTCGTCATGAACCACACGAGCGACCAGCATCCGTGGTTCCAGGAGTCGCGCTCCAACCCCGATGGGCCGTACGGCGATTACTACGTCTGGGCGGACGACGACAAGCAGTACCAGGACGCGAGGATCATCTTCGTCGACACCGAGACCTCCAACTGGACCTTCGACCCGGTCCGCAAGCAGTACTTCTGGCACCGCTTCTTCTCCCACCAGCCGGACCTCAACTTCGAGAACCCTGCGGTCCAGGAGGAGATCGTCTCCGCGCTGAGGTTCTGGCTGGACCTCGGCATCGACGGCTTCCGGCTCGACGCGGTGCCCTATCTGTTCGCGGAGGAGGGCACCAACTGCGAGAACCTGCCGCGTACGCACGAGCTGCTCAAACGGGTCCGCAAGGAGATCGACGCGCACTACCCGGACACCGTGCTGCTCGCCGAGGCGAACCAGTGGCCCGAGGACGTCGTCGACTACTTCGGCTCCTTCGAGGAGGGCGGCGACGAATGCCATATGGCCTTCCACTTCCCGGTGATGCCGCGGATCTTCATGGCCGTACGGCGTGAGTCGCGCTATCCGGTCTCGGAGATCCTCGCCAAGACCCCGGCGATCCCGGCCGGCTGCCAGTGGGGCATCTTCCTGCGCAACCACGACGAGCTCACGCTCGAGATGGTCACGGACGAAGAGCGCGACTACATGTACGCGGAGTACGCCAAGGACCCGCGGATGCGCGCCAACATCGGCATCCGGCGGCGGCTCGCGCCCCTCCTGGACAACGACCGCAACCAGATCGAGCTGTTCACCGCCCTGCTCCTGTCGCTGCCGGGGTCGCCGATCCTGTACTACGGCGACGAGATCGGGATGGGCGACAACATCTGGCTCGGCGACCGGGACGCCGTACGCACGCCGATGCAGTGGACCCCGGACCGCAACGCGGGCTTCTCGTCCTGCGATCCGGGCCGGCTCTTCCTGCCCACGATCATGGACCCGGTCTACGGCTACCAGGTGACGAACGTCGAGGCCTCCATGTCCTCGCCGTCCTCGCTCCTGCACTGGACGCGCCGGATGATCGAGATCCGTAAGCAGAACCCGGCGTTCGGCCTCGGCTCGTACACCGAACTGCCCTCGTCCAACCCGGCCGTGCTGGCCTTCCTGCGCGAGCACGGCGACGATCTCGTCCTGTGCGTGCACAATTTCTCGCGCTTCCCGCAGCCCACCGAGCTCGACCTGCAGGCCTTCAACGGGCGGCATCCCGTGGAGCTGATCGGTGGCGTGCGCTTCCCCGCGATCGGTGAGCTGCCGTATCTGCTCACCCTTGCGGGGCACGGGTTCTACTGGTTCCGGCTGCGGACCGATCCCGCGTAGTTTGGGTGTCCGGGACGGGTTTGGCATCGCCCGTCCCGGTCACCGGGAAACGGTGGCCTCCCGGTCCGCGAGGCCGTCTCCAGGCACAGCTCCCCCACCCGTACGGGGAAAGGAAGCACGCCATGTCGGAAGCCGTCATCCGCCCGGCCGCCGGGTACGAGAGCGCCCGGACCGATCTGCTCGCCTCGCTCGATCCCCTGCTGCGCGCCTGGCTGCCGCGGCAGCGCTGGTTCGCGGGCAAGGGGCGGCCGGTCACGGGGTTCTCGCTGGTGGCGTCGACCGAACTCCTGCCCTCCGGTCTGCTGCATCTGCTCGTACGGGCGCAGCAGCCGACCGTGCCCGCACAAGGAGAGTCCACCCCGGGGCCCGGCGACTGCTATCAGCTGCTGCTCGGGATCCGCCGCACACTGCCACCGCATCTCGCCCCGGCCCTGATCGGCCACCCCGAGCACGGGCCGCTCGCCGGGTACGCGGTGTACGAGGGGCTGCACGACCCGCGGGTCGCCACGCTGCTCCTCGAACGGTTACGGACACCCGGCCGCAGCGGAGTCCTCCGGTTCGAGCAGGCACCCGGCGTCGCGATACCGGAGGGCCTGGCGCCCCGGATGCTCGGCACCGAGCAGTCCAACTCCTCGCTGGTATACGGCGAAAGGTTCATCCTGAAGCTCCTGCGCCGGGTGGTCCCCGGCGTCAACCCCGACCTGGAACTCCCCCTGCTGCTGGCCCGCGAAGGCTGCTCCCGGGTGCCGGCGCCGGCCGCCTGGTGCACCGCGGAGCTCGAAGGCACGGAGCCGCTGACGCTCGGGGTGCTCCAGCCGTTTCTCGCCGGGGCCGAGGACGGCTGGGAGCTGGCGTTGCGGACCCTGGCCAAGGGCGACGACTTCCGTACGGAAGCGCATGCGCTCGGCCGGGCGACCGCGGAGGTGCACGCGGCGCTCGCGAGCGCCGCGCCGACGGTCTCGCTCGGTCCCCCGCAGCGGGCGCAGATCGCGGACGCGATGCTGGAACGGCTGCGGGCCACGGCCCAGGACGTACCGATGCTGCGGCCCTACGTCTCCTCGCTCGGGACCGCGTTCGAGGAACTGCGGGAACTCCCGGACACCGACGACCTGTTCGCCCAGCGGGTGCACGGCGATCTGCATCTCGGCCAGTGCCTGCGGACGGCCGACGGCTCCTGGAACCTGATCGATTTCGAGGGCGAACCGGCCCGGCCGCTGGCCGAGCGGCGCAAACCCCAGCCCGCGGTGCGGGATGTGGCGGGCATGCTGCGGTCCTTCGACTACGCGGCGCGCTCGCACCAGCCCTGGGCCCCCGGCTGGGCCGAGGACTGCCGTGCGGCGTACTGCGCCGGGTACGCGGCCGGCGGGGGCGGCGATCCGTACGCGTATCCCGCCCTCCTCCGCGCCTTCGAGACCGACAAGGCCGTGTACGAGCTCCTGTACGAAGCCCGCCACCGGCCCGACTGGCTGCCGGTCCCGATGGCGGCGATCCGACGGCTGGCGGATACGTCCGTCGGCCCGCCCCACCGCTGAACTCCCCCGTACGACACGTCCGTAAGCCCCCCGAGGAGGCCTCACCCGTGAGTACGCGCCCACCCGAGCCCCAGCCCCCCGAGAAGCCCGTCCGGTCCGCGAAGAGGGGCGCAGGGAAGGCCGCGCCGGACGAGGCGGCCGTCCCCCGGCAGTCGAAGAAGGCGGCGACGAAGAAGGCGGCGACGACGGGGAAGCCGTCCGTGGGGAAGAAGGCGGTGGCGAAGAAGGCCGCCGCGAAGAAGGCCGCCACCAAGCAGACCGCCACCAAGCAGACCGTGACGGCGAAATCCCCGGGCAAGAAGCCCGTCGCGAAGCTGCCCGCCGCGAGGAAGCCCCTGTCCGCCGCGTCCGGGCCGATCGCACCCGAACCGCCGCCCCAGGCGCCCTCGGCGCTGCCCTTCACCGACCGCGACCGCCTCCTCGCGGGCACCCATCACGATCCGCACTCCGTGCTCGGCGCGCATCCGCACCCCGACGGTGTGGTGTTCCGTGTGCTGCGTCCGTACGCCCGGCAGGTGACGGTGGTCACCGAGGGGCTGCGGGCCCAACTGGACGACGACGGCGGCGGGTTCTTCTCCGGAGTCCTGCCCCTGCGGTCCGTCCCCGACTACCGCCTGGTCGTCTCGTACGAGGACAACGACTTCGAGACCCCCGACCCGTACGGCTTCCTGCCCGCGATCGGCGAGTTCGATCTGCACCTGATCGGCGAGGGCCGCCACGAGGAGCTGTGGAAGGTGCTCGGCGCCGAGCCGATGACCCACCAGGACGTGGCCGGGACCCGCTTCACCGTATGGGCGCCCAACGCGCAGGGGGTGCGGGTCGTCGGGAACTTCAACTACTGGGACGGCACCGGCTTCCCGCTCAGGTCCCTCGGCTCGTCGGGGATCTGGGAACTGTTCGTACCGGGAATCGGCGAGGGCGAGCTCTACAAGTTCCAGATCACCCGGCCCGACGGCTCGATGACCTTCCGCGCCGACCCGATGGCCCGGCGCACGGAGGTGCCCCCGGCCAACTCCTCGGTCATCCACCGCTCGCACCACGCGTGGGACGACGAGGAGTGGATCACGCGCCGGACCGAGCGGGCCGCGCACGAAAGCCCGTTCTCCGTGTACGAGGTGCACCTGGCCTCGTGGCGCCCGGGACTCACGTACCGCCAGCTCGCCGAGCAACTCCCGGCGTACGTGCAGGACTTGGGCTTCACCCATGTCGAGCTGATGCCGGTCGCCGAGCACCCGTTCGGCGGCTCCTGGGGTTACCAGGTCACCGGCTTCTACGCGCCGACCGCGCGGCTCGGCACCCCGGACGACTTCAAGTACCTGGTCGACGCGCTGCACCGGGCCGGTATCGGCGTCCTGATGGACTGGGTGCCCGCGCACTTCCCGCGCGACGACTGGGCGCTCGCGGAGTTCGACGGCCGTCCGCTGTACGAGCACGAGGACCCGCTCCGCGCCGCGCACCCCGACTGGGGCACCCTGGAGTTCGACTACGGCCGCAACGAGGTCCGCAACTTCCTGGTGGCCAACGCCCTGTACTGGTGCGAGGAGTTCCACATCGACGGCCTGCGCGTGGACGCGGTCGCCTCGATGCTCTACCTCGACTACTCCCGCGAACAGGGCCAGTGGACACCGAACGTGCACGGCGGCCGGGAGAACCTTGACGCGGTGGCCTTCCTCCAGGAGATGAACGCGACCCTCTACCGCCGCGTACCGGGCGTGGTCACGATCGCCGAGGAGTCCACGGCCTGGGACGGCGTGACCCGCGCGACCCACCACCAGGGCCCCGGCGGCTTCGGCGGCCTCGGCTTCGGCCTGAAGTGGAACATGGGCTGGATGCACGACTCGCTCGGCTACGTCCAGCACGAGCCGGTCCACCGCAAGCACCACCACAACGAGATGACCTTCTCGATGGTGTACGCGTACAGCGAGAACTACGTGCTGCCGATCTCGCACGACGAGGTCGTGCACGGCAAGCGTTCACTCGTCTCGAAGATGCCCGGCGACTGGTGGCAGCAGCGCGCCACCCACCGTGCGTATCTCGGCTTCATGTGGGCGCACCCCGGCAAGCAACTCCTTTTCATGGGCCAGGAGTTCGCCCAGGGCGCCGAGTGGTCGGAGGCGCACGGGCCCGACTGGTGGCTGCTCGATCCCGGGTACGGGGCCGAACCGGACCACCGCGGGGTACGGGACCTGGTCCGCGACCTCAACTCGGTGTACCGCACGACACCGGCCCTGTGGCAGCGCGACACCGATCCCGGGGGCTTCGCCTGGGTGGAGGGCGATGCGGCCGAGGACAACGTCTTCGCGTTCCTGCGCTACGACACCGAGGGCTCACCGCTGCTCGCCGTGTCCAACTTCTCGCCCGTCGTCCGGCACGACTACCGGCTCGGCGTGCCCGAGGAAGTGCCCGCCTGGCAGGAGGTCCTGAACACCGACGCGGCCGCGTACGGCGGCGGCGGCGTGGCCACCCCCGGATCCCTGAAGCCCGACCCGGTGGGCGCGCACGGCCGCCCGGCGAGCCTGCGGCTCGTCCTGCCACCGCTGTCGACGGTGTGGCTGCGGCCGGCGTGAGACGGAGGAGCCGCTCTCTGAAGGAGACGGAGGGACTGCGGGCCCGGCTACCGGGCCCGCACCACCCCACATGGCTCAGAACCCGTCCTCGCTCAACTCGGTGATCCCCGCGTACAGCCAGCTCCACAGCTCGCCGCTCGGGGTGCCCGGCTCGAAGAGGCCGGGGGCCAGCTCCTCCATCTCCGCCAAGTACACCTGGGCCAGATCCTCCTGGTCGCCTTCATCGGGATACGGGTGCCAACAGGCGTTGCGGTAACGGTGGACCGCCTCCAGGCAGCGGGTGAAGACGTCCAGGCCGGGCGCGATCCGGATCAGGAAGTGACCGCCCACTCCTCCCGGCCTGGTGGTGTTGGTCCAGATGTGGACGGAGCCTTCGCGGCGGTGCAGATACACCTTGCCGTAGTCGGTCCCGGCGAAGACCAGAAGATCATCGGCCGCCATGCCCTCCGGCAGCCCGTCCTGTGCCAGGGCGCCCTCGGCGGGCGACTCCCAGGCGTCGGGCGGGAGCAGCTCGAACTCCGCGCCGTGGCAGGCCCAGTACGCGGGGACGCCGACGTCCCGCAGAAAGGCCCGGCTCGCCGCGTGCTCGACGGCATCGGGCAGCTCCGCCTCGGGAACCCGGAGCACCTTCTGCTCGCCGAAGGCCTCGACGAGGCGGGCCGTGGTGAGCGGGCCCGTGGGCCGCACCGGCCGGGGCTCGGGCCCGGGCGAGCCCTCCTCGGCCGACGACCAGTCGATCTCGCCGCGCGGCCAGTCACCGAGCACCTTCGGGTCCGTCTCGATCATCGCGAGGCCGTGCACGCTCTCGACGAGATGGCGCGTGCGGCCGTCCACGACCGTGACGGTCGCCGCGTTCTCCCAGCATTCGGGGGCGGTGAGCGCCAGGTCGGCCAGATCGGGGACGTCGTCCGCGGGATCCACCGAGGACGCGGAACTCAGTGCGGCGGGGTCCGGTACGGGGACCGGGCGGCCCGTCGCCTCGTCCAGCCAGATCCGCACCTGGCCGAAGTCCGTACGGACTTCGATGAGCTCCCGGTCCCCGTGCCGGTGGCGTCGTTCGTATCCGTCGTAGCCGGTCAGACTCGGCTGCGCCACGAACCCGTTCACCGGGCGCCACCAGGCCCAGACCGTCCGCCACGGCATCCCCGGCTCGGCGGCGGCGATCCGCTCTGCGTACGCGTGCTCGCCGAGCATCTTCGCGGCGAAGTGCAGCCAGGCGGCGAACTCGGCGCGCGGCACGTCCGCGCCACCGAATACCGCCTCGGCCTGGAGGAAGACCTCGCGCCCCGTCCCGTCGGCCCCCTCCTCCAGGTGCGCGCGCACGGCCGCGCGCCCGGCGTCCAGCAACTGCCGTGGATCTTCCAGAAGTTCGTCCAGCTGTTCGGTCATACCCGCATGCTGCCACCCGGCTGTGACAACGCATCCGGCTCCGGCCTCCGCCCAAACCGGGCATCCGTCTAGGACATCGCCCGCAGCCCGTCCGGCAGTTCGGCGCTGTGCAGGACCCCGAGCGTCTGCGTGGCCCGGGTGAGCGCCACGTACAGATCCGAGGCGTGCAGGGCCCCCGGCTCGACCACGAGGACGGAGTCGAACTCCAGGCCCTTCGACTGCCGTGCGTCGAGCAGCACCACGCGGTGCGTCAGGTCCGGGTCACCGCCGGGTGTCACCCCCGGCAGATGCGCGGCCAGCTCCTCGTGGAGCTCGCGCGGGGCGATGACCGCGAGGCGGCCCTCGTCGGGCAGGAACTCGGACACCAACTGACCTGCACGCGAGGCGAGTTCCGACGCCGATACGGGGACGAAGCGCGGCGCCACACCCGTCGACCGCACGGAACGCGGCGGTTCGAGGCCCGGGTGGATGCTGCGAAGGACGGCCGCGGCGAGGTCCATCACCTCTGACGGAGTGCGGTAGTTGACGCGCAGCCGTACATGCTCGAAGCGGTCGCCCACGTACGGCGCGAGGATCGACGACCATGAGCCGAGCGCCGCGGCGTCCCCGGTCTGCGCCGGATCGCCCACCAGCGTCATCGACTTGGTGGGCGAGCGGCGCATCAGGAGCCGCCACGCCATCGCCGACAGCTCCTGCGCCTCGTCCACGATGATGTGCCCGAAGGCCCAGGTCCGGTCCGCCGCGGCCCGCTCCGCGGCGCTGCGCAGATCGGCCTCCTCCTGGCGCTCGGCCATCCGCTCGGCGTCGATGATGTCGTGCGCGGAGAGCACCTCGGCGGCATCCTCGTCGAGCTCCTCCTTGTCCTCGAACTCATAGGTACGCGAGGCGAACGAGAGGTCGAGGACGCCCTGCGCGTATTCGATGCGGCGCTGGCGTTCGGCCTCCTGGCGGGCGCGCTCGGCCGAGTCGTCGACGCCGAGCAGTTCCGCGGCCTCGTCCAGGAGCGGGATGTCGGCGGAGGTCCACGGCCCGCCCTGGCGCCGGATCGACTCGGCGTCGGCGTCCGGGAGATAACCGACCGGATCGGCGAGGAACTCACGCACCAGCCGCTGCGGGGTGAGCTCCGGCCAGAGGTCCGCGATCGCACCGTGTACCGCGGCGCTGGTCGCGACGTCCTTGCCGAGCTGGGCGATGTCGTCCGGGCCGAGCAGGTTCGGACCGCCGAAGGGGTCCGCGCCGATGCGCTCGACGAGCTGCTCCGTCAGGGCGTCGATGATCCGGAACGCGAAGTACGGCCGGGCCAGATTGTGCGGCAACTGCATCTCGCGCGCCGCCGTCCTCGCCTCCTCGGCCATCGCACGGTCGACGAGCAGCGTGCCGTGGTCCTCGTGGTCGACCTCGAGGACCGTGTCGGGCACTGACTGGTGATCGCGTACGTACGAAGCGAGCACCTCCGCCATCGAGGCCCGGCCCTTCACCTCGGCCGCATCCTGGGTGTCCTCGCCGGTTGCCTTCACTCCGGGAAAGAGCTCACCGACCGTCGCGAGCAGCACCCCGGTCTCGCCGAGCGAGGGCAGCACTTCGCCGATGTAGCCGAGGAAGGCGGGGTTGGGTCCGACGATCAACACGGCGCGCTTGGCGAGCAGTTCACGCTGCGCATAGAGCAGATACGCGGCCCGGTGCAGCGCGACCGCCGTCTTGCCGGTGCCGGGCCCGCCCTCCACGACCAGGACGCCCTGGTGCGGTGCGCGGATGATCCGGTCCTGCTCGGCCTGGATCGTCTGCACGATGTCGCCCATACGCCCCGTACGTGCGGCGTTGAGGGCGGCGAGCAGCACGGCGTCGCCGTTGGGGTCCTCGAAGCCGGTGCGCTCCTCGTCGCTCAGATCGAGGATCTCGTCGTGCAGTGCGACAACCTCATGCCCCTGCATGGTGATGTGCCGGCGGCGGCGCAGACCCATCGGCACATGGCTGGTCGCGAGATAGAAAGGCCGTGCGACATCGGCACGCCAGTCGATCAGAATCGGGGTCCGCTCCGCGTCGTCGGCTCGGATTCCGATACGGCCGATGTGAAAGTTGTCCCGTTCCTCGACCAGATTGTCGGGGTGATTGAGATCAATGCGTCCGAAGACCAGACCGTTCTCCACACCGTTCAGCTCGGCGACCAGACGGCCCTTCTCGATGACCGCGACATCGCGCTCGAGCCGCGCCTGCCGCCCGGTCCCGACCTGCGCAAGCGCCGACTCGGCGGACTGTTCGGCCGCCGCCTGGAGCTGCCCGAGACGCGCATAGACGCGGGCGACGAATTCCTGCTCGCTTCGCAGCTCTTCGGACGTTGACAATTCGACTCCTCGCGCGATATGGTGTGTTCGTTGGGCCTCCAGGAGAGGCCCTTTTCTGTGCGCACAGAAACACTCAATATACGCGCGGAAATACCCCGGCTGCAAACAGTCCGGGGCTTTTTGTTTCCGCTCATGCCCTTCCGCTCAGCCCCGCACGTGGAGCCCGAACCCCGTGCGGCCCGCGGGTTCCAGGCCCTCCTTCAGCTGCAGGGACGGCAGCTCGTAGTCGCCGAAGTTCTGCCGGCGGAACGGGATCGGCTCGGTGGACTCCAGAGTGAGCAGCCGCTCCTTCCAGGCCTTGGCCACGTCCCCGAACTCGTCGTCGGTCATCCGGTCGGTGCCGTACAGAACGAAGGGCGGCAGCGACTCGATGCCCGGGTAGTAGAGGATCCCGTGCTGGATCGGGAACAGCAGATCGTCGATGGGTCCGTTGATGCCGCGCGGGCCGTAGTGCGCTTCCGGGCCGCCGATGGTCACCGACAGCAGGGCCCGCTTGCCCGCGAGGGTGCCTTCGCCGTACCGCTCGCCGTACTTGGTCTCGCTGTGCTCGCCGACGCCGTACGCGAAGCGGTAGGTGAACACCCGGTCCACCCAGCCCTTGAGGATGGCCGGCATCGAGTACCACCACAGCGGGAACTGGAAGATGACCGTGTCCGCCCACAGCAGCTTCTCCTGCTCGGCGCGTACGTCTTCGGCGAGCGTGCCGTTCTCGAAGGCGCGGCCCGAGTCGGCGGCCACCTTCAGGCGGCTCGTCGCGTCGAGGCCGTAGTCCTCGGCGTCCACGGCCGCCTTCCAGTCCATCGCGTACAGGTCGCTGACCCGCACCTCGTGCCCGGCGCCCTCGAGGGTGGACACGGCGAGGTCCTTCAGCGAGCTGTTGAGGGACCGCGGCTCGGGGTGGGCGTGGACGATCAGCGTCTTCATGGGAACTCCCTGGCTTCGAACGCATCGGATGCTGTGGATCGGCCGCTGCAGTTCAGATGCGGCGGATCGGTGCGGTGGATCGGATGCTTCGATCCTGGACGCCGCGGCGCCCGGTGTTCAGGGACGCCTTTTCCGTAGGACGGGAGTTCCTGGTACTGGCAGGGCCACCTTCAAGCGCAGCGGTGAGCCCATACTCGAAGGCATGGACGATCACGCGGGACTTGGAGCGGCGGAGGATCTGGCGGGCTTTCTGCGGACGCGGCGCTCCCGGGTCGACCCGGCGGCCGTCGGCATCCCCACGGACAGCCGCCGGCGGGTCGCCGGGCTGCGCCGCGAGGAGGTCGCGCACCTGTCGGGAGTGAGCGTCGACTACTACGTACGCCTGGAGCAGGGGCGCGCCACGCAGCCCTCCGAGCAGGTGCTCGACGCGCTCGCCCGCGTGCTCGGCCTGGACGAGACCGAGCGCGAGCACCTCGACCGGCTGGCGCGACAGCGCCGCCGCCGTGCGAAGGCGCCGGCCGGACGGATCCGTCCGGAGCTCCTTCGCGTGCTCGGTCTGGTCGCCGACGCACCTGCGCTGATCATGGACCACCGCATGGACGTGCGGGCGGGGAACCGGCTGGCCGAGCTGCTCTACGGGCGGCCGGCGGAGGGCCTGAACACCGCCCGGCACATCTTCCTGGAGGAGGCCGAGCGCGGTCTGTACGCGGACTGGGAGCAGTGCACCCTCGACGTGGTCGGACATCTGCGTCTGTCCGCCGGCCAGTATCCGGACGACCCCCGGCTCGCCTCGCTGATCGGCGAGTTGGCGATGGGCAGCGAGCGGTTCCGCCGCCTGTGGGCGCGGGCGGACGTGCGCGCCCGCACCCATGGCCGCAAGGCGTACCGGCATCCGCTGGTCGGACTGCTCGAACTGCACCAGGAGAACTTCGCGCTGCCCGACGCGTCGGGCATGGAGCTCATCGTGCTCTCCGCACCTCCGGGCAGCCCCACCGAGGACGGACTGCGGCTGCTCGCGGGGCTGAGTGCGGACGGCGGCGAGATGCGGCCGGCACGGCCGGCCGCCAACGACCGCCGGGCCGCCGGAAGTTGAGCGGCGCGGGGCGCGGCGCGCGCCGGGCCCCGGCCCTCAGCGGTCAGACCACGTCCGCCAGCTCGGCGAGCAGTTTGCGCTTGGGGCGTGCGCCGACCACCTGCCACACCGGCGCACCGCTCTTGAACACCATCAGCGTGGGCATCGACAGGACGCCGTACGCCGTCGTCGTACCGGGGTTGGCGTCCACATCCAGCTGCACCACCTTCAGCCGCTCGCCCTCCTCGCGGGCGATCTCACTGAGCACGGGCGCCAGCTGACGGCAGGGTCCGCACCAGGAGGCCGTGTACTCCACGAGCACGGGCAGCTCGGCCTTCAGCACCTCCTGCTCGAAATCCGCGTCGGTCACCTCGGGTACACCTTCGGCCTTCACCACGGTCCTCACCCCTTGTTCCCTGTCATGGTCGTCTTGTTCCGTGCGGATGGCGTCGCATCGGCGAGCTCGCACAGCGGATCCGGACCGCCGGGCGTCTGAGCCTCGGCCGCGAGCCGGGCCCGCGCCCCCTCGGCGCGCTCCAGCTGGCCGCGCACCTTCGTCCGTACGGACTCGAGCTCGCCGATCAGCGCTTCGAGCTCGTCGAGCTTGCGCCGGTAGACCGCGAGCGAGGCGGGGCAGGAGTCGCCCTCCGGGTGCCCGGCCCGCAGACACTCCACGAACGGCCGGGTCTCCTCGAGACCGAACCCGAAGTCCTGCAGCACCTTGATCTGCTCGACCAGACGCAGATCGCTCTCGTCGTACGCCCGGTACCCGTTACTGCCCCGCCGCGCGGGCAGCAGCCCCCGTGACTCGTAGTACCTGAGCGTGCGCGTGGTGGTCCCGGCCCGCTCGGCCAGCTCGCCGATTCGCATACGTACGACGGTAATCCTTGACCCCGGCGTCAAGGAAAGCGTCCGCCGCGGGTGCGCCCGCGGGCTCCATGATCGGATCGTCAACAAAGCCTGGCCAAGGGGTAGTTGACCTGGCACAGTGATCTCCGGCCCCACCCCCCAGCTCCCCTCAGTGGAGGCCTTTCCGCATGTCAAGCACCATCAAGCGCCGCATCGCCGCGGCCGGCACCCTCCTCGTCGCACTCGGCGCACTGGGCGCGGGCACGGCCAGTGCGCAGGGCGTGAGCCCGGCGGCCCTCACCTGCCCGTCCGGCCATCTCTGCGTACAGGTCCCGGGTCAGGTCCTGCCGACGAACATCGCGCCCGGGCTGCCGTACAGCTTCAGCAAGCCGGTCGATCTCGTGACGTACACGAACAACTCCGACGCGACCTTCTGTGTCGACGCCGACCGCAACTTCGCGATCGCGCCCGGCGCATCGGGCGACGGGTCCGTTCACACGGGAGCCGTCCGTATCACCACGGTTCCCGCGGCCGACGCCTGCCCGCTCCTTCCCTGATCCCGGCTCGGAGGCCCACATGATGCGACACAAGACCGGACTGCGGATCGCAGCCGCCCTGTCCACAGCCGCCGCGCTCGGCGCCCTGACCGGCACACCGGCCGGTGCGGCGACCGACTCCGCCGAGGCCGTGCCCTGCCAGCAGGGCTATGTCTGCTACGTCGAATACGGAGAGTTCGTCAGCGAGCGGATCGCCCAGGGCGAGTCCCGTACGTTCGACCCGGCCATCACCATCACGGACATCACCAACTGGACGACGATGGGGTACTGCATCAGCGGCAACCCCAACACCGGTCTCGCGCCCGGCAGATCGCTGACGGTCACCCAGACCATCACGGCGATCCGCGCGGTCCCGGCCGGTGGGGCGTGCGCCACCTGATGAGGTGAGCCCCGGCCGCCGGTCGGGCAGTGCACGGCCCGACCGGCGGCGTACCGTGACCCGATGGACTCAGCTCACGACCAGGAACTCGTCGACGCCGCCACGGAACTGGCGGAGCGTGCGTGCAAGGGCGAGAACCACACGGTCGCGTCGGCCGCACGCACGGCCGACGGCCGGATCGTCTCGGGTGTGAACGTGTACCACTTCACCGGCGGCCCCTGCGCCGAGCTGGTCACGATCGGGGCGGCCGCGACGGCCGGGGCGTACGAGCTGACCACGATCGTCGCGGTCGGCGACGGCGGTCGCGGGGTCATCGCCCCGTGCGGCCGCTGCCGCCAGGTGCTGCTCGACTATTTCCCTCGGATCCGGGTGATCGTGCCGACCGGGCCGGGGTCCGTGGATGCCGTTCCCGTACGGGAGTTGCTGGCCCACGCGTACGTGTGGCACGACCACCAGGAGTGACCGGCCGCGAGGACGGACCCTCGCGGGGTCGGACTCGCGGGGTCGGACACTCGCGAGGTCGGACGCCAGCAAGGACACTCGCGGGGTCGGACTCGCGAGGTCGGACGCCCGCAAGGACACTCGCGAGCTCCGACACCTACGAGGTCAGACGCCCGCGCGTTCCCGTGCCGGCTCCGCCGCTTCCACCTGCTCCGCCTTCGCGCGGCGCGGCAGCAGCACCGCCACGAGGAGCGTCCCGACGCCGAGGATCACCGCGCCGACCAGGCTGGTGTGGGCCACCGCGCCCGAGAACGCCGAGCCGACGGCGT
This sequence comes from Streptomyces mesophilus, assembly GCF_040300965.1. Lineage (GTDB taxonomy): Bacteria > Actinomycetota > Actinomycetes > Streptomycetales > Streptomycetaceae > Streptomyces > Streptomyces mesophilus_A. The sequence goes on along the minus strand of NZ_JBEPEW010000006.1, from coordinate 54,344 downwards.
CCGCCATCTGCCCTGCTCCATGGGCGAGTTGCTCGGCCTGGGCCTTGAGCTGAGCGGCCTGCTCGGGCGTCGCGGCCTGGGCCGCCTTGCCCGCGAGGGCCCGCGCCTGCTCGCCGATGCCCTGCGCGACGCCGTAGCCCGCGCCGACCGAGTCCTGGGCGGTGGCCAGTGCGTCACCGGGGAGCTTCGTGCCCGCCGTCGCGTCGGCGAGCTGCGAGGAGTAGGTGCCCGCGAGCACCGAGCCCAGGATCGCGATGCCGAGCGAGCCGCCGAGTTCGAGCGAGGTGTCGTTGACCGCGCCGCCGACCCCCAGCTCCGCCTCGGGGAACGAGCCCATGATCGCGTCCGTGCAAGGCGAGAGCGCGAGCCCGATGGAGATGCCGAGCAGGATCAGCGGCAGCACGAACGTGCCGTACGAGGACGCGGCATCCACCTGCGTGAGCAGCGCGAGCGCCGCCGTACCGCCGACCATGCCCGCGGTCACGGTGACCCGCATACCCAGGCGCGGGGTGAGCCAGCCGGTGAGCGCCGAGCCGACGAACACCGCGCCGGCGAGCGGCAGCATGCGGATACCGGTGTCGAGCGCCCCGTATCCGAGGACGAACTGCAGGTGCTGCGTGAGGAAGTAGAAGGCGCCGAAGACCGCGAGGAAGAAGAGTGCGACGGCGAGGTTGGAGCCGGCGAAGCCGCGGTGCGCGAATCGGCGCACGTCCAACACCGGCTTGGGGTGGCGCAGTTCCCAGACGATGAAGAGGAGGAGTCCTACGGCCGCGACGATCGCCGCCGTGATCGCGTTGACGCCCCAGCCGAAGTGCGGGCCCTCGATGATCATGTAGACGAGCGCGCCGATCCAGATCACGGACAGGACGCCGCCGACGTAGTCGATACGGTCGTGGTGGTCGGCCTTGGACGGCGGTACGAGGACGAGCGCGCCGATGATCGCGAGCGCGGCGATCGGCACGTTGATCAGGAAGGTCGAGGCCCAGCCGTGGTGCTCGAGGAGCAGCCCGGCGACCAGCGGTCCGGCCGCGATCGCCACGCCCGCGGTGGCCGTCCACATCACGATGGCCTTGGCCCGCTCGCGCCTGGGGAAGGTCGCCGCGAGCAGCGAGAGCGTCGCGGGCATGATCATCGCGGCGCCGACGCCCATCACGGCACGGGCGGCGATCACTCCGGTCGAGCTGTCCACGAGCGAGCCCGCCACAGCGCCGCCGCCGAACACGACGAGGCCGAGGATCAGGGCGCCCCGGCGGCTGTACTTGTCGCCGATCGCGCCGAGCAGCAGCATCAGGGCGGCGTACGGAACGGTGTAGCCGTCGATGACCCACTGCAGATCGGCGCTGCTCAGGTGCAGGGACGTGGTCATGTCCGGGGCCGCGACGGTCAGGGCCGTGTTCGCCATGACGATGATCAGCAGGCTCAGACAGAGCACACCCAGGGCCCACCAGCGGCGGGCGTACGGCCCGCTCATCTTCTCCACGGGCTCCTTCATGACCAGCCGCATGACTCGGGCCGCCTTTCCGCTCCACCGATTTGCACAGCGCTGTGCAACTACACAGCAGTGTGCAATTTACGCCACTGCACAGGGCTGTGCAAAATGAGTACATGACCCAGGACCGCGCCAGCCGCGCCGACAGCAACCGCCGCCGCATCCTCGATGTCGCGCGCAACGAGCTGCTGCGCGATCCGGATGCCTCCATGGACCAGATCGCGCGTGCCGCGGGCGTCGTACGGCGCACGGTGTACGGGCACTTCCCGAGCCGCGAGGCGCTGATCATCGCCCTCGCGGACGGGGCGGTCGAGGCCATCGGTGAAGCCCTGGCCGCCGAGCCCCCGGGCGGCGGCGACGACCCGGCCGGCACGCTGGCCCGGCGCACGCTTGCGGTCTGGCAGGTCGCCGACCGCTACCGCCTGCTTGTCTCGCTGGCCCAGCGCAGCGGCGCGATGGAGGACATCAGGGACCGGCTCGCGCCGCACCGCGACCAGCTGACGGAGCTGCTCCGACTGGGCCTGGAAAAAGGGGTGTTCAGCTCGCCGCTGCCCGCCGCCGCACTCGCCCTCGTACAGGAGCAGGTGCTGTTCGGCCTGATGCAGGCGGTCAACGACGGGCATCTGGACGCGCGGAAGGCGGGCCCCGCCGCCGCGGTCACCAGCCTGACCGCGGCGGGAGTACCCGCCTCCGGGGCGACCGCACTGGTCGCCGGACTCTCCTCCTGAGCCGGACCGCCCCCTGGCCGGACCGCCCCCCGACCGGACCCGACTCCGGGCCGGACCCGCCTACGGGCCGAACCCCCTCCGGGCCGAACCCGCCTACGGGCCGAACCCCCTCCGGGCCGGACCCGCCTACGGGCCGAACCCCCTCCGGGCCGAACCCGCCTACGGGCCGAACCCCCTCCGCTCCGACCCTTCCTGCGTGCCGCCGCTCATGAGGAGGTCACCCGCAGCACGAGCGCCGCGACGGCGAGGAGCGCGAGCACCGCGGCCGGCGCGAACGTGTAGTCCTTGACGCGCAGATGGGCGATGACCGCCCCGATGAAGTAGAGCACCACGCCCACCGCGGCCGCCGTCCCGATGAACGGGATCGCGAGCCCCGCGAGCAGCCCGAGCGCACCGGCCGCCTTCAGGGACGCGAGCCCTGGCAGCCAGGAATCGGGTACGCCCACCTTGCCCATCGAGTCCGTGACGGCGGGGTTGCGGGCGAAGGTGAAGGTCGCGGACGCGGCCAGGACGAGGGCGAGCAGGACACCGACGATCACGTAGGCGAGAAACATGAGCACCCCAAGGTGTTCGAGCGCCCTCAACCGTAGAGGGCCCGATATCGTTGAAGGCTATCAATGATTTCTAGAGCTCCACAATAGAGCCCCTGCTACGGTGTTCGTATGGCAGCTCGAGAGGTCACCTACCGCCCCGCCTTCCTGCTCGCGTACCACGGCAACATCACCGACGGGCTGATCCGCAAAGCGGTGGCCACGGCAGGACTGAGCCCCCGGCATGTGGCCACGCTGCAGCTGCTGACCGATGGCCCGGTCTCCCAGAAGGCGCTCGTCGACGGGCTCGGTGTGGACCCGAGTGTCCTTGTCGCACTGCTCAACGGCCTGGAGAGCGATGGCCTGGTCGAGCGCAGGCGCGACCCCGCCGACCGGCGCCGGCACATCGTGGAGATCACCCCGGAAGGCACCGAGCGGCTGCGGAAGGCGGACACCGCTCTGGACACCGTGGAGCAGGAGCTGTTCGGCGGCCTGTCCGAGCGCGAACTCGCCTCGCTGCGCCGCATCCTCGACAAACTCCATACGTCACCGGAGCACTTCAGCTGCGGCGAGTAGCGGGCGGGCCGGGCCAGTTGCCGAACGCACGGAAGCCCGGGACCAGTTCAGGCCCCGGGCTTCCGTATGCGTACGGGCGCAGGCGAGCGGCTCAGGTCGCCACGCGTACGGGCGAAGGCCGGCGGATCAGACCGCCGCACCCTCCTTCTCCGAACCGCCCTTCTGCAGCGGCACGTTCGCACCCTCGGGCGCCAGCTCACCGTGCCCGTCGTCGAGCAGCGTGCGCTCGTCGAACGGTGCGCGGCCGCTCAGCACCTCGTCGACGCGGCCGCGGTCGATCTCCTTGGTCCAGGTGCCGATGAGGACGGTGGCCACCGCGTTGCCCGCGAAGTTGGTCAGGGCGCGGGCCTCGCTCATGAAGCGGTCGATGCCGACGATCAGGCCGATGCCGTCCACCAGGGCGGGCTTGTGCGACTGCAGACCGCCGGCCAGCGTCGCGAGACCGGCGCCGGTGACACCGGCGGCGCCCTTCGAGGCGACGAACAGGAAGAGGAGCAGCGGGATCTGCTCGCCGATCGACATCGGCGTCCCCATGGCGTCGGCGACGAACAGCGAGGCCATGGTCATGTAGATCATGGTGCCGTCGAGGTTGAAGGAGTAGCCGGTCGGAACGGTGATGCCGACCACGGGCTTGCTGACGCCCATGTGCTCCATCTTCGCGATGAGGCGCGGCAGCGCCGACTCGGAGGAGGAGGTGGACAGGATCAGCAGGAACTCACGGCCCAGGTACTTGAAGAGCGTCAGGATGTTGAGGCCCGCGACCATCCGCAGCAGCGCACCGAGCACCAGGAAGACGAACAGGACGCAGGTGATGTAGAAGCCGAGCATCAGGACGGCCAGGGACTTCAGCGCGTCGAGACCCGCGGAGCCCGTGACGGCGGCGATGGCGCCGAAGGCACCGATCGGGGCGGCCCACATGATCATCGCGAGGATGCGGAAGACCAGGCGCTGGATGTGCTCGACACCGCGCAGGATCGGCCGGCCCGCGTCGCCCATGGCCTGCAGCGCGAACCCGGCGAGCAGTGCGACGACCAGGGTCTGCAGGACCTCACCGCCGGTGAAGGCGGAGACGAGGGTGGTCGGGATGATGCCGAGCAGGAATTCCTCGGTGCCCTTGGCCTCGGCGTCGACCTGCTCATGGCCGGTCGCCGCCACGGAGTCGGTGACCGCGAGCCCCGTACCGGGGTCGATGATGTTGCCGACGACCAGGCCGATGGCGAGCGCCACCATCGACATGGCGGTGAAGTAGAGCAGCGCGATACCGCCGACGGCACCGACCTTGGCGGCCTTGCGCACCGAACCGATGCCGAGCACGATCGTGCAGAAGATGATCGGCGAGATCATCATCTTGATCAGGTTCACGAAGCCGGTGCCGATGGGCTTCAGCTCCACGGCGACACCCGGTGCGGCGAAGCCGACCGCGATACCGAGCACCACCGCCACGATCACGGCGATGTAGAGATAGTGAGTTTTGTCCCGCTTGCCTGTCGTCGTGGCTGCCACGGTGCCTCCCTGCACTTACGGCTCAAGTCCCGCCGGCCCGGTCCGTCCCCTGCGCGGTCCGGGCGTTCGGGGCCTTGCCCCGGCGGCGGTCGGTGTGAATATCCATCAGGCCGTGACCGGGGTCACCCTTGCGTACATTTAGTTCGCGCTTATATCCGCAGGCACACTGGGCGGCATGCCCCGGATACCGAAGCCGCGCTCGCTCGCGGGCCAGCTCTTCGCGATGCAGGTCGTGCTCGTCGCGGTCGTCGTGGCCGGGTGCGCCGTGTTCGCGTACGTCACCGCGCACCGCCAGGCGGAGAGCGCGGCCGTACGCCAGGCGACCGCGGCGGCGCGCGCGGTGGCCGACTCGCCCTCGGTGCGGGAGGCGATCAGCGGGGACCGGCCGACGATGTTCCTGCAGCCGTACGCGGAGGACGTCCGTGAGGACGCCGACGTCGACTTCGTGACGATCATGGACACCAAGGGCATCCGCTGGACGCACCCCAACACCGAGCACATCGGCGACAGGTTCCTCGGACATATCGGGCCCGCGCTCGACGGCAGGACCTTCTCCGAGACGTACACGGGAACGCTCGGCCCCTCCGTCCGGGTCGTCACACCCGTCCACGACCGGGGCCGGATCGTCGGTCTGGTCAGCGCCGGCATCAAGATCGAGGAGATCGACGACCAGGTGCAGCGCCAGCTCACCGGGTTGCTCGCGGTCGCACTCGGCGCCCTCGCGCTCGGCGGCCTCGGCACGTACGTGATCAACGCCCGGCTCCGGCGGCACACCCACGGTATGAACGCCGCCGAGCTCAGCCGTATGCACGACTACCACCAGGCCGCGCTGCACGCCGTACGCGAAGGCCTCCTCATGCTCGACGGACAGCGCAGGATCGCGCTGCTCAACGACGGCGCCCGCGAACTCCTCGGTGTGCGGGGCGAGGTGGTCGGCCTGAACATCGCCGACCTCGGTCTGCCCGCCCCGCTCACCGGCGCCCTGCTCGCCACCGAGCCGCGCGTGGACGAGGTGTATCTGACCGCGGACCGCGTGATCGTCGTCAACACCTCACCGGTCTCCGGCGGTGAGCGGCGCGGCACCGTCGCCACCCTGCGCGACCACACCGAACTGCAGGCCCTGACCGGCGAACTCGACCACGAACGCGGCTTCACACAGGCGCTGCGCTCCCAGGCGCACGAGGCCGCGAACCGGCTGCACACCGTGGTCTCCCTGATCGAGATGGGCCGCGCCGAAGAAGCCGTCGACTTCGCCACGTCCGAGCTGGAACTGGCCCAGGCGCTCACCGACCAGGTGGTCACCGCGGTCGGCGAACCGGTGCTCGCGGCGCTCCTGCTCGGCAAGGCCGCCCAGGCCAACGAGCGCGGGGTCGAACTCGAGGTCTCCCCCGACAGCCGGCTTGACGACGGGCTGCTACCGGATACGCTGCCCGCCCGTGACCTGGTCACCGTGCTCGGCAATCTGATCGACAACGCCGTGGACGCGGCGACCGGCACCCCCGGCGGCGCGGTGACCGTCACGGCGGTGGTGGTGCGCGACGAACTGCTTCTGAACGTGTCCGACAACGGGCCCGGTGTCCCCGCCGACACGGATGTGTTCGCCCGCGGCTGGTCGGGCAAGGGCCCGGGCCGCGGCCTCGGCCTCGCGCTCGTCCGGCAGACGGCGCACCGCCACGGCGGCACGGTGGCCGTGACCGAATCCCCGGACGGGGGCGCCGAGTTCACCGTCCGGCTGCCGTTGAGGAAAGAGGTACGGGTGTGACCGGTGCGGATGTGAGTCGTGCGGGCGCTCGTGTGACCCGCAAGGCTGTGAGAGGTGTACGGGTGTGAGCGAGCCGATCCGCGTGCTCGTCGTCGAGGACGACCCTGTGGTCGCCGACGCGCATGTCATGTACGTCAACCGGGTCCACGGCTTCCAGGCCGTGGCCAAGGCGCACTCCGGTGCGCAGGCCCGCCGCGTCCTCGAGCGCACCCCGGTCGACCTGCTCCTGCTCGACCTGTACCTCCCCGACGGGCACGGTCTGCAACTGGCCCGCAGCCTGCGCGCGGCCGGCCACCAGGCCGATGTGATCGCGGTGACCTCGGCCCGCGATCTGGCCGTGGTCCGCGAGGGCGTCTCGCTGGGCGTGGTGCAGTACGTGCTTAAGCCGTTCACGTTCTCGACCCTGCGCGACCGCCTCGTACGGTATGCGGAATTCCGTACGGCGGCGGGCGAGGCCTCCGGCCAGGACGAGGTCGACCGTGCGCTGGCCTCGCTGCGCGCACCCCGCCCCGCGTCGCTGCCCAAGGGGCTCAGCGCCCCCACCCTGGACCGGGTGATCACCACACTGCGTGCGGCACCCGAGGGCCTGAGCGCCGCGTCGGCCGCCGAGTCGGCGGGCCTCTCGCGGATCACGGCCCGGCGCTATCTGGAGCATCTGGTCGAGTCGGGCCGCGCGGTACGGGCTCCGCAGTACGGGCAAGTGGGGCGGCCCGAGCTGCACTATCGCTGGGTCACCCAGTAGGCCGCGCTTCCCGGGCCGCCAACTCGCCCTCGTAATAACAACGTTGTCACGGGATCGATCTCGGCGGGCGCACGGGCATTGACCCTCGATGAACAACGACCGTACGTTCACCGGACAGCCCCACCCAACGCCTTAACGCATTACGCCGTAGCGCAACCCCGCAGCCGCCCCGCAGGCTCGTAGGAGGTCGTACCGTGCGTCGTCCCAAGCGTTCCACCGCGCCCCTCGTACTCGGCGCAGCAGCCCTGTTCGCCGCCACCACGCTGACCGCCTGCGGTGATGACTCCGGGGACGACCCGGACACCCTGAAGGTCTCGTTCAAGCAGTCCATGGACAACAACGTCAAGGTCATGGACAACTTCCTCGCGGACATGAAGAAGCAGTTCGAGAAGGACAACCCGGGCAAGAAGGTCGAGCTCGTGCCGATCAAGGCCCCGGACGCCGAGTACTACACCAAGCTGCAGCAGATGCTGCGCTCCCCGAAGACCGCCCCGGACCTGGTGTACGAGGACACGTTCCTCATCAACTCCGATATCACCAGCGGGTACTTGGAGCCGCTCGACAAGTATCTGGACAAGTGGCCGGACTGGGACAAGTTCATCGACACGGCCAAGGCCGCCGCGAAAGCGGAGAACGGCAAGACCTACGGCGTACCGGACGGCACCGACACCCGTGGCCTCTGGTACAGCAAGGCGGTGTTCAAGAAGGCCGGCCTGCCCGAGCAGTGGCAGCCGAAGACCTGGGACGAGATCCTCGACGCGGCCCGCACCATCAAGGAGAAGGTGCCCGGCGTCACCCCGCTGAACGTCTACACGGGCAAGCCCGGCGGTGAGCAGTCGACCATGCAGGGCTTCGAGATGCTCCTGTACGGGACGGGCGAGGACCCGCTGTACGACAAGGGCCAGAAGAAGTGGGTGCAGGGCAGCCAGGGCTTCAAGGACTCCCTTCAGTTCGTCGAGACCGTCTACAAGGACAAGCTCGGACCCGAGGTCTCGGACGCGCTCGACCCCAACTTCGGTCCCACGGTCCGCGGTGAGCTGCTGCCGAAGGAGAAGCTCGGCATCAACCTGGACGGCTCCTGGCTCCCGCAGGACTGGAACGAGGGGGCCGGGCACGAATGGCCCACCTGGTCGAAGGAGTTGGGGCTCGCCGCCATGCCGACGCAGAACGGCCAGGCGCCGGGCAAGGTCAGCATGTCCGGCGGCTGGACCTGGGCGATTCCCAGCAAGGCGGCCAACAAGGACCTCGCCTTCGAGTTCATCAAGACGATGCAGACCAAGGAGAACGCCCAGAAGTGGTACATCTCCAACTCCGGTATCGCCGTCCGTGAGGACGTCGCCGAGGATCCGGCGTACGTGAAGGCGCAGCCCGGCCTCAAGTTCTTCACGGACCTGGTGGAGTTCACGTACTACCGGCCCGCGTACCCGGCCTATCCGAAGGTCTCGGTGGCGATCCAGGAGGCGATGGAGTCGGTCACGACCGGTGACGCCTCGGTGGACGAGGCGGCCGGTACGTACGACGAGGAACTCGCGTCCGTCACCGACAACGCCGTCGTCAAGAAGTGAGCAGCGGTACGTGAAGAGCGCTTCGACACGGGGCCCGCGTCGCAGTCTGATGCGGGCCCTGCCCGTCTCCCCCGCCGTCCTGCTGATGCTCGCCTTCCTCGCCGGGCCCATCGGCTACTGCGTCTATCTGGCCTTCACCGACCTGCAGTTGACCGGCCAGGCCTCCTCCAGCCTCATCGGCTTCGAGAACTTCCGTGAGGCGTTCACCGACGAGGACTTCCTCAACGCCGTATGGCTCACGCTGGTGTTCACCGTCCTGTCCTCGCTCGTCGGACAGAACACCCTGGGCCTGGGGCTCGCCCTGCTCATGCAGCGCGCCTCCAAGCCGCTGCGCACGCTCACCGGCGGCATCGTGGTCACCGCGTGGGTGCTGCCTGAGGTCGTCGCGGGCTTTCTGCTCTACACGTTCTTCCAGAAGCAGGGCACGCTCAACGCGATCCTCGACTTCCTCCATCTGCCCAGCCAGAACTGGCTGTTCACACTGCCGATCCTCGCGGTGTCCTTCGCCAACGTCTGGCGCGGCACGGCCTTCTCGATGCTCGTCTACTCGGCCGCGCTCAACGAGATACCCAAGGAGATCGTGGAGTCCGCGCAGGTGGACGGCGCGGGCGGCTGGCGCCGCCTGTGGCACATCACGCTGCCGATGATCCGCCGCTCCATCGGCACCAATCTGATGCTCAACACCCTTCAGACGCTCTCGGTGTTCGGGCTGATCTGGGTGATGACCCGCGGCGGCCCGGGCAACCGCAGCCAGACGCTCCCGCTGTACATGTACGAGGAGGCGTTCCAGAACAGCATGATCGGCTATGCCACGGCGGTCGCCCTGCTCCTGCTCATCGTGGGCTCGCTCTTCTCGCTCGTGTACATGCGCCTGCTGCGGACGGAGGTCTGAGATGAACCGTCGTAGGCAGCGCCGCCTCGCCGCCGATCTGGGTCTGCTCTTCGCCGCCGCGGTCTTCGTCCTGCCGCTCGCCTGGGTGGTGCTCTCCGCGCTGGATGCGGAGGCCAACCTCAAGGTGAAGGTCCCCGGCAGTCTCACCTTCGACAACTTCGACGCGGTGCTCGTCGACGACGTCACGTTCACGCCGCTGCTCAACTCCCTGATCCTGTGCGGCGGAGCGACTGCGCTCGTGGTCGTATGCGCGGCTCTCGCCGCGTACCCGCTGTCGCGCTACCGCTCGCGCTTCAACCGTCCGTTCCTGCTCACGATCCTCTTCGCGACCTGTCTGCCGATCACGGCCGTGATGGTCCCGGTCTACGCCCTGTTCGTGCAGGTCGACCTGATCGACACCATGCACGGCACGATCTTCTTCTTCGCGGCCTCGGGCCTGCCGTTCGCCATCTGGCTGATGAAGAACTTCATGGACGGTGTCCCGAAGGAGCTGGAGGAGGCCGCCTGGACGGACGGCGCCTCGTCCTTCCAGTCGCTCCTGCGCATCGTGCTGCCGCTGATGGGCCCCGGAGTCGCCGTGGTCACGGTCTTCTCCTTCGTCATGATGTGGGGCAACTTCTTCGTCCCCTTCATGCTCCTGATCGACCCGGCCCAGATGCCCGCCTCGGTCAGCATCAACGACTTCTTCGGCAACCGCGGCCAAGTGGTCTACGGCCAGCTCGCCGCCTTCTCGATCATCTACTCGACGCCGGTGATCCTGCTGTACGTGCTGATCGCGCGACGTCTGGGCGGTGGCTTCGCGCTCGGGGGCGCGGTCAAGGGATAGCGGGACCGGAAGGCGGGGGGCTGGAAGGCAGGGTGCCGCCGCAAGGCAGGGGGCCGCAAGGCAGGTGCCCGCAAGGGTCGGCGGGGCCCGGTCCTGCCGGCCGGGCCCCGCCGCCCGGCTCTCAGACCCCCACGCTCACCGTGAACCGGCGCGGGTTGCCGTCGTGCGCCGCGCCGGACACGTCGGGCTGGCCGTCGGGGCGTACGTCGTCGTACGGGAAGGCGTACCCGATGGGCGAGTTGGCGTGCACGATGCGCGACCAGTGGTTGGTGGTGGCGTCCCGGTAGTAGTCACCGGCCGTCACGCCGTTGGGCTGGTCGGGGTGCGTGAGCATGATGCTGCGGTTGAACCCGGCGGCGAGCCGGGCGAGCAGGCCCTTCTTGTCGTCGGAGTCCGAGGGGTTGTTGGTGAACGGGCCGTGGTTGCAGGTGAAGATGTCCTTCGAGGTCGGCTTGGGGAAGCTGTGCCCGCCGTTGAAGGTGAGCGTGTCCCCGCCGACCCGGCCGGTGAACACGCCCCGGCCGCCCTGCAGATCGATCCGCAGATCGGTGCTCCGGTACTTCTCCCAGACCTGGTCGATGTACCCGTTCCACACATCGCGGAACGGCATCTGGTCGGGCCGGTCGAAGTACGGGGCCATCAGGTTCTGCGGCGAGATGCAGCGAAGCACCTTGCCGCCGCCGTCCTTGATGACGAGCTGGTCCCAGGGCTGTCCGTCGCGGGCCGCCTGCGCCTGGAGGTCGGCCGCGATCTTGTCGACCGCGCCGTCGGGCAGCGGGGCGACGGTGTGGGTGGCGTCGCCTTCGAGACGCAGCCCGATGGGCAGGGCGGTCACCAGGTCGACGTAGCTGATGTTCGCGAACAACTGCACCGTGTTGAAGGTGAATTCGCAGAACGACCAGATCTTGCCGTAGTTCGCGTCGGTGGGGGTCGCGAAGGCCGGTTCGACGAGCCCTGGTCCCGGGTTGAGGAAGAAGTCCAGGGTGTCGTCGCGTACGAAGTAGACGCGCGCGCCGAACATCTGAGGCAGCGTCACGACCTTCGGTGCGGCGCCCGCCGGGTTCAGCGGGATGGCGCAGTCGACGGGCAGCGGGGTCTGGGGGGCGGAGGGCGACTCGGGCCGGTAGATGCCGCCGTCGGCCCTGAGCAGCACCCAGTTGCCGGTGGACTGCTCGTGGCCGGTCACATAGGCACGCACGGTGCCGCTCAACGACTTGTTCTCCAGGGCCAGTTCACAGGTGGCGGGGGCGGCGGCCCCGGCTGTCCAGGACGGCACGGCCAGGGACGCTGCGGCTGCGGCGGCGCTCGCTGTGGCGCCCGCGAGGAACAGTCTGCGCGATATCACGATCGACGCTCCTGTAGTGGGGGGTGTGGGGTGGGCCCACTGTTGCGAGCGGGTCGCGAGGCGTCAAGACTTCACGCAGGGAGCGCTCCCATCTTTTCCTTCCGTACAAGAGTCGAAGGTACGAGCCCCCCACCGGGCCTGGTCCGTACCTTTCCTGGTCAGCGGGTTGCCGACGGTCAGGGAGCCTTGGGCGGCCGGCAACCGTGGGACTCGGCCGAGCGCTCGGCGAAAATTTTCAGGGCGGCGCGTTCCTGGGCGAGGTCGCCGGAGACCAGCGCGGAGGTCTTGTCGTCATGGCGCCCGTACGCGACCAGGGTGAACAGGGCCGTCCCCTCAGGGCACTTGGCCGTGGTCCAGCTGACACTCTCGTCCCGGGCCCGGTGGTGCGCCGGGACACGGCCCGTGGGCAGGTCGTCCTCGTAGGACGCGCGGTTGCCCCGGAAGAAGGACTGGGCGTAGGTCCCGAAACTCGCCTCCAGGCCGTATCGGCGCAGGCGGTCCGCATCGAGGAGCCGGCACCGTTCGTACGGCGCCCCGTCGCGCGCCGTCTCGAGTACGGTGCGCACGCCGCGTAGGGGCTCGATACCGGCGCACGTACCGTCGGCCTCGTCGAGCGGCTCGTACTCGTCCTCGCGTACGGGCAGCGGCACGCTGCGCACCTTGTCGCCCAACTCGGCCTCGCAGCCCCGCACTTCGGATACCTTCCGGGCCGTGGCCTCGGCGATCCGGGTATACGCGGGACGGTTCGCGGGGTCGTCGACCGGGCGCTCGTCGAAGAGCTCGGCCCTGAGGGTGACCATGATGGTCTTCGCCTCGCCGGCCGTGCAGTGCAGCGTGAAGGCGGTCGTCACACCCTCCGTTTCGTCCTCGTCGCCGCTATCGGCACCGAAGAGACCCGACCAGCCGTTGCCGACCGGTACGGCAAGCCCGCGCTCCCTGCCGCCGAGGAAGGGCTCGAAGCCGGCGACGCCGATCGCCGTCTCGTCCGCCACCCGCACGTCGGCCTTGCCGCCGCCGTCCACGACCACCTCGCAGCGCACGTGGTGCGCGGTGCCGTCCCACTCCCGCACGCCGACCTCTCCGTCGCCGAGCACCTCACGCATCACCGCCGGGTCGAGCAGCCCGTCGCAGGCGGCGTCGAGCTTCGCCGCGTCGTCCCAGCGGCGGAAGTCGCCGTGCAGCCAGAGGTACCCGGACACCAGGACGGCGAGCGCGACCACGCCGCCCGCGCTCCGCAGCAGCAGCCGCTTCACCGCCACCCCTCCACCTCTCCGAGGATCTCGGTGTCATGGCAGCGCTGCTGCCTTGGCCAGCCGCCGGGGTCGGCGAGATAGGCGTCGAGCGCTTTGCGGGCCTGCCGCGAGAAGAGGGCGCGTTCGCGTTCGGTCAGCGTGCGGGAGTACCCGTCGCGCTCCAGTGAGACGGTGACCTGGTGCAGGGTCCGGCCGGCGGCGCACTGCCCGCCGGCCCACAGGGCGAGTTCCACCGGCTTGCCCTCTTGGAGTTCCTTGGTGCGCTCGCCCGCGCGAAACCCGTAACTGTCGCCGCTGCGTCCGTACTCGGCGTCGACGGACTCGCCCAGCGGGCCCGCCCAGCTGACGGCCGAGAGGGCTGAGACATCTCCCTCGTCCAGGTCCGGCGGATCCACCAAGGAGTCCTTGCGGTCGTACTGGGTCGCGTCGCAGACACTCAGAAGCCGCGACTCCTGCAGGTCACCGGCGACGGACCAGGTACCGGGGAACTCCTTCGCCAGGCCACGGCACTTGGCGGCGCCGAGGCCGGGAATGTCGACCCTTTCGACCTGTATGTTGCCGCCGTCGGGATCGCTCGTGACCTCGGCCTCGTAGGTGTCGATCACCTTGTCCGGCCGGACAATCGCCTCGCCGCCGCACTTCTGTGCCTTCGTCAGCGCGTTCGCCACCTCCACGGCCGTACGGAACTCCCGCAGCGCCCGCGCCTGGGCACCGAGCTTCCGCGCGCCCGCACCGAACCGGTCGACGGTCGCGGTCACATACATCGCGGACACATCACGTGCGCGGGTACCGAGGCCTGCCGGGCACTCGGCGACCAGCCAGGTGACCGCCGCCTCCCCCGAACGTCCGGTCACGCCGGGCGCCTCGTAGTCCGCGTCCACACCCGCGCTCGCCACCAGCTCCGCCGCCTCCAGCGTCACCGGTTCGGGCAGCCGGGACAGGACGGGCGCGGCGCGCACCTCGACGCGGCCCCGGTCGGGCCAGGTCACCTCGCAGCTGAGCAGAGTGCGGCTCTCCTCCCCGGGCGTGAGCTGCGTGCCATACGCCCGGACCTCGCCGCGTACGTCATCGGGCACCAGGTCCCGCAGCTCCCCGTACGGCAGCAGCCCGCCGCAGGCGCGCTTCAACTGGGCGCGATTGCGGGCGAGATGGCCGCCGTCACCCGCGTCACCGGAAGAAGAGAAGATCACCGCCCCGGCACCGACGAGCACCAGCACAAGCGCGACGATCACCGGCACCTTCAGCCGCGCAGGCAGCCGTGCCATGCGCCCTCCCCCGAGTACACAAACGGTCGATCCGAATCCGGAAACTACCAGAGCCGTAGATTCCTACGATCAGTGATCCTGGGCGAACGCACCGTAGCCACGGGCCGCACCCGGACCTAGCGTGACCGCGTGTCCCAGACCACTCCCCCGTTCAACGCCCTCGCCGCACGCCGGCTGCGCGAGGCGCTCGGCATGGCGCCCGGGCATGTGGCGTACGGCATCCGGGCCAGCTACGGGCTGCCCTATGTCACGCCGGACACCGTGCTCGCCTGGGAGCGCGGGATCGCGGCACCGACGAGCGGCGAACTGACCGCTCTGGCAGGGGCGTTGTGGTGCACCCCCGGCGAACTCCTGGGCGCGGCACGGACCTTGCGCGAGCACCGCCTCGCGCGCGGACTCGCGGCGGAGGACGTGGCGCGGGCCGTGGGGCTCGACCACCGCTCGTATCTGCAGATGGAGGAGCGCGAGGACTGGCGCGGCAACGACCGCCAGACGGCCGCGCTCGCCGAGGTCCTCGCCCTCTCGCCCCGCGCCTTCGCCACGGTCACGGGCCGCGACGCCCGCCTGACGGAGCTCTTGAAGAGTGCGGCGACGGCGCGCTGGCAGCCGTACGTCAAACCGGTCGGCAAGCTGGTCCCGGTCCCGCCCCGCCACCTGGAACGCGCCCTGGAATCCCTCCACGAGGAGTACCAGGGCCGCACCGCGGCCACCCTCGGCTGGGGTGATTCCGGCGACACCGGCGAGGGCGCACGGGAGTTCCTGAGCCGGATCCTGGACCATTTCTGGGCTCGGGTGCGGGACAACTGAGGACGAAGGTCCCGCTTACCAGCCCGTACGGCAAACTCAGCCCCTTCCAGCCCCTCCGGCGTTTGAGGAGATCCGCACGAAGTGCGGATGCGGGGTCCGGGGCGGAGCCCCGGTTTCGGGAAGGGGCGGGTAGGGGAAATCCGCCCGCCGCAGGCGCCCCACCCGCACCCTCACCCACCCGCGCCCACCAACGCAACGGGCCCCCGCCAGAAGGCGGAGGCCCGACGCAAAAGGCGGGGCTCAGAAGACCGACTCCGCCTCCGCCATCCGGTACTCCGGCACCGTCTTCAGCTCCGAAACCGCATCCGCCAACGGCACCATCTGAATATCCGTCCCCCGCAGCGCGGTGAACTTGCCGAACTCACCCCGGTGCGCGGCCTCCACCGCATGCCACCCGAACCGCGTCGCGAGCACGCGGTCGTACGCGGTCGGCGTCCCGCCACGCTGCACGTGACCGAGGATGACCGGCTTGGCCTCCTTGCCGAGCCGGTGCTCCAGCTCATGAGCCAGGGCCGTGCCGATGCCCTTGAAGCGCTCGTGACCGAACTGGTCGATGTCGCCCATGCCGTAGTCCATCGAGCCGTCGATGGGGTGCGCGCCTTCGGCCACACAGATGACGGCGAACTTCTTGCCGCGCGCGAAGCGCTCCTCGACCATCTTGACCAGGTCCGCGGGGTCGAAGGGCCGCTCCGGCAGACAGATGCCGTGCGCACCGCCGGCCATCCCGGACTCGAGCGCGATCCAGCCCGCGTGCCGGCCCATGACCTCGACGACCATCACGCGCTGGTGCGATTCGGCGGTGGTCTTGAGGCGGTCCATCGCCTCGGTGGCCACACCGACGGCCGTGTCGAAGCCGAACGTACGGTCCGTGGCATTGATGTCGTTGTCGATCGTCTTCGGTACGCCGACCACCGGCATCCCCGCGTCCGACAGCATCCGCGCCGCGGTCAGCGTGCCCTCACCGCCGATCGGGATGAGGACGTCGATGCCGAGCTTCTTGGCAAGGGCGGGCGCGTTGGCGACGGCGTCTTCGAGGCGGCCCTTCTCTAGGCGGGCCGAACCGAGGATCGTGCCGCCACGCGAGAGGATGCCGCTGACACCGGTGAGGTCGAGGGGGCGGTAGTAGCCGTCGAGCAGCCCCTTGTAGCCGTCCTCGAAACCGATGACCTGGTCCCCGTGCGCGGCGACGGCACGGTGCACGACCGACCGGATCACTGCGTTCAGGCCCGGGCAGTCGCCGCCTGCGGTCAGAACTCCGATACGCATCGTGCTGTGTCTCCTGGTCGCTAGTCGTACGCGTGAGCCCGGGTCCGATTGTTCCACGGGCCACACAGGTGTGCCCCTTTCACTTACTCCGCCGCAAAAGGACCTTCCAGGCCCTTTGTCCCACCGCTCCAGGGGCCTAGGTCCGGCGGGCGCTCTATCCATCCGCGGAGGTATTGTCAAGAGGTCAAGCCCACCATAACGGGTAATTTTGCGACCTCCGTCGCGGTGGATCACCGTACGAACGCTCGTACCCACACCGCAGGCGCGAGAACGTCTGTGCGCCGACAATCGGGACAGGCGAGAAGAGACAGTTGCCGGGCGGCTGCGGGAGCGGTCGCGGCAGAAGACAGCAGACAGATGCAGACGCGATGGAACGGAGAGCACGCGTGACGCGCAGCGTGTACGTGACCGGGATCGACCGGGGCGACGGCCGGCAGGTGGTCGAGCTGGGAGTCATGGAGCTCCTGACCCGGCAGGTCGACCGGGTGGGCGTCTTCCGCCCGCTCGTCCACGACGGCCCGGACCGTCTGTTCGACCTGTTGCGGTCGCGCTACCGCCTCACCCAGGACGCGTCGAGCGTCTACGGCATGGACTACCACGAGGCCTCCGCGCTCCAGGCCGAGAAGGGCACCGACGAGCTGGTCTCCCGGCTCGTCGAGCGTTTCCACCAGGTCTCGCGCGAGTACGAGGTGGTCCTCGTGCTCGGCACCGACTTCGCCGACACCCAGCTCCCCGACGAACTGGCGCTCAACGCCCGGCTCGCGAACGAGTTCGGCGCGTCGGTGCTGCCCGTGGTCGGCGGCAAGAACCAGTCCGCGGAGTCCGTACGCGCCGAGGCGCGCAACGCCTGCCGCGCGTACGAGGCACTCGGCTGCGATGTGCTCGCGATGGTGGTCAACCGGGTCGCGCCCGAGGACCGCGAGGTCATCGGCGAACGTCTCGAGGCCCGTCTCCAGGTGCCCTGTTACGTGCTGCCCGACGAGCCGGCGCTCGCCGCGCCGACCGTCGCCCAGATCACGCACGCCCTGGACGGCAAGGTGCTGCTCGGCGACGACGCCGGACTCGCCCGCGACGCCCTGGACTTCGTCTTCGGCGGCGCCATGCTGCCGAACTTCCTCAACGCCCTGACCCCGGGCTGCCTGGTCGTCACCCCCGGGGACCGCGCCGACCTGGTGGTGGGCGCGCTCGCCGCGCACAACGCCGGTACGCCGCCCATCGCGGGCGTGCTGCTCACGCTCAACGAGCGGCCCAGCCAGGAGATCCTGCGCCTGGCCGAGCGCCTCGCGCCCGGCACCCCGGTGATCTCCGTGGCCGGCAACTCCTTCCCGACCGCGGCCGAACTCTTCGCCCTCGAAGGCAAGTTGAACGCCGCCACCCCGCGCAAGGCGGAGACCGCGCTCGGCCTCTTCGAGCGCCACGTGGACGGCGCCGAGCTCCTGAAGCGGGTCGAGGTGTCCCGCAGCGGCAAGGTCACGCCGATGATGTTCGAGCACAAGCTCATCGAGCAGGCCCGCTCGGACAAGCGCCGTGTCGTGCTGCCGGAGGGCACGGAGGACCGCGTCCTGCGCGCCGCCGACGTGCTGCTTCGCCGCGGCGTCTGCGACCTGACACTGCTCGGCGACACGGAGGCCATCCGCAAGAAGGCCGCCGACCTGGGCATCGACCTCTCCGGAGCGCAGATCATCGACCCGGCCACCTCCGAACTGCGCGCCACGTTCGCCGAGAGTTACGCCAAGATGCGCGCCCACAAGGGCATGACGGTCGAGCTGGCCAACGACGTCGTCGTGGACGTGAACTACTTCGGCACGCTCATGGTGCAGACGGGTCTCGCCGACGGCATGGTCTCCGGTTCGGTGCACTCCACCGCGGCGACCATCCGCCCGGCCTTCGAGATCATCAAGACCAAGCCGGACGCGAAGATCGTCTCCTCGGTCTTCTTCATGTGCCTGGCCGACAAGGTCCTCGTGTACGGCGACTGCGCGGTCAACCCGGACCCCAACGCCGAGCAGCTCGCGGACATCGCGCTCCAGTCGGCCGTCACCGCCGAGCAGTTCGGCGTCGAGCCGCGGATCGCGATGCTCTCGTACTCGACCGGCACCTCCGGCAAGGGCGCCGACGTCGACAAGGTGCGCGAGGCCACCGAGCTGGCCCGTGGCCAGAACCCGGCCCTGAAGATCGAGGGCCCCATCCAGTACGACGCGGCGGTCGAGCCCTCCGTCGCGGCGACCAAGCTGCCGGACTCCGAGGTGGCGGGACAGGCCAGCGTGCTGATCTTCCCCGACCTCAACACCGGCAACAACACGTACAAGGCCGTGCAGCGTTCGGCCGGCGCGATCGCCGTCGGTCCGGTCCTGCAGGGCCTGCGCAAGCCGGTGAACGACCTGTCCCGCGGCGCCCTCGTCCAGGACATCGTCAACACGGTCGCCATCACGGCGATCCAGGCCCAGACCCCCGCCCCCACCGCCTAACCGTCCCCCCACCTAGGAAGCGTCGTTTTCGTGACTGCGACCCGCGTACTCGTCCTCAACTCCGGCTCCTCGTCGGTGAAGTACCAGCTGCTCGACATGGCCGACGCCTCGCGTCTGGCCGTCGGCCTGGTCGAGCGCATCGGTGAGGAGACCTCCCGGCTCAAGCACACCCCGCTGACCGGCGGTGGCGCGGAGGCCCGGGTCTTCGAGGGCCCGATCGCCGACCACAAGGCCGCGCTCGAAGCGGTCGCCGCCGAACTGTCCAAGGACGGTCTCGGCCTCGACTCCCCCGAGCTCGCCGCGATCGGCCACCGTGTCGTGCACGGCGGCACCAAGTTCACCCAGCCCACCGTGGTGGACGCCGATGTGCTCGCCGAGCTGGAGAACCTCGTACCGCTGGCGCCGCTGCACAACCCGGCGAACGTCACCGGTATCGAGGTGGCCCGTTCGATCCGCCCCGACCTGCCCCAGGTCGCGGTGTTCGACACGGCCTTCCACTCGACGATGCCGGAGGCCGCGTACCGCTACGCGATCGACCGCGAGACCGCCGACGCGCTCTCGATCCGGCGCTACGGCTTCCACGGCACCTCGCACGCGTACGTCTCGCGCGAGACCGCGAAGCTGCTCGGCAAGACGCCCGAGGAGACCAACGTCATCGTCCTGCACCTGGGCAACGGCGCCTCGGCGTCCGCGGTCAGGGGCGGGGTGTGCGTGGACACATCCATGGGGCTCACGCCGCTTGAGGGACTGGTGATGGGTACCCGTTCCGGTGACCTCGACCCGGCCGTGATCTTCCATCTGGCCCGGGTGGGCGGGAAGTCGGTCGACGAGATCGACGCGCTGCTCAACAAGAAGAGCGGTCTGATCGGCCTCTGCGGCGACAACGACCAGCGCGAGGTGGAGCGCCGGCGCGCCGAGGGCGACGCCTCCGCGGCGCTCGCCTTCGACGTCTACATCCACCGCCTGAAGAAGTACATCGGCGCCTACGCAGCGGTGCTCGGCCGGGTGGACGCGGTGGCGTTCACGGCCGGGGTCGGCGAGAACTCGGCGACCGTGCGCGAGGCTGCGATCAGCGGCCTGGAGGAGCTGGGCCTGGCCCTCGACGGTGAGCGCAACGCCGTGCGCGCGGACGAGCCGCGGCTCGTCTCCGCGGAGTACGCGCGGGTCGCGGTGGCCGTCGTACCGACCGATGAAGAGCTGGAGATCGCGACCCAGGCGTACGCGCTCGTCACGGGATGAAAGCCGGGGATAAATGCCGGGATAAATACCGGCATCAATTCCCCTCATCTGAGCGACAGTTCGCCCCTTTGGACTTTCCACCAGACGGAATATTCCGCGCCGAAACAAACCGATAGGATCCGCCCCATGCGCCGTTCCAAAATCGTCTGCACTCTGGGCCCCGCCGTCGACTCGTATGAGCAGCTGAAGGCTCTTATCGAGGCCGGTATGAATGTGGCCCGCTTCAACTTCAGCCATGGAACCCACGCGGAGCACCAGGAGCGGTACGACCGCGTCCGCCAGGCTGCCGCGGACACCGGCAAGGCCGTGGGTGTGCTCGCCGACCTGCAGGGGCCCAAGATCCGCCTGGAGACCTTCGCCGAGGGCCCCGTCGAGCTGGTGCGCGGTGACGAGTTCACCATCACCACCGAGGACGTCCCCGGTGACAAGTCGATCTGCGGTACGACCTACAAGGGTCTGCCCGGCGATGTCGCCAAGGGTGACCAGGTCCTTATCAACGACGGAAATGTCGAGCTCAAGGTCGTTTCGGTGGAGGGCCCGCGGGTCAAGACCGTCGTCATCGAGGGCGGTGTGATCTCGGACCACAAGGGCATCAACCTGCCCGGTGCCGCGGTCAATGTCCCGGCCCTTTCCGAGAAGGACGTCGAGGACCTGCGCTTCGCCCTGAAGATGGGCTGCGACATGGTCGCCCTGTCCTTCGTGCGCGACGCCAACGACGTCAAGGACGTCCACAAGGTCATGGACGAGGAGGGGCGTCGCGTCCCGGTCGGCGCCAAGGTCGAGAAGCCGCAGGCCGTCGCCAACATGGAGGGCGTCGTCGCCGCCTTCGACTGGATCATGGTCGCGCGCGGTGACCTGGCCGTCGAGTACCCGCTCGAGAAGGTCCCGATGGTGCAGAAGCGCCTCGTGGAGCTGTGCCGCCGCAATGCCAAGCCGGTGATCGTCGCGACCCAGATGATGGAGTCGATGATCACCAACTCCCGCCCCACGCGCGCCGAGGCCTCCGACGTGGCCAACGCGATCCTGGACGGCGCGGACGCGGTCATGCTCTCCGCCGAGTCCTCGGTGGGCGCGTACCCGATCGAGACGGTCAAGACGATGTCCCGCATCGTCGAGGCCGCCGAGGAGGAGCTGCTCTCCAAGGGGCTGCAGCCGCTCGTGCCCGGCAAGAAGCCGCGTACGCAGGGTGGTTCGGTGGCCCGCGCGGCCGCCGAGATCGCGGAGTTCCTGGACGCCAAGGCCCTCGTCGCCTTCACGCACTCCGGTGACACGGCCCGCCGACTGTCCCGCTACCGTCCCGTCCAGCCGATCGTGGCGTTCACGACGGACCAGGAAACCCGCAACCAGCTGTCGCTGAGCTGGGGTGTGAACACCCAGGTCGTGCAGCACGTCGACAACACCGACGACATGGTCGAGCTGGTCGACGCCGAGATGATGAAGATCAACGCCTGCAGCACCGGCGACACCATCATCATCACCGCGGGTTCGCCCCCCGGTGTCCCGGGCACGACCAACATGGTCCGGGTGCACCACCTCGGTGGCGGCCGCCGCGACTGACACCCCTTTTGCGCCTGAACCGGCGCCGCTCTCGCGGACCTGGTTCTCGCCGTCGCGGTTCCTCAATTGATGGTTGCGGCGGTCGCGTGTGAAAGACGAAGAGGGCGCCCTCCAAGCGGAGGGCGCCCTCTTCGTATGCGGGAGTATGCCCCTTACTCCTCGATGTAGTTCTGGAAGCCCGGCACCGTCAGCGTGCCGCCGAACTGGCCGGCCTGCATCACGGTGACGTTGGTGAAGAACGCGAACGGCACGTTCAGCGGCGGCGGCGTCTTGGGCGTGAACTCGACGGGGATCAGCCCGAAGAGGTTGCCCTTGAGCGACTCGGTGTACATGGTCACCGTGCCGCCGCGGATCTCGGACGTCGAACCCTTGGCGCCCTTGACGTGCGCGGTGGGTCCGCCCTTGGGGTCCTGCACCACCTGGTGCAGATCCTTGATGTCCACCTCGTCGGCGGTGAACTTCAGGACTGGCTTGACCGCACCGCTCGCCGTCTTCACGTTCACGACACCGTGGTAGTCGAGACCGCGCAGCGTGAGCATGCTGGTCTCCAGCTTCCACGGGTAGTCGGGCAGCGCCGGGATACCGGGCTCCAGGTCCGCGTCGGCCAGGGCCTTCGGGTCCCCCTCGGCGCACGGGAAGCGCGGCTTGCCGTCCTCGCCGAGCGGCAGGTCCTTGATCGCCTCGTCCAGGTTCTCGACCTCGGCGCCCACCTTGTCGGCGGCCTTCTCGATGTCGGCCTTGAGCTTGTCCTCGGCCTTGTCCACCTCGCCGGTGACCTTGTCGGCCACGTCCTCGGTGGGCTTGTCCGCGGTCGGCTCGTCCTTGGACGCGTCGTCCTCGGCCGGCTTCTCGGTCTCCTCGGCGGTCGGCTTCCCGCTCGGCTCCGGAGTGGGCGTCGCGGAGGGCTCGGGGGTCGCCGTCTCCTTGTCGTCCGGCGTGAAGAAGTCCTTGACGTCCTCACCGAACTGGTCGAGCTTCTCGCCGACACCCAGCGGGTCCAGCGGGTTCGTGGTCTGGGACGGGGAAGGCGTGGGCTCGGCGGCCGCCTTCGGCTCGGCGGTGTCCGCCGTGCCGTCCGCCGGGGCTTCTCCCGACGCACTCGTCGAAGGCTCCGGCGAGGGCTCCTCGGAGGGCTTCTCCTCGGGCTTCTCGGTCTCGGTGCCCGTCTCGGAGGCCGAAGGACTCGGCGTCGGCGACGCGCTCTCCTCCTGCGCCGCCTCCACGTCCTCGCGCGTCACGCACGGCCCCGACGAGAAGGGGATCTCACCGTCGTCGGCGAGCGCGGGCTTGGGCATGAGGCCCATGCCCACGAACACGGCGGTCGGCATCGCTGCCAGCGCCATGGCCCTGTTCGCGGGTATCTGAAGTTTCGTCAGCAGCGACTTACGGGGAGCCGCATGCTTGGGGCCGGTCTTCGCGCGTGTGCCGTTCAGCGGCGAGCTCGCAGCGCCGTCCGCGGCCCCGAGGGCCAGTTGCGTACCGTCACCCGGCACTGTGCCTCCCGCCGTTGGTCTCCAGTGTGTGGTCCGCGCCGCTGTCGTCGTCGGTGTGCGGTGCGGGGTCCGGCTCGGTCTGCCCGTCCGTCTTCGCCGGTTCCTGCGCGGCCGGCTCGGCCGGTGCCCACGAGATGGACAGCGCGCCGCCGATCATCGCGAGCAGGAAGCCGACCAGGAACCCGCCGAGGTTCGAGACGGGGATCGAGATCAGGGCGAGCAGAATCGCCGCGACACCTGCGAACACCCGGACGATGTGGTGGAACCACATGGTCAGGCCGAGCGTGACCAGGAGCACGCCGATGATCAGCGAACCGGCTCCGGCCGTGGTGGCCATGGCGAGCGTGACATTGCCGAGCTTGATGTCCCCGTACGGCAGATACGCGATCGGAATGCCGCCGAGGATGGTGAAGAGGCCCGCCCAGAACGGCCGGGTGCCTCGCCAGGCCCGGAACTTCCTGCGGTAGACCTTGACGAAGTGGTCGTTCTGCCCCGGTGCATCGGCGCTCATGGGACAACAGCTCCTTGGAACCGGCAGTACATGTGAATTCAGAAGGTCTGTGTGGCGGGCGGGGAGTGAAGCTCCGCGCCCGCCGGGCCAGTCGCCCGACGGCCGGCCCCGTGTCAGAGGCCCCGGCCGCAGTAACTCAGCGAGTGCCTAGTAGCACTCGACCCCCGCGCCGCTGCCCTTCTTCAAGGACAGACCGAAGCCGCTCAGCTCGAACGTGCCCGCGCTGGTCGCCCAGGCGGTCTGCTTCACGTCCTTGATGACGGCCTTGTCGGCACGCTGGGCGAAACCGTTGGGGTTCGCCTGCTCGTTGCCGCCCTTCATCGGGGGCACCTTGTCGCCGGCAGAGCCGGCGGCGACGCCGATGTCCACGTTGGAGAACGTGGCGCTGGACGAGTCCAGCTGCGCGACGTCGATGTAGATGTTCTGGGCCTTGACCGGAGTGCCCTTGCCACCGGCGGTGAGCTTCATCGTGACGTCGCCGAGCAACGGCACGTGCGTCACGATCGACTGGCACATGTTGTCGATCTCGGCCGTCTTGAAGGCGTTGATGGCCACCGGGTGGGCGGCCTTCTTGCCCTCCATGTCCACGCCGACGTCGACGCCGCCGTACTGGAGCATGTCGTAGCCGCGGAGCTCATCGGCCTTGACCTTGAACGACTGTCCCGAAACGCTGAACGATGCCGCAAGCGCACCCTGCGAGAGGGCCACGCCTATCGCGGCAGTAGCCGCGACGCTCGGCACCATGACTACGGCGAACCGCTTCCATCTGGTTCCGCCACGAGCCACGGATTCCATGACTTTCCTCCTTCTCGGACGTACATCTCCTGGCCCTGACTGCCACACAGCGGCTCAGCCGGGCAGGGATGGGAGAAGTGCTACGTCCTCGGGAAGGAGAGCGCCTGCTGTTTCCGACTGCGCAGGAACTGCGGCGCGGAACATGGGCGATCACCCCCGAGCGACAACCACGGGCCGCACCGGGGCGGCGCGACCTGTCGGACAGGCCCCACCGGATTGGTGGAGACCCCCCTGTCCAAGGCCGGCGACGTGAGGTCTCCGGCCACTCGGTGGGGACCCAGGAACCCGCTTCCCGAGCTGGCTGTCGGGCGTACGTGAATGGACCGAGCGTGGCCGATCGTGGTCCATTCGGAGCGCCCGCACAAGGGGGTTCGTTACTCGCTGGTAACGGCTCCATAACCCCGTCACGACGGCCCGACGTCGGGTGGGCACGCAGGGTGCATGCACCCCTGGGGACAGACCAGTTGATCAACTGGCGAAACCGGACAGAACCTCGGCTTCGGCTTACTCCAAGTAACAGCGGCCGCGATTACCAAGATTTGGTAAAGCGCGGCCGCCGTGTCTCTCTGACGTCAAATCTTCACAAGACCACTTGTGCGTCTCTGGTTTAACGAAAGGTCAGCCAAGCACCATCCGGACCATCCGTACGTATGGCGCGTACTGACGTGTCAGAACCGGTACTTGTGGTGTCAGAACAGCGCGCGGGCAAGGGCCGAACGGGCCTTGGCCACACGCGGGTCGTCGGATCCCACGACCTCGAAGAGGCCGAGCAGATGCACGCGTACGGCATCGCGGTCGTCGCCGAAAACCTTCTTGACCGTGTCGACGAGGCGGCCGAAGGCGTCCTCGACATGACCGCCGACGAGATCCAGGTCGGCCGCGGCGATCTGCGCCTGCGGATCGGCCGGCTTCTCGGCCGCGTCCTGGCGCACCTGCTGCGGGTCCAACCCCTGGACGCGCTGCAGGAGTTCGGCCTGCGCCAGGCCGAGCTTCGCCTCCATGTTGGCGGGGTCGTCGGCGAGCACGTTCTTGTACGCCTGCACCGCGCCGCCCAAGTCACCCGCGTCCAGGGCCTGTACGGCGGCTTCGAGCAGCGCGTCGTACGGTCCGGCCGGCTCCTCCGGTGCTTCCGCCTGGACGGGGGCGCCCTCGGCATCCGGGTCGACGAGGAGACCGGTCAGACCGAAGCGCTGCTCGCCGACCTGGATCAGCTGGTCGAGGGTCTGGCGGATCTGCGACTCGGGGGCGGCACCCTGGAAGAGGGGGAGCGCCTGGCCCGCGACGACGGCGAAGACGGCCGGGATGCCCTGGATCCCGAACTGCTGCATCAGCATCTGGTTGGCGTCGACGTCGACCTTGGCGAGCAGGAAGCGGCCGTTGTACTCCAGAGTCAGCCGCTCGAGCAGCGGGCCGAGCTGCTTGCAGGGCTCGCACCACTCGGCCCAGAAGTCGATCACGACGGGTACTTCGGTGGAGCGCTGGATGACGGCGCTCTCGAACGACGCCTCGTCGACGTCGATCACCAGGTCGGCAGGCGATACGGCACCGCCGCCGCCCTGCCGGGCCGCTTCGGCGCGGGCCTGCTCCGCCTTGGCCTTGGCCTCCTGGGCCGCCTTCACCGCGGCGAGGTCGACGACTCCGCTCATGGACATGTTCCGTGGCTGCATGCGCCCATTCTCCCCCTACGGCGGCCTCTCCCGTTAAGGGCCGCCCAAATCACTTCCAGCCCCTCTCCGCCCCTCCGGCGAACCCAGCCCCTGCGGCGCTTGAGCAACCCATCCAGCCCCTGCGGCGTGTGAGCAGATCCGAACGAAGTTCGGATCTGGGTCCGGGGCGGATCCCCGGTTTCGGGAAGGGGCGGGAAGGGGCGGGGCGGGGCGAAAAGCCCGCCGAAGGCGAAGTGCACGGACGGGCGGCGGTGCGCCGGACCCCGTCCCGGATCCGGTTTCGCCGCCACGTCCGGCGTCTGCGGGCCGCGGCCCACCCGCAGGCCCCCCGCCGGATGCGGGACGTGCGGACAGGTCACGGCCGGTGGGCCAGGTGCGATGGCCCGAGTGGCCCGAGGAAAGGACCGGGTGCGCGGGGTCCCCACCCCACGCATGTGGTTGCCGCTCGCGGTGAGAGGTTCACGTACGAGCTTTCGCTACGAGTCGTAGCGTATATCGTCTGGGGGGTTCTCGGCCCGTGATCTCCCTCACGGGGGTAAGGCGATCACGGGTCGAGGGCCGGTCCGCCGCACGTACCGCCCGGTATGGTCAGCGCCATGCACGACCACACCACCGACCGCCCCGGCAGAACCGGGCGGCCCCGCAGCGCAGAGGCCGACGCGGCGATCCTGGCGGCCACCCGCGAAGCCCTCGTGGACGTCGGCTGGTCCAAGCTGACGCTCGGGGACGTGGCCACGCGGGCCGAGGTCGCGAAGACCACGCTGTACCGGCGGTGGGCCGGGAAGAACGAACTCGTCGTGGACGCCGTCGCCGAACTCTTCGACGAGCTCGAACTCCCCGACCGCGGCAGCCTCGCCGCCGATGTCGAGGGCGTCGTGCTGCAGTTCGCCGCCCTGCTCGACCGCCCCGAGACACGGACCGCGCTGATGGCCGTCGTCGCCGAGTCGACCGGGGACGAGGCGCTGCGCACCCGTATCCGCACCTCGATCGTCGACCGCCAGAAGCGGCTCGTACTCGAAGGGCGCCAACGCGCCCAGGAGCGGGGCGAGTTGCCGGCCGAGGACGATCCCGAGAACGCCGCCCGCACCGCCGACCTCATCTTCGACGTGGTCGCCGGCGCGGTGGTGCACCGCTCCCTGGTGAGCAGCGAACCGGTCGACGCCGAGTGGGCGCGCAGCTTCACGGCCCTGTTGCTCGGGGGTCTGACCGGAGCCGCGCGCCCCTGATCCGGCAGCGCGGGCCGCGTCAGACCTGGTAGCGCGATACGTCGAACAGGCGCAGATTCGCCGCCACCCACTCCGAGGTCCGCGAAAGCCCCTCCCGCAGCGAGACCTCCGGCTGCCATGAAGCCCACTCCCGCGCCCGGGAGTTGTCGGAGAGCAGCCGCTCCACCTCGCTGGCCGCCGGCCGCAGCCGGGACGGATCGACCACGACCTCGGCCTTCGCCCCGGTGGCCGCGATGAGCTCCGTGGCCAGGTCGCCGATCGAGATCTCCCGCCCGGTGCCGAGGTTCACCACCTCGCCGAGGGCCCGGTCGCAGGCGCCCACCGCGAGGAAGCCGCGCGCCGTGTCCGTGACATAGGTGAAGTCGCGGGTCGGCGTGAGCGAGCCGAGCTTGATCTCCCGTACGCCCGCGTGCAGTTGGGCCAGGATCGTGGGGATCACCGCACGCGCCGACTGCCGCGGACCGTAGGTGTTGAAGGGGCGGACCACCGCGACCGGCAGATCGAAGGCGTTGCGGTGCGACAGCGCCATCATGTCCGCGCCGATCTTCGAGGCGGAGTACGGCGACTGCGGCTGGAGCGGGTGGTCCTCGCTGATCGGGACCGTGAGCGCCGTGCCGTACACCTCGCTGGTGGAGGTGTGGACGAGGCGGCGGACACCGTGGTGGCGGCAGGCTTCGAGGATGTTCTCGGTGCCGACGACGTTCGTCTGGACGTACGCGCCGGGCGAGTCATAGCTGTACGGGATGCCGATGAGCGCCGCGAGGTGGAAGACGGTGTCGCAGCCGGCCACCGCGTCCATCACGCGCCCGCCGTCGCGGACGTCGCCCGAGAGCATCTCGACGTCCCCGCCGCCGAGGTGGTGGGCGAGGTGGCCCTTCTCCGCGTACGGCTTGTAGTGCACCAACGCCTTGACGCGCGCGCCTTGTTCGACGAGGAGATCCACGAGCGTGGACCCGATGAACCCCTCCGCTCCGGTGACGAGGACGGTGCGGCCGGACCAGGAAAAGGCGTTCATCGGACGGTCTCCAGGTGAGGGAAGGGAACGGGACGGCCGGCGAGGCGAAGGACCTCGGCGGCGAGCAGGTCGGCGGCCCGGGCGTGCGGGCCGGGGTCGGCGGCGCGGGCCATCGCGGCGAGCCGCTCCGGCCGGTCGAGCAGCGGGCCGACGAGGTCGGCGAGGTGCTCGGCCGTGGTCTCGGCGTCGGGCAGCAGCAGCCCGGCGCCGGCGTCGGTGAGCACCCGGGCGTTGTGGGTCTGGTGGTCGCCGGGGGCGTGCGGATACGGCACGAGGACGGCGGGCACGCCGGTGGCGGCGAGTTCGGCGACGGTGGCCGAGCCCGCACGGCAGACGACCAGGTCGGCGGCGGCGTACGCGTGGTCCATCCGGTCCAGGTACGGCACCGCGCGGGCCACGGGCGAGGCGCCGAGGCGGCGCCGGGTCTCCTCGAGGGCGGCCGGTCCGGTCTTGATGAGCAACTGGACGTCGGTGCGCGAGCGCCACAGCGCGGCAAGGCCCAGGGCGGCTTCGGTGAGGCGGGCCGCGCCGAGGCTGCCGCCGTTGAAGACGATCAGCCGCGCGCCGTCCCGTACGCCCATCGCACGCCGCGCCTCGGCCCGCAGCCCGGCACGGTCGAGCCCCGCGAGCGAGGCGGCGATCGGCATGCCGACGACGCGGGCGCGCTCGCCGCCCGACAGATGCGCGCGGCTGCGGTCGAAGGCGACGGTGAGGTGCGGGGTGAGGCGGGCGGCGAACTGGTTGGCCCGCCCGGGCACGGCGTTGGACTCGTGGATGACGCTCGGCAGTCCGGCGAGCTTCGCGCCGAGGATCACGGGTGCGCTGGGGTAGCCGCCCATCCCGACCGCGACGTGCGCGCCCTGTGCTCCTTGTGCGCGCAGGATCGAGCGGACCTGGGCGCCGGACTTCAGGAGCGCCGCGGGCAGCAGGAAGCGGCGGGCCCCGAGCGAGGGGTCGAAGGGGATCATGTCGACGGTGTGCAGCCGGTAGCCGGCCCCGGGTATGAGCCGGGTCTCCAGGCCGCGGGTGGTGCCCACGAAGGAGATCAGCGCGTCGGGCACGGCGCGGCGCAGGGCGTCGGCGAGCGCGAGCCCGGGATAGATGTGACCGCCGGTGCCGCCCGCGCCGATCACTACGGAGAGAGGTGAGGTGGGTGTCAGCATGCGGCCAGGCTCACTGAGCGCGGTAAGAGGGTTCTAAGAGTCCGGTTTGGCACCCTTTACGGCATGGCAGCGAAGGCATACGGCAGCGGCGGCCCGGCTCACCGGCACGGCGGCGGCACCGCGGCACACCGTGACAGCGGCGGCACCCCGGCGGCCCCCGGCGGACCGCGCATCCTCGTGGTCGAGGACGAACCCGAGGTGCGCGTCGCCATCGAGGACGGGCTCGCGGTGGAGGGGTACGCGGTGCGCGGCGCCGGTGACGGACTCGCCGCCCTGTCCGAGATCGCGGCCTGGCAGCCGGACGCCGTCGTCACGGACGTGCTGATGCCGGTGCTCGACGGGCTCGCCCTGTGCCGGCGGCTGCGCGCGATGGGCGACCGTACGCCGGTCCTGGTCCTGACCGCGCTCGGCTCGGTGAGCGAGCGGGTGGACGGCCTCGACGCCGGCGCGGACGACTACCTGGTCAAACCCTTCGCCCTGGACGAACTGACCGCCCGCGTACGGGCGTTGCTGCGCCGCGTCGCCCCCGACGAGCCGGCCGGGGACGGCACACTGCTCACGTTCGCCGACCTCACGGCCGACCCCGTGACCCGCACCGGGACGCGGGGCGGGCGGCCCCTGGAGTTCAGCCGGACCGAGTTCGCGCTCCTCGAACAGCTGCTGCACAGCCCGCGCCAGGCCCTGCCGCGGGAGCTGCTCCTGGAGCGGGTCTGGGGACAGGACTTCGGCCCGGACTCCAACTCCCTCGCCGTATACGTGGGTTATCTGCGGCGCAAACTCGAAGCCGGCGGCGAACCACGGCTCGTGCACACCGTGCACGGCGTCGGCTACCGCCTGGATGTGTCATGAGCGACGACGGCCGCACGCCCGGCGCCCCACAGCCGGACGCTCATGGACCGGCCGACCCCGGAAAGGCCGGCCCCGGACCGGCCGGCACCGGACGAGCCACCCCACGACGGACCGACCGCCGCCTCGGCGCCCGCTGGCGGCGCCGCCGCCCGCTGCGCACCCGGCTCGCGCTGGCCTCGACGGCCGCGGTGGCGCTGGTCGCGGTCGGGATCTGCGCGGCCGCGTTCTTCGTGATCCGCTTCAAGCTCTACCAGCAGCTCGACCAGAACCTCGCCCAGTCGGCGACCCTGATCGCCCAGCAGCACAAGGGGGACGGGCCCGGTGTCTACACCGGCGAGTGCCGCTACCTCGGCGCGCCCGCCTGCGCCCAGGACGTGCCCGAGGACCCGGCCGCCGACCCTTCCGAGCCGTATCTGCTGCCGGTCTCCCGGGCGACGCGCCAGGTCGCGGGCCGTCATCTCGACCCGTACTACACGAGCTTCACCTTCGAGGGGCATCCGGCCCGGATGTACACCACGACCTTCGGGGACGGCACCGCACTGCAGGTCGCGCTGCGCGCGGACGTGGCCGACCGCGGGGTGCGCCAGGCCGCGACCCTGCTCGCTCTCGTCGGCGGCGCCGGTGTGCTGCTCGCGGCCGCGGCCGGCTACTGGGTCTCGCGCACCGCCCTCGCCCCGGTCACCCGCCTCACCGCCACCGCCGAACGCATCGCGGCCACCCGCGACCCGCGCCACCGCATCGAACTGCCGCCGGGCCCCGAAGGACGCGAGGACGAGGTGACCCGTCTGGCCGCCACGTTCAACACGATGCTCGGCGAACTGGAGCAGTCCGTCACCGCCCAGCGCCGCCTGGTCGCCGACGCCTCACACGAGCTGCGCACCCCGCTGACCGCGCTGCGCACGAACGCCGAACTCCTCGCCCGCGCCGACCGGTTGACGCCCGCCCAGCGCGACCGCGCGGCCCAGGCGCTCGGCCGGCAGCTGCGGGAGGTCAGCGGCATGGTGAACGACCTGATCGAGCTGGCGCGCGACGAGGAGCCGCAGCCGCTGCTCGAAGAGGTCCGGATGGACGCCCTGGTCACGCACGCGGTGAACGCCGCCCGCGCACACTGGCCGCAGGTCGACTTCACGCTGGACGCCGCGGAGGACGCCCACACCGTGGCCTTCCCCGGCGTCCCGGCCCGCGTGTCACGGCTCCTGACGAACCTGCTCGACAACGCCGCGAAGTTCTCACCGCCCGGCGGACCGGTCGAAGTGACCCTGACGGCAGGCGAGTTGACCGTACGGGACCACGGGCCCGGTATCGCCCCGGCCGACCTGCCGTATGTCTTCGACCGCTTCTACCGCGCCGAGTCCGCCCGCGCCCTGCCCGGCTCGGGCCTCGGCCTCGCGATGGCCCGGCAGATCGCCCGGGCCCACCACGCCGACCTCACGGCCGAGGCGGCGCCGGGCGGGGGTGCGCTGTTCCGGCTCACGTTTCCCGAAGGGGCTTAGCCAGTACGGGAGATGCGCTCGCGGCCACGGGCTCCACGGGCGTCAGTGACTCCACCGGTGTCACAGAGGGCGCGGATCTCGACAGCGAAGTCAGCGCCACCCCGCCGACGAGCAGAACGGCCGCTCCCCACCGCAGCGGGCTCACCGACTCGTCGAGCAGCAGCGCGGCCGAGGACATCCCGAAGACCGGCACGAGCAGCGAGAAGGGGGCCACCGCGGAGGCGGGATAGCGCCGCAGCAGGAAGCCCCAGACGCCGAACCCGAAGACCGTCGCACCCCACGCCACGTAGACGATCGCGCCGACGCCGCCCCAGTCGAGCGCGCGCAGCGCGGCCAGATCCGCCTCGGGCCCCTCGAAGACCAGCGACAGGGCGAGCAGCGGCAGTACGGGAACGGTGGACACCCAGACCATGAAGTTCAGCGCGTCCGGCGGTGACGCCTTGCGGGTCAGCACGTTGGAGACACCCCAGCACGCGGCGGACGCGATGACGAGCACGAACGCGAGGACCGGCCCCGACGCGCCTTCGTCCACGGCGGCGAGGACGATGCCGCCGAGTGCCACGGTCATGCCGGCGATACGGACCCGGCCCGGGCGCTCGCTCAGCAGCACCGCCGCGAAGACGGCCGTGAAGACCGCCTGGATCTGCAGGACGAGCGAGGAGAGCCCGGCGGGCATGCCCCGGTCCATCCCGATGAAGAGCAGCCCGAACTTGGCGACTCCCAGGGCGAGTCCGACCCCGATCACCCACTTCCAGGCGACCTTGGGGCGGCCCACGAAGAAGACGGCGGGCAGGGCGGCGACGAGGAAGCGCAGAGCGGAGAAGAGCAGCGGCGGAAAGTGTCCGAGTCCGAGCTCGATGACGACGAAGTTCACTCCCCAGACGGCGGTGACCAGGACGGCGAGCGCGATGTGTACGGGACGCATGGTCCGAGGATCAGCGACCCGACTCTTTAGCACCAGCGCGAATCTCTTCATGGTTGAATTGAGCGTTGCTTACGCATAGGCGGCTCGGCCCCAGGAGCCGGCTCACCCGGGAGGCGATCATGCTCGACCTCGGACGTCTGCGCGCCCTGCACGCCGTCTCCGTGCACGGCTCAGTCGCCGCCGCCGCCCTCGCGCTCGGATACACCCCGTCCGCGGTGTCGCAGCAGATCACCAAGCTGGAGCGGGAGACCCGCACCACGCTGCTCGAACGCCGGGGGCGCGGTGTCGCGCTCACCGAGGAGGCCCGCCATCTCGCCTCCACCGCACAGGAGTTGCTCGCGATCGTCGAGCGCGCGGAGACCACGCTCGAGGAACGCAGGGGGAGGCCGACCGGCCTCCTGACGATCGGCGCCTTCTCCACCGCGGCCCGCGGCCTGCTGCCGGGCGTACTCGCCGAACTCGCGCGTGAGCACCCCGGACTCGACGTACGGATGACCGAGGTCGATCCGCATCTGTCCATCGACCTGGTCGCCCGCGGCATGATCGACGTGGCGGTCGCCCACGACTGGGACATCGCTCCGCTGCCCGCACCGGAAGGCGTGGAGCAGGCGGTGATCGGTGACGACGCGTGCGACCTCCTGGTGCCCGAGGGGCACCCGCTGGCCGCGCGGGAATCCGTACGGCGCACGGACCTCGGCGGGGAGCGCTGGATCTGCCAGCCGCCGGGCACCGTCTGCCACGACTGGCTGGTGCGTACGCTGCGGGCGGCGGGCCACGAGCCGCTGCTCGCACACCAGGCGGCCGAGTACCACACCCAACTGGCCCTCGTGGCCGCCGGGTTGGGCATCGCCCTCATCCCGCGCCTGGGCCGCGGCCCGCTGCCGGACGGGGTCCACGCGCTCCCCCTGGAGCCGGCGCCTGTGCGCCGCCTGTACGCGCTGTGGCGGCCGGGGGCGGCACGCCGGCCGGCGATCACCGTGACGGTGGAGCTGCTGCGGAGGCACTGGGCCGGGGCGGCAGGAGCCGCCGCCTGAGGTGCGGGCATAGTGGTCCCCCATGGGTGAGAACAAGGACCGCATGCTGGCGGGCGACTGGTACATCGCCGACGACGAGGAGCTGCTCGCGCAGACCGTGCGCCGCGCCGGACTGTGCGCGGCGTACAACGCGGCCTCGACCGCGCCGCCCGCGGAACGCCAGGCGATCCTGGGGCAGTTGATCGGCGAGCTCGGCGAGAATGTCCGTATCCGGCCGCCCTTCCAGTGCGACTACGGCACGTACATCTCCATCGGCGCGCGGACCTTCGTCAACTTCGGCGCGGTCTTCCTGGACGCCGCCCGCATCACGATCGGCGAGGACGTCCAGATCGGGCCGAACGTCCAACTGCTCACGCCCACCCATGAGTTGGACCATGAGCGCCGCCGCGAGGGCTGGGAGAAGGGCGAGCCGATCACGATCGGCGACAATGTCTGGCTCGGCGGCGGCGTGATCGTGTGTCCGGGCGTGACGATCGGCGAGAACACGGTGGTCGGCGCGGGCTCGGTGGTCACCCGCGACCTGCCGGCGGGCGTCCTCGCGGTCGGCAATCCCGCCCGGGTGCTTCGCACCCTCTGAACCCCGGACCTACCACCCGCACCGACCACCCGACACCCGAGGGAGCGCACCATGCCCGTGCCCGCCGACCCGACCGTCCTGCACCCGATGCCCGGCCAGCCGCGTGTCGTCCAGCTCAAGCCGCTGGTGAAGTCGGAGCTGATCGAGGTCGGTGAGTACTCGTATTACGACGACCCGGACGACGCGACCGCGTTCGAGACCCGCAACGTGCTCTACCACTACGGTCCCGAGCGGCTCGTCATCGGCAAGTTCTGTGCACTCGGCACGGGCACGCGCTTCATCATGAACGGCGCCAACCACCGTATGGACGGCCCCTCCACGTTCCCCTTCCCGACCATGGGCGGCTCCTGGGCCGAACACTTCGACCTCCTGACCGGGCTGCCGAACCCCGGTGACACGGTGGTCGGCAACGATGTCTGGTTCGGCAACGGCGCGACCGTGATGCCCGGCGTACGCATCGGCCACGGCGCGATCATCGCGACCGGCGCGGTGGTCACCGCGGACGTCCCCGACTACGGAATCGTCGGCGGCAACCCGGCCCGCCTGATCCGCAAGCGCTTCAGCGAGCCGGAGATCGAGCGGCTGCTCGCGGTCGCGTGGTGGGACTGGCCGGCCGAGCACCTCACCGAGCACGTACGGACGGTGATGTCCGGCACGATCGAGGAGCTGGAGAGCGCGGCACCGTAAGGCGGCGGCCTCAGCCCTCAGCCCCCGCAAGCGCGATCCCCAACGGCGTCCGCTCGTACAGGACTTGATGCCCGTACCGCCGCGAGACCAGCAGTCCCGCGCCCTTCAGGGCCGACAGATGCGCTGATACGGAGGAGGGCGCGAGCCCGAGCCGATGGGCCAGCGCGGTGGTGCTCGCCGGGTCCGTCAGCGCGCAGAGCACATCCGCGCGGGCCCGGCCGAGCAGCCGCGCGAGCGCGTCGGGGGTGCGGTCGCCCTCGTCGCTCCACAGACCGCCGATCCCGCGCGCCGGATAGATGATCGCGGGCGCCCAGGGCTCCTCCTGGCCGCTGACCACATGGGGCCAGGTGAACACCGAGGGCATCAGGACCAGACCCTCGCCGTGCAGCGTGCGCTCGTACTCACCGAGGCTGCTCACGACGGTCAGCGTCGAGCCCTCCCAGCGCAGATTGGGGTTCAACTCCCCCAGCAGCGAACGGAATCCGACGGCCGCGAGCACCCGCGAGTGGTACGCGACATCCGCTTCGAGCAGCGCCCGCAGACGCGGCCACTCCGGGGCGATCAGCCGGTGCCAGGCCTGCTCGAGCCGGTCGGCCAGGAACTGCACGGCGGCCGCGGGATCGGCGAGCAGCCGCTGCCCGATGGGGCTCTCCAGCGCGCCCGGCTGGTCGGCGAGGGTCTCGTAGAGGTCGGTGTACGCGGCGTCGGCGGGCGTCGCCCGCACCCGCGCCAGCTCCTCCTCGAAGGTGTCGAGCGCGCTCGTCGGCGGCGGGCACCAGAAGTCCGGATTACGTCCGCGCTGCGGCATCAGGCGCAGGAGCGGGGCGAGGTCGAGCTCGGCGGCCGCGTCCTTGATCCGGCGCAGCCACGGCAGGTGATAGCCGTGGCTCGCGGGCCGCCCCAGCGTGCCGATCGCGGCCTGCGTCTCCCAGATCGGCGAGATCGCGAACCGGCAGCGCAGCAGGTCCTGTTCACTGAAGTGCAGATGGAAGGGCACCGCCCGGCTCCTCTCCCCCGGCCGTCGCAGGACCTCTAGCGTACGAAGATTCGGCCTGAGCCGAAACTCTTAGCCGTACGCGGCCACGGCGGCACGCTGCTGCACATGTCGAGACACCGCGATCGGAATTCCAAGGGAACTGCATACCGGGGTTCCAGGCGCTCCTGTTCGTCGCCCCCGGCACCCCAGGGGTACGGAGCCGTCTTCCGCGTCCGCGAGTTCCGCGCCGTGTTCGCCGCGCACCTGCTCTCCCTGCTCGGCGTCGTGGTGGCCGAGATCGCGCTGACCGTCCTCGTCTACGAGCTCACCAAGTCCCCGCTGCTCAGCGCCCTCACCTTCGCGCTCGGCATGCTGCCGTACCTCATCGGCGGCACCCTCTTCGCGGGCGTCGCCGACCGCTACCCGGCCCGCCGCGTCCTGGTCGTCTGCGATCTGATCTGCGCCGCCTGCGTAGCGGTGATGATCGTGCCGGGCACGCCGGTCGCCGCGCTGCTCGCCCTGCGCATCCTGATCGCCGCCATCGCCCCCGTCTTCACCGGTACGCGGATGGCCGCGCTCACCGACATCCTCGGCGAGGGCGACCTCTACGTACTGGGCCGCTCGATCCTGCGGATCGTCTCGCAGAGCGCCCAGCTCGCCGGGTTCGGCGTGGGAGGCGTCCTGCTCACGGTGGTCTCGCCGCGCGGCGCCATCACCCTCACCCTCGGCACGTTCCTGGCCTCGGCCCTGCTCCTTCGCTTCGGCACCAAGGCCCGCCCCGCCCGCGCCCACGGGGGCGCGGCCTTGATGCGGGAGTCCCTGTCCGGCGCCCGCAAGGTCTTCGCCGACCGCCGGATCCGCGCCCAGGTCCTGCTGTTCTGGGTGCCCACCATGTTCGTCGTCGCCCCCGAGGCCCTGGCCGCCCCGTACGCCGAGCACATCGGCGCGGGCCCCGCGGCCCTCGGTCTGCTGATGTGCGCCATGCCGGTCGGCCACATCGCGGCCGAGGTGTGGGTGGGCGCCCGGCTGAGCCCGCGCACCCGCTCGCGGATCGTGCTCCCGGTGGCCGGCGCGAGCCTGCTCCCCTTCCTCGCCTACGCGGCCGAGCCCGGCCTCGGCCTCTCCGTACTCCTGCTCGTCCTGGCCGGAGCGGGCGGCGCCTACGTGCTCGGACTCGACCAGTGGTTCGTGGCCACCGTGCCCGAGGAACTGCGCGGCCGCGCCATGACCTTGATGACCGCCGGCCTGATGACGGTCCAGGGCGCGGGCATGGCCCTTGCGGGCCTGGCCGCCGAGTTCTGGCCGGTGCACCAGGTCGTCACCGGGGCCGGCGTGATCGGCACGCTCCTCTCGCTCCTGCTCGTACGGGAAGCCCACCGGGCCGGAGCCCGCCCCGTGGAACAGGGCGCCCCTGCCGAGCAGACCGACCCTGCGGAGCAGCCCGCCCCGGCCCGGCAGACCGAACTGCGAGACGGGACTGGCCGCGATGTGACCGCCCGGTAAGGTCTGGGGCGTGCCGAAGCCGCTCAGCCTCCCCTTCGACCCCATCGCCCGAGCCGACGAACTCTGGAAGCAGCGCTGGGGAACGGTGCCCTCGATGGCCGCGATCACCTCGATCATGCGCGCCCACCAGATCCTGCTCGCCGAGGTCGACGCGGTGGTCAAGCCGTACGGACTGACCTTCGCGCGCTACGAGGCGCTGGTCCTGCTCACCTTCTCCAAGGCGGGCGAACTGCCGATGTCGAAGATCGGCGAGCGCCTGATGGTCCACCCGACCTCGGTGACGAACACGGTGGACCGCCTGGTGAAGTCGGGCCTGGTCGACAAGCGTCCCAACCCCAACGACGGCCGCGGCACCCTGGCCTCGATCACCGACAAGGGCCGCGAGGTGGTCGAGTCGGCCACCCGCGACCTGATGGCGATGGACTTCGGGCTCGGGGTGTACGACGCGGAGGAGTGCGGCGAGATCTTCGCGATGCTCCGCCCGCTCCGGGTCGCGGCCGCGGACTTCGAAGAGCGCTGAGCCCCCGCCACCGAGAGCGCCGAGCCCCCGCCGACGAGGCCCCGCACCCGCGCAAAGATCGCGCAAACCGGACGGTTACCCTCGTCCGTATGAAGAAGAGCGTCCTGACCCGCTACCGCGCCCTCGCCTACATCACGGGTGTCCTGCTCGTCCTGCTGACCCTCGGCATGATCGGCAAGTACGCCCTGGACATGGACGGCGCCGCGGACTTCACCAAGGTCGTCAGCATCGCGCACGGCTGGCTCTACGTCGTGTACCTGGTCTTCGCCTTCGACCTGGGCTCCAAGGCCCGGTGGCCCGTCGGCAAGCAGCTGTGGGTGCTGATCGCGGGCACCATCCCGACCGCCGCCTTCTTCGTCGAGCGCAAGGTCTCCCGCGAGCTGGAGCCCCACTTCACCGAGGACGGCCCCGCGGTCGCCAAGGCCTGAGGCCTTACGCAACCTCCGCGGCACCCCACCCCCGTGGCGCGCGCCACGGGGGTCGGCCATCGACATTTACTAGGACGTCCTAGTAAATTCGAAGGTATGGACGCTGACGCGATCGAAGAGGGCCGCCGCCGCTGGCAGGCCCGGTACGACAAGGCCCGCAAGCGCGACGCCGACTTCACCACGCTCTCCGGCGACCCGGTCGAGCCGGTCTACGGGCCGCGTCCGGGCGATGCCTACGAGGGCTTCGAGCGCATCGGCTGGCCCGGCGAATACCCGTACACACGCGGTCTGCACGCGACCGGCTACCGCGGCCGGACGTGGACGATCCGCCAGTTCGCGGGCTTCGGCAACGCCGAGCAGACCAACGAGCGCTACAAGATGATCCTGGCGAACGGCGGCGGCGGTCTGTCCGTCGCGTTCGACATGCCGACCCTGATGGGCCGCGACTCCGACGAAGCGCGCTCGCTCGGCGAGGTCGGGCACTGCGGTGTGGCGATCGACTCGGCCGCCGACATGGAGGTCCTGTTCAAGGACATCCCGCTCGGCGACGTCACGACCTCGATGACGATCAGCGGCCCGGCCGTCCCGGTGTTCTGCATGTACCTGGTCGCGGCCGAGCGCCAGGGCGTGGACCCGGCGGTGCTCAACGGCACGCTGCAGACGGACATCTTCAAGGAGTACATCGCGCAGAAGGAGTGGCTCTTCCAGCCGGAGCCGCATCTGCGTCTGATCGGCGACCTGATGGAGTACACCTCCGTCGGCATCCCCGCGTACAAGCCGCTCTCGGTCTCCGGCTATCACATCCGTGAGGCGGGGGCGACGGCCGCACAGGAGCTGGCGTACACCCTCGCGGACGGCTTCGGTTACGTGGAGCTCGGCCTGAGCCGCGGCCTCGACGTCGACGTCTTCGCGCCCGGCCTGTCCTTCTTCTTCGACGCGCATGTCGACTTCTTCGAGGAGATCGCCAAGTTCCGTGCGGCGCGCCGCATTTGGGCGCGCTGGATGAAGGAGGTGTACGGGGCGCAGTCCGACAAGGCGCAGTGGCTGCGGTTCCACACGCAGACGGCCGGGGTGTCGCTGACCGCGCAGCAGCCGTACAACAACGTGGTGCGTACGGCGGTCGAGGCGCTCGCCGCGGTGCTCGGCGGCACGAACTCGCTGCACACCAACGCCCTCGACGAGACCCTCGCGCTGCCGAGCGAGCAGGCCGCCGAGATCGCGCTGCGCACGCAGCAGGTCCTGATGGAGGAGACCGGCGTCGCCAACGTGGCGGACCCACTGGGCGGCTCCTGGTACATCGAGCAGCTCACGGACCGGATCGAGGCCGACGCCGAGAAGATCTTCGAGCAGATCAAGGAGCGGGGCCTGCGCGCCCACCCCGACGGTCAGCACCCGATCGGCCCGATCACCTCCGGGATTCTGCGCGGGATCGAGGACGGCTGGTTCACGGGCGAGATCGCCGAGTCCGCCTTCCAGTACCAGCGCTCGCTCGAGAAGGGCGACAAGCGGGTCGTCGGCGTGAACTGCCACACCGGCTCGGTCACCGGCGACCTGGAGATCCTGCGGGTCTCGCACGAGGTGGAGCGCGAGCAGGTGCGCATCCTCGCCGACCGCAAGGCGGGCCGTGACGACGCGCGCGTCCAGGCCGCCCTCGCCGCGATGCTCGCGTCCGCGCGGGACGGCTCCAACATGATCGTGCCGATGATCGAGGCGGTACGGGCCGAGGCCACGCTCGGCGAGATCTGCGGGGTGCTGCGGGACGAGTGGGGCGTGTACACGGAGCCGGCCGGGTTCTGAGTTCCTTTTCCTGTACGACACCGGGGGCGCTCTTCCCATACGGAGGGGCGCCCCCGGTGTCGTGACCTGCCGATACGTGCCCGTTATGTAACGATTGCCCGGTCCCATGCGACCGTCCTCAAGGGGTCCGGATGACCGCCCGCAACGCCCGCACCATCCGCGGCAGGCTGGCCATCGCCGCCGCGATCAGCGCTTCGCTCGCCCTGACCACCGCATGTTCCGGCGGCACCAAGGACGCCGGCCAGGCCTCCGACGCCCGTGAGGCCGCCCTCGTCCAATCGCCGCAGAAACCGGCCGGCACACCGTTCTGGATCGACCCGAACAGCCCGGCCGCCCAGCAGGTCGAGCAGTGGCAGCAGAGCGGCCGTGCCTCGGACGCCGAGGTGCTGCGGCGGATCGCCGACCAGCCGCTCGCCGTATGGCCCGCCGGCGACGAGCCGGGATGGCAGATCAAGGCGGCGCGCGACGGGGCCGCCAAGACCAACAGCACGATGGTCCTGGTCGCGTACAACATCCCGCACCGCGACTGCGGGCAGCACTCGGCCGGCGGTGCGCACAGCGAGGCGTTCTACCGGCAGTGGATCGGCGCCTTCGCCGACAACATCGAGGACAAGAAGGCCATCGTCATCCTGGAGCCGGACGCGCTGCCGCATGTGGCGGACGGCTGCACCCCGGCCGAGTACCACGAGCAGCGCTTCCGGCTGATCTCCGAGGCCGTCGCCCGCCTGAAGAAGCAGCCGAACACCAAGGTCTACCTGGACGCCGGCAACCCTGAGTGGATCAGGAACCCCGGCGATCTCGCTCAGCCGCTGTGGCGTTCGGGCATCGCGCAGGCCGACGGGTTCGCGCTCAATGTGTCCAATTTCCAGCCGACCGCCGAGAACATCGCGTACGGGCGCAAGCTCTCCGCCCTCGTCGGCGACAAGCACTTCGTGATCGACACCAGCCGCAACGGCAACGGTCCGCTGCCCGGCCGCGGCGGCGAGGCCTGGTGCAACCCGCCGGGCCGTGCGCTCGGTGCCGCGCCCACGACGAAGACCGGCGACAAGCTGGTGGACGCCTTCCTGTGGATCAAGCGGCCCGGTGAGTCGGACGGCGAGTGCCGGGGCGGACCGCCGGCCGGCAAGTGGTGGCCGGACTACGCGCTCGGTCTCGCCCGCAACTCCAGGTAGCGGCACAGGAAGCGGAACCCGGAGCAGCCCACGGGAAACGGCCCGTCCCCCTCTCGCCAGAGGGGACGGGCCGTTTCGTATGGGGGGTGATCCGGTGGCTACTTCTCCACGTGGATCCACTGCGCCTCGGACGGGGTGCCCTCGCCGTCCACACCGAAGACCATGTACCAGCCGGGCGGGACCAGGGTCCGGTCCTTCGGCACGGTGACCGTGACGGAGTCCTTGGTCTTGGTCATGTCCAGGGCGATGGAGCGCTGTTCGACGTCCGTGGTGTGCGTGACCGCGCTCGGCCGCATCAGCCGCGCCTTGACGATCTTGTCGGGCGCCGGTGACCTGAAGGTCGCCTTCCCCTTCGCGTCGGGCTCCCGCGGCCCGTCGGTGAGCTGCGGGCGGCTCTCCTTGTCGCGGTAGAGGTACGGCGGCGTGTAGACCTCCATCCGCTGCTCGAACTTGCCGAGCTTGGTGTTGTCCTTGTCGCCGAAGAGCGAGTCGGAGCCGAAGGTGGCCACGCGCCCGTCGGGCAGCAGGAGCGCCTCGGAGTGGTAGTTGCGGCCGACGGTGGGTTCGGCGGCCGTACGGAAGCGGTCCTCGGACGGGTCGTAGAACTGGGCCTTGAGGATGTTGGACGCGCCCCGGCCCCGGTAGTCGTACGAGCCTCCGCTGGTGAAGACGGTGTCGTCCGGCATGATCACGCTGTTCAAATAGCGTGTGCCCTGCGGGAGTTGGGGTCCGGTCTTGAAAGCGGGGTCGTCCTCCTTGAGGTCGATCACGGCGGTGCGCGCGGTCGCCTTCTCGGACTCGCCGACCCCGCCGCCGCCGAGGATCATCACCTTCTGGTCCTGCGCCGGCGGAAGGAGCAGCGAGGCGGAGGTCTCGGTCTGGTCCATGTCCTCGAGGCCCGGGACCTTCTCGAAGGTGTTCTTCTCCAGGTCCCACAGGCCGGGCTCGCGGCCCTTCTCCGCGGGTCCGTAACCGGCGTTGGAGGCCGGGTAGAAGAGCTTGCCGCCCTTGGTGAGGAAGAGCGCGGGATACGTGGGGAAGTAGCGGAAGGGGCCCTTCTTCCACTTCTTGGTCGACGGATCGTAGATCTCGTTGTCACCGGGGTCGACCACGCCGACCTCGTCGAGTCCGGAGACCGCGAGCACCTTGCCGTCCTGGAGCGTCACCAGGGTCGGGTACCAGCGGGCCTTCGCCATCGGGTCCACCGGGATGTACTTCTCGGCCACGGGATCGAATTCGTACGCGGCCCGGATGCCCTGGAAGTCCTGCTTCTCCATGTCGATCTTCTCGGTGAGGCCGTAGACGTTGTCCGCGTCCTTGCCCTCGAGCCCGACGATCTCGTACTGCGCCTGCTTCTTGGCGACCGATCCGGGCCCTTCCTGGACGGCCTCCACGAAGACCCGCTCCTCGGCGGCCTGCACCTTGGTCTTCCAGGGCTTCATCGCCCCGCTCTTGGTGTACGCGATGTCGAACTTGCGCTTCGCCTTGGGGATCTTCACGTCGAAGCGGCTGACGTACTCGGCGCCGGAGGGAGAGCGGAAGCGGGTGCCCTTCTTGAGGGTCACTTCCTTGTCGGGGCTCTCGTTCTTCACCCGCATCAGGCCGCCGGCCCGGGTGACCGCGCCGTCGAGCACCTCGTAGCGCGCGGTGCCGCCCGCCACCAGGAGCCGTCCGTCGGCGAGTTGGGTGTGGCCGGAGCAGAAGAAGTCCTCGGGGGTGGGGATCTTCTTGAAGGAGTCGTCCGCGGGGTTCCACAGAATCGTGTCGAAGGTGCCCGCGTCGAAGTTCTTCTGGCTGTTCCCGGAGCCCGCGACGATCAGCACTTTGCCGGTGTGCAGCAGCGCCGCGTGAATGGCGTTCGTCCGGTACTCCTTGGGCACGTCGACCGTGCTCCAGGAGCCGTACTGCTTCTTGTAACCGGGCTGGGAGATCTTGTAGTCGTGGTACTGCTCCTCGGCGAAACCCACGGCCGCCGGAGCGTTCAGACCGGCGAGCAGCACGACGGCCCCGGCGCCCATCACCGTCTTCTTCTGGCGTTTGGTCGGTGAGAACGGCATGGGTCAGTTGCCTCCTGTCGTGCTGCTGGAAACGGGGTTGCCGGTGGAGACACTGGCCTGGGAGAGCTGCCCGGAGCCGGTCACGGTGCTCGTGGCGAGCGCGGGCTCGACCTCGATCTCGTGCTTCCCCGCGCGCAGGGCACGCCGCCGGCGCACCTCGCCGAAGGCCCAGACCACGACCGGGGCCAGCGAGATGGCCAGGGCGAGGAAGGCCCAGGTGCGCATGGCCACATGGGTGTGGCCGAGCACGAAGGACGCGACCAGGGACGTGGCGAGGATCGCCGCCCAGAAGAGATGGATACGGAAGGTGAGCACCCGGTCCGGGGAGGCATCGCCGCCCTTGGGCGTGACGACGAAGCGGCTCGGGCGGCGCAG
Organism: Streptomyces mesophilus; assembly: GCF_040300965.1. Lineage (GTDB taxonomy): Bacteria > Actinomycetota > Actinomycetes > Streptomycetales > Streptomycetaceae > Streptomyces > Streptomyces mesophilus_A. Next base: position 10,268 of record NZ_JBEPEW010000006.1, on the reverse strand, counting down.
GACCGCCTCGCCGAGCGACTTGGCGTAGATCGGCGCGGAGAGCGCGGACATCGCCATACCGGCGAGGCCTCCGGAGCCCTCGGGTTCGTGCGGGGAGACGTTGTGGCGGCGGTTCCACAGGTACAGGCCGACCTGGAGGGCGGCCGCGTCGCTGTAGAGCATCAGCCAGATGGAGGCCGCGACCTGCGTACCGGAGGCGCCGAACCACAGGAACAGCACACAACTGAGAATGCCGAGCACCCAGTTGACGGCTGTCATGGGGTAGTAGACGAGCATCAGCGAGTAGTTGAAGAGCCGCCCCGGAGGCATCCGGAAAGGGGCCTTCCAGTACTGCTTGAACAGCGTCTCGTACGTACCGCGCGACCAGCGCATCTGCTGGGTGAAGAAGTCCGTCCAGGACTCCGGGCCCTCACCGACCGCGAGCACGTCCGGCGTGTAGACGGAGCGCCAGTAGTGGCCGGTGAGCGGGTTCTTCGTACGGTGCAGCTCGAAGCCGGTGGCCATGTCCTCGGTGATCGAGTCGTAGAGCCCGCCGACCTGCTTGACCGCGGCGATCCGTACGGCGTTGTTGGTGCCCACGAACATCGGGGCGCGGTAGCGGTTGCCCGCCCGCTGGATCAGCGCGTGGAAGAGGAACTGCTGGGATTCGGCGGCCTTGGTGACGGCCGGCTGGTAGTTGCCGTAGACCTGCGGGCCGACGACGAAGGCGATGTCCGGGTCACGGAAGTAACCGAGCATCCGCTCCAGGAAGTTGGGCATCGGCACGTGGTCGGTGTCGACCGAGGCGAAGAACTCGTAGTCCTTGCCGTGCATCGCCAGCCACGCGTTGTAGTTCCCGTGCTTGGTCTTCGCCTTGTGGACGCCCTTGTCGCGGTTCCACTCCGGGACGCCCTTGCGCGTGAAGTGCTTGACGCCCAGCTCGGCGCAGAGCGCCTTCGCCTCGGGATCGTCGCCCTCGTCGAGCAGCCAGACGTCCAGGTGCCCGTCGTGGCGCATCTGCATGGCGCCCTCGAGAGTGCCGCGCACCATGGATATGGGTTCCTTGCCGGGCACGTACGTCGTCAGAAAGGCGACGCGGGTACCGGGCTCGGCCCGTACGGGTACCGGATCGCGGGCGACCATCGTCGCGTGCGCGATGGAGACGACGTTGATCAGCATGAACAGCTCGATCAGTCCGATCGCCACGAGCATCGTGACGTCCAGATAGACCAGCCAGCGGTCGCCGCCCTCGCGCTGGGTCCAGTGCGTGGGCCAGACGAGATAGACGAGCAGGATGCCGGTGAGCACCGGCGCCAGGGTCATGAGCAGGACGGCGCGTATTCGATGCGGCTCACGCGAGAGGAGCTTCGTGTACTGCACCCGGTAGGCGGCTCCGTCCGGCTCGGTGAGCGGCCCGGCTATCCGGCTGTGGGTGTCGTAGTCGTAGCCCTCCGGCCGCACAGCGCCCTCCTCGAGATCGTTCCGATCGCTCTGATCGAACGAGCCAATAACCCCACAAAAGAGGAGAAATCCGGGCGTGTCGACCGGAGGGAGACCGGACGGGGCCGAGCGTGCGCTTTTTGATCCTGTACGGAGTCCTTGGCGGGCTTGCGAGTTGCGATCACGCGGTGCGGGTGGACCGCCGCAGCCGGTGGCGCACCGCGCGCTGGGCGAGGGGGCCGAGGTCCTCGACGGCGGCGGCGAGCACGGACAGCTGCTCCAGGGCGGCCAGGGCGCGCTCCGCGCCTTCCGGGTCGACGCCTTCGTACAGCTCGATGCCGACGAACGAGGCGCTCACGGCCCGCGCGAGCCCCACCGGATCGGCGAACTCACCGAGCGGGCTCGCGCTCAGGACCCTGACGAGGACCTTCTCGATCTCGGCGATCCACAGATCGAGCCCGGCGGAGGTGGCGGGCGCGAGCGGCCGATGGGTCTGGGCCCCGGCGAGCAGCTGGGCGAGCACCGCCACATGCCCGCCGGCCCGCTCCTGCTCATGCATCTCGCGCCCGAAGGCGATCAGTTCGGAGAGGGTGGAGATCGCGTCGAGGCGCTCGCGGTAGAGCGCGACCCGCTCCCGGGAGCCGTGCCGGCAGGCGGCCGCGAGCAGCTCGTCGACCGAGCCGAAGTGGTAGAAGACCAGCGCCTGGTTGACCCCGGCGGCGGCCGCGACGGTCCGCGCGGAGGTCTTCGCGATGCCCTGCTCGACGAGGGTCGCCAGGGCGCCCTCGATCAGCTTCTGCTTGGTCTCGGCGCTCTTGGCGGCCTTGGCCGCGGCCGCCTGGGCAGCCTTGCCGGCGGTGCCGGCGGTCCCGGCGGTCCCGGCGCGCTCGGCGGTCCCGGCGCGCTCGGCCTCGGCCGGCTTGCGGGGCGTCACGCGCGGGCCTCTTCGCGTACGGGGCGCAGCCCCGGCCGTACGCCGCCGTCGCGGACCTCCCTGTACGTGGCCGTGAAGGAACCCTCGTACCCGAAGAGGGGTCCGAAGTGCCGGTTCACGACGCGCACCCGGATCCGGAAGCGGCCGCTCTCCTCGTCGTACGACTCCCTGACCTCGGCGTCGCCGCCGATCAGGGACGGCACACGGACGTCGACCGGGCCCTCACGGAAGCGGTGGATGCCGGAGCGGATGACGAGACCGCCCTTGCCGTCCGTGGACGGATGCAGATCGGAGGCGAGGTGCTGATGCGTGCCGAGGTAGTCGAGGATGCGGTCGCCGTGCGGTCCGAGGACCATCTGGGCGTCGAAGCGGCGCGGCCCGCCGGGCAGCTGGAAGGTGCGCACGAAGCTGACGGTCTCGCGGCCGTAGGTGTCGGCGTACGGCACGTTCTCGATGGTGAACGGGATGGCGCGCCCCTCGCGCGGGACCAGGATGTTGCGGGTCGTGCCGAGCGCGAGGAAGGGCTTGACGTGCCGGCCGCCGTGCCAGATGCGGTCCATGACACCGCGTCCGGTGCAGGCCTCGCCGCTCGTCAGGCCGACGGAGAAGCGGCGCTGCAGCTGCGGGTGGAGGCGCTCGAAGTCGGCGCCCATGACGGTGCGGAAGATCGAGGTCATCACAGGTCCTTGGGGGTGGGAAGGGCGGCGAGCAGCGCGGGGGCCGTCCGCACGGAGGGGACACGGCGGCAGCGGCGGGCGGCCGGGGTGTGCGGCAGCGGCGGCATGAAGAGCAGCAGCGGGACGGCGATCAGCGGGACGAGGGCGACCCCGTAGCCGAGCCACGGCAGCGCCCACAGGATTACGGCGTACGGCAACCCGCCGAAGGCGCCGAGCAGCCCCGCGATCAGGAACACCCGCAGGAGAGCTTCGGTGAGCCAGCGCACCAGCGACCGGCGCGGAGTGATGTCCTCCTCCAGCCACAGCCGCAGCCGGTCGAAGGACCAGGCGGTGGCCCAGCCCATCAGCGGACGGAAGACGAGACGGTCGGCGACCTCGCCGAAGCGTCCCCAGCGCGGCGTGTAGTCGTAGCCGGTGAGGAAGCGGACGCCGTCGCCGTCGGGCACGTAGCGCCAGTAGCCGCTGCCGTCCTTCAGGAGCGAGAGCGGGTGCGGCGAGGAGAACCGGAGCGCGGAGGTCCGGGTGCCGTCGGGGCGGTGCTTCTCACCGGCGCTGACCCCGGTGCCGGCCACGGTCAGGAACGGCAGGACGCGCGTCGCGTACCGGAACCGCTGCGGCTCGCCCGCCGCCTTCGGCAGGTAGTCGATCGAGGTGAAGCGGAGGTCCCAGCGCCGGTGTTCGGCCGGGTCCTGGGTGCGCTCCCAGAGCTCGTCCATGTCGGCACGTATCCGGGCCTCGATGTACAGCCCCTTGGTCGCCGCCATCTCGAACCCCCTGGTGAAGTGCGTCTTGAGCGAGTGCTCAACATCAAGGTACACAGCTGTTGAGCAAGTGCTCAAACAGGGGGTACGAGAAAACCCCGGCCCATCAGGGCCGGGGTTCTCCCGAATTCCTCGCACGCGGAGCGCGCTACTGGTCCAGATACCGCTGCACCGTCTCGGCCTTCGAGGTCAGACCGTCCGTCACCCCCGGGCGGATGTCCGCCTTCATCACGACGGAGACCCGCGGCGCACGCGCCTCGACGGCGGCGACCGCGCGCTTGATCACATCCATCACCTCGTCCCAGGTCTCCCCCTCGACGGACGTGAACATCGCGTCGGTGCGGTACGGGAGGCCGGAGTCGCGGACGACACGGACGGCGTCGGCGACGTACTCCCCGACTTCCTCGCCGACACCGAGCGGCGTGACCGAGAACGCGACGATCATGCGCCGACGACCCCTTCGCGGCGGGCGCGGGAGGCCATCACCGCGGACTCGGCCTCGCGCTTGAGCTTGCGCTCGGCGTAGAAGCCGCCGAAGGGCAGCACGGAGAGCACGAAGTACAGGGCGGCGGTCTTCAGGTCCCACTTGGTGCGGTTCCAGGCGTCCAGCCAGAACAGCACGTACAGGACGAAGAGCAGGCCGTGGATCGCGCCCATCACCGGGACGGCGTTGAACTCCGTGGTGCGCTTGAGCACCGAGCAGACGAGCAGCAGCAGGAAGGACACGGCCTCCGGCGCGGAGACGAGTCGGAGACGGCTGAGCGCTGAGGCGGTCTTGATGTCCACTGGAGGGCACCTTCGAGACAGGGGTCAGGGTCCTCTCAGGGTACGGATCCGACTTCTGCCCCTGTCGGCGGGTATGCCCTGACGGCTAACGTCACCCCGTGGCAACGTTCCGACTCCAAGGCAGCAAGGTGCTCGCCGTCGACCTGTCCGGCGACGCCGTGAAGGCGAAGAACGGCGCGATGGTCGCCTACGACGGCCAGATGGCGTTCAAGAAACTCTCCGGGGGTGGCGAGGGCATACGCGGCATGGTGACGCGCCGGCTGACCGGCGAGCAGATGGTGCTGATGGAGGTGAAGGGGCACGGCACGTGCTTCTTCGCCGACCGCGCCTCCGAGATCAACCTCGTCAACCTCCACAACGACAAGCTCTACGTCGAGGCCAGCAACCTGCTGGCCACGGACGCGGGTCTGCGCACGGGCACGAGCTTCACGGGCATGCGCGGCGCGACCTCGGGCAACGGTCTTTTCACCACGACCATCGAGGGCACGGGCCAGGCGGCCCTGATGTCCGACGGACCGGCCGTGGTCCTGCGGGTCTCGCCGCAGTACCCGCTGACCGTCGACCCGGGTGCGTACATCGCGCACCAGGGCAATGTGACCCAGTCCTTCCAGTCCGGCGTGACCTTCCGCACCTTCATGGGCGAGGGCGGCGGCGAGGCCTTCCAGGTCCGCTTCGAGGGCGACGGGCTCGTGTACGTGCAGCCGAGCGAGCGGAACACCATCGGGGGCGATGTCTGATGCCGTTCCGCGAGATCAACTCCAAGATGATCGAGGCTCAGATCGGGCCCGGACAGAAGCTGTTCTCCCAGCGCGGCGCGATGCTCGCGTACAAGGGGGATGTGACCTTCACGCCCAACATCCAGGGCGGCCAGGGCGGTATCGCCTCGATGATCGGCCGGCGCGTGGCCGGCGAGGCCACCCCGCTGATGACGGTCGAGGGCAGCGGAACGGTCATGTTCGGCCACGGCGGTCATCACATCCAGGTGATCGGCCTGACCGGAGACACCCTGTACGTGGAGGCCGACCGGCTGCTCGCCTTCGACGGGACGTTGCAGCAGGGCACGATGTTCATGGGCTCGCAGGGCGGGGTCATGGGCATGGTGCGCGGCCAGGTGACCGGGCAGGGCCTGTTCACCACCACGCTCAAGGGCCACGGTGCGGTGGCCGTGATGGCGCACGGCGGGGTCATCGAGATCCCGATCACCCCGCAGCGCCCGGTCCACGTCGACCCGCAGGCCTATGTCGCCCACCACGGCGACGTACGCAACAAGCTGTCCACCGCGCTCGGCTGGCGCGACATGGTGGGCCGCGGTTCGGGTGAGGCGTTCCAGCTAGAGCTGTCCGGCAACGGTGCGGTGTACGTCCAGGCCTCGGAGGAGAAGCTGTGACCGGCCCTGTGATCCACGACCCGCAGACCTTGCCGGTCGACGACAACGTCAATGCGTACACCTTCTGCGTGGAGCTCAAGGGGAGCCAGTGGTTCCTGCAGAAGGGCAAGATGATCGCCTATTACGGGTCGATCGAGTTCAACGGCATCGGGCACGGGCGCCTGGACCGCCTGGTCCGTACGTCCTTCCACTCACCGCTGCACGCGAGCGACTGGGTGGTGGCCGAGGGCAGCGGCAAGATGCTGCTCGCGGACCGCTCCTTCGACGTGAACTCGTACGACCTGGAGAACGGCAACCTGACGATCCGCTCCGGGAACCTGCTCGCGTACCAGCCGACCCTGGCCCTGAAGCAGTCGATCGTGCCGGGCTTCCTGACACTGATCGGGACCGGCAAGTTCGTGGCCGCGTCCAACGGTCCCGTGGTCTTCATGGAGCCGCCGATCCGCGTGGATCCGCAGGCGCTCGTCGGCTGGGCGGACTGCCCCTCGCCGTGCCACCACTACGACCACGGCTATATGACCGGCGTGATGGGCGGGGTGCGGGCGCTGACCGGGATCGGCGGGTCCTCCGGCGAGGAGCACCAGTTCGAGTTCGTCGGGGCCGGGACCGTCCTGCTGCAGTCCAGCGAGGCGCTCATGGCCGAGCAGGCGACCGGGCATGTGCCGCAGCAGGCAGGCGTGCCGGGCGGGCACGGGACGCCCGGTCAGCCCGGGGTGCCCCGGCTGCCGGGGCAGCTCGGAGGTCTGCAGCGGCGGTTCGGGCTCTGAACGCGACGGTTCGGGCTCTGAACGTGAACGGTAGTCTGCGGTGTGTGACGTCGCCCCACCGATGGTTCGAATTTCAACTTTCTAGGTAGAATCGATTCATGGAGACCGACAACGCCACCCCCCGCTGGCTCACCGAGGACGAGCAGTGCGCCTGGCGCACCTATCTCGCCGTGAACCGGCTCCTCACGTACCAGATGGAAAAGGATCTGCAGCCGTTCGGCCTGACGATGAACGACTACGAGATCCTGGTCAATCTCTCCGAGTCCGAGGACCTGCGGATGCGGATGAGCGATCTGGCCACCGCGACCCTGCAGTCCAAGAGCAGGCTCTCGCACCAGATCACGCGGATGGAGAACGCCGGGCTCGTACGCCGTGAGAACTGCGAGTCCGACCGCCGCGGTCTGTACGCGGTGCTCACGGACGAGGGCATGGCGACCATGAAGAAGGTCGCCCCGCACCATGTCGCCTCGGTGCGCAAGCACTACATCGACCTGATGACGCCCGAGACCCTCGCCTCGCTGCGTGCGACGCTCAAGCCGATCGCCGAGCATCTGCGCACGCAGCGCGGCAAGCCCTAGCCCTGCCCCTGGTCCAGGGGGAGTTCGACCCGGAACAGCGCCCCGCCGTCCGCCGAGACGCCGACACTCATGCGGCCTCCGTGGCGCTGCACCACATCACGGGCGATCGCGAGCCCGAGTCCGGCGCCGCCTTCGTCGCGCGTGCGTGCGTCGTCGAGGCGCACGAAGCGCTCGAAGATCCGCGCCCGCTCGGCCTCGGGGACGCCCGCGCCGTCGTCGGCGACGGCGAGGACCGCGTCCCCGCCTTCGGTGGTGAGGGTGACGGTGATACGGGAGCGGGCGTGGCGCTGCGCGTTGTCGACCAGGTTGCCGAGCACCCTGGCCAACTGGCCGCGCGATCCGTTCACTTCGACGCTCCCGTCCGCCTCCACCCGTACGGGGACCGCGTCCGCGACCCGCTGGGAGACCTCCTCGCGCACCAGCGCCGCGAGGTCGATCCGGGCGTCCGCCGGCCGCTCCCCCGCGTCCAGGCGCGCGAGCAGCAGCAGATCGGCGGCCAGCGCCTGCAGCCGTACGGTGTCCTCCACCGCGCCGTCCAGGTCCAGCAACTCCGGGTGGGCGGCGGCCACTTCGAGCTGGGTGCGCAGGGAGGCGATCGGGCTGCGCAGCTCGTGCGAGGCGTCGGCGACGAAGCGGCGCTGCCGCTCGACGCTCGCCTCCAGGGCGGCGAGGGTCTCGTTGGTGGTCTTCGCCAGGCGCGCGATCTCGTCATGCGTCCCGGGCTCGGGCACCCTGCGGCTCAGATCCTCGGACGCGGTGATCGCGGCCATCTCCTGACGGATGCCCTCCACCGGGCGCAGCGCGCGCTGGGTGGCGAGCCAGGTGACGCCGCCGACGATGATCACCAGGGCGGGCAGACCGATCAGCATCGAGGTCAGGGCGGTGCTCGCGGCACCCTCCGTGGCGCTGAGCGGGGCGCCCGAGTACACCTCGACCGTGGTGTCGTCCCGTGTGGTCACCTCGACGGCGGCGAACTGGTACTCCCCGCTCTCGCCGTCGACGGTGGCCTTGCCCTTGCCGTACCAGACGCGGTCGGAGATCTCGCCGACCTCGGGGTCGTCCTGGTCCCGGTCGTCGTCCTCCTCGTCCTGGTCGGGCGCGAGGGACGGCCGCGGCTTGACGGCGGCGACCCCGGTCCCGCTGACCGCCTCCAGATCCTCGCTCGCGGCCCGCAGCCGGTCCTCGCGGTCGATGACCTGGACCGGGTGGTCCTCGCTGTCGGGCAGTTCGAGGTTCGCGTACGGGGTTCCGGCGGCGAGCTGAGAGGCGACGCGGCGGGCGGCGGACTCGGCGGAGGCGGAGGCCTGTTCGGTGAGGTTGGCGCGCAGCGACAGGAACACCGCGGTGCCGGCGCCGATCAGGGCGATGGCGACGACGGTGGTGGCGCCGAGGGCGGCCCTGGCCCGTACGGAGGAGAAGAAACGCCTCATCGCTCGTCGCTCTCGAGCCGGTAGCCGGCGCCGCGCACGGTCTTGATCAGCTGGGCGCCGAGCTTGCGGCGCAGGGTGCTGACGTAGACCTCGACGATGTTCGGATCGCCTTCGTAGGCGAAGTCCCACACGTGCTCGAGGATCTCGCTCTTGGAGACGACCTCGCCCGCGCGGATGGAGAGCTGTTCCAGGACCGCGAACTCCTTCGCGGTGAGGGTGATCTCCTCGTCCCCCCGGTGCACACGCCGCGCGGCGGTGTCGACCCTGAACTCCCCGAGCTCGATCACGGGCGAGGCACTCCCGCTGCTGCCGCGCCTGCGGAGCAGCGCCTTGATCCGCGCCACGAGCACGACGTACGAGAACGGCTTGGTGAGGTAGTCGTCGGCCCCGGTGTCGAGCCCCTCGGCCTCGTCGTACTCGCCGTCCTTGGCGGTGAGCATCAGGATCGGTACGTCGTTGCCGGCGGCGCGCAGCGTGGAGCACACCCGGTACCCGTTCATGCCGGGCAGCATGATGTCGAGGATCAGCAGGTCGTACGGGTTCGCGCCGGCCATGTGCAGCCCTTCGAGCCCGTCGTGCACGACGTCCACGGCGTAGCCCTCGGCGGTCAGACCCTTGGCGAGGGAGACTGCGAGACGTTTTTCGTCCTCGACGATCAGCAGGCGCATACGCCAAGGATCGCAAAGTGCGGCTGAAGAGATCTTCAGGCGCCTTCCGCCCGTGTGCGCTCTCCCGCCAGGCGGCCCACCGCGACCGCGAGCGTGTCGCGGAGGTCGAGTTCGGGGTCGATGGCGGCATGGATGATCAGGCCGTCGATGAGGGCGAGCAGGGACTCGCCGAGCACGGCGCGCTCGGCCGCGGGCAGCTCCGGCCCCACAAGAGAGCCCAGCTCGACGGCGGAAGCACGCAGGCCCTCCACGCGTCGCGCGGCCAGCTCCGGCTGCCGCGCACCGGCGACGGCGAACTCCATGCTCGCCAGCAACCAGTCGCGGTGCGCGGTCATGGCGTCGGCCAGCCACTGCCCGATCCGGGCCGGCCGCTGTGCGGGATCGGACTGCGCCGCGCCGCGCAACCGCTCCATGACCTCGGCCGTGCGCTGCTGCGCGACCGTCAGGAACAGGTCGTCCTTGCTGGGGAAGTGGGCGTAGACGGCACCTTTGGTGAAGCCGGCCCGGGCGGCGATCGCATCGATGGAAGCACGCGTGTAGCCGAGCTCGCGGAACACCTCGTCCGCGGCGTCGAGCAGGGCGACCCGGGTCTCACGCCGACGCCGGTCGCGACTGGTCTCATAGGTGCCGGTCTCAGAAGGTGCCGGTCTCAAAGGTGCAGGTCTCCGAAGGGCGGGATCCGACATGAGTGATGCGTACGCGTGGACCGACTTGCTCCAGCCGCCGGGCGGGTCGGCGCACAGCGGTCCGCGGGCGCCGCTGCCCTATGCCGAAGCCGTCGGGCGGCTGAGCGCCGCGGCGGCGGCCGCGGGTGCCGAGACCGTCAGGGCCGTCCCGCGAGGCGCCGACCCTGACGGTCTC
>NZ_JBEPEW010000005.1:0-133151 GCF_040300965.1 Streptomyces mesophilus | reverse complement strand
CGCCAGTCGCGCCGCAGCCGTGCCATCCGCCACGCGGAGCGACCGCCCTGCGCCGCGTCGACGAGCCGCATCCGGCCCTGCGCGAGCCGCGCCCTGTCCGGCGTGGGCGCTTCGGACCGCAGTTCACGCACCTTCGTCATCTCGTCCATCACTGCGCCACCTCCGAGGTGTCCACGACGAATGCCGGATCCGCACCGAGCGCGCTGCGCACCTTGCGCCGTGCCCGGTTGAGCCGGGAGCGCACCGTCCCCAGCGGGATGCCCAGGGCCTCGGCGACCTCCGGATACGAAAGGTCCGCCCAGGCGACGAGCAGCAGGACATGCCGGTCACCGCCGGAAAGCCCGGCGAGCGCGCCCGCCAGGGGCGCATGGGCCGACTGCGCCACGACCCGGCTGTCGGCCCGGTCCACCCAGGACTCGGCCACCGGATCGGCGCCGGTACGGGCAAGGGCGCGCAAACCCCGTATCTCCGCGCGCCGTTGCTTGCCGATCAGATTCGCCGCGATGCCGTACAGCCAGGGCCGCGCGTTCTCCCGCGACAGGTCGTAGCGGGAGCGCGTACGGAACGCGGCGAGGAAGGTCTCCGCCGTCAGATCGTCCGCGGCGCCGTCGCCGAGGCGACGGGCCGCATAGCGATGGATGTCGGGCGCGTACCGGTCGTAGAGCAAAGCGAACAACTCCGGCTGCGCCAGCGAGCGGTGGACCACCTCCGCATCGCCCTCGAGCGCGATCGCTCTGTTCACGTGGCCTCCCCCTGCCGAACTGCCCGGGTGTGCTCACCCCCTGTTACCCGCAGCGCCGAAGGCAGTTCACGCGGCCGGTCCGCGAGCAGCACCGCACACCCCGCGCCCACCGCCAGGACCGCGCACAGCGGCCACAGCAGTCCGGGCGCGGCACCGAGCACCGCGCCGCCGATGGGCGCGGCAAGGACCGTACCGCTGACCGAGACGCCCGCATACAGGCTCTGGAAACGGCCCTGCACATGCTCGGGCGCCTGGTCCGCGACATAGGCGGTGGCCGTGGTCTTGTAGAGGATCTCGCCGAGGGTGAGCAGGGTCATCGTGGCGATCGCCGAGGCGAGCACCGTCCCGGGGATCAGCATCGCGTATCCCGCGCCGACGAGGACCAGGCCGCAGCCGACGATACGCAGGGGCGGGCGGCTCTTCAGGGCGAGCGCGACGGGGAGTTCGAGCAGCAGGATCAGCCCGCCGTTGATGGCGATCATCCAGCCGTACACCCGGGCGTCCATGCCGTGCTCGGCGAGATGGACGGGGAAGGTCGTGTACTGCTGCCGGTAGACGAGGTCGACGATCAGGATCGCGCCGAGCAGCACCAACACCCCGGGCCTGGAGCGCAGTTCGGGCCACAGCTTGCCGGCGCCGCGGGCCGCGGGAGCCTTGGTGGCGCCCCGGGCGGGCACCATCCGCGCGGTCCAGCAGGCGAAGACCAGCGTGCCGATGCCGTCCGCGACGAACAGCCAGTCGTACGAGATCGAGGTGGCGACCAGCGCGCCGAGCGGCGGCCCGACGGTGAACCCGCCGTTGGACGCCGCCCGGATCACGGCGAAGGCCTGCCGGCGCCCGCCTTCCGGGACGAGGACCGTGACGAGCGCGGAGTTCGCGGCGCGGACCACTCCCGTCGCGTACTCGGCGAGCGGCAGCGCGAGGTAGAGGGCGGCGACGGGCAGCAGGGGCAGTACGGCGAGCAGGAGACCGGCGGACACGGCCGCGACCAGCAGGACGCGCCGGTGGCCGAAGCGGTCCCCGTACCAGCCGCCGGTGAAGTTCCCCGCGACCACGCCCAGGCCGCCGAGCCCGCTGATCAGGCCCGCTTCGGTGACGGGCAGGCCGCGCGGGCCGGTCAGATAGAGGAAGACATAGACGAACGTGAAGCTCACGAGCGCATTGACGAACACTCCCGCCGCAAGCAGCCATACGGCCCGCGGCACCACCCCACCTATACGCAACGCACCCACCCCACGAGTCAGTTTCTTTTGGGAACTGACTATGGCAGCATAATGAGCGGCAGGTCAACGGGAGCCGGGCAGCACGAAGGGCGCCGCACGGGACACCGCGAGGGCGCCGCACAGGGCGCCGCGAAGGGACGGCCATGGCACGCAGGACGAGCCTGGGCGATGCCGAGTGCGCCATCGCCCAGGCGCTGGACGTGGTCGGCGACTGGTGGACGCTCCTGATCGTCCGCGACTCCGCGCGCGGCGCCCACCGCTTCGAGGAGCTCCAGCGCGAACTCGGCATGTCCCGCAAGGTGCTCGCCGAACGTCTGAAGCTCCTCGTCGACGCGGGCGTCCTGGAGAAGGTCCCGTACCAGGAGCGCCCGGTGCGCCATGAGTACCGCCTCACGCCCCGCGGCCGCGGCCTGCTGCCGGTGCTGATCGCACTCCAGGACTGGGGAGACACCTGGGTGCTCGGAGAAGGGGAACTGATGGCCACGGCCACCGACACATCACGCGAAGCCGCACGGATCCACGCACTGCGCGGCACCCGCGTACCGGATGACGTCCAACTCGTCGGCAGCGACGGGGAGTTGCGCGACCCGGTGTCCGCAAGGACACCGTTCACGGTCCTGTACTGCTTCCCCGGCGCGTACGCCCGCAGCGAGTCCTATCCGCCGGGCTGGTCCGGTATCCCGGGCGCCCCCGGCTGCACCCTCGAATCCTGTACGTACCGCGACCAGCTCGCCGAGTTCACCGCGGCCGGCGCTTCGGTGCACGGCGTCTCGACCCAACGCCCGGACGAGCAGCGCGCGTTCGCCGAGAAGGAGCGGCTGCGCTTCCCGCTGCTCTCGGACGCCGACCTGGCGCTCGCGGCGGCGCTGCGCCTTCCGACCTTCCGCGCGGCCGGGGTGAGCCGGCTCAAGCGGCTGACACTGGTGATCGACCGCGAGCGGGTGATCCGCGAGGTCTTCTATCCGGTCACCGATATCGCGGCGAGCGTGGAGGCGGCGCTGACCGCGGTACGGGAGCGGCAGGCAGGCGGGCTGCCCGTACGGCTCGACGACTGACCGGCGCCCGCTCAGTCCGCCGACCGGCCAGCGCGCACCACCCGGTCCAGCATCTCCCTCGTATACGCCTCGTCGTACTCCCCGCCCGTCAGGAGCACTTGGAGACAGATCCCGTCGAGCAGCGCGACGACCGCCCGCGCCGTGACCCGGTCCACGCGGCGGACGAGGATCTCCTCGACCGAGGCGCACCACTCGGCCGCGACGGGCCGCAGCGCGGGGCGGCGCAGCGCGGCGAGGTACAGCTCGTATTCGAGCTCGACGCCGGTGCGGTCGCCGCCGAGCCACTCCCCCGTCAACTGGGCCAGCTCCGCGGCCAGATCGGCATCCGGCGCGAGCAGCGGCGCACGTTCGCGCACCGCCTTGCCGAAGCCCTCGTTGGCCTGGCGCAGCGCGGCGACCAGCAGATCGTCGAGGGTCTTGAAGTGATACGTGGTGGAGCCGAGCGGCACATCGGCCTCGGCCGCGACCGAGCGATGGCTGAGCCCGCCGATGCCCTTCTCCCCCACGACGCGGATCGCGGCGTCGATGATCCGCTGGCGCCGGTCCGGGTCGTATCTGCGGGCCATCAGCGCACCCCGTCCTCGCGCGCCACCCCGTTCCCGGGGGCCATCAGTGCGCCCCGCCCAGATTGAGCAGCACCACACCGCCGATGACCAGGACGATCCCGGCCAGCTTGGCCAGACTCGTGGACTCCCCGAGGAAGAGCATGCCGATCACCGCGACGGCCGCGGTACCGACGCCCGCCCAGATCGCATAGGCCGTACCGACCTGCATCGTCTTCAGCGTCTGCGCGAGCAGCGAGAAGGCGAGCAGATAGCCGGCGACCGTGGCGAGCGAGGGCCAGAGCTTGGTGAAGCCCTCGCTGTACTTCATGGCCGTGGTGCCGGCCACCTCCGCCGCGATCGCCGCGGCCAGCAGTCCGTATCCCATGTGTACGAGTGTACGCATCGTTGCGTACGGGTGTACATAACCGCGCACGGGACCTTGAGCGGGCCGTTGGGCCCTGTCTCCCGCCTACCTGCCGCGGCCAGACTGGTGCGGTTTCCCCAGCCCGCTTTGACCAGCCCCTTTGAACCAGCCCTCCGACCAGCCCTTCGACCAGCCTTCGACCCGCAGGAGACCAGGACGTGACGCACCCCGGCTGGGCCCCGCTCGCCCCGTACGCTCCCCCGCCGCCCCGGCCGGGCGTGATCCCGCTGGCCCCGCTCTCGCTCGGCGACTGCTTCGCGGCGCTGCCCGCCCTCGCGCGCCGCTACTGGCGTCCGCTGATCGGCCTGGGAGCCGGGGCCTTCGGCCTCGTCTACGCGCTCACGTATCTCTACTCGGCCGCCGCCGTCCTGTACCTGGGCTCGGACGACCCCTTCATCAGCCTCGACCAGGGCCCGAGCACCGCGCTCCTCCTGGTCCTCGCGATCTCCGTGGTCGCGGGGGCGCTGCTCACCCTCGTCTCCCACGCCTATGTCAGCGCCCTGTGCCCGGCCGTACTCCAGGAGGCGGTGCTCGGCCGGCCCGCACCGGCCGCGGAGCTGCACCGCCGTGCGCTGCGCCGCGTCCCCGCGCTCGTCGGCGCACTGCTTCTGATGACGCTGACCTGCGCGCTCCCCGTACTCGCGATCGCCGTCCTCACGCTGCTTTCGGGCCCGTTCACCTTGCTGCTGCTCCTGCCCGCACTGCCGTTCCTCGTCTGGTTCTGGATCCGCTGCAGCCTCGCGCCCGCGGTCGTCGTCCTGGAAGGCGCGGCTCCGCTGACCGCGCTGCGCCGCTCCTTCCGTCTCGTACGGGGGTCCTGGTGGCGGCTGTTCGGGATCCAGCTCCTGATGAGCGTGCTCGGCACAGTGGCCGCGACAGCACTGGTCCTGCCGTTCGACGCGCTCGGCGCGGCCCTGCCGGCGTACGGGGACACGGTCGAATTCCTGCTCGGCGGTCTGCTGCTGCTCCCGACCGTGGCCGGCGCCCTGCTGTCGACGCTCCTGTCCCAGCTGACGGTCGCCCTGCTCTACACGGACCGGCGCATCCGCCGCGAAGGCCTCGCGCCGGCCCTTGCGGAAGCGGCGTACTCCCCCCGCTGAACCCTGTCCGAGCTGGGCTAACGTATGCCGTCCGAACAAAGGAACGGAAGGCAGCGATGGCGCACCAGGGGTGGGGACCGCAGGGGCCGAACGGCCCGCAGGGACCGAACAGTCCGCAAGGGCCGTACGGTCCGCAGGGCTGGGGCGGTGCCCCCGGCTGGGGTGGCTGGCAGCCGCCCCCGCCGCAGCCTGGAGTCATCCCGCTGGCGCCCCTGGATATCGGGAAGATCTACAACGGTGCGTTCTCGACGATCGGCCGGTACGCGAAGCAGCTGTTCGGCGTGATGGGCGCGGGCCTCGCCCTGCTGATCGTCGCCATCGCCGGCTCGTTCGCGGTGGTCTGGGTCGTCGTCGAGGACAACTGGCAGGCGGTGATGGACGCCGACCGCCCGACGTGGTCCCTGCTCAGCCCGATCGTGACCGCCATCGTGGTGGTGTACGCGGTGCTCCTGTTGCTCACCTTGCTGGTGAACTCCTTCCTCACCGCCGTCAGCCCGGTCGTACTCGAACACGCCGCGCTCGGCCGGCGCACCACCTTCGGTGCGGTCTGGCGCCGCGCCTGGGCCCGTACCCCTTCGGTGCTCGGCGTCACCGTGCTCACCTATCTGCTGATCGCGATCCCGGTCGTCCTGTTCTTCCTGTTCTGGATCAGCGTGGTCATCGCGGTCGTGGCGACCGACAGCAGCTTCCTCTCGATCGGGGCCGTGTTCCTCCTCGGGCTGCTGATCATGCCGCTGGTGACCTGGCTCCTTGTGTCGTTCTCGTTCGCTCCCGCCGCCGCGGTTCTTGAATCCGCCGGTCCGATCACCGCCTTGAAGCGCTCGTACCGGCTGGTCCGCGGTGCGTGGTGGCGCACGTTCGGCATCCTGCTGCTCACCTGGATCATGGTGATGTTCGCCGGGTGGATCGTGCAGATCCCGCTGATGTTCGCGGGCCCGCAGCCCTCGTACGACACCTACGGCCCGTACGACGAACCGCCCTCCGATTTGGGCACGTTGCTCACCGACATGTACGGCGACTCCTTGGGCGGTCTGTGGACGTATCTGATTCTCAGCGCCGTGGTCGGCATGGTGGTCCAACTGCTGGCCACGGCCTTCACTCAGCTGGTCGGCGGGCTCCTCTACATCGACCAGCGCATCCGCCGCGAGGGCCTCGCGGACGGCCTGGCCCGGGCGGCCGCCCAGCAGTAGCGGCGCATACGAAAGGGGACCCGCACCGTTCCGGTGCGGGTCCCCTTCTGCGTACGAACGTTCTCGTACGAACGGACTCAGACGTTGAACCCGAGCGCCCGAAGCTGCTCGCGGCCTTCGTCCGTGATCTTGTCCGGACCCCACGGCGGCATCCAGACCCAGTTGATCCGGAGCTCGTTGACGATGCCGTCGGTGGCCGACTTGGCCTGGTCCTCGATGACATCGGTCAGCGGACAGGCCGCGGACGTCAGGGTCATGTCGAGGGTGGCGATGTTGGCGTCGTCGATGTGGATGCCGTAGATGAGGCCGAGGTTGACGACGTCGATGCCCAGCTCGGGGTCGACGACGTCGTACAGCGCCTCGCGCACCTCTTCTTCGGAGGCGGGCTTCAGGGTTGCGGTCTCGTCGCTCATGCGGACTTCCTCTCGGCGGGCTCGGACTCCCCCAGAGCCTGGGCGGTCGCGTCCTTCCACGCCATCCAGCTCAGCAGCGCGCACTTCACACGCGCCGGGTACTTGGAGACACCGGCGAACGCGACCGCGTCCTCCAGGATCTCCTCCATCGCGTCATCGGGCTCGATCCGGCCCTTGGACTGCATCAGCTCCAGGAAGGTGCCCTGGATCTTCTGCGCCTCGGCGAGGTCCTTGCCGACCAGGAGGTCGTTGAGGACGGAGGCGGAGGCCTGGCTGATGGAGCAGCCCTGACCCTCGTACGAGACATCCGCGATCCGCGTGCCGTCGTACTTCACACGGAGCGTGATCTCGTCACCGCAGGTCGGGTTGACGTGGTGCACCTCGGCGTCGCCATCCCGGAGACCGCTCCCGTGCGGGTGCTTGTAGTGGTCCAGGATGACTTCCTGGTACATCGAATCAAGCTTCACGTTTCCAGCCAGCCCCTCAGCCGAAGAAGTTCCGTACGTGCTCCAGACCGTCGACCAAGGCGTCCACCTCGGCCGGCGTGGAGTACAGATAGAACGACGCTCGCGTGGTCGCAGGAATTCCGTACCGCAGGCAGACCGGCCGCGCGCAGTGGTGGCCGACCCGGACCGCGATGCCCTGCTCGTCGAGGACCTGGCCCACGTCGTGCGGGTGGATGTCCCCGAGCGTGAACGAGATCGCGGCGCCGCGGTCCTCCGCGGTGACCGGACCGATGATCCTGAGGTCCGGTACTTCGAGGAGGCGCTTGACCGCGTACTCGGTGATCGCCTGCTCGTGGCGGGCGATGTTCTCCATGCCGATCGCGTTCAGGTAGTCCACGGCCGCGCCGAGGCCGACGGCCTGGGCGATCGGGGGCGTACCGGCCTCGAACTTGTGCGGCGCGGGAGCGTACGTCGACGAGCTCATCGACACGGTCTCGATCATCTCGCCGCCGCCGAGGAACGGCGGCAGGTCCTCGAGCAGCTCCTGGCGTCCCCACAGCACACCGATGCCGGTCGGGCCGCACATCTTGTGGCCGGTGAAGGCCACGAAGTCGGCCTGCAGCGCCTGCACATCGAGGGGCATGTGCGGGGCGGCCTGCGAGGCGTCGATGAGGACGAGGGCGCCGACCTCCTGGGCGCGGCGCACGATGGCCTCGACCGGGTTGTGCGTGCCCAGGATGTTCGAGACGAGCACGAAGGAGACGATCTTCGTCTTCTCCGTGATGACCTCGGTGATGTTGCTCAGATCGAGGCGGCCGTCGTCCGTGAGACCGAACCACTTCAGCTTCGCGCCGGTGCGCTGCGAGAGCAGCTGCCACGGAACGATGTTGGAGTGGTGCTCCATCTCCGTGATGACGATCTCGGTCTCGTGGTCCACCTTGTAGGGCTCGTCGGCCCAACCGAGCATGTTCGCCACGAGGTTGAGGGATTCCGAGGCGTTCTTGGTGAAGATCACCTCGTCGCGGGAGGGCGCGTTGATGAACTCCGCGACCTTGTCCCGCGCACCCTCGTACAGCGCCGTGGCCTCCTCGGCGAGGACGTGCACGCCGCGATGGACATTGGCGTTGTGCCGCTCGTAGTACTCGGTGAGCGCATCGAGCACCTGGCGCGGCTTCTGCGAGGTCGCCGCGTTGTCCAGGTACACAAGCTTCTTGCCGTCGTGGATCACACGGTCCAGGGCGGGGAAGTCCTTGCGGATCGCCTCGGTGTCGAGGAGGCCCGGCAGCTGTGTCATACGGCGGCGCCGCCCTTCGTGTACTTCTCGTAGCCCTCGGCCTCGAGGGTGTCGGCCAGCTCGGGGCCGCCGGACTCGACGATCTTGCCGCCCGCGAAGACGTGCACGAAGTCGGGCTTGATGTAGCGCAGGATGCGCGTGTAGTGCGTGATGAGCAGCGTGCCGACCTCGCCCGTCTCACGGACGCGGTTGACGCCGTCGGAGACGGTGCGCAGGGCGTCGACGTCGAGGCCGGAGTCGGTCTCGTCGAGGATCGCGATCTTCGGCTTGAGAAGCTCCATCTGCAGGATCTCGTGGCGCTTCTTCTCACCGCCGGAGAAGCCCTCGTTCACGTTGCGCTCGGCGAAGGCCGGGTCCATCTGGAGCTGCTCCATCGCACCCTTGACCTCCTTCACCCAAGTACGCAGCTTGGGGGCCTCGCCGCGGATCGCCGTCGCCGACGTACGCAGGAAGTTGGAGACCGAGACACCGGGGACCTCGACCGGGTACTGCATGGCGAGGAACATGCCGGCGCGGGCACGCTCGTCGACCTCCATGGCGAGGACGTCCTCGCCGTCCAGGGTGACGGTGCCCTGGGTGATCGTGTACTTCGGGTGACCGGCGATCGAGTAGGCGAGCGTCGACTTGCCAGAGCCGTTGGGGCCCATGATGGCGTGCGTCTCGCCCTGCTTCACGGTCAGGTCGACACCCTTGAGAATTTCCTTGGTGCCGTTCTCGACCTCGACGGTGACGTGCAGGTCGCGGATTTCAAGCGTTGCCATGGTGCCTCAGGACTCCTGGGTGACGGAGACGAGCACATCGTCCCCTTCGATCTGTACGGGGTATACGGGGACGGGGCGCGTCGCGGGAAGGCCGGACGGCTTGCCGGTACGGAGGTCGAACGCGGAGCCGTGCAGCCAGCACTCGATCTGGCAGTCCTCCACCTCGCCCTCGGACAGCGAGACGTTCGCGTGCGAGCAGATGTCGTAAATCGCGAACACCTCGCCCTCTGTCTTGACGAGCGAGACGGGCGTGCCGTCGAGTTCCACCCGCTTCGGGGTGTCCTCCTCGAGCTCGCTCAGCGCGCAGGCTTTGACGAAGACGGACATCAGACGGACGCCTCGAGCTCTTCCTCGATCTTCGCGATGAGGCGCTCCTCGATGTCCTTGACACCGATCTGCTGGACCAGCTCGGCGAAGAAGCCGCGCACGACGAGGCGGCGGGCCTCGACCTGCGGGATGCCGCGGGCCATCAGGTAGAAGAGCTGCTCGTCGTCGAAGCGGCCGGTCGCCGAGGCGTGGCCGGCACCGACGATCTCGCCGGTCTCGATCTCGAGGTTCGGCACCGAGTCGACCCGGGCGCCGTCGGTCAGAACCAGGTTGCGGTTCATCTCGTACGTGTCCGTGCCCTCGGCCGCGGCCTCGATGAGGACGTCGCCGATCCACACGGCGTGCGCCTGCTCGCCCTGCAGCGCGCCCTTGTAGACGACGTTGGACTTGCAGTTCGGCACGTTGTGGTCGACCAGGAGGCGGTGCTCCTGGTGCTGGCCGGCGTCCGTGAAGTACAGGCCGAGCAGCTCGGCGTCGCCGCCGGGGCCCGCGTAGGTGACGCGCGGGTGCAGCCGTACGAGATCGCCGCCGAAGGTCACGACGACCGACTTGAAGGTGGCGTCGCGGCCGACCAGCGCGTTGTGCTGCGAGCAGTGCACCGCGGTGTCGTCCCAGTCCTGCACGGAGACGAAGGTGACCTTCGCTCCGTCGCCGATCAGGAAGTCCACGTTGGCGGCGCGCACACCGTCACCGGTGTGGTCGACCACGATGACAGCCTCGGCGAAGGCACCGATGTCGAACACGGTGTGCCCGAAGGTGGTGCCGCCCTCGCCGTGCAGCAGTACGCGCACGGGCTCGGTGAGCACGGACTCCTTGGGCACCGTGATAACGGTGGCCTTCTCGAAGGAGGAGTACGCCTGCGCCGCGATGCGGTCGACCGGCGTGCCCGCCTTGCCGACCCGCTCGTCGTCACGGGTCACCGACTCGACGGTGACACCCTCGGGCGCGTCGACCTGCGCCTTGATGGCGCCGTCCGCCTTCGCGGTGCCGTCGTGCAGACCCTTGAGGCGCTCCAGCGGCGTGAACCGCCACTCCTCCTCACGGCCGTGCGGGACCGGGAAGTCCGCGACGTCGAAGGACGGGGGCGCGCTCATGCGGGTGGCGACGGTGGACTCCGCCGCCACCGCTACAGCGCCGCCGGCGGTGGCACCGGCCGGGATGTTCTGAGCCTCAGCCATGGCTGTCGTAGTGCTCTCTTTCTTACGTATAAGTGGCTTGATGGAGACGGTGGTTGGCGGCCGCGAAGGGCCGCCGGCCCGGAGGCCTTAACCGACCGCACCCTCCATCTGCAGCTCGATCAGCCGGTTGAGCTCCAGGGCGTACTCCATCGGGAGCTCCTTGGCGATCGGCTCGACGAAGCCGCGCACGATCATGGCCATGGCCTCGAACTCGGTCATGCCGCGGCTCATCAGGTAGAAGAGCTGGTCCTCGGAGACCTTGGAGACGGTCGCCTCGTGACCCATGGACACGTCGTCCTCACGGACGTCCACGTAGGGGTACGTGTCCGAGCGGGAGATCTGGTCCACGAGCAGCGCGTCACAGAGCACGTTGGACTTGGAGCCCGGAGCGCCCTCGCCGATCTCGACCAGACCGCGGTACGAGGTGCGGCCGCCGCCACGGGCCACCGACTTCGACACGATGTTGGACGAGGTGTTCGGCGCCATGTGCACCATCTTGGAACCGGCGTCCTGGTGCTGGCCCTCGCCCGCGAAGGCGATGGACAGCGTCTCGCCCTTGGCGTGCTCGCCCATCAGGTAGACGGCCGGGTACTTCATGGTGACCTTGGAACCGATGTTGCCGTCGATCCACTCCATGGTCGCGCCCTCGTACGCCACGGCGCGCTTGGTGACCAGGTTGTAGACGTTGTTCGACCAGTTCTGGATCGTCGTGTAGCGGCAGCGGCCGCCCTTCTTGACGATGATCTCGACGACCGCGGAGTGCAGCGAGTCCGAGGAGTAGATCGGAGCGGTGCAGCCCTCGACGTAGTGGACGTAGGCGTCCTCGTCGACGATGATCAGCGTCCGCTCGAACTGGCCCATGTTCTCCGTGTTGATACGGAAGTAGGCCTGCAGCGGGATCTCGACGTGTACGCCCTTGGGGACGTAGATGAACGATCCGCCGGACCACACGGCCGTGTTCAGCGAGGCGAACTTGTTGTCGCCGACGGGGATGACGGTGCCGAAGTACTCCTTGAAGAGCTCCTCGTGCTCCTTGAGCGCGGTGTCGGTGTCGACGAAGATGACGCCCTGCTCCTCCAGGTCCTCACGGATCTGGTGGTAGACGACCTCCGACTCGTACTGGGCCGCGACACCCGCGACGAGGCGCTGCTTCTCCGCCTCCGGGATGCCGAGCTTGTCGTACGTGTTCTTGATGTCCTCGGGCAGCTCTTCCCAGGAAGCGGCCTGCTTCTCGGTGGAGCGCACGAAGTACTTGATGTTGTCGAAGTCGATGCCGGAGAGGTCGGAGCCCCAGGTCGGCATGGGCTTCTTGCCGAACAGGCGAAGACCCTTGAGACGGAGCTTGGTCATCCACTCCGGCTCGTTCTTCTTGGACGAGATGTCGAGCACGACATCCTCGTTGAGACCGCGCTTGGCAGCCTGGCCGGCCGCGTCGGAGTCGGCCCAGCCGTACTCGTACTTACCCAGTCCCTCGAGTTCGGGGTGGGCAGTCTCCTCGATGGGGAGAGTCATGCGGGGTTCCTCCCGGCCGTGCTTGCTGTGGTGGTCTGGTCTTGCGTGGTTTCGGTGTCTTTACGAGGAATGAACGTCGTGCAGACGCCGTCCCCGTGGGCGATGGTGGCCAGTCGCTGCACATGGGTGCCGAGCAGACGGCTGAAGAACTCCGTCTCCGCCTCGCACAGCTGCGGAAACTGCTCGGCGACATGAGCGACCGGGCAGTGGTGCTGACACAGCTGCTCGCCGACCGGTGCGCTACGCGCAGTGGCAGCGTACCCGTCCGCGCTCAGGGCCCTGGCCAGGGCCTCGGTGCGGGCTTGCGGCGGTACGTTCTCCAGGGCCTCGCGGTATCCCTCGGCCTGGGCTGCGAGTCGGGCCCGGGCGAACGCGGCGACGGCCGCGTCCCCGAGCTCCCCGCCGCCGGCGGACTGCGAGATCCAGCGCAGGGCTTCGGCGGCGAGCTTGTCGTAGGACTGGTCGAAGGCGTCCCGGCCGCAGTCCGTCAGGGCGAACACCTTGGCGGGCCTGCCGCGCGTACGAGCGCCGTAGACCCGCTTCTCGCGAGGTTCCACGACATCGTCGGCGACCAGTGCGTCGAGGTGACGGCGGACGGCGGCCTGGGTGAGACCCAGACGGGCGGCGAGGTCGGCCACGGTGGACGGGCCGTGGTCCAGGATGGAGCGCGCGACGCGGTTGCGCGTGGAGCGCTCACCGGTCCCGAGTTCCTCCTGCGGGGCCCCCGCAGGAGCCTCCGAAGCCTCGCCGACGTTTTTCACAACGCCATTGTTGCGTAATTCCTCTGGCCCCGACAACCGGCCTGGTGGCAGGGGCAGGGTGCGGTGCATCACTTAGGGAGACCTAAGTGGATACGCAGGGTGACGAGTGGTGAACCCCGAGGTCAATCGGGCTGTCGTATCGGCTCAGAGATCCTCTTCGAGTTCGGGCCTTCCCATGAACCAGTACGAGCCGGCCACAAGGAGTCCGCCGCCGACGATATTGCCCGGCACGGTGAACACGAGATTGCGCAGCAGATCGCCGAGGCCGGCGCCGCCGTCGAGGATCGAGAGCGCGAAGAGCGCCATATTGGCCACGCAGTGCTCGAAACCCACGGCGACGAACACCAGGACCGGGATCCAGAGCACGAAGATCTTCGCGCCGTCCCCCTTGGCCCGGTAGAACATCCAGATCGCGAGGCAGACGAGGAAGTTGCAGAGCACCCCGCGCCAGAAGAGCTGACCGCCGTCCAGCGCTTCCTTGCCGTGGATCATCTCGGCGAGCATCGCGCGGGCGGGAGCGGTGGAGACCACCCCGGAGGCGTGCACCATCGCGCCGAAGAGGAAGGCGCCGACGAAGTTGCCGAACAGGGACGTGACCCAGCTGGCCACCAGGTCCTTGGCGCCGGTGCGGCCGGTGAGCGCGCCGATCAGCATCACCATGACGTTGCTGGTGAACAGCTGGGCGCCCGCGAACATCACGATGGTCAGCGCGATCGGGAAGACCAGGCCTTCGAGCAGCTTCGTGGCCGAGGAACCGGCCGAGACGAAGGGCGAGATCGCGACGAGCAGGAGCACCTCGCCGATGCCGATGTACGCACCTGCGAGCACAGCGGAGACGAAATAGCGGGGAGGCGTCCGCCGCAGGTCATGGGCCTTGTGGACGGCCTGCTCGGATGTCTCTGCCACGTTTTTCGCAATGGTGGTCACATATCGACGCTAGGCCCGTTCCGGTCCCGCTTCGGACAGAAAAGGTCACCAATGACCGGACCTGCGGACCCGGCGGCCAGGGACCTGTGACCCGTCCCTAGACTCTGTCCTCATGCGAAGCGAGCCCGTCGTCACGCTCACCGGTCTGGTGAAGCGCTACGGCAGCAAGACCGCCGTGGACGGCCTGGACCTGGAGGCGTCGGCGGGTGTCACCGCCGTCCTCGGTCCCAACGGCGCCGGCAAGACCACCACCGTCGAGACCTGCGAGGGCTACCGGAAGCCGGACGCCGGCACCGTCCGCGTCCTGGGTCTCGACCCGGTCGGGCAGGCCGCGCAGCTGCGCCCGCGGATCGGCGTGATGCTCCAGTCCGGCGGCGTCTACTCCGGCGCCCGCGCCGACGAGATGCTCCGCCACATCGCCAAGCTGCACGCCCACCCGCTCGACGTGGACGCCCTGATCGAGCGTCTGGGGCTTGGCAGTTGCGGCCGTACGACGTATCGCCGGCTGTCCGGCGGCCAGCAGCAGCGCCTGGCGCTCGCGCTGGCCGTGGTGGGCCGTCCCGAGCTGGTCTTCCTCGACGAGCCGACCGCGGGTCTCGACCCGCAGGCGCGCAGGGCCACTTGGGAGCTCCTACGGGAGCTGCGCGCCGACGGCGTCAGCGTCATCCTCACCACGCACCACATGGACGAGGCCGAGCAGCTCGCCGACGACGTCGCCATCATCGACGCGGGCAAGGTCATCGCCCAGGGCAGCCCCGAGCAGCTCTGCAAGGGCGGCGCCGAGAACACCCTGCGTTTCTCCGGACGCCCGGGTCTCGACATCGCCTCGCTCCTGAAGGCCCTGCCGATGGACACGCTCGCCGCCGAGCTCACCCCGGGCTCGTACCGCGTGACCGGGACCGTCGACCCGCAGCTGCTCGCGACCGTGACGTCCTGGTGCGCCCAGCACGGCGTGATGCCCGACCGGATCTCGGTCGAGCGGCACACCCTCGAGGACGTCTTCCTGGAACTGACCGGCAAGGAGCTGCGCGGATGAGCACCGGGACACCCACCGCCGGTACGTACACGCCGAAGCCGGGCGCCGCCCCCATGGGCCGGATGATCACGGCGCAGGCGCTCTTCGAGACGAAGATGCTCCTGCGCAACGGTGAGCAACTGCTGCTCACCGTGGTCATCCCGTCCCTGCTCCTGGTCCTCTTCTCGACGGTCGACGTCGTGACTGTGCCTGTTGAAACGACGGGGGGTTCGGGCAAGGCGGTCGACTTCCTCGCCCCGGGCATCCTCGCCCTCGCCGTGATGTCCACGGCGTTCACCGGGCAGGCCATCTCGACCGGGTTCGAGCGGCGGTACGGAGTGCTCAAGCGGCTCGGCACCTCGCCGCTGCCGCGCTGGGGGCTGATGGCCGCGAAGACGCTGTCCGTGCTGGCCGTCGAGGTCCTGCAGATCGTCCTGCTCACAGCGATCGCCTTCGGCCTGGGCTGGTCGCCGCAGGGCAATCCCCTGCCGGTCGTGCTCCTGCTGATCCTCGGTACGGCGGCCTTCTCGGGCCTCGGCCTGCTGATGGCCGGGACGCTGAAGGCCGAGGCCACCCTCGCCGCCGCCAACCTGGTCTTCCTGCTGCTCCTGGTCGGCGGCGGTGTGATCGTCCCGCTGGACAAGTTCCCGGACGCCGCCCAGTCCGTGCTCGGCCTGCTGCCCATCTCGGCACTCTCGGACGGTCTGCGCGATGTGCTCCAGCACGGCGCGGGGATCCCGTGGGGCGACCTCGGGATCCTCGCGGTGTGGGCGGTGCTCGGGCTGGGTGCGGCGGCGCGCTTCTTCCGCTGGGAGTGAGCGGCCGACCAGGAGCTGTCCTTACAGGCGCCGCTTGGTCCACCAGAAGCTGAACCCGGTGAGCCCGAGCGCGAGCGCCAGGTAGATGCCCGTCTCGGCCCACTGGAAAGGCCAGTAACGGCTGGACGGGTGGTACGTCGCCTCCTGCCGGTATCCCAGCCGGTTCGCCGTATCGCTTACGCACTGCATGGCCTTCGCGGGCTGTCGCGGGGCGTCGCACTTCGCCATGTCCGCGTCCGGCAGATCGATCACGGCCACGGTGCGGCCGTCCTTGTCGACCGTACGGCTGGACAGGATCCACGCCCCGGCGTCCGCCACGCTCGCCTGCACATGCAGCAGTCCGCCTTCGCCGACGCCGTCGATATTGGCCGTGGAGAACATCGCGGTCGTCCTGACCGGCTCGGCCAGGTTCGGCCGTACGAGCATCGGCATCGCGATCTGCACCAGCGCGAAGACCGCGAGCGTGAGGGCCATGGCGGGCAGCGCACGCCTAACCAGCATCCCGACGGTCACGCCGAGGGCGAACGCGAACGCCGCGTAGCCGACCGGGACGATGCCCCGGGTGGCGAACACGATGGCCTCAAGGCGCGGATAGCTGCTGACGGCACTCTTGTCGAGCGGGCTCGCCCACCACGTCACGGCCAGCGTGCCGATCCCCGCCGCGACCATGGTGGCCAGGCCCACGAACGCGATCTTGACGGCGAACCAGCGGGTGCGGCGCACGCTCTGGGTCAGGGCCATCCGGAGTGTGCCGGTCTCCATCTCCCGCGCGACCAGCGGCGCACCCCAGAACAGTCCGATCAGGCCGGGCAGCAGGAGCAGCAGTCCGCTGACCCCGAGGAAGGCGGACTGATGGCTGTCGAGGAACCGGTCGAGGAAGCGTGTGCACCCCGCCTCCTGCCCGGTGCAGGCGGCGATCCCCTGTGCGTAGTCGTCGGCCAGGCCGGGCCCGGTGAACGCGAGCGCCGCCGCGAACACCGTGAGCACACCGGCCATCATCAGGGCGGAGCCCCGGAACTGCCGCCACGTCAGCCAGATCATCGCTGCACCTCCAGCCGCGGCCGCCGCACGACGGGAGCGGACTTGTCCATGTAGGCGAGGACCAGGTCCTCCAGATTGATCCCGTCCACGCTCCAGCCCGGATCGAGGATCGGCTCCTGAGTCCGTACGAGCAGCGTGGTCTGCCGGTCGGTGTGGCTGGCGGAGATCACCTGCTGGCTCCCCGGCAGCGTCGCCGGATCGCGCCGCGCCCCGACAAGGCGGTGATGCGTGGCCAGCAGCTCGTCCAGATCACCGGCGACCTGCACCCGGGAGTCGACGAGCACCACCAGGTAGTCGCAGGCACGCTCCACGTCGGAGACGAGGTGCGAGGAGAGCACGACGCTGAGCTCCTGCTCGGCCACCGCCTCCATGAGCAGCTGCATGAACTCCCGCCGCGCGAGGGGGTCGAGGGAGGCGACCGGCTCGTCCAGGATGAGCAGTTCGGGACGCTTGGCCAGCGCCATGGTGAGCGCGAGCTGGGCACGCTGGCCGCCGGACAGGGTGCCGGCGCGCTGCTTCGGATCGAGTCCCAGGCGGTCGATGCGCTCCCGCGCGACCGCGTCCTCCCACCCCGGGTTGAGCCGTCGGCCGAGGGCGAGGTGGTCGGCCACGCTGAGGCGCGCGTACACCGGGGTGTCCTGGGCGACGAAGCCCACGCGGGCGAGCTGGTCCACATCGGCCGCGGGCGGGCCGCCGCACACCTCGATGCTGCCGCTGCTCGGCGTGAGGAGCCCGGCCGCCAGGTTCAACAGGGTCGATTTGCCCGCCCCGTTGGGGCCGACCAGACCGATGACGCGGCCGGCCGGCAGTTCCAGGTCGCAGTCCTGCAGCGCCCAGCGCTGCCGGTACTTCTTGCCCAGGCCGCGGGCCCGTATGACGGTGCTCACGCTACTTCCTCTCCGGCACCACGAAAGGTGCTCAGGAACAGGGCCTCGATGCTCTCCTCATCGAGCCCGGCGAGCCGTGCCTTGGTGAGCCAGCGCTCGAGCTCCTTGCGCAGCGGGCCGTGCGCGGACAGCGACTTGTCGGCGAGGGTGCGGGTCACGAACGTGCCGACACCGGGGCGCGCGGCCACGAGTCCCTTGTGCTCCAGCTCGCGGTACGCCTTGAGGACGGTGTTGGGGTTGATCGCCAGCCGGCTCGCCACGTCCTTGACGGTCGGCAGCCGGTCCCCCTCCTTGAGGAGTCCGAGCCTCAGCGCGTGCCGTACCTGCTGGACGAGCTGCTGATACGGGGAGAGACCCGAGCGGCCGTTCAGATGGAACTCGATCACGGCGCCTCCATTTATCTAGTTGCCTAGCACTTTAGGCCCCTAGGCTCAGCAGGCGTCAAGACCTGCGTCACGCCCTTCCGTAGATAAAAAGGACTCAACTGTCATCAACCGGGCGCCACATGCGGACCCTCGTGAAAACTTGCACAAGCCGTCCCCCTACGATGGGCGCGTGCCAAACGTGACCCGAGCCGATGTCGCTCAAGCCGTGCGCAACCCGCTCGCCTACATCGCCGAGCGCTGGACCCCCTCACAGCGGATGCTCCAGCGCGCGATCCTCGCGTCGCTCGTGATGAACGTCGTGATCGTCGGTACCGGCGGCGCCGTCCGCCTGACCGGTTCGGGCCTCGGCTGCCCGACCTGGCCCAAGTGCACCGACGACTCGCTCACGACGACCGCGGAGATGGGCTTCCACGGCGTGATCGAGTTCGGCAACCGGCTGCTCACGTACGTGCTGTGCGCTGCGGTCGGCTGGGCGATCATCGCGGCCCGCTCGACGAAGCCGCACCGCCGGAGCGTGACGCGGCTCGGCTGGGTGCAGTTCTGGCTGGTCATGGGCAATGCGGTGCTCGGCGGCATCGTGGTGCTCGTCGGCCTCAACCCGTACACCGTGGCCGCCCACTTCCTGCTCTCCACCACGCTGATCACCGTCGCGACGGTGATGTGGCAGCGCGCCCGCGAAGGCGACGGCGCTCCGCGTCCGCTGGTCGGCAAGTCCGTGCGCCAGCTGGTGTGGTTCCTGACGGTCGCGGCCGCGCTGCTCGTCGCCGTCGGCACCGTGGTCACCGGCGCGGGCCCGCACGCGGGCGACTCGAGCGAGGTGCACCGCATCCCGCTGAACTGGGAGGACGTGTCCCGTCTGCACGCGGTCCTCGCCTGGGTCGTGGTCTCGCTGACCTTCGCCCTGTGGTTCGTCCTCAAGGCCGTCGACGCCCCGCCCGGACCGCTGCGCCGCACCCGCGACCTGTTCCTGATCCTGCTCGCGCAGGGCCTGATCGGTTACGTCCAGTACTTCACGGACCTGCCGGAGATCCTGGTCGGCGCCCACATGCTCGGCTCGTGCATGGTCTGGATCGCGATCGTCCGCGTCATGCTCGCCCTGCGCGAGCGCCCCGAGCTCGAACTCTCGCTGCCGGCCCAGGGCGAGGCCCAACTGACGAGCGCGCGCTAGTCCCTTCACGCTCCCCGGCACCCGATGTCAGTGCCCCCTCCTAAGGTGAACCCGATCTTGCCCGGGTGCGGACGAAGGTGGGGGCCATGGGGGCCAGCGGTTGGCAGTACGTCACTGCGTACGAGGGGTCGGTCGAGGCGTCCTTGGCGGCGCTGCACGCCCGGGTCTTCGCCGAGGAGTACGGCGAAGACGACGCGTACGAGTGCCTCGACGACCTGTGGGACGACGAGGAGTTCATGGGCGAGGAGGGGACCCACTCCATCCTCGACATCCAGCGCGTCGTGTACCTGACCAGTCCGCCGGACCCGGCGAACGAGGACGACTACGGGACGCTGCGTCCTGTCGGACCCGGTCGCGTCAGGCACCACTTCGGCACGGAGCATCCGACGCCCGCGCAGTTCGAGAGCCTGCTCGCCCAGGCGCATGAAGCGTCCCGCGCGGCCCGGCCCCGCCCCACGGACACCCTGCTGGACGAGCCGCACATGCGCTGGTCCGGCCTTTTCGTGCTCCTGTACGCGGACAGCGGCGAGCGGGAGCCGAGCCATGTGGGGATCTTCGGCTACTCCGGCGACTGAACGCGCGGCACGGGCTCAGGACGTGGCCAGGCCGTACACCCGCCGGGCGTTCCCCGCCGCGATCATCCCCGCGACCCGGTCCGCGTCCGCACGGGACCAGGCGCCCTCGGACACCCAGCCGCCGAGCACCCGGCCGAGCGCCTCGCGGAACAACCGGGCGGCGACCACATGCAGTTCGGGCAGCCCGCGGGCCCCGCTGGAGAAGAGGAGCTTGCCGAACGGGACGAGCTCGAGGATCTCGGCGAGCAGCCCCGTCGCGCGGGCGCCGGTGCGCACGAGCGCGGGGCCCAGGTCCGTGTAGACATGCGGGAAGACGCCGGCGAGATGGGCGGCGTGGCGGTGGTACGGGTAGCCGTGCATCAGGATCAGGTCCGTGCCGAGCCCGGCCGTGGCCCGCGCGAAACGGGTGAGGTAGTGCTGGGGGTTGCTCGCCCCCGAGTGCAGTTGCAGCGGCAGCCCGCTGGCGACGGCGATCCACAGCAGATGGCGCAGGAGTACGGGATCGGTCAGCTCACCGCCCACCTGGCGTGCCGCGAGCCACCGTCCCGCGGCCCCGCGCACCTCGCCCGCGTCCGGCGGTTCGGGGGCGAGTGCCAGCCCGTGGCGTTCGCCCGCGACCGAGGTGAACGCGACCGCGGCGGAGGCCGCACCGTGCACGGACTCGGCGAGATTCGCGAGGAACGACTCCACGGTCCCGGACGTGTCCGCGACCTGCTCGGCGAGGAGTTCCAGGCGGACGATCTCGTGCGCCGACGCCCCGCCCGCCGCGCCCAGTTCGGCGGGCCCGGTCAGGTCCTCGGGCAGCCCGGTGTCGACGAGATACGTGGTGATCCCGCTGCCCCCGAGCAGCCGTCGCGCCGCCTCGACCACTCCCAGTTCACGGCGCCGCGCCAGATAGTGCGGCGCCGGACAGTGCGGTTCGAGGTCGAGCAGGGGCGGGCACCAGCGGCGTACGGCGAAGCCCGTCTGGGTGTCGAAGAAGGTGGTGCCCGGGGCGGGCGGGCCCTCTCCGCGCCCGAGATGGGACTCGAACGTGCCGAGGCCGAGCTCGGTGCGCAGTACGCCGTGGCAGTACTGGTCCACCAGGGACGGGGTGTCGATCATCCGGGGCTCCCTGTGCTGGACCGCTGTTCCTTACGGTCCTAACGCCGAAGCCCCGCTCCAGGTGTTGCCCGCCGCCGCCTCAACCGTTCTTCGGACCGCCGAGCTGCATACCGGCCATCCGCGTCCACTCGTACGGGCCTGTCTTCACCTTGGCCGCGAACTCGCCGTCGAAGTCCTCGTGCACGGTGACCCCGGCCTTCGCGACCGCGGCCTCGGCCACCGCGTGGCTGGTCGCGAACAGGTCGCCCCAGCCGCCGTCCTGCCCGACGAGCACGATCCGCGTACCGCGCTCCCCCACATAGGCGAGCTGCGCCTCGGCCCCGCCGTGCTCCTTGGCGAACGCGCCGATCCGCTTGGCCAGCTTGGCCGCCGTCCGCTCGTCCTTGGTGTCCCGGACCTCGGAGTCCTGGGCCGCTGTCTCCGTCTTCGTCTCTGCCATGGGCCAGATGCTACCGACGGGTAGATCAACGCGCGACGCCCGCCCGCAGTGTCCTCGGCCACGCGGCCGTGCCCATTCCCCTTGCAAGCCGCCCGTGGTACCACCTCTGCCCATGGGCGACTCGGTCGTGGTGGGCATCAGCTATCCGCCCCATTGGGATGTACGGCCCGAGGGCGCCCTTGCCGCCGATCTCGCCGCGACCGCCGCACTGGACCCGCGTATCGAGCTGGTCGACTGCCGTTACGTCGAGCCCGATTCCCTGCGCACGGCCCGCAGCGCACCACCGCCGCATGACCACTCGCGCGACCGGGCACCGGAACTGACCGGTCCCCAGCGCGAGTTGTTCGCCCGCGCCGAGGTGATTCTGACCACAGACCTCCCCTTCGCCATCGCCGCGCTCGCCCCGAACCTCCGCTGGGTCCAGGGCATCGGCGCCGGCGTCGGCCAGCTCCTGTCGGCCTGCCCCGGCGAAATCCGGGTGACCACCGCGGCCGGGGTGAACGCCGCCTCCGTCGCCGAGTTCGCCCTGGCCCGCCTGCTCGAACACGCCAAGCGGCTACGG
Organism: Streptomyces mesophilus; assembly: GCF_040300965.1. Lineage (GTDB taxonomy): Bacteria > Actinomycetota > Actinomycetes > Streptomycetales > Streptomycetaceae > Streptomyces > Streptomyces mesophilus_A. Next base: position 111,258 of record NZ_JBEPEW010000005.1, on the reverse strand, counting down.
GAGATCGACGAGGTCCAGCGGATACGCGGCCCCCGCCGCCCCTTCGGCACCCAGCTCGGCGGCCGCACGCTCGGCGTGATCGGACTCGGCCGGATCGGCACCCGTATCGCCGCCGGTGCGCATGCGCTGGGAATGCGGGTCCTGGCCGTCCGCCGGGACAGCACGGCACCCCGCCCGGCCTGCGTCGACGAGGTGTACGCGCCTTCGCGGCTCCTTGCGTTCCTGCCCCGCTGCGACGCGGTGATCGCCGCCGCCCCCGAGACCCCGGACACCGCGGACCTGATGGACGCGCGGGCCTTCGCGGCCATGCGGCCGGGCTCGTTCTTCTGCAACGTGGGGCGCGGCTCCCTTGTCGACGAGGCCGCCCTGATCGCGGCTCTGGACACCGGCCACCTGGCCGGTGCGGCCCTCGACGTGACCCGCGAGGAACCGCTGCCTGCCGGCAGCCCGCTGTACGACGCCCCGCGGCTGGCCCTGTCACCGCATGTGGCGACGGCCGCCGGCGAGCACTTCACGGGTGTCTTCGAGCTGTTCCGCGAGAACCTGAGCCGCTATCTGAGCGGCCGTCCGCTCCTCAACGAGGTCGACAAGAACCTCGGCTACTGACGACGGGAGACCTGGAGATGAGCGAGCGCGTCCTCGGCGACATCGCCACGAAGCTGCTCTTCGAGAACGACCGCGTACGGGTCTGGGAGCTGCGCCTGGCACCCGGCGAGCGCAGCGCGGTCCACCGCCACGACCTCGACCATCTCCTGATCCAGATCTCCGGCGACCGCATCGCGATCGAACCCGAGCCGGACTCGGCGGGCCCGTTCAAGGACTACCTGGCGGCGGACGTGGTCCCAGGCGCCGTGATCCCGGTGGACCGCGGCGGCATCGAGACGGCGGTCAACGTGGGCGAGCGGGCTTACCTGGAGGTCATCGTCGAGCTGAAGTGATCCGGCCCGCAGCCGGACTCAGCGCAGGAAGGGGTCCACCGCCACGGCCACGAACAGCAGCGACACATAGGTGATGGACCAGTGGAACAGGCGCATCTCCTTGAGCTTCGCGCCCGTGACCTCGGAATTCGCCCGGTTCTGGAGACTGTGCGCCTCCCAGAGCCAGAACCCGCCCGCGAGCAGGGCGACCACGGTGTAGAACCAGCCGGTGTAGCCGAGCGGGGTGAGCAGCAGCGATGCGCCGACCATCACCCAGCTGTAGAGCACGATCTGCCGGGCGACCACCTTGTTGGAGGCGACGACCGGGAGCATCGGCACACCGGCGCGCGCGTAGTCGTCCTTGACCTTCATCGACAGCGGCCAGTAGTGCGGCGGCGTCCAGAAGAACATCACCAGGAAGAGGATGACCGGCGCGTACGACATCGAGTTGGTCACCGAGGACCAGCCGATGAGGACCGGCATACAGCCCGCGATCCCGCCCCACACGATGTTCTGCGAGGTCCGCCGCTTCAGGATCATCGTGTAGACGACCGAGTAGAAGAGCAGTGCGCCGAGCGCCAGCCAGGCCGACAGCCAGTTGACCGCGAAACCGAAGAGCAGCGTCGAGCCGATCGCGAGGGCGATGCCGAAGGCGAGGCACTCGCGCGGGCTCACCATGCCGGTGACCAGGGGACGCTGCGACGTACGCTCCATGAGCGCGTCGATGTCGCGGTCGTACCACATGTTCAGGGCGTTGGCCCCGCCCGCCGACAGATAGCCGCCGAGACAGGTCACGAGGACCAGCCACAGATCCGGCACACCCTGCTCGGCGAGGAACATCACCGGCACGGTCGTGATGAGCAGCAGCTCGATGATCCGTGGCTTGGTCAGAGCGACGAACGCCATGACCCGGGCCTTCAGTGGCCGACGGCTCGTGCTCGTCGTGCTCAGCACACCCGCAGGACGGGATTCAACGGCCGTCACGCACACCCCTGACAGAGACTCCCAGCGAGCCACGTCGGACGTCCGTCGATGTGAACACCCGGTAAAGGCTCGCGCGTACCAGGCCACTGTAGAGGTTGGCCATACCTCGCCTGCCGCGGGGGTGGGTCGTGTTGGCAGACCGGCCCGTTCGGCGGTCCGGCCGCCTTCCGGAGGCGAATCCGCCCGGCGCCCGGCACCCTGGAATGAGTCGAAAAAATGCACGGCCCAACGGCGGTAGGCTCGGCGGTACGAGCCAGGTGGCGCAGGCCATCGGGCTCGTGACCCGACCGGCGCACGCCCGCCGGTTTCGACATGTGGAGCATGTGGAGAGGAGCCCTGACCCAGGGTGAGCACCAAGCCGACCACCACAGACCTCGAGTGGACCGACCTCGACCAGCGCGCCGTAGATACGGGACGCATCCTGGCCGCGGATGCCGTACAGAAGGTCGGCAACGGCCATCCCGGTACGGCCATGAGCCTGTCCCCCGCCGCGTACACCCTCTTCCAGAAGGTGATGCGGCATGACCCGGCCGACCCCGAGTGGGTGGGGCGCGACCGTTTCGTGCTCTCCGCCGGTCACTCGTCCCTGACCCTGTACATCCAGCTCTACCTGGCCGGCTTCGGTCTCGAGCTCGATGACCTCAAGGCCTTCCGCACCTGGGGCTCCAAGACCCCCGGCCACCCGGAGTACGGCCACACCGCCGGCGTCGAGACCACCACGGGTCCGCTCGGCCAGGGTGTCGCCAACGCCGTGGGCATGGCGATGGCCGCCCGCTACGAGCGCGGTCTGTTCGACCCCGAGGCCCCGGCGGGCGAGAGCCCGTTCGACCACTTCGTGTACGCGATCGCCGGTGACGGCTGCCTCCAGGAGGGCATCTCCGCCGAGGCCTCCTCCCTCGCGGGCCACCAGAAACTCGGCAACCTGGTCCTGCTGTGGGACGACAACCACATCTCGATCGAGGGCGACACGGAGACGGCGATCTCCGAGGACACCCTCAAGCGCTACGAGGCGTACGGCTGGCACGTCCAGCGCGTGAACCCGAAGCCCGACGGTGACCTGGACCCCGAGGCGCTCTACAACGCGATCGAGGCCGCGAAGGCCGTCACGGACAAGCCGTCCTTCATCGCGATGCGCTCGATCATCGCCTGGCCCGCCCCGAACGCCCAGAACACCGAGGCCGCCCACGGCTCGGCTCTCGGCGACGACGAGGTGGCCGCCACCAAGCGCGTGCTCGGCTTCGACCCGGAGCAGAGCTTCGAGGTCTCCGACGAGGTCATCGCCCACACCCGCGGCGCCCTGGCGCGCGGCGCCGAGGCCCGCAACGAGTGGGACAAGTCCCTCGCGGCCTGGCGCACCGCCAACCCGGAGCGCGCCGCCGAGTTCGACCGCATCAACGCGGGCGAGCTGCCGGCCGGCTGGGAGGAGAAGCTCCCGGAGTTCGAGACCGGCAAGGGCGTCGCGACCCGTGCCGCATCCGGCAAGATCCTGCAGTCGCTCGGCGCGGTGATCCCGGAGCTGTGGGGCGGTTCGGCCGACCTCGCGGGTTCCAACAACACCACGATCGACAAGACGAGTTCCTTCCTCCCCGAGGGCAACCCGCTGCCGGAGGCCGACCCGTACGGCCGCACGATCCACTTCGGCATCCGCGAGCACGCCATGGCCGCGTCCATGAACGGCATCGCGCTGCACGGCCACACCCGTATCTACGGCGGCACCTTCCTGGTGTTCTCGGACTACATGCGCAACGCCGTGCGCCTGTCCGCGCTGATGCACCTGCCGGTCACGTACGTGTGGACGCATGACTCCATCGGTCTCGGCGAGGACGGCCCGACGCACCAGCCGGTCGAGCACCTGGCCGCGCTGCGCGCCATCCCGGGTCTGAACCTGGTCCGCCCGGCCGACGCCAACGAGACCGCGATCGCCTGGCGCGAGATCCTGCGCCGCGGCAAGAAGGACTACGGCAAGAGCGCCCCGCACGGCCTCGCGCTGACCCGTCAGGGTGTCCCGACGTACGAGCGCAACGAGGACGCCGCCAAGGGCGGTTACGTCCTGTTCGAGGCCTCCAAGGAGACCCCGGACCTGATCCTGATCGCCACCGGTTCCGAGGTGCAGCTCGCCGTCGCCGCGCGCGAGGCGCTCGAGGCCGAGGGTGTCGCCACCCGGGTCGTCTCGATGCCGTGTGTCGAATGGTTCGAGGCCCAGGACCAGGGGTACCGGGACAGCGTCCTGATCCCTTCCGTCAAGGCGCGGGTGGCCGTCGAGGCCGGTATCGGTCTGACCTGGCACCGCTTCGTCGGGGACGCCGGCCGCATCGTCTCGCTCGAGCACTTCGGTGCCTCGGCCGACGGCAAGGTGCTCTTCCAGGAGTTCGGCCTGACCGCCGACGCGGTCACCGCCGCGGCGAAGGAATCTCTCGCCGCTGCTCAGCGCTGACGCCCATAGACGCTTCATACGACACGTAGGAGATGCAATTTCCATGACAGACGCACTCAAGCGCCTCTCCGAAGAGGGCGTCGCGATCTGGCTGGACGACCTGTCGCGCAAGCGCATCACGTCCGGCAACCTGGCCGAACTCATCGACCAGAGCCACGTCGTGGGCGTCACGACCAACCCGTCGATCTTCCAGAAGGCGATCTCTTCCGGAGACGGTTACGAGGAGCAGGTCGCCGACCTCGCCGCCCGCAAGGTGACGGTCGAGGAAGCCATCCGCATGATCACCACCGCGGATGTACGGGACGCGGCCGACATCCTGCGGCCCGTCTTCGACGCGACCGACGGCCAGGACGGCCGGGTCTCCATCGAGGTCGACCCGCGCCTGGCGCACAACACCAAGGCCACGGTCGCCGAGGCCAAGCAGCTGGCTTGGCTGGTGGACCGGCCGAACACGCTGATCAAGATCCCGGCCACCAAGGCGGGTCTGCCGGCCATCACCGAGACCATCGGCCGGGGAATCAGCGTCAATGTCACGCTGATCTTCTCGCTCGAGCGCTACCGCGAGGTCATGGACGCCTACCTCGCGGGTCTGGAGAAGGCCAAGGCCAAGGGCCTGGACCTCTCCAAGATCCACTCGGTGGCCTCGTTCTTCGTGTCCCGTGTGGACACCGAGATCGACAAGCGTCTGGACGCCATCGGCACCGACGAGGCCAAGGCCCTCAAGGGCAAGGCCGCGCTCGCCAACGCGCGTCTCGCGTACGAGGCGTACGAAGAGGTCTTCGGCTCCGACCGCTGGGGCGCCCTCGACAAGGCCGGCGCCAACAAGCAGCGTCCGCTCTGGGCCTCGACCGGCGTCAAGGACCCGGCGTACAAGGACACCTTGTACGTGGACGACCTGGTCGCGCCCGGCACGGTGAACACCATGCCGGAGGCCACCCTGGAGGCGACCGCCGACCACGGCGAGATCGTCGGCAACACCATCGCCGGTACGTACGAGCAGGCCCGCGCCGAGCTCGACGCCGTCGAGAAGCTCGGGATCAGCTACGACGACGTCGTGCAGCTCCTCGAGGACGAGGGCGTCGACAAGTTCGAGGCGTCCTGGAACGACCTGCTCAAGTCGACTGAGGCGGAGCTCAAGAAGCTCGCTCCCTCGGAGGGCTGACACCTTGACCGCAATCGGAGCCAATCCGCTCCGTGACGCCGCAGACCGACGGCTCCCGCGTATCGCGGGGCCGTCGGGCCTGGTGATCTTCGGCGTCACGGGTGATTTGTCACGCAAAAAGCTGATGCCTGCTGTGTACGACCTGGCCAACCGCGGCCTGCTGCCGCCGGGCTTCTCGCTCGTCGGCTTCGCGCGCCGCGAGTGGCAGGACGAGGACTTCGCGCAGGAGGTGCACGACGCCGTCAAGGAGCACGCCAGAACCCCCTTCCGCGAGGAGGTCTGGCAGCAGCTGATCCAGGGCATGCGGTTCGTGCAGGGCGACTTCGACGACGACGACGCCTTCGAAACGCTCAAGGCCACCATCGAGGACCTGGACAAGAAGCAGGGCACGGGCGGGAACTTCGCGTTCTATCTCTCCGTACCGCCGAAGTTCTTCCCGAAGGTCGTCAAGCAGCTCAAGAAGCACGGCCTCGCCGACCAGGCGGGCGACGCCTGGCGGCGCGCGGTGATCGAGAAGCCCTTCGGGCACGATCTCGTCTCCGCGCAGGAGCTGAACTCGATCGTGCACGAGGTGTTCAAGCCGGACCAGGTGTTCCGGATCGACCACTACCTCGGCAAGGAGACCGTCCAGAACATCCTGGCGCTCCGCTTCGCCAACACGCTCTTCGAGCCGCTCTGGAACCGGTCGTATGTCGACCACGTCCAGATCACGATGGCCGAGGACATCGGCATCGGCGGCCGCGCCGGCTACTACGACGGCATCGGCGCCGCGCGTGACGTCATCCAGAACCACCTGCTCCAACTGCTCGCGCTGACCGCGATGGAGGAGCCCGCCTCCTTCGACGCGGACGCGCTCGCGGCCGAGAAGACCAAGGTGCTCGGCGCGGTCAAGCTGCCCGACGACCTGTCGACCGGCACGGTGCGCGGCCAGTACACGGCCGGCTGGCAGGGCGGCGAGAAGGTCATCGGTTATCTCCAGGAGGACGGCATCAACGCGTCCTCCAAGACCGACACCTATGCCGCGGTGAAGCTGCAGATCGACAACCGCCGCTGGGCGGGTGTGCCGTTCTATCTGCGCACCGGCAAGCGCCTGGGCCGCCGGGTCACGGAGATCGCGGTGGTCTTCCAGCGCGCTCCGCACTCCCCGTTCGACCACACGGCGACCGAGGAGCTGGGCCGCAACGCCCTGGTCATCCGGGTCCAGCCGGACGAGGGCGTGACGGTGCGCTTCGGCTCCAAGGTGCCGGGCACGTCGATGGAGGTCCGGGACGTGTCCATGGACTTCGCGTACGGCGAGTCCTTCACGGAGTCGAGCCCCGAGGCGTACGAGCGCCTGATCCTCGATGTCCTGCTCGGCGACTCCAACCTCTTCCCGCGTACGGAGGAGGTCGAGCTGTCCTGGAAGATCCTCGATCCGATCGAGCAGTACTGGGACAGCAACGGCAAGGCCGCCGAGTATCCGGCGGGCACCTGGGGTCCCGCCGAGGCGGACGAAATGCTCGAACGAGACGGACGGAGCTGGCGTCGGCCATGAAGATCGACCTCACGGACACCACCTCCAGCAAGATCAACAAGGCGCTCGTCAAGGGGCGCCGGGCCATCGGCACCCCCGCCGTCGGCATGGTGCTCACCCTCGTCATCGTCACCGACGAGGAGAACGCCTACGACGCGCTCAAGGCCGCGAGCGACGCCTCGCGCGAGCACCCCTCGCGCACGCTCGTGGTCATCAAGCGCGCATCGCGCTCGCCCCGCGACCGCACCCAGTCCCGGCTCGACGCCGAGGTCAGGGTCGGCGCGGACGCGGGCACGGGTGAGACCGTGGTGCTGCGCCTGCACGGCGAGATCATCAACCACGCCCAGTCCGTGGTACTCCCGCTGCTGCTGCCCGACGCTCCGGTCGTCGTCTGGTGGCCGGTGAACGCCCCGCTGTCGCCCGCCACCGACCCGCTCGGTGCGCTGGCCCAGCGCCGTGTCACCGATACGTACGCGGCCGAGCAGCCCATCCACGAACTGACCGCGCGCGCCGACACGTACACCCCCGGCGACACGGACCTGTCCTGGACCCGCATCACGCCCTGGCGCTCGATGCTGGCCGCCGCGCTCGACCAGGTGACCTGCAAGGTGACCGAGGTCGAGGTGGAGGGCGAGGAGTTCAACCCCAGCTGCGAGCTGCTCGCGATGTGGCTGGCGGACCGGCTCGGCGTCCCGGTGCACCGCACCCTGTCGGCGGGGCCCGGTCTGACCGCGGTCCGGATGAGCACCGACTGCGGCCCGATCGTCCTGGACCGCGCCGACGGCTCCCTCGCGACGCTCTCCATGCAGGGCCAGCCCGACCGTGCCGTGGCGCTCAAGCGCCGCGAGACGGCCGAGCTGATCGCGGAGGAGCTGCGGCGGCTCGACCCGGACGACACGTATGCGTCCGCGCTGAAGTTCGGCGTGGACCGGCTGGGCGAGCCGGGTTCGATGCAGACGGTGCCGCCGGTGGAGTCGACGCAATCAGCGGAATCGGCGTCCGGCTCGGGCGGGGAGTCCGCCTCCGCCGCCTCGAAGAAGAAGTCCGCCGCCCGTCCGGCCAAGAAGGCGGCGAGCAAGTGAGCTCCTCGCCCCAGCTGGTCGTCCACCGCGACAAGGACCTGATGGCGCAGGCCGCCGCGGCCCGGCTGCTCACGAAGATCGTGGACGCCCAGGCCGCGCGCGGTGCGGCGTCGGTGGTCCTCACAGGCGGCCGTAACGGCAACGGTCTGCTCGCCGCCCTCGCCGCCTCTCCGGCCCGGGACGCGATCGACTGGTCGCGACTCGATCTGTGGTGGGGCGACGAAAGGTTCCTGCCGGAGGGCGACCCGGACCGCAATGTCACACAGGCCCGCGAGGCCCTGCTCGACGCGGTGCCGCTCGACCCGGCGCGTGTGCATGCGATGCCGGCTTCGGACGGTGCGTACGGGAACGACGCCGACGCGGCGGCGGAGGCCTACGCGCAGGAGCTCGCGGCAGCCGCACGCCCCGAGAACCACGCCGAAGTCCCCTCCTTCGACGTGCTGTTGCTCGGTGTCGGCCCGGACACCCACGTGGCATCGCTGTTCCCCGAGCACCCCGGTGTCCGCGAGACGGACCGCATGGTGATCGGCGTCCACGGTGCGCCCAAGCCCCCGCCCACGCGCATCTCGCTCACGCTCCCCGCGATCCGCGCGGCGCGTGAGGTGTGGCTGCTCGCGGCGGGCGAGGACAAGGCGAAGGCGGCGGCGATCGCGCTGTCCGGCGCGGGTGAGATCCAGGCACCGGCGGCGGGTGCGTACGGCCGCGCCCGCACGCTCTGGCTGCTCGACTCCGCGGCGGCTTCCCAGTTGCCGCGCGAGCTGTACCCGCCGGCGCTGGCATGACCCCCGAGGTCCAGGCCCTGCTTGCCCGCCAGTCCCCCGCAGTCGCGGAAACGGCCTGGCGGGCGGTCGGCCTGATCCTGGAGCTGTATCCCGACGCGGTGGTCACCGTGGACGGGGGCGACATCGGCTTCGGCTCGGGCGCCGGCTACAAGGGCCTGGTCTTCGTCGTATCGCCGCATACGTCCTGGGTCACGCTGGGCCTGCCGAACGGCGCGGCGCTGCCCGACCCGGAGGGCCTTCTCCAGGGCAAGGGCAAGGTCCACCGCCATGTGAAGCTGCACTCCCCGGCCGATGCCGACCGCCCGGCGCTGCGCGCGGTGCTGGGCGAGGCGGTGGCCCGGCGGGCGTAGGCCGCCTGCGGCAACGCCCCTGCCGGCCAGTCCGAGCTTGCGCCGCGCCGCGATGACCGCGGCCCCGGCGGTAGCGCCGGCTCCGGGATACGCCGGTCAACTCCCGTACGGGTTACCCGGGTTGGGCCCCCCGGCGCCGTACGGGTGTGTCTGCGGAGGTCCGTACGGGTGCCCCTGGGGCGGACCGTACGGCTGCCCCTGTGGCGGGCCGTAGGGATTCCCATTCGGCGGCCCGTACGGAAAGCCCTGCCCCGGCGGCGGCACATGCGGCGGCCGGGGCGGCGGGACCGTGGGCGTCGCACGGACGTGCGGGTGCGCCGAGAGACGGATGCCGTGATGGCGGCGCAGGCGGCTCATCTCGAAGAGGGCGATGCCCGTCACCGCCACGGGGGCGCCCAGGATGAAGAGAACGCCCATGGTGAAGCTCAGGCCGTGCAGATCGCCGGTGAGCAGATCGGGCAACGCCATCAGCCAGCTGGTGACCGTCGCAAGGAGCGGCGGCAGACAGCGGTGGATGGCCGCCGATCCGAAGAAGTTGCTGTTGACCTGGACGGCCGCCTGGGCGAGGAAGATCAGCCCCCAGATGCCGCCGAAGGCCATGAAGAACGAGAACACCAGGCCGCCGCCGCCCTGCGCGGCGGCAAGGGACAGGATGCCGAGGATCCCGACCAGGGCGCCCACGAAGCAGAGCAACACGCGCAGCGAGCCGAGCAGCGGGGACTTCAGGGCCCCCAGCGGACCGCTGCGGCGCCAGACGAGCAGCATCACGCCGACCGTGAGCGGGGTGATGACCATGAGGACGAGACCGGCGATGAGCACGTTCTCCATGACCTGTTCGAAATCGAAGCCGCCCGCCACGGATGTGTAGACGCCGACCGTGGCAATCAGTCCGGCAATGATCCGGTACCGCTTCAGACGGTCGACGACCGGATCGAGCGGCTCCGGGATCCAGGAGGGATGGAAGACCGCGTAGGCCGCCCCTCTGGGCCACCAGCGCGACGTCTCCGCCGCGCTGCGCCGATACCCGTACCGCCGTCGCACCATGCCCACTCCCCCGAGTGCCGTTCCGTATGCAGACCCGCGATCTTAGCGGTCCCAGGGAAGGGTGAACTCCGTTTCCGGGAGACGGACTTGTCCCACGCCCGAGGTCGGGGCTCGGGCCTCAGGCCACCTGGTAGCTCGCGCCGTCCTTCGTACGCCGCAGCAGCCCGCCCTCCACGCAGTAGCGACGCAGCATGGCGCTGTCGTCGTGCACGGTGGTGAAGCGCTGGTTCACCTCGGGCTCGGTGTAGGGGTGGTTCTCCTCGAAGAGCGTGCGGACGACATACGCGAGCAGCTCATGGCGTACGGCGGGCCGCATGGGCATCGAACGCAGCCGGCCCTCGGCGAAGAACGGGCGCAACTCCTTGGGGACGCCTTGCTCTTCGCCCTGCGTCTCGGCCGCCAGGGCTTCCTGGAACACGGACGCGTCGGCCTTGAACGAGCCGTCGGGCAGCGGTTCGACGAGACCCGCCTTGATCAGCCGCGCCAGGTGCTTCTGCCCGGCCTTGCCGGCGGCAGCCTCAGTGGCGTCACCGAAGCGCACGATGCTGGCGTACAGCTTGAGGCGCTCGGGATCGGCGAGAGCGGCGAGCAGTTGGCGGCTCATGGGGGCGGCCTTCCTGAGGGTGACGGAACCGGGCCGTCGGGCGCCGGCGGACGGATCCGCCGGGCACAACCGCAGCAGTGTCACCCCCGGGCCGGGTCCCGCGCACCCGAATATCGGGCGCGCGGAACCCTGTTATCGGGCGCGCGGAACCACGGCGATCAACGTCCGCGCAGCTCCCGGTACTTGGCGACCAGCGCCTTGGACGAGGCGTCGAGGCCGGGTACGTCCGCGCCCTCGGTCAGGGCCGGCTCGACCCGCTTCGCGAGGACCTTGCCGAGCTCGACGCCCCACTGGTCGAAGGAGTCGATGTTCCAGACCGCACCCTGCACGAACACCTTGTGCTCGTAGAGCGCGATCAGCTGGCCGAGCACGGAGGGCGTGAGCTCCGAGGCCAGGATCGTGGTCGTCGGGTGGTTGCCCTGGAAGGTCTTGTGCGCGACCAGCTCCTCCGGCACACCCTCGGCGCGGACTTCCTCCGGCGTCTTGCCGAAGGCGAGCGCCTGCGTCTGGGCGAAGAAGTTCGCCATCAGGAGGTCGTGCTGGGCGACCAGGCCGGGCAGCAGATCGCCGACCGGCTTGGCGAAGCCGATGAAGTCGGCCGGGATGACCTTCGTGCCCTGGTGGATCAACTGGTAGTACGCATGCTGCCCATTGGTGCCGGGCGTACCCCAGACCACGGGACCGGTCTGCCAGTCGACCGGGTTGCCGTCGCGGTCCACGGACTTGCCGTTGGACTCCATGTCCAGCTGCTGGAGGTACGCGGTGAACTTGGACAGGTAGTGCGAGTACGGCAGCACCGCGTGCGACTGCGCGTCGAAGAACGCCCCGTACCAGACGCCCAACAGGCCGAGCAGAAGCGGCGCGTTGGCCTCGGCGGGCGCCGTGCGGAAGTGCTCGTCGACGAGGTGGAAGCCGTCGAGCATCTCCCGGAAGTTGTCCGGGCCGATGGCGATCATCAGGGAGAGACCGATCGCCGAGTCGTACGAGTAGCGGCCGCCGACCCAGTCCCAGAACTCGAACATGTTGGCCGTGTCGATGCCGAACTCCGCGACCTTCTCGGCGTTCGTCGACAGTGCCACGAAGTGCTTGGCCACGGCCTCCTGGCCGGCCCGCAGCTCGGTGAGCAGCCAGTCGCGCGCCGAGGTCGCGTTGGTGATCGTCTCGATGGTGGTGAAGGTCTTCGAGGCGATGATGAACAGCGTCTCGGCCGGGTCCAAGTCCCGTACGGCCTCGTGCAGATCGGCGCCGTCCACGTTGGAGACGAAGCGGACGGTGAGGTCGCGCCGGGTGAAGGAGCGCAGCACCTCGTACGCCATGGCGGGGCCGAGGTCGGAGCCGCCGATGCCGATGTTGACGATGTTCTTGATGGGCTTGCCGGTGTGGCCGGTCCACTCGCCGGAGCGGACCTTCTCGGAGAACGCGCTCATCTTGTCGAGCACGGCGTGCACCTCGGGCACCACGTTCTGCCCGTCGACCTCGATCACGGCCTCGCGCGGCGCGCGAAGCGCCGTGTGCAGGACGGCCCGGTCCTCGGTCGTATTGATCTTGTCGCCGCGGAACATGGCGTCGCGCAGCCCGAACACATCGGTCGCGACGGCCAGCTCGCGCAGGAGAGCCAAGGTCTCGTCGGTGACCAACTGCTTGGAGTAGTCCAGGTGCAGATCGCCGACCCGCAGGGTGTAGCCGGTGCCGCGCCCGGGGTCGCTCGCGAAGAGATCGCGCAGATGCGTCTCGCCCAGCTGCTCCCGGTGCTTGGCCAGCGCCGCCCATTCGGGCATCTGGTTCAGCCGCGTACGGTCACTTGCGTTCATCTCGGACTTCCAGCCTTCTTGTCGTCCTGAGCACTCGGCGTGAGTGCTGCGCCCCTGCTCCACCAACCTAATTGATCAGATGTCGCCCCGAGGCCCGTCGACCCGGCCCGCCGGGAGCAGGACCACTACGGCCGCGACGAACACTCCGGCCGCGAGCAGCGCCGGAGCGTTCAGCCCCCAGGCCGTGGCCACCACGCCGCCGAGCAGGGCGCCCAGCGGGGCTCCGGCCACCGCGAGGGTGCGGTAGGCGGCACTGATCCTGCCCAGCATCTCTCGCGGGCTGCGCTCCTGCATCAGGGTGCGCTGGCTGACGTTCCACACGATGCTCATCACGCCGAAGAGCGCCAGGCTCACCAGCGCCGCCCACAGCGCCCTGACCAGGCCCATCGCGAGCAGACAAGCCAGCTGTACGACACCGGCGACGAGCACGCTCCGTAGCCGCCCGAGCTTCGCCGCGAGCCGCCCGGCGACGAACCCGCCGGCCACGCTGCCCGCCGAGAAGGCGGTGAGTGCCGCGGCATAGCCGCCGTTCCCGGCGTCGAGCCACCACTTCACGTGCAGGACGAGGGTGGCGATCAGGGCGCCCATGCCGATGTTGCTGAGCGTGGTCGCCCAGCACAGCGCCCGCAGCGGCCGGTCCTGCCACAGCACCCGCACGCCCTCGGCGATGTCCCCGCGCAAGGTGGCGCCCGCGGGCCTGGGCGCCCGCTCGGGCGCCGGTATCCGCAGGGAGGCGATCAGGAACGCACCGACGGCATACGTGGCCGCGTCCACCCCGTACGGCAGCGCGATCCCGCCGGCCAGCAGCACCGGCACCAGCGGGGCGGCCACGAAGCCGCCGGCGATCTGCTGTCCGGTCATCAGCCGTGCGTTGGCACTGCCCAGGGCGCTCTCGGGCACGAGGGACGGCAGCAGGGCCGTGGCGGCGTTGTCGAAGAGTGTCTGGAAGGTGGTGAGCAGGAAGGCCAGGCCGATGAGCAGCCCGATCGAGGCATGCCCGAGGGCCACGGCCACCGCGAAGGCGGCCATCAGGACCCCTCGTACGACATCGACGGCCCACATCGCGCGCCGCTGGTCCACCCGGTCCGCCACGGCGCCGCCGAGCAGTCCGAACAGCAGCCAGGGCAGATAGCCGCACGCGCTGACCAGCGTGATCAGCAGGGGATCGTCGGTGAGCGAGGCGGCGAGCAGCGGCAGCGCGGCGGTACGCAACGAGTCGCCGAACTTGGAAAGGACCGCGGCCGTCCACAGCCTTCCGAACCCGCCACGCCACGTGGGCACTTGAACGCCCACGGCCTCGACAGCAGTCACAACTCCCCCTTCGGTCCGATGATCGAAACCGTAGAGGGTGCCACTGACAATCGACCGAGGCCGAGCGGCAGACGGGAACAAAACAGGTCCGGCCGGACACCCCGAAGGGGTCGAGCCGGACCTCAACTGCTAAATCTCGCCCCGCAGTTTCGCGAGCGCTTCCGCGAGGATCGCCTCGCCGTCCGCGTCGCTGCGCCGCTCGCGCACATACGCGAGATGCGTCTTGTACGGCTCGGTGCGCGGCGGGTCCGGCGGATTGTCCCGGTCCTGACCTGCCGGGAAGCCGCAGCGCGGACAGTCCCAGGTGTCCGGTACCTGCGCGTCGCTGGCGAAACTGGGCTGCGTCTCATGCCCGTTGGAGCACCAGAAGGAGATGCGCAGGCGCGGCGCTGACTCGCCTCGCTCGGCCTCGCCCATCGGCCCCGCTCCGACCCGACTTCCACGGATCGCGTTGCCACTTGCCACGGTCGTAACTCCCTGCGTAACGGTGCTGCACAGCGTTGCCCACCGGCGGCTGCGCCGCGGGTGCCACCAGGCTGAGCCAGTTTACGGAAGGCCCAACGCGCGTCCAGTGATTGGAGTTACACCCCCACCCCGAGACGTACGCCCATATTAAGCACAGCGTAAGTCCCGGCGTGGACGGGGGAACGAAGTCCCGCCGTAACGAAACGGGCAGCAAAACGGGCAGCCGCCCCGAAAACGAGGCGGCTGCCCGAAAGGCGAAGCTACGCAGAAGTGCGGAAAAGGCTCAGCTGTCCAGCTTCATCAGCAGGCCGAGCACCACGATGCAGGCGAACCACAGCAGACCGACCACGATGGTGATGCGGTCGAGGTTGCGCTCTGCGACGGAGGAGCCGCCGACGGAGGACTGCATACCGCCACCGAACATGTCGGAGAGGCCGCCGCCCTTTCCCTTGTGCATCAGGACAAGGAGCATCAGCAGCAGGCTGAAGACGATCAGGGCGATCGAGAAGCCCATAACCACGGCTGGACCAACTTCCTCGGATTCGGACAGAAAGACGGGGGCCGCTCCTCGGAGAGGAAGCCGACCCCCGTCAGGGTACCGGACCCTACTGGTCGCGGAACCGGACGATCTTGACGAACTCGTCGGCGTCGAGCGCGGCACCGCCCACCAGGGCGCCGTCCACATCGGGCTGCGCCATGATCGCGGCGACGTTGCCGGACTTCACGGAGCCGCCGTACTGGATGCGGACCTTGTCGGCCAGCTCCTGCGAGTACAGCTCGGCCAGACGCCCGCGGATCGCACCGCAGACCTCCTGGGCGTCCTCGGGGGTGGCGACCTCGCCGGTTCCGATGGCCCAGACCGGCTCGTACGCGATCACGATGGACTCGGCCTGCTCGGCCGGGATGTCCTTGAGCGCGCCGTCGACCTGGTTCAGCGTGTACTGGACCTGCTGGCCGGCCTTGCGGATCTCCAGGCCTTCGCCGACGCACAGGATCGGCGTGATGCCGTGCTTGTAGGCGGCCTTGACCTTGGCGTTGCAGATCTGGTCGGTCTCGTTGTGGTACTGGCGGCGCTCCGAGTGGCCGATGGCCACGTAGGTGCACTTCAGCTTGGAGAGCATCGGGCCCGAGATCTCACCGGTGTAGGCACCGGAGTCGAACGCCGAGATGTCCTGGGCGCCGTACTTGATCTTGAGCTTGTCGCCGTCGACCAGGGTCTGCACACCGCGCAGGTCCGTGAAGGGCGGCAGGACCGCGACCTCGACGGCCTCGTAGTCCTTGTCGGCGAGCGCGAAGGCGAGCTTCTGGGTGTGGGCGATGGCCTCGAGGTGGTTGAGGTTCATCTTCCAGTTGCCTGCCATCAGGGGCATGCGCGTCATGATCTTCACTTCTCCAGTGCTACGAGGCCGGGGAGGGACTTGCCCTCGAGGTACTCAAGCGAGGCGC
Source organism: Streptomyces mesophilus (assembly GCF_040300965.1). GTDB lineage: Bacteria > Actinomycetota > Actinomycetes > Streptomycetales > Streptomycetaceae > Streptomyces > Streptomyces mesophilus_A. Next base: position 95,353 of record NZ_JBEPEW010000005.1, on the reverse strand, counting down.
CGCCGCCGGTCGAGATGTGACCGACCTTGTCCTCACTGAAGCCGAGGATGCGGAACGCGGCGGCCGAGTCGCCGCCGCCGACCACGGAGAAGGCGGAGGAGTCCACGAGGCCCTTGGCGACCGCGCGGGTGCCGTTCGCGAAGTCCTTGTGCTCGAAGACACCCATCGGGCCGTTCCAGAACACGGTGGCGGCGTCCTGCAGCTTGGCAGCGTACAGTTCCTCGGTCTTCGGGCCGATGTCCAGGCCCTCCTTGTCCGCCGGGATGGCGGTGGCGGCCACGATGTCGGGGTGGACATCGACCTGGTTCTTGAGGTCGGGGAAGTCCGCGGAGACCCGGACGTCGACGGGGAGCACGAACTCGACGCCCTTGGCCTCGGCCCGCTTCAGGTACTCCTGGACGGCCGGGATCTGGTCCTTCTGCAGCAGGGACAGACCGACCTCGTAGCCCTGGGCCGCGAGGAAGGTGTACGCCATGCCGCCGCCGATGAGGATCCGGTCGGCCTTCTCGATGAGGTTGTCGATGACGGCCAGCTTGTCGGAGACCTTGGCGCCGCCGAGCACGACCACGTAGGGGCGCTTGACGTCGTCGGTGAGCTTCTTGAGGACGCCGACCTCGGTGGCGATCAGGTAGCCGGCGGCGTGCGGAAGGCGGGCCGGCAGGTCGAACACCGAGGCGTGCTTGCGGTGCACCGCGCCGAAGCCGTCGCCGACGTACACGTCGGCGAGGGTCGCGAGCTGGTCCGCGAAGGCGCCGCGCTCGGCGTCGTCCTTGGAGGTCTCGCCGGCGTTGAAGCGCAGGTTCTCGATGACGGCGACCTGGCCGTCGGCGAGGCCTGCGACGGTCGACTGTGCGGACTCGCCGACCGTGTCGGTCGCGAACGCCACGTCGGCGCCGAGGATTTCACCCAGGCGCGTCGCGGCGGGCGCGAGCGAGAAGGCCGGGTCCGGAGCGCCCTTGGGGCGGCCCAGGTGCGAGGCGACGACCACGCGGGCGCCGGCGCCGGCGAGCGCCTTGACAGTGGGCGCGACGGCGCGGATACGGCCGTCGTCGGTGATGGTGGTGCCGTCCAGCGGCACGTTGAGGTCGGCGCGGACGAAGACCCGCTTGCCGGCGACCCCTTCGGCGAGAAGCTCGTCGATCGTCTTCATGACTCAAGGACTCCTAGGGAGAAACAACGAAGGAAAGCTACAAGCGAACGGGGCCCGGACGACGCTTCAACTGCGCGCCGTCCGAGCCCCATTGCTCACATCGATGTGCCTGACTCAGCGACAGCTCAGAGCTGGCCGCCGACGAACTCCGTCAGGTCGACGAGGCGGTTGGAGTAGCCCCACTCGTTGTCGTACCAACCGAGGATCTTCACCGTCTTGCCGTCCTGGACCATGGTCATCTGCGAGTCGAAGGTGCAGGAGGCCGGGTCGCTGACGATGTCCGAGGACACGATCGGGTCCTCGGTGTAGTACAGGCGGCCGGCGAGCGGACCGTCCTCGGAAGCCTTCTTGAAGGCCGAGTTGACCTCGTCCTTGGTGACCTCGCGCTGCAGCTCGACGACCAGGTCCGTGGCGGAACCGGTCGGGACCGGCACGCGCATCGCGATGCCGTCGAGCTTGCCCTTGAGCTGCGGCAGGACCAGCGCGGTGGCCTTGGCGGCACCCGTGGTGGTCGGGATGATGTTCTCCGCGGCGGCGCGGGCGCGACGCAGGTCCTTGTGCGGGAAGTCCAGGATGCGCTGGTCGTTGGTGTACGCGTGGACCGTCGTCATCAGGCCCTTGACGATGCCGAAGTTCTCGTCGAGAACCTTGGCCATCGGCGCCACACAGTTGGTGGTGCAGGAGGCGTTGGAGATGACGTGGTGGTTGGCCGCGTCATAGTTGTCCTGGTTGACGCCCATCACGATGGTGATGTCCTCGTCGGTGGCCGGAGCCGAGATGAGGACCTTCTTGGCGCCGCCGGCGATGTGCTTCTCGGCGTCGGCCTTCTTGGTGAAGATGCCGGTCGACTCGATGACGATGTCGACGCCCAGGTCGCCCCAGGGGATGTCGGCCGGGTTGCGCTCGGAAAGCACCTTGATGGTGTGGCCGTCGACCGTGATGGTGTCCGCCGTGTGCGACACCTCGCCCTGGAAGCGGCCGAGGATGGTGTCGTACTTGAGCAGGTGCGCCGTGGTGGCGGTGTCACCCAGGTCGTTGACGGCAACGACCTCGATGTCCGCACCCTGGGCCTTCAGAGCCCGGAAGTAGTTGCGGCCGATACGACCAAAGCCATTGATGCCTACGCGGATCGTCACGAACCGATCTCCTCGTTGGTACGCCGGACTGTCCGCCGGCGAGCTGTATGGGATGTCCCCGACCGCCTTCGACCCTACCTCTCCGGAGCCCTTCGGGTGACATCGAGCAGGTCCGTACGAGTAAGGACGGCCCGCACCGGTTCGCCGGAAACGGGCCGTCGGGACCTTGGACCCGGCTACGGTGCGTAGCCGGGCTCAAGATTTCAACAGACTGTCAACGCCGCAGTGCGGCAAGGGCCTTGCCCATGAGCTGATTGCGTGTCGCCTGACCTGGGATGTGTTCCAGACCGAAGCCGACGAGCACGCTGTCACGCGTGGTGACGGCCGCGTAGGGCTTGTAGAGCTCGCCGGTCCGGGACCAGTCGCCGGTGATGTTGGGACTTCCGGCCGGTGGTGCCGACACGGCCCATACACCGAGCCCCGACTCGAAGCCCTCGGTCTCGGTGACGGTGCCGCCGACGGCCACCTGGGCGTTGTCGGCGAAGACGCCGCGCAGCCCGAAGGAGGGGTCGGTGACGTTGCTCAGTGACACCTCGACCTTCTTGCCCGCGTACGCGCTGAGGTCGAACGCCACCGGCTTCCAGCCGTCCGAGGCGCCGGAGAAGCTGTTCCACGCCCCACTGCTGCCGCCCGCGGTGCAGGTGGTGCCGGTGCGGGTCAGGTAGCGCTCCAGGAAGGGGTGTCCCCGCATGAAGAATCCGGCCCCGCACTCCTCGGGCACGGTCTGGGAGGTGTTCCCGTTCTTGTCGGGCAGCGTGGTCCAGTCGTCGCCGCCCGCGGTACGGGCCTCGAGCAGGGCGTGGTCGTAGCCGGGCTCGACGTTCCAGTTCATGACGAACCGCAGCTCGGGTGCCTGGGCCGCGGTGACCCCGGTCAGATCGATGGTCCGGGTCAGCCGCTGCCAGTCGTTGTCCGCGTGCACCGAGGAGGCCATGCCGGTCCCCTCGTACGGCGCGTACGGGTTGGCGACTCCGGGATACGCACCGGCCTGGGCGCTCCTGAACAGCGGGAACTCGTCCGCGGGCAGGGTGTCCGAGGTGACGGTGTAGCGGCCGGCGCTGTCGAGCGGGTTGCCCTCGGCGCCCGCGAGCGGGGTGTCGACGCCGTCCAGGGCGCCGGCTCCGTCGAAGGTGGTGACGGCGGGCGTCGCGAGGCGCTCGTACGCCCCTAGGTAGTACTGCCCGAAGTCGTTGGAGTTCGCCCGGCCGATACGCACGGTTCCGCCGGCGCGCTCACCGGCGACGATCACCTTGCCGCCTTCGTTGAGATACGAGCGGATGGCCAGGGTGGTGGGACCGCCCGGAGCCGGGTCGCCGGTGTAGTGGACGACCGTGCCGAAGTGGGCGAGGACGGCCAGCGGGTGCGGAGCTCCCTGCGTGGCCACGTCCCAGACGATGGCGCTGCGGCCGTTGGCCTTGAGCGCGTCCACGTACTTCTGCGCGTGCTTCTGCGCGGCGCCTTCCTCGGCCACCACGAGCGTCGAGGCACGGGGGCGTTCGACGACGGTGTACGTGAAGTGCTCGCTGGAGACCCGCTCGCCCTTCTTGGTACGGCCCGTGTACCAGACCTCGACCTTGTCGCCCGGATCGGCGTCCTCGATCTCCGCCCGGTACTCGTCGAAGTGGAGGTTGTCGGCGCCGCCGAAGCGCTCACCGCCGCGCCACGCTTCGAGGTCCTCATCGTGCGTACGCCCGCCGTTGATGCGGTAGTTGAGCTCCTTGTCGCGCACCGACTTGCGCGCGGTGACCGTGACCTCCTGGTCCGCGCCCCGCGCGTACGAGGCGGCGAACTTGTCGACCGTGAAGTCCGGCGCTTCGATGCCGACCGGCGAGGAGGGCTGGTCCGGGTGCATCGCGGACTCGGCGACCGCGAGCGCGAACGGGATGTTCTTGGCGAACTCGTCCTGGATCAGCTTCTCGTCGTCCGGGAAGGTGAAGACGGACTCGCAGTCCCCGGGGTTCCAGGGGTCGTTCGGGTCCAGGTTGGAGATGGTCTGGCAGGTCGACATCTCCGGCGTGAACATCGCGATGCCGTTGACGTTGCCCGCGTGACCGTCGGCCTCGCCGTTGGTGGTGTACAGCTCGGAGGAGACCTGCGGGCGGTAGCCGGGCACCGCGGAGTTCTCGGGCGTGCCGGCAAGTGCCTTGTAGAGCACGTCGTCCGGGGTCGGCGTGGCGACCTGCCAGCCGACTCCGTACAGGATCAGCTCGGCGGCGGAGTGGTAGTTGATGCCGTACTCGAAGCCGATGCGCTTCTGGAAGCGGTCGAGTGCGACCGTCTCGGGCTCCGAGTTCGGACCGGCGCCGCGGTAGGTCTCACTGGACAGGTCGGGGGACGAACCCTCGTTGTCGTAGCCCCACTTGTAGGCGAAGTTGCGGTTGAGGTCGACTCCGTCGGCTGCGGTGTGCGCGCCGTCCCTGTCGTTGTCCCGCATGTTCTTGCGCCACTGGCGGTCGCCGTCGGCCGCGTGCGTGTAGTCGTAGCCGTCGGGGTTGGCGGAGAGGACGAACCACAGCTCGGTGCTGTCGACGAGCTTGGTGATCCTCGGGTCCTTGCCGTAGTTGTCGAGGTAGTGGTGCATCAGGCGGCGGGTCATCTCGGGGGTGATCCACTCGCGCGCGTGCTGGTTGGACAGGTAGAGCGTGGAGGGCTTCGAACCGTCGCGGTACTTGTCGGCACCCTTGCTGATCTTGAGCGCGAGGATGTCCTCGCCCTTGACGGTCTTCCCGATCGAGACGACCTTCGTCAGGCTGTTGTGCGCCTGACCGGTCTTGACGATCTCCTCCTTGAGGCCGCCCGCACCGCCGTACGGACGGAAGACGCCGTCTCCGGCGGCCGCGAGCTTCTTCAGGGCCTGGGCCGAGACCTTGTGCTCCTTCATCTCGATGCCCTGCTCGCGGAGCCGGCCGGCCTGCTGGTCGGTCAGATAGAGCTCGACGCTCGCGGTGCCCTTCTGGGGTGCCTGCTCGGCCAGTTCGTGTCCGTCCTGGCCGGCCTTGAGGAGCAACGGCACCTGCTCCTTGGTGACTTCGGCGCGGAACACCTTGATGGCGTCCGCGGCGGCGGGGTCGTCGGCGCCCGGGCCTTGCGCCTGGACCGGCGGGGCGGCGAGTAATCCGCCCGCCAGGAGTGCAGCCGCGGCGAGCACCGCGTTCGCTCTTCGTCTCATGAGCCCCCCTTGCGGTTGTCCGGCACATTTGTGCGCAGACCGCCAGGCTCATGACACACCATGATCATGTCAATACGGCAGCACAAAAGGGGTGTGAGGGCCAGTGCCCCCACACCCCGGGTACTGCGTACGGGCTCAGCCCGCCATGTTGTCCGCCATCTCCTCGGTCAGGTTGGACTCGGTGCCGGGGATGCCCAGGTCCTGGGCCCGCTTGTCCGCCATCGCCAGCAGGCGGCGGATACGGCCGGCGACGGCGTCCTTCGTCAGCGGCGGGTCGGCCAGGGCGCCCAGCTCCTCGAGCGAGGCCTGCTTGTGCTCCATGCGCAGCCGGCCGGCTGCCGCGAGGTGCTCGGGCACCTCGTCCTGGAGGATCTCCAGGGCCCGCTGCACCCGCGCGCCCGCCGCCACCGCGGCGCGGGCCGAGCGGCGCAGGTTGGCGTCGTCGAAGTTGGCCAGGCGGTTGGCCGTCGCGCGGACCTCGCGGCGCATCCGCCGCTCCTCCCAGGCGAGCACCGACTCGTGCGCACCAAGGCGCGTCAGCAGCGCGCCGATCGCGTCACCGTCACGGACGACGACACGGTCCACGCCGCGTACCTCACGGGCCTTCGCCGCGATGGACAGCCGACGTGCGGCGCCCACCAGGGCGAGGGCCGCCTCCGGTCCGGGGCAGGTCACTTCGAGGGAGGAGGAACGGCCCGGCTCGGTGAGCGAGCCGTGCGCGAGGAACGCGCCCCGCCAAGCGGCTTCGGCGTCACAGGTCGCACCCGAGACGACCTGCGGCGGAAGGCCGCGGATCGGCCGGCCGCGCCCGTCGACGAGCCCGGTCTGGCGTGCCAGCTGGTCGCCGCCCGCGACGACCCGTACGACATAACGCGAACCGCGGCGCAGTCCGCCCGCGGCCATCACCATCAGCTCCGAGCTGTGCCCGAAGATCTCCAGGATGTCCTTCTTGAGCCGGCGCGCGGCCATCGCCGTGTCCAGCTCCGCCTCGATCACAATGCGGCCGCTGACCAGGTGCAGCCCGCCCGCGAACCGAAGAATCGCCGAGACCTCTGCCTTCCTGCAGCAGGTCCGGGTGACGGGAAGCCGGGAAATCTCATCCTTCACCGCTGCCGTCATCGCCATGGGCCGATCCTTCCATGCATCCGAAAAATACGGTCGTACGCGGCTGCGAGGAGCACCGGATCATGCTTGGCGGAACTCTCCTGCGACGCGACCGGCGCCAGCTCGACCTCGGCTCCGAGGCCCTTTGCAGCGTGGGTCAGAGAGTCCGGGTCGGGCACGGCGGCCAGATCGGCCAGCACCACGTCCAGGGCGAGTTTAGGGGCGTGTCGGGCCAAAACCTCCAAATGACGCTGCGGTGAGAAGCCATCGGTTTCACCGGGTTGCGGTGCGAGGTTGAGCGAAAGCACCTTCCGGGCCTTCGTCTCGACGAGCGCGTCGAGCAGTTGTGGCACCAGAAGATGCGGGATCACCGACGAGAACCAGGAGCCAGGACCGAGCACCACCCAGTCCGCGTCGAGCACCGCGGCGACCGCCTCGGGGACGGCCGGCGGGTCGTGCGGGACCAGGTGCACGGACTGCACCTCGCCCGGCGTGAGCGCCACGGTCGCCTGGCCGCGGACCAGGTCGACATTGCCGGGGTGCTCCGGGTCGTGCCCCTTGACGAGGGCCTGGAGCTCCAGCGGTACGGCGGACATCGGCAGCACCCGGCCATGGGCGCCGAGCAGCTTGCCGACCAGGTCGAGGGCCTGGACGTGGTCGCCGAGCTGTTCCCACAGGGCGACGATCAGGAGATTGCCGACGGCGTGGTCGTGCAGTTCGCCCTGCGACTCGAAGCGGTGCTGGATGACCCGGGACCAGGTCTGGCCCCAGTCGTCGTCTCCGCACAGGGCCGCGAGGGCCTTGCGCAGATCGCCGGGCGGCAGCACACCGAGCTCGTCGCGGAGCCGGCCGCTGGAGCCGCCGTCGTCGGCGACGGTGACCACGGCGGTGAGGTCACCGGTGATACGGCGCAGGGCGGCCAGCGAGGCGGACAGGCCCATGCCGCCGCCGAGCGCGACGACCTTGGGCTGTGCGCCCCGCTTGCGGCCCAGACGGTTCAGACGCCCCAGGCGGGGAGTCGGCTTCACTCGCGCCCCATGTCCCGGTGGACGACCACCGTCTCCACGCCTTCGGCGGCCAGGCGCGCGGCCAGCTTCTCGGACATCGCGACGGAGCGGTGCTTGCCGCCGGTGCAGCCGACCGCGATGGTCACATACCGCTTGCCCTCGCGGCGGTACCCGGTGGCGATCAGCTGGAGCAGCTCGGCGTACCGGTCGAGGAACTCCTTGGCGCCGGGCTGGTTGAAGACGAACCCGGACACCTCCTCGTTGAGCCCGGTGAACGGACGCAGTTCGGGCACCCAGTGCGGGTTGGGCAGGAAGCGGCAGTCGACGACGAGGTCGGCGTCGACGGGCAGGCCGTACTTGTAGCCGAACGACATCACCGTGGCGCGCAGCTCCGGCTCGTCGTCGCCCGCGAACTGGGCGTCCATCTTGGCGCGCAGCTCGTGCACATTGAGGCTGGAGGTGTCGATCACCAGGTCGGCGTCGCCGCGCAGCTCGCGCAGGAGCTCGCGCTCGGCGGCGATACCGTCGACGATCCGGCCGTCGCCCTGCAGCGGGTGCGGACGGCGCACGGACTCGAAGCGGCGCACCAGGGCCTCGTCCGAGGACTCCAGGAAGACGATGCGGCGCGTGACGCTCTTGGCCTCCAGGTCCGCGAGGGACTGGCGCAGATTGTCGAAGAAGCGGCGGCCGCGCACGTCGACGACGACGGCGATCCGCGCGACATTGCCCTGCGAGCGCGCGCCCAGCTCCACCATGGTGGGGATCAGCGCGGGCGGCAGATTGTCGACCACGAACCAGCCGAGGTCCTCCAGACACTTGGCCGCGGTGGAACGGCCCGCGCCCGACATGCCCGAGATGATGACCAGCTCGGGGATGGCGGCCTCGGCGGCCTCTCCGGCTTCGATCGTGGTGCCCGTGTTGCCCGTACTCACCTGTGCTCCATCGTCGTGCTCGGTCATCTGTACTGCCCCCGTCGGTCGTCTGCTGGTCTATTCCATGATCTCTCCGGTCGCGGTGTTCACCGCGGGCGCGGCGGGTTCCGCCGTGGCGAAGGCCGCGAGAATGGTCTCGGCGGTCTTGCGCCCTATGCCGGGCACTTCACAGATCTGGTCAATTGTGGCGGACCGCAGCTTTTTCACCGAACCGAAGTGTTTGATAAGCGCTTGCTTACGCGCCTCTCCCAGGCCCGGCACGTCATCGAGCGGGCTGGAGCGGATCCGTTTGTTGCGCTTGCTGCGCTGGTACTGGATCGCGAAGCGGTGCGCCTCGTCGCGCACCCGCTGAAGAAGATAGAGCCCTTCGCTGGAGCGCGGCAGCACCACCGGATCGTCGTCGTCCGGCAGCCAGACCTCTTCCAGGCGCTTGGCGAGACCGCAGACGGCGACATCGTCGATACCCAGCTCGTCCATGGCCTTCTTGGCGGCCGCGACCTGCGGCTGACCGCCGTCGACGACCACGAGCTGCGGCGGATACGCGAATTTCTTCGGGCGTCCGTCGTCCTCGGCCGGTACCTCTCCGTCCTCGGCCCACTCCCCCGTCTTCTCCTTCTCGGCCAGATAGCGCCGGAAGCGGCGGTGGATCACCTCGTGCATGGAGCGGACGTCGTCCTGTCCCTCGAAGCCCTTGATCTGGAAGCGCCGGTACTCGCTCTTGCGTGCGAGCCCGTCCTCGAAGACCACCATCGAGGCGACCACGTCATCGCCCTGGAGATGGGAGATGTCGAAGCATTCGATACGCAGCGGAGCGCTGTCGAGGTCGAGCGCGGCGGCGATCTCCTCCAGGGCACGGGAGCGGGTGGTCAGGTCGGCGGCCCGCTTGGTCTTGTGCAGGACCAGGGACTGCTGGGCATTGCGCTGCACGGTCTCCATGAGGGCCCGCTTGTCGCCGCGCTGCGGGATCCGCAGGCTCACGTTCGCCCCGCGGCGCTGGGTGAGCCACTGCGTGACGGCCGCCTCGTCCTCGGGCAGGGCCGGTACGAGGACCTCCTTGGGAACGGCGTCGCCGCTCTCCTCCCCGTACAGCTGCTGCAGTGCGTGCTCGACGAGGCCGGCGCTGGTGACGGCCTCGACCTTGTCGGTGACCCAGCCGCGCTGGCCGCGGACGCGTCCGCCCCGTACATGGAAGATCTGCACGGCGGCTTCGAGCTCGTCCTCCGCGAGGGCGATCAGGTCGGCGTCGGTGGCGTCGGCGAGGACGACCGCGCTCTTCTCCATGGCGCGCTTGAGCGCCTCGATGTCGTCGCGCAGCCGGGCGGCCCGCTCGTACTCCATCTCCTCGGCCGCGTCCTGCATGTCCTTCTCGAGCCTGCGGATGTACGCGCCGGTGCGGCCCGCCATGAAGTCGCAGAAGTCCTCGGCCAGTTCACGGTGGTCCTCGGCGTCGACACGGCCGACGCAGGGGGCCGAGCACTTGCCGATGTAGCCGAGAAGGCAGGGGCGGCCGGTGCGCGCGGCGTTCTTGAAGACGCCGGCCGAGCAGGTGCGCACCGGGAAGACGCGCAGCATCAGGTCCACTGTCTCGCGGATGGCCCAGGCATGCCCGTAAGGACCGAAGTAGCGCACGCCCTTCTTCTTGGCGCCGCGCATCACCTGGACGCGCGGGTACTCCTCATTCAGCGTGACCGCGAGATAGGGATAGCTCTTGTCGTCGCGGTACTTGACGTTGAACCGGGGGTCGAACTCCTTGATCCAGCTGTACTCCAGCTGCAGCGCCTCGACCTCGGTGGCGACGACGGTCCACTCGACGGAGGCGGCGGTGGTGACCATGGAGCGGGTGCGCGGGTGCAGGCTCGCGAGATCCTGGAAGTAGTTCGCAAGCCGCTGGCGCAGGGATTTGGCCTTGCCGACGTAGATCACTCGGCGGTGCTCGTCACGGAATTTGTAGACCCCTGGCGAGTCGGGGATCTGTCCCGGCTTGGGGCGGTAGCTGGAGGGGTCGGCCATGGCATCCACCCTACTGGCGGCCACCGACAGCCAGGGCCCGAGGCGGGCCTCCCGAAGCAGCGGCCGCCGGGACTCCGGGGCCGTGCGGATCTAGCGGGACTCCAGGAACGTGAGGACCGCGAGGACGCGGCGGTGGTCGTCGGTGTCCTCGGGGAGACGTAGTTTGCTCATGATCGACCGGACGTGCTTCTCGACGGTGCCCTCGGTGACCCAAAGGCGCCGTCCGATACCGGCGTTGGAGCGGCCCTCGGCCATCAGCTCGAGCACCTCGCGCTCGCGGCCGCTCAGCAGGGACAGCGGATCGTCGCGGCGCTGGGCGGCCACCAGCTCCTGCACCAGCGACGGGTCGACGACCGAGCCGCCCTTGGAGATCCGGTCGAGGGTCTCCAGGAACTCGTCGACATCCGTGATCCGGCTCTTGAGGAGATAGCCGATGCGGTGGCCGCCGGCGAGCAGGGCGAGTGCGTCCTCGACCTCCACATACGCCGAGAGGACGAGGATGCCGGTCGCGGGGAACTTCTCGCGGATGGTCGCGGCCGCCCTGAGACCTTCCGTGGAGTGCTCCGGCGGCATCCGGATGTCGACGACCGCGAGGTCCGGGCGGTGCTCGTCGACCAGGGCGAGCAGCGTCTCGGCTTCGCCGGCTTGGCCGACCACGGCGTATCCGACGCGTTCGCACAGGCTCGCGAGGCCCTCGCGGAGCAGGACGTCGTCGTCGGCGAGGACGACCCGTCCCTTCGGCATCCCCTGCTGCCACCCCTGTGACATTCCCATGGCCAGTCCCCTCCGTCGGCGGCGTACGAGACCGTGCCGGGCCGTCCGTGCACATGCTGCCGGACCAGGGCTCTTCCTGCTAGCGGGAAGAGCCGGGAGGTGCTGGCGGTAAGAGGTCCATGGGGGCGTCCCCGAAAGGGAGTTGGGGGCTGGCCATGACGACAGGGGGCCGCTCGGGGGCGATGCTGAAGACCTCGGGAGAAACCCGGTATGTACGGGTCGAGAGGGCGGAAGCCATGCGGCAGTCACGGGTCGAGCGCAGTCGGCGGTGGTCGACCCGTGACTGCCACACCGAACATGGCGACCGTCTCGATCCCAGAGACCCCGACGTGGTCCGCGCCAAGCGGATCCGGCGCGCGGCGGCGCGCTCCTCTACTGGACGGAGTCCCGGTCCGTCCGGCTGACCGCCGCACGGCGAACGCGGTATTCAAGTCCAAGGCCCCCCACTTGGCTCCCCCTCGCGTTCGCCGGGCGGTCGGCGTCCGGACTCCCCCTCGCGTTCGCCGGGCGGTCGGCTTCCGGGATCGTCCGCGGGCGCCGGCAGCCGTACGAGCAGGGATGTTCCGTTCCCCAGACGGCTGTTGACATGCAGCGTGCCGCCGATCGCCTCGACGCGGTCCGCGAGGCCGATGAGTCCGGAGCCGCGGGCCGGTTCGGCGCCGCCCACCCCGTCGTCGGCGATGACCAGTTCCACGGCCCCGCGCTCGCGCGTCACCTGGACCGTCACGACGTTGGCGTTGGCGTGTTTGGCGGTGTTGGCGAGGGCCTCGGAGACCACGTAGTACGCGGCGACCTCCACCGGCTCGGGCAGCCGGGCGCGCGGGACCCGCAGATCGAGTTCGACGGGGACGGACGAACGGCGGGCCAGTGCGCGCAGGGCGGGGCCGAGGCCTCCCTTGGACAGGATGGCCGGGTGGATTCCGCGCGAGAGACGTTGCAGCTCGTCGAAGGCGTCCTGCAGCCCGCGGCCCATGTGGGCGAGCCGTTCGAGGAGTTCGTCTGAGCCTGCGGGCGCGAGGGCCTCCGCGGTGCGCAGTTCCAGCTGGAGCGAGACGAGGCGTTGCTGTACGCCGTCGTGCAGATCGCGTTCGATACGCCGCCGTGAGGCGTCGGAAGCGGCGACCACACGGGCACGCGACGCGGCGAGCTGGGCCCGGCTGTCGGCGTTGGCGATGGCGCTGACGATCAGCTCGGTGAACGCGGCCAGGCGTTTCTCGGAGCCCGGCGGCAGCTCCTGTCCGCCGGGGGCGGCCGCGATGACGGCGCCCCACAGACGGCCGTCCACCACGATCGGCACACCGGCCGCGTCGCCCGTGCGGACCGGCTTGCCCGTGTCGGCCACCGCGGTCACGGCGGGTTCCTCGTGCGGGGCGCGGGGCGCGGCGCCCGCGTCGCCGACGGTGGTGACCCGGCCGTCGGCTCCGTACCGTACGACCGCGGCGGACGGCGTCTCCAGGAGCCGGCCGACCTCCCGCGCGACCTCACCGAAAAGCCGCTCCGGCGGCACCCCCTGGGCGACCAGGGTGGCTACACGGCGCAGCGCGCTCTGCTCGCTCTGCACCCGGCGCCGCTCCGTGACATCGCGGGCCGCGGCGTGGATCAGGCCCTTCTCCGGGATGGACCGCGCGTTCCACTGCAGCCAGCAGTAGGTGCCGTCGGTGCGCCGATAGCGGTTCTCGAACCGGAAGACCTCTTCGCCGTCGCCCAGCCGGGCCAGCGCCGCGCGCGTGCGGGCACGGTCCTCCTCGTGTACGAGCTCCATGAAGGGCCGGCCGAGAACCACCTCGGGCGGATGGCCGAGCACCTCCTCGAACGCGGGGTTGATCCGGCGGAAGTACCCCTTGAGGTCGGCGATGCACAGCAGGTCCGCGGAGAGCGTGAACAGGTTCTCCACTTCGCGCTCGGCCTCCTTGCGGCGGCCGTGCAGTTGGGCGATGGAGGTCATCGTGCCGTTCAGACCCTCGAGGAGCTGCGCCCAGGCCCCTTCGAACTGAGCCGGTTCGGCGCGGTGGTCGAGCCGGTCGCCGTCGACGGCCTGCGTCATGGCCCGCACCTCGTCGGTCAGCCGCTCGACGGTGCCGCGCAGCTCACGGAAGCTCTCCGCGACGGTGCCGATCTCGTCGTGGCCGTGGTGACGGATGCCGTACGAGAAGTCGCCCGCCGCCAACGCCTGGGCTCCGTCGGCCACTTCGGTGAGCGGGCGGCCGATCGAGCGGCGCAGCGCGAGCGCGAAGGCGGTGACCACGGCGAGCAGGAGCAGGAACAGGGCGAGGTCGCGCCATGCCCTGGTCTCGGCGGCGCTCACGCCGTCGGATGCGGAGTCCCGCAGCTCCTCCTCCGCGGCGCGGGTGACCGTACGCAAGGCGTCCATCCTGGCCGAGGCGGCTTCGGCCCAGCGCTCCACGGTGGGGTAGCGCCAGGAACCGCCTGCGGCGAGCTGGTCGCGCACCTCCCGTACGAAAGCGGACTCGGGACGTGAAAGGACCTTTTCCAGCCGGGACTTGAGGGGACCCGAGGCCGTCCGCCGGAAGGTGTCGAGGCGGGCTTCCTCCAGGGCCGGCCAGCGGCTGGCCGTGGGTGATGGGGCGCCCGGCGGCGCGGCGAACAGGATGACCAGCTCGGAGCGTTCGGCGCCGGCGGCCTCGGTGGCCTGGATCATCGACAGATGGGCATCGGCCACCGAGCGGGAGAACGCGCTCGGCTCGCGGGACTCGACGGCCGCCACCAGCTCCACCACATCGAGGATCACGGCGCCGAAGCCGCCCGCCACATGGTCGACGGTGACGGCCCGGGCGTCGTGATCTCGCCGCACCTCCGCCAGTCCCGTCCGGATCTCCGCCATCCGCTCCTCGAAGCGGCCTTCCTCGTCCGTCCTGCGTCCGGCCTCCGCGAGTGCGGCGGAAGCGGTACGGCGGGCGTCGGCGAGCCGCTCTTCGGCCTGCGGGCCTGGACGGAGCGTGTCGAGCATGGTGGCGAGGCGCTCCTGGGCGAGGGCGTCGGCGAGCGTTCCCGCGGCGAACGACACCCGGGTCGACCGGTCGAAGTCCCGCAGCTGGGCCGCCTCCCGCCACTGACCCGCGGCGGAGACGACGGTGAGGGTGAGCAGGACGCCCACGGGGAGGAGGGCGAGGAGGAGCAGTTTGGTCCCCACGCGGAGGCGGGCGAAGAGCGAGGTGGGCCGTGTCGCCCCTGTGCCGCCGCTCGGCGTGGCCTTCCGGGTTCTTCCCGTCCGCACCCACCGCCTGCGCACTCCCATGGCGCACCCCCGGCCACTCGGCCTTCCGCGCGCCGCCGACTGATGGCGGGCGCTTCCGGCAGGTTTCATGCTAGCGCCGGGGACCGCCACCAACCCTGCGTACGATCAAGGTAGTTGGCACGGCGCCGACAAGGTTTCCGGCTAGCAGGAAAGCGTGCGGGCCACAGCATTGGCAGGCTGGGCGTATGGCGATGCGCTGTCTCCTCGTGGACGACAACGCCCGCTTCCTCGAAGCCGCGAAGGTGCTGCTCGAGCGGGGCGGGGCAAGCGTGGTCGCACTCGCCGGATCGAGCACCGACGCGCTCGTATACGCCAGGGAGTTGCGGCCCGACGTCGCGCTGCTCGATATCGATCTCGCCGGTGAGAGCGGGTTCGAGGTGGCCGAGCGGCTCTCGGGGATCGTGCCCCATCTGATCATGATCTCGACCCATGCCCAGGAGGATTTCGAGGAGCTCATCGCCGAGAGCCCGGTGCTCGGGTTCCTGCCGAAGTCGCGGCTTTCGGCCGAGGCCGTGGGGGCGCTGGTGAGCGCGGGCGATTGAGGACCGGGGGCAGGCGCGGGCGGGTGCGGGAGCGGCCGGCGGTTGACGCCAGGCCGGTGACAGGCCGGCCGGTGGTGGACGCCAGGCCGGTGGCAGGACGGCCGGTGGTGGGCGGCGCAGGGCCGGGTGATCTGTGGCGGTATCGTCGACCGGGTCAGTCGTACCCCCTGAGCTGTGGAGACTCCATGCCCGGCAAGGCCCCCGCCCGTCGTACCGTCCTCAAGGGCGCCGCCCTCGCAGGAACGGCCGGGCTCGGCGCCGCGGCCTGCTCCACGGAGTCCGACCTCGGCCACGCCGAGAACCCCACGCCGACCGCTCCGGTCGACCTGGGTGACGCCTCCGCCGTGCCGGCGGGCAGCGCGAAGCTCTTCCGTGAACAGCGGCTTCTCGTGGCCTGCTCCCAGGACGGCAAGTACTCCGCACTGAGCGCGCAGTGCACCCACGCCGGCTGCGTCCTGGACAAGATCGAGGGCGACGAGGCCAACTGCCCCTGCCACGGCAGCCGCTTCAACGTCGTCAACGGTGCCGCGATCGAAGGCCCCGCCTCCGTACCGCTGCCGAAGGTCCCGGTCCGGGTCGAGAACGGCAAGCTGATCGCCGGGCCGAAGGCATAACCCGTACGGCGTCGGCAATGTCGGTACGACATCGGGCGACGTCAGTACGGTGTCGGGCGGGCGTCCAGGTGGGCGCGCAGCCGGTCGGTGTCCTTGGCGGTCCAGCCCTCGGGCGGCGCCACGGCGGCCCAGCCGTCGACCGATCCGGTGCCGTAGCGGTGGCCGTGCGGGGCCTGCACTCCGTAGGAGACGGCCATGTCGACCGTGGTCTGCCAGAAGTTCACGAACGGGAACCAGTTGATCTCCGGCGTGATGTCCGGGCCCAGCGGTTGGTCCAGCCACTGCGGACGTTCGAGCAGCAGGTCGGGCGACCACCAGACGATCGCGTCGGAAGCGTTCTGCAGGACGACGGCACGCGGGTGGCCCCACTTCGCCTGCGGCCGCTTCAGGTCCTCGGCCGGGAACTGGGCGAAGCGCACATTGCTGCCGCCCTCGAACTCCGGGCGCCATACGGGACTTCCCTCGTCCCTGCGGTCGCGCAGCTCGCGGGCGATCGGCGAGAAGTTGGGGACCCCGAGCAGCAGGGCGCCGTCGGTCTCGCCGAGGAGCTTGTCGACCGTTCGATATGAGTCCTCGATGGCGTACGCGCCCAGGCTCTCGCCGGTCACGGCGAGCTTGGGGCGGCGCTCGGCGGGCAGCTTGTCCAGCTCGGTGCGGACCGCGTCGACCAGGGCGCGGGTGGCCTTGCCCGCCTTCTCCTTGTCGACGAGGAACGACACCCAGCTCGGCAGATACGAGTACTGCACGGCGACGGTCGCGGTGTTCCCGCCGTACATGTACTCCAGGCTCTCGACGGTGTTGGCGTCGATCCACCCGGAGCCGGTGGTGCCGGCGATGGTCAGGATCTCCCGCTCGAAGCCCCCGGTGCGCTCGAGCTCACGGACGGCGAGCTCGGCCTGCGCCCGGAAGGGCTCCTCGTCCTCGAAGGCCTCGGGCGCCGAGGAGCTGATGTAGACCCGTACCGGCTCCTGCGCCGGCTCCTTGGTGAACTGTGAGATCTGCCGGCCGCTGAGCACCGAGCCGGTGAAGTTCCGCCCTTGGAACCCCAGGTCGTCCCATTCCATGGCGGAACCGGGCCCACCGGAGACGAAGCGCGAAGTGGGCCGGTGGATCCCTTCCTTGGTCCCGCTGTTGGTGGCCTTGGCGATGCGGTCGGCGATGTCGATGACGCCCCGCTCGAACACCACGTCCTGCAGGGCCGTGGACACCACGACCGCGCTCACGACGAGTCCGATTGCGATGGCGACGGGCCGGGGCAGCGCTCGGCCGAGCCAGTGGATGAACTTGCTGGAGCCGAGCCGCACCGCACGCGCGCACACGAGGAGAAGCAGCCAGAGGGCCACCGCGATCAGGCCGATCATCGGTGTGTGCCAGGTGAGCGACGGCGGCAGGCCCTGCAGCTGTCTCAACTGCCGCTGCATATGGGCGCTTTCGGAGATCAGCCAGCCGGCGAGGATCGGGCTGAGGATCCAGTACGCCAGCCAGCAGCGCGCCCGGGCCCGCTGACTGGGGCGCCACTTGACGACCCAGCGGAACAGGGAGCTGAGCAGACTCCCCACGGCGTACCCGATGGCGGCGGTGATCCCGCCGATGACGCCCTGCAGCAGCCAGGGGCGAGGTACCAGGGAGGGCGTGAGCGACAGCCAGAAGAAGACCGTCGCCACACAGGTGGCGAAGAGGTCGGGCCAGCGGCGCACGAGATAACTCTCGGCGGGCCGCTCCCAATAGGGCTGCGCAAGGAACTTCTTGCCCAGTTTTCTTACCCTTTGCCCCGTATCGCGCATGGGGCAACTTTAGGTGGTGGGGCGGGACACCCCCCCCCCACCACCCGGCTCACGCTCAGCTCTTACGTGCCCGCGCCGCCTTCTTCGCGGGCGCCGCCTTCTTCGCGGCGGTCTTCTTCGCGGGCGCCGCCTTCTTGGCCGTCCCCGCCTTCGCCTTGGCGGTCACCGCCGTCTTGGCCGGAGCCTTGGCCGCCGCGACCGTCTTCTTCGTGGCCGCCTTGCGGGCCGGCTTACGCGCGGCCGGCACCCCGCCGTCGCTGATCCGGTCGGCCTCGAGGATGTCGCGCAGGAACTTGCCCGTGTGGCTGGCCGCCACCCCGGCCACCTGCTCCGGAGTGCCCTCGGCGATCACGAGACCACCGCCGGAGCCGCCCTCGGGACCCATGTCGACCAGCCAGTCCGCGGTCTTGATGACATCGAGGTTGTGCTCGATGACGATGACCGTGTTGCCCTTGTCGACCAGGCCCGAGAGCACCGTGATCAGCTTGCTGATGTCCTCGAAGTGCAGACCGGTGGTCGGCTCGTCGAGCACGTACACCGTGCGGCCCGTGGACCGCTTCTGCAGCTCGGAGGCGAGCTTGACGCGCTGCGCCTCACCGCCGGAGAGCGTGGGCGCCGACTGGCCCAACCGGACGTATCCCAGACCGACTTCGTTGAGCGTCCTGAGGTGGCGGGAGATCGTCGGCACGGCCTCGAAGAAGTCGAGCGCCTCCTCGATCGGCATGTCCAGAACCTCGGCGATGGACTTGCCCTTGTAGTGCACTTCCAGGGTCTCGCGGTTGTAGCGCGCTCCGTGGCAGACCTCGCACGGGACGTACACATCCGGCAGGAAGTTCATCTCGATCTTGATGGTGCCGTCGCCCGAGCAGTTCTCGCAGCGGCCGCCCTTGACGTTGAACGAGAAGCGTCCGGGCAGATAGCCGCGCACCTTCGCCTCGGTGGTCTCCGCGAACAGCTTGCGGATGTTGTCGAAGACTCCGGTGTACGTGGCCGGGTTGGACCGCGGGGTACGCCCGATGGGCGACTGGTCGACGTGTACGACCTTGTCGACGAGGTCGTCGCCCTCGACCCGGGTGTGCCGGCCGGGAACGGACCGCGCACCGTTCAGCTCGCGCGCGAGGTGCGTGTACAGGATGTCGTTGACCAGCGTCGACTTACCTGATCCCGAGACACCGGTGACCGCCGTGAGCACACCGAGCGGGAAGGCGACGTCGATGTCCTGCAGGTTGTTCTCGCGGGCGCCGTGCACCACCAGCTGCCGCCCCGGGTCCACGGGCCGGCGGATGTCCGGTACCGGGATGGACCGCTTGCCCGACAGGTACTGGCCGGTCATCGACTCGGCGGTGGTGAGCAGTTCGGCCAGCGGTCCGCTGTGCACGACCTTGCCGCCGTGCTCACCGGCGCCCGGGCCGATGTCGACGACCCAGTCGGCGACCTTGATGGTGTCCTCGTCGTGCTCGACGACGATCAGGGTGTTGCCCATGTCGCGCAGGCGCACGAGCGTCTCGATCAGCCGGTGGTTGTCCCGCTGGTGCAGGCCGATGGACGGCTCGTCGAGTACGTAGAGGACACCGACCAGACCCGAACCGATCTGCGTGGCGAGGCGGATGCGCTGGGCCTCGCCGCCGGACAGGGTGCCGGCGGCCCGGTTGAGCGAGAGGTAGTCGAGGCCGACGTCGACGAGGAAGCGCAGCCGCTCGTTGACCTCCTTGAGGACCCGCTCGGCGATCTTCTTGTCCCGCGCGTTGAGCTTCAGCTTGCCCAGGAAGTCCGCGCAGTCGGAGATCGACATCGCGGAGACCTCGGCGATGGACTTCTCCATCACCGTGACGGCGAGCACGATCGGCTTGAGGCGGGTGCCCTGACAGGTCGGGCAGGGCACCTCGCGCATATAGCCCTCGAAGCGCTCACGGCTCGCGTCGCTCTCGGCCTCGGAGTGCCGCCGCTTGACGAAGGACACCGCGCCCTCGAACGGGGTGGTGTAGACCCGCTCGCGTCCGTAGCGATTGCGGTAGCGGACCTCGATCTGCGTCTTGTGCCCGTACAGGAGCGCCTTCTTGGCACGCTGCGGCAGCGCCGCGAACGGCATGTCCGTACTGAAGCTCAGGGCGTCGGCGAGCGCCGTGGTGAGGCGGCCGAAGTACTCCTTGGTGTGGCCGTGCGACCACGGGTGGATGGCGCCCTCGTCGAGGGACTTGTCCTCGTCGGGCACGATCAGCTCGGGGTCCACCTCCATCCGCGTACCGATGCCGGTGCAGTCGGGGCAGGCGCCGAACGGCGAGTTGAACGAGAAGGAGCGGGGCTCGAGCTCCTCGAACGACAGGTCGTCGTATGTGCAGTAGAGGTGCTCCGAGTACATCCGCTCGCGCTCGGGGTCGTCCTCGGGGAGGTCGACGAAGTCGAGCACGACCATGCCGCCGGAGAGGCCGAGCGCGGTCTCCACGGAGTCGGTGAGGCGGCGCTTGGCGGAGTCCTTCACCGTGAGGCGGTCGACGACCACCTCGATGGTGTGCTTCTCCTGCTTCTTGAGCGTCGGCGGCTCGGAGAGCTGGATGGTGGCGCCGTCCACGCGCGCCCTGCTGTAGCCCTTGGTCTGCAGGTCGGCGAAGAGGTCCACGAACTCGCCCTTGCGCTCGCGCACGAGCGGCGACAGGACCTGGAAACGGCTGCCCTCGGGCAGCTCGAGCACCTTGTCCACGATGGCCTGCGGCGACTGGCGCGTGATGGGGCGGCCGCACTCGGGGCAGTGCGGCTTGCCGATGCGCGCGAAGAGCAGGCGCAGATAGTCGTAGACCTCGGTGATGGTGCCTACCGTCGAGCGCGGATTGCGCGAGGTCGACTTCTGGTCGATGGAGACCGCAGGGGACAGACCCTCGATGAAGTCCACATCGGGCTTGTCCATCTGGCCGAGGAACTGCCGGGCGTACGACGACAGCGACTCGACATAGCGGCGCTGCCCCTCGGCGAAGATCGTGTCGAAGGCGAGCGAGGACTTGCCCGAGCCGGACAAGCCGGTGAACACGATGAGGGAATCACGCGGGAGGTCGAGCGACACGTTCTTCAGGTTGTGCTCGCGCGCGCCACGGACGATGAGACGGTCGGCCACGCCGGTCCGCACCTTTCTTGATGGGAGAGCGGGGGCGGGGCCCCGTTTCTCAGACTACGAGGGCCGCCTCAGCGATGGACTGCTAACGACTGAGACAGCGGGATTGCGTTGAGCGGCCCGACTGTCAAGGATGCCTCGGTCGAGCCTATAGCACGCACATTCGATTTGCGGTCGTGGTCCACCACCTTCACCCGAAGGAGTGGCGGGACTATCGTCGGGCCCATGCCCTCAGCGATCGATCATGACCATGACCTGCTTCTGGTACGGGAAGCGACCGACCGGCTACTGGCCGCTGCGGCCAAGCTGGACAACGCTTCGGTCGCCGGTCCGTCACGCCTTCCGGGGTGGTCCCGTGGTCATGTGCTGGCGCATGTCGCCCGCAATGCCGACGCCCTGGTGAACGTCCTGGCCGGCCGCCCGATGTATCTGAGCGCCGAAGCCCGCGACGCCGATATCGCGCGCGACGCCCCGCGCCCGCTGGACGTCCAGCTCGACGACGTGCGCGACAGCGCGGCCCGCTTCATCGCCCAGGCGGCGCAGCCCGCGGACTGGGCGCGCACCGTGGAGCTGCGCAACGGCGTCACGGACCAGGCCGCGCGCATACCCTTCCGCCGCCTCGTCGAGGTGGAACTGCACCATGTCGACCTCGGCATCGGCTACGAACTCGAGGATCTGCCCGAGGAGTTCACCGACCGCGAGATCGCCTTCCTCGCGGACCGCTTCTCGGGCAATGCCGCGGTCCCCCGTATCGCCGTCACCGCGAACGACGGCCGGCAGTGGACCACCGGCAGCACGGACGGCGATTCGGTCTCGGTGATAGGAGCGGCGCCCGCCCTGCTCGGCTGGCTCTCCGGGCGGCGCCAGGGCGGCGGCCTGGACTGCGACGCCGGTCTGCTGCCCGTACTGCCCGCGCTGTAGCCCGCTGCCGCGCCACCCTCGCGCCGGGCGGGCGCCCGGCGGCCCCTGTGGACCGCCGGGGCCGCTCGGTACGCTGAGCCCATGACGTACAGCGGAGCGGTGACAGTCGGCGGGCCTGCGGATGTCCATGAGCTGGCGGACCTGATGATCTCCAAGGTCGCGGTCGGCCCCATGAACAACAACGCTTATCTGCTGCGCTGCCGGGCCACCGGCGAGCAGCTCCTGATCGACGCGGCCAACGAGGCCGACACCCTGCTCAAGCTCATCGGCGGCGACGGCATCGCCTCGCTCGTCACGACCCACCGGCACGGCGACCACTGGCAGGCGCTGCGCGAGGTCGTGGACGCCACCGGTGCGCGCACCTACGCGGGCGCGTACGACGCCGAGGGCATCCCTGTGCCGACCGACGTGCTCGTCGAGGACGGCGACACGATCCGCGTGGGCCGGGTCGAGCTCACCGCCCGCCATCTCGTCGGCCACACCCCCGGCTCGATCGCGCTGATCTACGACGACCCGCACGGCCACCCCCATGTGTTCACCGGCGACTGCCTCTTCCCGGGCGGCGTGGGCAACACCTGGAAGGACCCGGAGGCCTTCGCCAGTCTGATCGACGACGTCGAGACCAAGCTTTTCGGCGTGCTGCCGGACGAGACCTGGGTCTATCCCGGACACGGCGACGACACCACGCTCGGTGCCGAGCGCCCGCAGTTGCCCGAGTGGCGCCGCCGCGGCTGGTGAGACCGGCCCCGCGAGGGGCGCCCGGCCGTCGTCACAGATGTCCATGCGTCCGATCGTGGCACCCGCCACTGACAATTGACCGTTTGTGCAGGTCAGAGCGGGTTTGACGGAATCCGGGGCGCGACGCCGCCCAGGGGCGCGGCCTCCGCGGGCCGGGGCCCGGTCGACATTGGGTGGACAAATGGCAGTGGGCCGGCCCCGTTGACGCGCGTCGACCCTCACGTCAAGCTCGGCGATGCGCGCGCTGTCCCCCCGTACCGGACTCCCCATCCCCCTCTGGAGGGCCCGATGTCCAGACGTGCCTTACGTCTTCTGTTGTCGATTGTCATGCTCATAGCAGCCTCGCTCGGTGGCGTGCTCGCCACGGCGGGCACCGCCCAGGCCGACGGCTGCTACACCTGGTCCCGCACCCTGTCGGCGGGCGCTTCGGGCGCCGACGTCACCCAGCTGCAGATCCGCGTCGCCGGCTACCCGGGTTCGGGTGGCGTCCTCGCGATCGACGGCGCGTACGGTCCCGCGACCACCGCCGCCGTCAAACGCTTCCAGTCCGCCTACGGCCTCGCCGCCGACGGCATCGCAGGACCGGCCACCTTCAGCAAGATCTACGCCCTGCAGGACGACGACTGCACGCCGGCCCACTTCTCCTACGCCGAGTTGAACACCTGCAACTCCACCTGGTCGGGGGGCGCGGTGAGCGCGACCACCGCCAAGTCCAACGCCCTGCGCACCATGTGGAAGCTGGAGGCACTGCGGCACGCGCTCGGCGACGAGCCGATCCGGGTCACCAGCGGTTTCCGTTCCCACGCCTGCAACGACGCCGTCGGCGGGGCCTCCGGCAGCCGCCATCTCTACGGTGACGCGGCCGACCTGGGCGCGGGCCCGCACTCGCTGTGCAGGCTGGCGCAGCAGGCCCGCAATCACGGCTTCAACGGCATTCTGGGCCCCGGATATCCGGGCCACAACGACCACACCCACGTCGACCACCGATCCGGCCGCTTCTGGTCCGCGCCCAGCTGCGGCATCTGACGGGCGCCAAGTGCGCGGCTCTCGTACGGTCGCCAGTGCGCGGCCCTCGTACGGGAGCCGCGCACCTGCGTAACCGCCTCGCCACCTGGGCAGTTGACGCGTCATGCACGACGCAACGCCGAGCGGCCCCGCCCCCGCACGCCCCTCCATGACCCGGCTCGCCGCCGCCTCGCTGGCCGGCACCGCGATCGAGTTCTACGACTTCTTCATCTACGGCACGGCGGCCGCCCTGGTACTCGGCCCGCTGTTCTTCCCGACCTTCTCGCCGCTCGCCGGGACACTCGCCGCCTTCGGCACCTTCGGCATCGGTTTCCTCGCCCGCCCGCTCGGTTCGGTGCTCTTCGGGCACATCGGGGACCGGCGCGGACGGCGCCCGGTCCTGATCGGTTCGCTGCTCCTGACGGGCGGCGCGACGGTGGCCGTGGGCTGCGTCCCCACGTATGACGCGATCGGGGTGTTCGCCCCCTTGCTGCTGCTTCTCCTGCGCTTTCTGCAGGGGCTCGGACTCGGCGGGGAGTGGGGCGGTGCGGTGCTGCTCACCGCCGAGCACGCGCCCGCCGCCAAGCGCGGGCTGTGGGCGAGCTTTCCGCAGATCGGGCCCTCGGTGGGTTTTCTGCTCGCCAACGGTGTGATGCTCGCGCTGTCCGCCGGGCTCAGCGACGCCCAGTTCGCGGCGTGGGGCTGGCGGGTGCCGTTCTGGGCGGCGGGGCTGCTCGCCCTGGCCGGTCTCTGGCTGCGGCACTCCGTCACGGAGACACCGCAGTTCCTCGGCGTACAGGAGCGTGCGCGGGTGCCGCTGTTCGAAGTGGTGCGTGACCATTGGCGGTTGGTGCTGCTGACCGCCGGGTCCATGGCCATCGGATACGCCATCTTCTATACGGTCTCGACCTGGGCGCTCTCCTATGGGACCGAGCAGTTGGGGGTGGCCCGCACCGTCATGCTGACGTGCATCATGGCCGCCGTCGCGATCAAGGGGGCCACGACGCCGTTCGCCGCCATGCTCGGTGATCGCTTCGGCCGGCGGACTCTTTGCCTGTACGGGGCCGGGGCGGCGGTGCTGTGGATGTTCCCCCTGATCGGGCTGATGAGCACGGGCGAGCCGCTGCTGATGTTCTGCGGGTTCCTGGTCGCGCTGCTCGCGTTCATCACGATGTTCTCGGTGATCGCCGCGTATCTGCCGGAGCTGTACGAGCCGAGGGTGCGCTGCACGGGGGCCGCCGTGGGCTACAACCTGGGCGGCGTTCTCGGCGGGGCGCTCACGCCGATCGTGGCGACCGCCGTGGCGGGGCGCGGGGACGGGCCGCCCTGGGGTGTGGCCGCGTATCTGACCGTGATCGCACTGGTCAGTCTGGGGTGCTTCGCCCTGCTGCCGGAGACGCGGCCCGTCGCCGCCGCCGACGCGGCCGCCGTCTGATCAGGGGTTCGGCGCTGGACAATGGCCGGGTGACCTATCGCTACCGTCTGCTCGGCACCACCCGGGTCCTGCGCGAGGACGGCACCGAGGTGCCGCTCGGCGGGGCCCGGATCCGTGCGCTCGTCGCCGCGCTCGCCCTGGCGGCCGGGCGCAGCGTGCCGGTCGGGCAGCTGGCCGCTCAGATCTGGGCCGCGGACGAGGAGCCGCCGGCCGACGAGGTGAAAGCGCTGCAGGCGCTGGTGGGGCGGCTGCGCAAGGCGCTCGGGCCGGATGCGGTGGCGACCGGGCCCGGCGGGTACCGGCTTGCGGCGAAGGCCGAGGACATCGATCTGTTCCGGTTCGAGCGGCTGGCCCGTGAGGGCGCCGACGCGCTGGGTGCGGGCGATGCCGTGCGTGCGGCCGGGCTGCTGGAGGACGCGCTGGGGCTGTGGACCGGTGGCGTACTGCTCGATCTGCCGGGGCGGGACACGGACCCCGCGGTCGTACGGGCCGAACGCCGGGGCGCACAGGCGCGCCGGGCGCGTCTCGCGGCCGAGGTGGCGCTCGGCCGGGCGGCCGGCGCACTGGACGAACTCACGGCGCTGAGCGCGCAGGAGCCGCTCGACGAACCTCTGCAGGCGCTGCGGCTGCGGGCCTTGCGGGACGCCGGGCGGCGGGCGGAGGCCCTGGCCGCGTACGAAGAGGTGCGCAGGATGCTGGTGGAGCGGTTGGGGACCGATCCCGGGGAGGAACTCCAGCAGGTCTACGGCGAGTTGCTGGGTACGGCAGGACCGCAGGCCGACGACGGAGTCCGACCGGCCCGCGAGCACCACTCCCCCGGCGAGCCACGTCGCGCGGCCGGCAATCTACGCGCCCGGCTGACCTCCTTCGTCGGTCGCGATCGGGAACTCTCCGACCTTGCCGAGGAGTTGGGGAAGCAACGTCTTGTCACGCTGCTCGGTCCCGGCGGTGTGGGCAAGACCCGCCTTGCCCAGGAAGCGGCCGAAGCACAGGAGGAGGTGTGGCCGGACGGCGTCTGGATGGCCGAACTCGCTCCCGTACGGGAGGGATCGGCGGTGGCGGAAGCTGTGCTCACGGCGCTCGGCGCACGCGAGACGACGCTGCGTGGCCCCGGGGCGGCACAGGATCCGGGGCCCGCTTCCCAGGATCCGTCGGCCCGCCTGGTGGAGCACTGCGGCCGGCGGCGGATGCTCCTGATCCTTGACAACTGCGAACATGTCATCGGCGCCGCGGCCCGGTTGGCCGAGTCGGTCCTCACCCGCTGCCCGGGGGTGACCGTCCTCGCCACGAGCCGTGAGCCGCTCGGCGTGCCGGGTGAAACGGTCCGCCCTGTGGAGCCCCTGCCGCAGGAGGTGGCGCTGCGCCTGTTCTCCGAGCGGGGTGCGGCGGTACGGCCCGGCTTCCGCACCGAGGACGACATCGAGGCGTGTACGGAGATCTGCACGCGGCTCGACGGTCTGCCGCTCGCCCTCGAACTGGCCGCCGCCCGGCTGCGGTTGCTCACCCCGCGCCAGCTCGCGGACCGTCTCGACGACCGCTTCCGGCTGCTCACCGGCGGCGGGCGCACCCTGCTGCCGCGTCAGCAGACGCTGCGGGCCGTCGTGGACTGGTCCTGGGATCTGCTCGACGAGGACGAGCGGGCCGTGCTGCGCCGGCTCGCCGTGTTCGCGGGCGGCTGCGCGCTGGAGCAGGCGCAGGAAGTGTGCGGACAGGACACCCTTGAGGCGCTGGGCGCACTGGTCGACAAGTCGCTGGTCGTGGCGGACCCGGGCGGCCGGTTCGGCATGCGCTACCGGCTGCTCGAGACCGTCGCCGAGTACGCGGCCGCTCGGCTCGACGAGTCCGGTGAGCGGGCGTCGTACGAGCGAAGGCATCTCGTGGCGTACCGCGAGCTGACGCGCTCCGGGGAGGCCGAGCTGCGGGGGCCGCGGCAGGTCGAGTGGCTGGAGCGGTTCGAGCTCGAACACGACAACGCGAGAGCCGCGCTGCGTACGGCGGTTGCGCTCGGCGCCGAGCAGGACGGGCTGTGTCTGGTCCATGCGATGAGCTGGTTCTGGCAGCTGCGCGGACATCAGGCCGACGCCACCACCTGGTCGGCGGCCGTGGCGGCGCTCGGTCCCGATCCGTTCGACGCACCGGTGCGTCCTGCCGTACCCCTGGTCGAGCGGTGCACGGACAGCGCACCACCGTGGGACGAGGAACAGGTGTGGGAGGCGCGACGGGGAGCGCGGCTCCTCGTGCAGGCTGCGTCGACCGGGGACGGGGCGGACGGGCAGGCGGGGGCGGACGAGTACGTGAGGGCGGAGGCCGACGGGGAGACAGGGCCCGCGCCCCACTCCCCGGGTCAACTGGCGTACCTGCGCCGGATCGTGGCCGCGTACCGCAGCGGACTGCCGCAGGTCTGCCGGCAGCCCGGCTCGATGTGGTACTTCGCGCGCATGATGACCGGTGACTTCTCCGGGCTCGAGGAGACCATGGACACCGTGGTCCGCGACTGCTGGGAACTCGGACCCGAGTGGCGCGAGCGCCACCACTGGGAACTGGGCTACACGCTGCTCATGCGGGCGAAATTCGTGCATGACCGGCCGGCCACTTTGGAGCAGGCGACGCAGGACGCGGGCCGGGCGCTGCGCCACTTCGAGCGGACCGGCGACCCCTGGGGCATCGCCGAGTCGCTGTCCGCGCGCGGTGAGGCGTATCTGCGGCGCGGGCTGTTCGAGCAGGCCGCGGAGGATTTCGCGCGGGCCGTCGACGGGGCCACGAGGGCGGGGGCACACCGTCAAGTGCCGGTGTTCAAGGCGCGGTTGGCGGACGTGCGGCTGCACACGACCGAAGACCCGGAGGCGCGGGGCGCCGCCGAGCGGATGCTGCTCGAAGCCGTCGAGGAGTCGGCGCGCCACGGGGACGAACCGCTCGGCACGGCCCGGCTGCTGCTGGCCCGTCACTACGGCAGCACGGGCCGCCTGGCCGAGGCGCGCGAACAGCTCACGGAGGTCGAACGCGCCCTGCCACCGGGCATGCCGCTGCTCTTCCATGGAACGGTCGCGGGGGTCCGCGGCTGGCTCGACTGCCTGGAGGGGCGGTACGCGTCGGCGCGGGACCAACTCCGGGAAGCTGTACGGGGGATGGCGAGCGTGGCGTATCTGGTGGCACCGCAGCTGGTCGTGGACCAGTTCCTCGCCGCCGCCTGGGCGAAGGCGCGGCTCGGCGAGGGCGAGGACGGTGCGCGGCTGCTGGGCACGTACGACCGTCAGGCGCTGAGCGGCGGGATGGGGTTCCGCCCGTTCCCGGACCAGGCGGAGATGCGACGGCACGCGGAGACGGAGCTGCGGGCCGTGCTGGCCCCGGCGGCGTACGAGCGTGCGTACGCGCAGGGGGGCGAGCTGTCGGTGGAGGAGGCGGCGGAGCTGGTGTGAGGCGGCATCCCGCAGTACGGCCCGGGTTGCGCTCAACCCCGCGCTGCACGGCCCGGGTTGCGCTCAGCCCCGTCCAGCCCCGCCGTTGCCCGCTACTCCCCCGCCTCCGCCTGAGCCAGCAGCTCCCGCGCGTCCGCGAGGTCCGCCTCCGTGGGCGCGTCGTCCTGTGTCAGCCGCAGCCGCCAATACCCCGAGAAGTGGACGGACTTCCTGTCGACCCCGCGGTCGTCCACGAGGTGGCGGCGCAGCGACCGCACGGCACCCGCCTCACCGCCCAGCCACACGTACAACGAACCCTCCGGGAACACGGCCGCCCGCACGGTCTCGACCAGCACCTCACCAGGAGCCGCCGCACCGGCCCCGTCCCGCTCCAGCCAGTGCACCGTCACCTCGCCCCGCGTCGCGATCTCCTGCCGGTCCCGGCTGTCCGCCACCTCGACGTACGCCACCGCCCGCGCCCCCTGCGGCAGCGCCTCGAGCACCGTGGCGATGGCGGGCAGCGCCGCCTCGTCCCCGGCGAGCAGCATCCAGTCCGCGGTGCCCAGCGGCACGGGCTTGGCGAACTGCGCCGACGGTCCGAACATCGCGAGCCGCTGCCCAGGCTCGGCCCGCCGCGCCCATGCGGTGGCCGGCCCCTCGGAGCCGCCCCCGTGCAGGACGAAGTCGACGGTCACTGTGCGGCGCTCGGGATCGTCCCGGCGGATCGTGTAGCTGCGCATCCACGGGCGCACCTCTTCGGGCAGCGCGTTGAACGCTTCGTACCAGCTCATGAAGTCGCCCGTGGATGCGGGCAGTACGGGCGCGTCCTGGCCCGGTACGGGGAAGTAGAGCTTGACCTGCTGGTCGGGTCCGGTGAGCCGGAGCCCCGCCAGGTCCTCGCCGCCGAAGGTGACCCGCGCAAGGCGCGGCGTAGGCCGCTGGACCTCGACGACCTGGAGTGAACGGATCGGGAGCGTCATGTCGTACGTCATGAGGACGAGGCTCCCGGCAGGCGCCTACAGGCCGTCGACAAGACGGCTATACGTGAGGCCGGAAACGCGGGCGGGCCGGAAACGGGGCAGCCCGCCCGCACCGGAGTGCGGACGGGCTGCCCAGGGGAGCTGACGGAGCGATCAGGCCTCGATGTCGGCCTTCTCGCCGGGCTCCGTGGTCGCCTTCGCGGCCTCGGCCTCCGCCTCGGCCGCGGCGATCTTCTTCGAGGCGATCAGGCTGGTGATCGTCGTGACGATCAGCACGGCGCAGATGACGCCCAGGGAGACCGGGATCGAGATCTCCGGGACGTGCAGTCCGCTCTCGTGCAGTGCGTGCAGCACCAGCTTGACGCCGATGAAGCCGAGGATGATCGACAGGCCGTACGAGAGGTGGACCAGCTTCTTGAGCAGTCCGCCGATGAGGAAGTACAGCTGGCGCAGACCCATCAGGGCGAAAGCGTTCGCCGTGAAGACGATGTACGGGTCCTGGGTCAGGCCGAAGATCGCCGGGATCGAGTCCATCGCGAAGAGGATGTCGGTCATGCCGATCGCCAGCATGACGACGAGCAGCGGCGTCATGACCTTCTTGCCGTGCTGGACCACGAAGAGCTTGGTGCCGTGGTACTTGTCGGCGACGCCGAACTTCTTCTCGATCGACTTGAGGATCTTGTTCTCCTCCCAGTCGTCTTCCTCCTCGTCGGCCCGCGCCTCCTGGATGAGCTTCCAGGCGGTGTAGATCAGGAACGCACCGAAGATGTAGAAGACCCAGGAGAAGCTGGCGATGATCGCGGCACCGGCGGCGATGAAGATCGCACGCAGGACCAGGGCGACGAGGACGCCGATCAGCAGCACGCGCTGCTGCAGATGGGACGGCACCGAGAACTTCGCCATGATCAGGATGAAGACGAAGAGGTTGTCGACGCTGAGCGACTTCTCGGTGATGTAGCCCGCGAAGAACTCACCCGCGGCTTGGCTGTTGCCCCAGATCAGCAGGCCGACACCGAACAGCGCGGCAAGCACGATCCAGACGACCGTCCAGATTCCGGCTTCCTTGATCGACACGTCATGAGGCTTGCGCCCGATGAAGAAGTCGACGGCGATAAGGGCACTGAGGCCCACGATCGTGAGGACCCACAGGGTCATGGAAACATCCACTGCGCCTCCGGCAGTACGTAACGGCACAAATCCAGCGTCGTCGCTGCCGGAGGTCTCTTCCACCCGAGAACTTTCACCTCTCGGTCGGGCCGACGTCCCGGAACCCGTGCGGGTTCGTACTGACGGAATCGTCGCAGTCGGGAGTACTCCCCTCCGCACGCAGAACACTACAGGTAAACCCAAGAGAAGGTAAAGGGTGAGGTAAAGCACAACCCAAGTTCGCAGGTCAAGGGCCTAATGGAGAGAGCGGCAATGGCAAAGGGCTCCCCAACAGCGGGGAGCCCTCCGACGCCGGTGCGGGTCCTGTCAGCGCCCCCACTCGCGCCGCGCCTGCGCCACCTGCGCGAGCACCTGCTGCAGCACCGTGCTGCCGGGCGGCACGAGGGCCGGCTGATACGTCCAGGCGTGGCCGATCCACGGATCGGCGAGGTGGTCGTCGGGCACCGGGGTCAGGCGCAGCAGGGAACGCCACAGCGGATCGAGGATCGGCCCGTAAGCGGAGGCGTCCTCACGGTCGGCCACCAGCATCAGATGCACACCGACAGCCGGGCCTTCGTCCGCGAGATAGCGCAGCTGGGTCACGGCGCGGTCGTCGAAGCCGTGCGGGAAATCGTTGACGATGAGCAGCTGCTCGCCGGTGTCGAGGTCCGGCGGCAGGGCGTCGGTGGCTCCGCCGCGTATGGCCATCTGCACCAGCTCGACGCGCTTGGTCAGGCGGGCGAGTACCTCGGTCACGCCGGGGGCCCCGTGCCCCGGCGGATGCGGGAGCACGCCGGACTGCAGCAGCGGCGCGAGCGAACCGGCCGCACCGCCGCCCGCGTCGATGACGTGCACGGAGAAGTCACCGGCCGGGTAGACCGCGAGCAGTCGGGCCGCGAGCGCGACCGCCGTCTCCAGGGCGAGCCGGTGCAGCTCGGCGCTGTCGTGGAACGTGACGCTGCCGGACGACGAGCGGCCGCTGTCGATCCACAGACCGCGCTCCAGGGGCAGCCGCATGAGGAGCGGAATCCGTACGTCCGCGCTCTCCGGCAGATGCAGATCGCCCAGGCGCAGCGCCATGGGGACCTCCATCGGCACGCGGTACGCATGCCACACCGGGTTGTCCCAGGCGGCGAAGGCGTGCGGCAGGGCCGGCTCGACCACCTCGGCCTCGGCCTTGAGCTGGGCGAGATCCCGGTCGAGCACCTCACGGGCCTGGTCGACGAGTTTCGCCTGCTTGGCGCGGGCGGCCTCACGTGCGGCATCGCCCGTACCGCCGATCCGGCTGCGCGGATCGGACAGGACCTTGTCCAGCTCCTGCTCCATCCGGGACTCCGCGAAGTCCACGGCGCTGCGATACGCGGCCGTGGTGCGGGCCAGATCCTCGAACATCCCCCAGACCTGGTTGTAGAGCCGCTCCTCCATCGACCAGCCGGTCGCGTCCCCGGCCACGGGCTGCGCGGGCTGCCCCGGCTGGGCGGGCGGTGCGGTCGGCGGCGGGGACGGGGGTGCGGCCGCGGCCGGGCGGCGGCTGGGGTGCGCATAGTTGACGCCGTCGGAGTTGGGCGTCTGCGTGGGTCCGCTTGCGGTGGGCTGCCCGGCTCCGTTCGCCGTGGGCGGCTGCGCGGGGGCCGGTCCGCCGGTGGTGGGCGGCTGAGGAGCGGCGGCGCCATGCTCACCGGCCGCCGCACCGCTGTGCTCCCCCGCCGAACCGGCGGTGGCCGCGGTGTGCCGTACGCGATCGCCCTCGGCCGTACGCGGCGGAGGCGCCGCCACCGAGCGGGCCATTCCGCGCGCCACCGCGTCGAGGATCTGCGAGGCGATCTCACGCGACTGGTCGAGGCCCTGGTCCGCGAGCATCTCGGCGAGCCCGCCCGCGTAACCCTGACCGACGGCGCGGACCTTCCAGACCCCGTTCCTGCGGTACAACTCCAGTGCCACGACGGCCGATTCGGGGTCGAGATCGGTGATCGTGTAGCTCGCGACCTCGGTGCCGTCGAGTCCGGTGACCGCCACGAAGGGGGCCGCGACCGCGCCGAAGCGGACCGGGCCGCCGACGCCGACGGGCAGCGCGAGCAGCACGTTCACCTGCTCCACCGCGTCCGGCAGGGCCTCCAGGTCCACGGCCAGGCGGTGATCCGCCGCGGCCTGCTGCGAGACCTCGAGCCCGGGCAGCTGCGGCGATCCGGGGTGGGCGATCCACTCGGCGCTGCGCACCTTGCCCTGCGCGTCGCTCAGCGTGGCGCCCGCCACGATCGGTTTGCCTGCGGATACCCGGATCTCCAGACGGGTTTGAGGCAGCGGGGTGTTCTGACCCCGTACCAGCTCGACCGCCATGGTGTTGGTCCCCCTCGTCGCTGCGTTCGGGCGCGGCGGTGTGCCGGCTCGTTTGCCTATTGCGTACGTGCCTCGGAGCGCGGACGCGGACGGCTCCCGGTGGCCGCATGGGCGCCCGGGAGCCGTGTACCGCGAACTGCCCTCAGAGGTGCGGCAGGATCGCCGGCATCAGGTCCTGGAACGTACGGCCGTTGGCCGGCTGGCCCAGCGCCGTCATCGTCCAGCCGGTGCCATTGCGGTGCACCTTCGCCATGATCTGGGCGGTGTACTGGCCGCCGCCGTCCAGCGTGTAGCGCGCCATCTCCTGGCCGTTGGTCTCGTCGACCAGCCGGCAGAAGGCGTTCTGCACCTCCTGGAAGGTCTGGCCGGTGAACGAGTTGACCGTGAACACGATCTGGTCGATGTGCACCGGAACGCGGGCGAGGTCGACGAGCACCGACTCGTCGTCGCCGCCCTGACCGGCGCCGCCGACCAGGTTGTCGCCGGTGTGCCGCACCGAACCGTCGTCGCTGACGAGGTGGCGGAAGAACACCACGTCGACCGGCTGCTTGTCCGCGAAGAGCACCGCCGAGGCGTCCAGGTCGATCTCCCGCGTACGCGAGCCGAACAGGCCGCGGCGCGGAGCCGCCTGCCAGCCGAGGCCCATGCGCACCGCGGTCAGCGTGCCCCCGTCGCTCTTCTGCAGGCTGATGGCCTGACCCTTGGTCATGTTGACCGTCACGCGATGTCCCCTCTCATCCCCAACTTCTTCCCCGCCTGCCGCCTGTGCCTGCGGTTGACCTGAACCCTACGCAGTGGATCTGACAAGCCCACCCCCGGGCCCGGGGTTTGTGTCGGTCTTGCAACACTCGCGGCGCCTGAAAAGGGACTTCAGACGCCGCAAGGGACTTCACGTGCCAATCGGGCCCTGCGCGAGCCGGTCCGGCCTCCCGGCCCCGTCGGTCCGCCTCCTGTCTCCAGGTCTGCCCGGCCGCCCGGCGCGCTCAGGCCGGCCCGCCCGGTGCTCAGGCCCGCCCGGCGCGCTCAGGCCGGCCCGCCCGGTGCTCAGGCCAGCCCGGCCTCCCGCATCTGGCGCAGCTCCTTCTTCATCTCCGAGACCTCGTCACGCAGCCGCGCCGCGATCTCGAACTGCAGATCCGCGGCCGCCGCGCGCATCCGCTCGGTCATCTCCTCGATCTGCCCGGCCAGTTCGGCCGCGGGACGGTCGGTGGGCGTACCCGGCTCGGCCTTCTTCGCCTTGCCCTTGGCGGCCTTGGCCGGGGCACCCTTCGCTCCGCCCAGCGAAGGCACCGGGGCCTTGGCGCTCTTGCCGTCCTTGCGATAGCCGCTGCCGAGCAGCTGCTCGGTGTCGACCTCCTCGCGGGCGATGGTCGCGACGATGTCGTTGATCTTCTTGCGGAGCGGCTGCGGATCGATGCCGCGCTCCGTGTTGTACGCGATCTGCTTGGCACGGCGGCGGTTGGTCTCGTCGATGGCCTTCTCCATCGCCGGCGTGATCTTGTCCGCGTACATATGGACCTGGCCGGAGACGTTACGCGCCGCACGGCCGATGGTCTGGATCAGGGAGGTCCCCGAGCGCAGGAAGCCCTCCTTGTCCGCGTCGAGGATCGCGACCAGGGAGACCTCGGGCAGGTCGAGGCCCTCGCGGAGCAGGTTGATGCCCACGAGCACGTCGTACTCACCGGCGCGCAGTTCCCTCAGGAGCTCGACGCGGCGCAGGGTGTCGACATCGCTGTGCAGATAGCGGACCTGGATGCCCAGCTCCAGGAAGTAGTCGGTGAGGTCCTCGGCCATCTTCTTGGTGAGCGTGGTGACCAGGACGCGCTCGTCCTTCTCGGTGCGCTGCCTGATCTCGTGCACCAGGTCGTCGATCTGCCCCTCGGTGGGCTTGACCACGACCTCCGGGTCGACCAGGCCCGTGGGGCGGATGATCTGCTCCACGAAGCCGTCGCCGCGCGACAGTTCGTACTTCCCCGGCGTCGCCGACAGATAGACGGTCTGCCCGATCCGCTTCTGGAACTCCTCCCACTTCAGCGGACGGTTGTCCAGCGCGGACGGCAGCCGGAATCCGTGGTCGACGAGGGTCCGCTTACGGGAGGCGTCACCCTCGTACATGGCACCGATCTGCGGGACGGTGACATGCGATTCGTCGAGGACGAGCAGGAAGTCGTCGGGGAAGTAGTCGAGCAGGGTGTGCGGCGGGGTGCCGGGCGAGCGGCCGTCGAAGTGCATCGAGTAGTTCTCCACGCCCGAGCAGGAGCCGATCTGCCGCAGCATCTCCAGGTCGTACGTGGTGCGCATGCGCAGCCGCTGGGCCTCGAGCATCTTGCCCTGCTTCTCGAGCTCGGCGAGGCGCTCCCCCAGCTCCTTCTCGATGTCATTGGCCGCGCGCTCCAGGCGCTCAGGGCCGGCCACATAGTGCGTGGCGGGGAAGACGTGCAGCTCCTGGTCGTCGCTGATGATCTCGCCGGTGAGCGGGTGCAGCGTGGACAGGGCCTCGATCTCGTCGCCGAACATCTCGATCCGCACGGCCAGTTCCTCGTAGACCGGGAAGATCTCGATGGTGTCGCCGCGCACCCGGAAGGTGCCACGGGTGAAGGCCAGGTCATTGCGGGTGTACTGGATGTCGACGAAACGGCGCAGGAGCTGGTCGCGGTCGATCTCCTCGCCGACCTCGAGGTGCACCATGCGGTCGACGTACTCCTGCGGCGTACCGAGACCGTAGATGCACGAGACGGAGGCGACCACGACCACGTCGCGGCGGGTGAGCAGCGAGTTGGTCGCGGAGTGGCGCAGGCGCTCCACCTCCTCGTTGATCGAGGAGTCCTTCTCGATGTAGGTGTCCGACTGCGGGACGTACGCCTCGGGCTGGTAGTAGTCGTAGTACGAGACGAAGTACTCGACCGCATTGTTCGGCAGCAGCTCGCGGAACTCGTTGGCGAGCTGGGCCGCGAGCGTCTTGTTCGGCGCCATGACCAGGGTCGGGCGCTGGAGCTTCTCGATCATCCAGGCCGTCGTGGCCGACTTTCCCGTACCCGTCGCGCCGAGCAGGACGACATCCTTCTCGCCCCCGCGGATCCGGCGCTCGAGATCGGCGATGGCCGCCGGCTGGTCGCCGCTGGGCTGGTACGGGCTGATGACCTCGAAAGGCCGCTCGCTCCGCTGGATGTTCTGGATGGTGGTCTCGGTCTCGGGCCGCATGCAACCACCGTACGACCCACCACTGACAACGGGGCGGGATCGCGGTCAGCGCTGCCCTTCCGGCCCCTGTGGTGATCCCTTCGTCACCAGTCCTGGCGGTACTGCGAGCTCCTGCGCGAGGCGCCCACACTCCGCTGCGCGGCGGCCGGAACGCCCTTGCCGGCCTGGTCGGCGGGCTGCCAGTCCGGCTTGCCCATGATCATCAGCGGATCGAACATCACGACCACACCGGCGAGCAGCAGGAAGGCGAGCGGGCCGACCATCATGGGCGCGAGCAGCTCGGCGGGCGAGTCTCCGGCGACCGCACCGGACGATCCGTGCAGATGGACGCTGAGCGCCGCCATGCCGGTGTAGTGCATGCCGCTCACGGCGAGCCCCATGATCAGGCTGGCGCCCAGGCTCCACAGGAAGCCGCGGACCTGTGCCGCGCACCAGAGGGCGGCGGTCGCGGCGACCACGGCGATGACGACGGAGGCGGCGACCGTGACGGTGTCGTACTCCAGAGCGCCGCGCAGGCGCATGGCGGCCATGCCGAGGTAGTGCATCGAGGCGACGCCGAGGCCGGTGATCGTGCCGCCGGTGAACAGAGCCATGACCGTGGGCCCTCGATAGCCCACGATGAAGACCCCGATGCCGACCATGACGATCGCGACGCCGAGGCTGGCGAAGGTGAGAGACGGGTCGTAGCTGACGGGCGCTTCCTTGACGGTGAAGCCCATCATCGCGATGAAGTGCATGGTCCAGATGCCGGAGCCGATGGCCGCGGCGCCGAGCGCCAGCCAGCCGGGGCGCCAGGAGTTGCCCACAACGAGCGATCGCGCGGTGCAGCGCAGCCCGAGGGCTCCGCCCACGCAGGCCATCACATATGCGGCGATCGGGGTGACCAACCCGTAACTGAATCCGTCGACGGTGCCCTGCATGGTGGGATGACCCCTTCGCCCCTTTTGATATGCCCCAGGGGCGCCCCCGCACCCCAACGCACCGCCGGACAGATGGCCGGTGCTGAGCAGAGATTAAGGCTCCAAGCGGAACGTACGAGCGATTCTCCGGCAAAAACTCATCGGCTTCGCCAACGGCGGACAACCCTATGTTCCGTCTTGAGTGGCTCTGTTCAACTTCTGGCCAACCTGCACCTGTCCTCCGTTGCCGCCCAGCTGCCACGCTCGGTCGGTCTGTGATCGCACGACGTGAGGAGTTCTGGTGCACGCACGCACTGCAGCAGCCACGGCCGCCGCTCTCATAGGTGTCGGAGTCCTCGTCCTGCCCGCCTCCGCCGCTCCGGCCCACTCCCCCGCGACCGCGAAGGCGACCGCGACCCCGACCGCCAAGGCGACGGCGGCAGGGACGGCGAACGCCGCGAAGAGCGACACCCCCGTCATCGTGGCCCACCGCGGGGCCTCGGCGTACGCCCCCGAGAACACCCTGGCCGCCATCGACAAGGCGCGCGAACTCGGCTTCACCTGGGTCGAGAACGACGTCCAGCGCACCAAGGACGGCGAGCTCGTGATCATGCACGACGACTCGCTGGCGCGCACCACGAACGTGGAGCAGGTCTTCCCGGACCGTGCGCCGTGGAAGGTCGCGGACTTCACCGCGGCGGAGATCGCCGAGCTGGACGCGGGCAGTTGGTTCGACGCCAAGTTCAAGGGCGCCCGGGTGCCGACGCTCACGCAGTACATGAACCGCGTGGAGCGCAACCACCAGAAGCTGGTCCTCGAGATCAAGAAGCCGGAGCTCTACCCGGGGATCGAGCGCGACACGCTGCGTGTCCTGCGCAAGACGGGCTGGCTCGACCGGAACCACGTCAAGCACAAGCTGGTGATCCAGAGCTTCGGCGCGGACTCCGTGAAGTCCGTGCACGCCCAACGCCCGGACATCAAGACCGGGTTCCTCGGCACGCCCGCGGTGGCCGATCTGCCCGCGTATGCGAAGTTCGCGGACCAGATCAACTCCAACCACGGGACGATCACGGCTGAGTACGTTTCGGCCATTCACGCTCAGCGCGGTCCGCACGGCAGGCCCTT
The DNA here is from genome assembly GCF_040300965.1 of Streptomyces mesophilus. GTDB lineage: Bacteria > Actinomycetota > Actinomycetes > Streptomycetales > Streptomycetaceae > Streptomyces > Streptomyces mesophilus_A. Next base: position 57,590 of record NZ_JBEPEW010000005.1, on the reverse strand, counting down.
GGAGATCCTCACCTGGACCGTCGACGACGCGGCGAACGCCCGGCGCGCGGCCGGCTTCGGGGTGAACGGGATCATCACCAACCGGCCGGACGTCGTACGGGACGCGGTCGGCGGCTGAGTCCTGAAGCCGTGCCGGCTGCCGTCGTCGGCTGAGTCCTGAACTCGTACGGGACGCTGCCGGCGGCTGAGTCCTGAACTCGTACAGGCTGCCGCCGTCGGCTGAGCCCGGGCGGCGTTGTCAGTGCCCCGCCGTACCGTGGTCCGCGTGAACATCGAAGGGCAGAACACGGGGAACGCGGACGGCGGGCAGGCCGCCGTCGAGTGGGCCGTCGTCGACAGCGACATCGGACCGCTGCTGCTCGCGGCGACGGCGGACGGGCTGGTGAACGTGGTCTTCCATGCGCACCCGCGGGTGCGCGACAAGGCGGTGGCGTCACTCGCCGCCCGGTTCGGCGGTGCGGTGGCCGAGGCGCCGGACTCACCGCGTCTGGCCGAGCCCATACGTCAGTTGCGCGCGTACTTCGCCGGGGAGCTGCGCGAGTTCAGCCTCGACCTGGACTGGACGCTGATCGGCGGCTTCAACCGCCAGGTGCTGCGCGAGCTGAACGACGGTGTGCCCTACGGGGCCGTCGTCGGTTACGGGGATCTGGCCCACCGGGTCGGACAGCCGGGCGCCGCGCAGGCGGTGGGCATGGCCATGGGCGCCAATCCGCTGCCCGTGGTGGTGCCCTGCCACCGGGTCGTGGAAAGCGACGGCGGGATCGGGGGGTTCGGCGGCGGTCTGGAGACCAAGCGGAAGCTGCTCGCTCTGGAAGGGGTGCTGCCGGAGCCGTTGTTCTGAGTCGGGTGGATGGGGGCCTGGGCCGGACGCGGGGCGGACGCCGCGCAAGATGCCGCCCTGCCGTCCTCCCGCCCCCGCCTGGCACACTGCGCCGGTGACCACCACCGAGCCGTCCTCCATATCGATCACGCCCGAGCAGTTGCCCGCGCTGCGCCGGCGGACCACCGCCGTGCTGATCGCGAGCCAGATCCTGGGCGGACTCGGAGTCGCCACCGGGATCGCGCTGGCCGCCGTCCTCGCCCAGGAGGTCAGCGGCACCGAGGCGCTCTCCGGCCTTGCGCCGACCGCGACGGTGGCCGGTACCGCGATCCTGTCGATGCCGCTGGCCGCCCTGATGACCCGGCGCGGACGACGGCCCGGACTCGTACTCGCGTATGCGATCGGCGCGTTGGGAGCGGGGGTCGTGGTGCTCGCGGCCTCGATCGGGAACTTTCCGCTGCTCCTGATCGGCATGGCGGGCTTCGGCGCCGCGTCCTCGGCCAATCTGCAGGCCAGGTTCGCGGCGGCCGACCTCGCCGAACCGCAGCACCGGGCGCGGGCGATCTCCAATGTCGTCTGGGCGACGACCATCGGCGCCGTCTTCGGCCCCAATATCGCCGCGCCGGCGGGCCGCAGCGTCTCGGGCCTCGGGATACCCGAGGCGTCGGGCGCGTTCCTGTGGGCGGCGGGGGTCTTCGTCGTCTCGGCCGTGCTCGTCGCCGTACTGCTTCGACCCGATCCGCTGCTCGCCGCCCGCGCCCTCGAACCCGAAGCGGAAGGATCACCGCAGAGCCGTTCGCTGCGCGCCGGACTGGCCGCGGTCGCCGCGTCGCCGAAGGCCCGGCTCGCCCTGGTGACGGTCGCCGTCTCGCACACCGCGATGGTCTCGATCATGTCGATGACCCCGGTCGATCTGGGCCACCACGGCGCGGACATCGATCTGATCGGCCTTGTGATCAGCGGCCATATCGCCGGCATGTACGCGTTCTCGCCGGTGATGGGCCGCCTCTCCGACCGCTTAGGCCGGCTCTCCGTCATCGCGCTCGCCGTCTCGCTGCTCGCGGTGGCGGCCCTGCTCGCCGGCACCGCCGGTCCGAACCACACCCAGACCGCCATCGGCCTGTTCGTGCTCGGCCTCGGCTGGTCGGCCGGCCTGGTCTCGGGCTCCGCCCTGCTCACCGACTCGGTCCCGCAGCCCGCCCGGGCCGCCGCCCAAGGCTTGTCCGACCTGACCATGAACACGGCGGCGGGACTGGGCGGCGCCGCGGCCGGCCTGATCGTCGCGCAGGCGAGCTACGGCTGGCTCAACCTGATCGCCGCCGTACTGCTGCTTCCGCTGGCCGCCCTCGCGGTGCTCACACCGCTGCGGTCGCGTCGGGCGAAGGAGACGCCGGACGCGGCGAATTGACCGTAACGGGACGCGGCGAGCCAACCGTCACGGGCCGGCCTGCGAACCGACCGTCACAGCCGTCAGAGGCTGATGTGGTACGCCTTGCGCAGCGTCTCGTGCACGGTCCACGTCGTACGGTCCCCTTCGCGCAGCACCGCCGCGACGCCCGGCCCGAGTTCGAGGACGTCCCCGCCCTCGACCGCCACGGTCGCCCGGCCGCTCACCACCACGAACAGCTCGTTCGCCTCCGTGTCGGTGACAACGCCCGGCGTGATCTGCCAGATGCCGCGCAGCTGCTTGCCGTCCGGCGACTCCCACAGCACCTTGCCGGTCACCTCGGGCGTACCCGACACGATCTGGGCGGGGTCGAGCGGTTCGGGTTCGAGCTGGGCGTCCGGGATGTGCACGGCGAAGGAAGCGGGGGCTGCGCTGTCGGCAGCGGCTGTTGCGGTGGCTGCGGGATCAAGATCAGTCGTCATGGCCGGTCACTCTAGAGACCCTGGCCGCAGGGGCCTCGGCCGGGCCGTGCGAACCGGTCCGATTACCCCTCCGCACCCCCTGGCCGCCTCCGCGCCCCGGTAGCAGACTCCGCCATGCGCACAGGCCGTACGAGCCACGGGCGCGACCCGCCCGTGGACGCACATCCGCTGCCGAGAGCCGAAGGGACGGCGAACGTGCCATGAGCGGATCCGCCGGAAACAAAGCAGTCGCGTATCTCAAGCCGGGAGCCGTGGAAGTCAGGACCATCGACTACCCGACACTTGAACTCCAGGACGGACCGGGCGTCGCACCCGAGAACGTCGGCCGCAAGTGCCGGCACGGTGTGATCCTCAAGGTCCTCGCCACCAACATCTGCGGCAGCGACCAGCACATGGTGCGCGGCCGCACCACCGCACCCGAAGGGCTTGTGCTCGGGCACGAGATCACCGGAGAGGTCGTCGAGCGCGGCCCCGATGTGGAGACCATAGAGACCGGTGACATCGTCTCGGTCCCGTTCAACATCGCCTGCGGCCGCTGCCGCAACTGCAAGGAACGCAAGACCGGTCTCTGCCTGAGCGTCAACCCGGCACGCCCCGGGGCCGCTTATGGCTATGTCGACATGGGCGGCTGGGTCGGCGGACAGGCCGAGTACGTCATGGTCCCGTACGCGGACTTCAACCTGCTCAAGTTCCCCGACCGGGACCAGGCGCGCGCGAAGCTCCTCGACCTGACCATGCTGTCCGACATCTTCCCGACCGGTTTCCACGGCGCGGTCACCGCCGGGACGAAGGTCGGCTCGACGGTGTACGTGGCCGGGGCCGGGCCCGTGGGGCTCGCGGCCGCGGCGTCGGCGCAGCTGCTCGGTGCGGCTGTGGTGATCGTCGGAGATCTCAATGCCGAACGCCTCGCCCAGGCACGGAGTTTCGGCTGCGAGACGATCGATCTGACCCGCGGCAGCGTGGACGAACAGATCGCCCAGATCCTCGGCGAGCCCGAGGTGGACGCCGCGGTCGACGCGGTCGGCTTCGAAGCGCGGGCGCATGGTCCGGACGCCCCCGAAGCACCGGCCACCGTGCTCAACTCCCTGATGGGTGCGGTCCGTGCGGGCGGCGCCCTCGGCATCCCCGGCCTCTATGTGACCGACGACCCGGGCGGCGTCGACCAGGACGCGCGCAGCGGCACGCTCAAGGTGCGCCTCGGCCTCGGCTGGGCCAAGAGCCACCGGTTCACCACGGGGCAGTGCCCGGTGATGAAGTACCACCACGGCCTGATGAAGGCGATCCTGCACGAGCGCGTGCATATCGCGAAGGCGGTCAACGCCACCGTGATCGGCATCGAGGACGCCCCGCGCGGCTACGCCGAGTTCGACCAGGGCGCCAGCCGTAAGTACGTACTGAATCCGCATGGCGTGCTGGACGGAGTGCGTCCCGTCTGAGCGGCTGCGCCGTCTGCGTGCCCGCGTATCCGCAGGGGTACGCGGGCACTCACATGCCTGCGGATACGCGGGTACGCGCATGCCGCGGCGGTTTGGCGGTCCGCCGCGCTCGCCAAGGATGAAGGGGACACGACGAGTGTGCTCGACGAGGGGAGACGTGCGCGTGCTGGTGGTTTCCGCTGAAGTACGGGACGCGATCGCGGGGCGGCGGCCGGTCGTGGCCCTCGAGTCGACGATCATCGCGCACGGGCTGCCGCGCCCGCGCAATCTCGAAGTCGCCCTGGAATTCGAGCAGTCGGTACGGGAGGAAGGCGCCGTACCGGCGACGATCGCCGTGGTCGACGGCCAGGCACGGATCGGTCTGGACAAGCAGCAGCTGGAACGGATCGCGGCCGGTGACAGCGTACGCAAGCTCGGCCAGCGAGACCTGCCGCTCGCCCTGGCGACGGGCTCGACCGGGGCGACCACCGTGTCCGGTACGGCGTTTCTGGCCGCACTCGCCGGTATCCGGATCTTCGCGACCGGCGGACTCGGCGGCGTGCACCGGCAGTGGACCGCCACGCAGGACGAGTCGGCCGACCTGGGGCTGCTCGCGCGGACCCGGATCGCGGTGGTCTGCGCCGGGGTGAAGTCGATCCTCGACGTACCGGCGACGCTGGAGCGCCTGGAGACGCTCGGCGTCGCGGTCGCCGGCTATCGCACGGAACGTTTCCCCGGGTTCTATGTGGCGGATTCGGGTCAGCCGGTGGACTGGTCGCTCTACTCCCCCGCGGATGTCGCCGCGGTGCTGCGCGCCCAGGACGAACTCGGCGGCCCCGACGCCGCGTTGATCGTCGCCAACCCGGTGCCGGTCGCGGAGCAGCTCGACCCCGCTCTCCACGACCGGGTGCTCGACGACGCGCTGCGGGCCTGCGACGAGCAGGGGGTGACGGGGCAGGCGGTCACCCCCTTCCTTCTCGACTTCCTTGTGCGGCGCACGAAAGGGGCCTCGCTGCGGGCCAATCTCGCGGCGGTACGGGGGAACGTACGCCTCGCCGCGAAGATCGCGGCGGCGTGGGCATGAGCGGGGCTCGCGGTCATGGGCGCGGTGGTGTGGGGTGAACGGGGCTCGGGGCGGCGCGGGGGTGAGCGGGGCTCACAGCAGCGCGGGGGTGAGTGGGACGCGCGGTGAATGGGGGCAGGCCGTGGGTGGCGGGACGGCGTCGTCCGGCGGACTGCTCGTTCTCGGCGATGTGGTGACCGACGTGGTGGCGCGCCATGCGCAGCCCCTCGCGTCGGGTACGGACACGGCGGCCGCGATACGGATGATGCCGGGCGGCGCGGGCGCCAACGTGGCTTGTTGGGCGGCGTATTGGGGCACCGAGGACGTCCGGTTCGCCGGCCGTGTGGGCGCGGATGCCGCCCAGTGGCACGCCCGGCGGCTGGACGCAGCGGGGGTACGGGCTCACCTCACGGTCGACGAGGAGGCGCCGACGGGCACCGTGGTATGCCTGGTGAACGGGGGCGAAGCGGCGGAACGCACGTTTCTGACGGACAGCGGTGCCGTGTTGCGGCTGCGGCCCGAGGACCTCTCATCCGGCCTGTTCGACGGGATCGCCCATCTCCATGTGTCCGGCTATCTGTTCTTCGCCGAGTCCAGCCGGGCCGCTGCGGTCACCGCCATCCGAACGGCACGAGCCCGGGGTGCCACGGTGAGCGTGGACCCCGCGTCGGCGGGCTTCCTGGCCCGGACCGGGGTCGACCGCTTTCTGGACGCCGTACGTGGTGTGGATGTTCTGCTGCCCAGCAACGCCGAGGCGGAACTGCTCGCGGGAACAGCTGAACTCACCGCCGCCGCATGCCGGTTGAGCCGGACGTTTCCGCTGGTCGTGGCCAAGAACGGTGCGCAGGGCGCCCTGGTGTGCCACGCGGGGGACGTGGTGGCGCGGGTGCCGGCGACGTCCGTGGAGGCGGTCGACACCACGGGCGCCGGTGACGCCTTCACGGGTGCGTTCCTGGCCGCGCGGCTCGCGGGGGCCCCCGCCGCGAAGGCGGTGGTCGAGGGGTGCCGGGCGGGAGCGGTCTCGGTGGGGAGGGTGGGTGCGCGACCCCCGCGCGATGCGCCCGGGGCTCGGGCGGGCGAACAGTGGCGGACGACGGTGCCGGCGGCCGGTTGGGGCGGGGTGGAGGACGGTCGGGGCGGGGCGGCGGACGGTTAGGGCGGGGCGGGGCGGAAGACGGTTGGGGCGGGCCGGCGGATTCGGGGGCGCGGGCGGTGGATCCGGGGCGCGGGCGGTGGATCCGGGGCGCGGGCGGTCTTGAGGGTCAGTGACCGCCCGCGGCGGAGGGCGTCCGGCAGGTCCGACAGTTCGGAGTCCGGCAGTTCCGAGTCCGACTGTTCGGAGTCAGGCAGTTCGGAGTCGAGCCTGCCGAGTCCGGCCCGCGGAGTCCGGCCTCGGGATCGGGGCCTTGTGGGATCCAGGCCTGTGGGATCCAGGCCCGTGGGATCGGGGCCCCTGGACTCGGACTTGCGGACCGGGCCTTGCGGACTCGGCCTTGCGGTTCAGGCCTTGCGGATCGGGCTTTGCGGTTCAGGCCTTGCGGCCCCAGGCCGAGATCATCGGTGAGGTGGCCAGGTCCATGGAGCCGTCCGCGACGTTGGCCAGGTGGCGTTCGACATCGGCGTCGGTGGCATAGCCGGCCGCGACCAGCTTCTCGCGCACCTGCTGCACCGTCGCGAGCTCCAGCGCCGTGCAGGCCGGTGAGGACACAGGGAAGTATGCGTCCGCCTCGACCTGCGAGAGTCCCGCCTCGCGCAGCAGCCGGGGCAGTCTGCGGCCATACGTGAGGTCGGCACCGCGTTCGGCGAGCAGCGCGCGGAAACCGTGCCGCAGACGGTTCGCCAGCTGCTGCTCCGGGCCGTGCTCGTCGGGGCAGATCAGCGGCTGCAGCGCCGGGTCCGCGTCCTCGACCAGCAGCCGGCCGCCCGGGCGCAGCGCCCGGACCATGGAGCGCAACGCGCGCTCCCGGTCCGGCACATGGACCAGGACAAGGCGGGCGTGCACCAGATCGAAGCCCTCCCCCGGCGGCTCCTCGGCGCCGACGTCGTGGCGCAGCACCTGGACCGGCGGGCGCGCGGCATCGGCCGCCCACGAGGTGTCGATGTCGGTGGCGAGTACCCGTCCTGTCGGTCCGACCTTCTTCGCCAGCCAACCGATCACGGAGGTGCCGCCCGCACCCACCTCCCAGACGCGCCAGCCGGGGCCGACGCCGAGACGGTCGAAGTGCCGGAAGGTCGCGGGGTCGAAGAGGGCCGAGAGCGCGTCGAAGCGCTGTCCGGCCTCGGTCTGGCGGTTGTCGAGGAGGTAGCCGTCGGTTCGCGTCATGGGGCCGATCATCCCAGTTGTCATGGTCTGGGACGGTTCTTGTACGGGGTCCGCGGGCGGAAATTTTCCGGGCGGAGCAGTTCGCGGTGGAAATTTTCGGAGCGAGTGGAACCTCGTCCGGCCGAGCGGTGTATCCCATGCATGAACACGATTCGTGTGGACAGCAGTCGGCGGCTCGGCGCTCGCCTCGGAGCTGCAGTGGCGCTGCTCGGCGTCCTGGTGCTGACCGCGTGCTCCGCCGGGTCGCCTCGGGAGGAGCGCGCCGGTCAGGCAGGCCAGGAGCGATCTGGCCGAGCGGGCGGGGTGAGCGATGCGAGTGCGGGAGCCGAAGTGGCGGACGCCGTACGGACGGTGAAGGGCGGCTGCGGTGAGACGGAGATACGGGAGGGGGCGCCACCGGGCTGGAATCCCGAGCCCGCGGGGTTCTCGGATTCGGCGGCCGGTCTGCCCTATGTCGTCGGGGCGCACGACCAGATCATGGGGTACCTGTGGGAGCACCCCATGACGCCGAAGGCTGCCGCCCTCGGCGACGGGGGCGACGGGGGCGACGGCAACAAGGTGCTCTGGTATGTGCGTTCGGCACGCGAGGGGAAGCCGCTGACGATACGGGCGCATCCGCGCGGAGCGGAGCGGCCGGTCGTGGAGCTGTCGGTCCCTGCGGACTCGGGTCCCGGTGAGATCTACCCCTCGGACATAGCCGTACCTCGTCCCGGCTGCTGGACGTTCGAGCTGTCCTGGGCCGGACACCGGGACGAGGTGGACCTCAAGTTCCTTGCGGAGAAAGGGGCTTCATAGGCGGGCGAGGGCTGACGTGGCCCGGCGGTTGGGGCCGAGGGCGGGTCAGCCCTTGGCGTAGACGCTCTCCACCCAGGTGGCGATCTGATCCTCGGAAAGGTGCTTGGCGAGGTCGGCCTCGCTGATCATGCCGACGAGCCGCTTGTTGTCGATGACGGGCAGCCGGCGAATCTGGTGGCTCTGCATCTCCTCGAGCACCTCACCGACATCGGCACCCGCGTCGATCCAGCGCGGTGTGCCCTTGGCCATCTCGCCGGCGGTGGTGTTCGCGGGGTCGTGCCCCATGGCGACGCATCCGACGACGATGTCACGGTCCGTGAGGATGCCGCAGAGCCGTTCGTTCTCGTCACTGATCGGCAGGGCGCCGACGTTGAGGGTGCGCATCAGTTGTGCGGCGCGGTCCAGGGTTTCGTGGGCGGGGATCCACTGAGCCCCGGGGTGCATGATGTCTGCGGCGGTGGTCATGGGATACCTCCCGGTGTCCGGCAGAACCGGCGCGGCACGGGCGGCGCCGCGGGGACCGGCGGAATCATTCTCGTCCGGGGGCAGGAAGGGCGCACCTGGGGGGCGGCAGGTGGCTACGGTGCGTGACGGCCGGGGTGGCTGTCTGGCCACGGGGCGGGTGTCGGGTGCTGCCCTGTCAGCCGTTCCATGCCGGATGGCGGGGGTCGTCGGCGCGGATGAGCACGTCGGCCGTCTCCTGCGGGGTGGCCTCCTGCTCGTAACGCTCGAAGGCCGGCAGGGTCCAGTGCTGGTCGTCGGGGGTGCGTCGGCGCAGCGAACCGGGTCCGAGGCGGATATGGACCGAGAGATCGAAGGGGAACCAGCGACCGAGCAGCAGCGGACCGTGGAGCAACAGCACACCGCCGGAGGGGAGTTCAACCGGTGCACTGCGCGTCGCCCGGTCGGCGACCGGATCCCACAGGTCGGGCAGCACGCGCCCGCTGCCGCCGGGCTCCAGTGGGCCGAACACCTCACGCCACAAGGCACTTGCGTCGAACCAGCCGTCCACATAGGAATCGGGGTCCTGATGACCATGCTCATAGCGAAGTGACGCCGGGCGCAGAAAGCCCTCGGCAGCGACCACCAGCGGAGAACGGCCACGGACACGCAGCGCCTGCGCCAGAGCTTCGGCCAGCTCGCCAGTGCCCGCGGCCGGCGCCCCGTCCAGGCCGATGCGCAGCCGGTCGCCGCCGTCCAGCGCCTTGAGGGCGAGCACGCGGTCGGCGAGGGCCTCGGTCAGGCGGTCCCAGGTGATCGGTTGGAGTCGCACGGACGCCATGATGCCGTGCGGCACGGAAGCACGGCCGTCGAGGGGCGAGACGCTCGCGTATGGGGGTGCGCGCCTGGTCGATGGCCGCAGGGTGCGAGCAGGGATTTCACTTGTGGTGACACCGGCGGCCGTGGAGGATCGGCGCGGTTGCCGCACTGATCGCGGTCACCGTCGACCGGTGCGTCCAACACCCCTTACTCACAATGGAGTTGCCATGATCGAAGGACCGTTCTTCGCGCTGACCCTGCTGGCGGCGCTCGGCTGCGGCCTGATCGCGGGCGTGTTCTTCGCCTTCTCCACCTCGGTGATGAGGACGCTCGGCGCGCTGCCGTGGAAACAGGGCCTCACCGCGATGCAGAAACTCAATGTGCTGATCATCAACCCGGTGTTCCTCGGAGTGTTCGTCGGCACCGCGGTGCTGAGTGTCGTGGTGGCCGTGATGACCTTTGTGATCTGGCCCGACGAGGGAGCGTGGGAGCTGCTGATCGGCTGTGCGCTCTACCTGGTGGGCTGCTTCGGGGTGACGATAGCGGCCAACATTCCGAGGAACGACGCGCTGGACAAGCTCGACCCCGAGTCTCCGGAGAGCGCCGAGCAGTGGCAGACCTACGTCAAGGAGTGGACCGCCTGGAACCACGTACGGGGCGCCGGAGCCCTCGCGGCCTGCGCGGCACTGGTGCTGGCGCTGGCGGCGTGAAGGGTCGCGCCGTTGGGGAGAGTTGGGGCGCGGCGCGGTCGGGGCGGGGCGTGGCCGGGAGGGTTCCGGCATCGGGCGGTTCTTGGCGGTGAGGATCCGGCGGCGTGGGAGTCCGACGTTATGAGGGTCCGGCGTCGTGGGAGTTCGGGGTCCGGTGGCGGGCGTGGTCCGTAAGAAGTCCGAGTGGCGGGCATCGTTCGTAAGAGGTCCGGGTGGCGGGCATTGTTCGTGAGAGGCCGTCGTTCGTCAAAGGGCATCGTCCGTGACACGGCCTCGGCGTGAGGGCCGTCCTTGAAGGGCCTTCTCCAAGGGCCTTCTCCAAAGGGCCGTCTTCGAGGGGCCGGGCGGGAGGTCTGCAGTGATGGCGCGTTCGCGTGCGGGGGCCGGCTCGTCCAGCTCGGCCTCCAGGGCGAGCCGGACTCCGCTCAACGCCTCCGACCTGGTCGCCGTCGAGCCTCGGGGGCGGCGGCACTGTGCGGAGTGCCGCACGGGTCCGCTTGCGCTCCTGGTCATGGCGGATGGCGCCCCGCGCTGTCTGGACTGTGCCGACCTCGGACATCTGGTGTACCTGCCGCGGGGCAACACGGCGCTCACCAGGCGGGCACGGGAGGGCAGTTCGCTGTCCGTGGTCGTGGTCCGGCGCAACAGCAAGCGCCGGCGGTACGAGCGCCAGGGCGTCCTCGTCGAGGAGGCGGCCTTGGCCCTGGCCGAGCGGCGCTGCCTCGCCGATGCCGAGGCCAGGGCCCGGCGGCGGGAGCGGGACGCGGTACGCCGGGCGGAGCAGGATGTGCGGTTCACGGCGGCGTTCGCCGAAGAGGTGCGGCGGCTGTTTCCGGGGTGTCCGCAGGACCGGGCCCGCGCCGTGGCCGAGCATGCCTCGGTGCGGGGCAGCGGACGGGTCGGGCGCAGCGCGGCGGGCCGGGCTCTTGACCGTGGCGCGGTCACGGCGGCGCTGCGGGCGGCGGTGCGCCATGTGGACACGGAGTACGACTCGTTGCTGATGTCGGGTGTCCCGTGGGCCGAGGCCCGTCGCAGGGTGTCACCGGCAGTCGAGGCCCTCCTCAGCGCCTGGCGCGGACGGGCAGACAACTCCCCGCACCCATAACCCGACACCGACCGCCAAGCCTCAGCCCGAACTCCAGCTCAACCCCAGCCCCAACTCACCCCCGGCGCCCGCGCCCTAACCCCAGCCCCAACTCACCCCCGCGCCACGCGCCCTAACCCCAACCCCAGTCCAGCCCCACCCCCCTCACCCCAACCCCAGCCCAGCCCAGCCCCACCCCCCTCACCCCAACACCCGAACCCCCTCCCCCCGCAAGAACCCCTCAATGTCCTCGACGGCCCCCGTGAAGTACCCCTCGTAGTTCCGCCGTGTGACATACCCCAGGTGCGGCAGCCCGAGGAAGTTCGGTGCCGTGCGCAGCGGATGGTCGGCCGGCAGCGGCTCGGTGTCGAAGACATCCGATCCCGCACCCGCGATCCAGCCCTCGTGCAGCGCCCGCACCAGCGCCTCCTGATCGACGATCGCGGCACGCGAGGTGTTGACCAGGTACGCCGTGGACCGCATCCGCTTCAGCTCGGCGGCACCCACCAAGCCGCGCGTCCGGTCGCTCAACTGCACATGCACGGAGACGAAATCGCTGGACGACAACAGCTCGTCGAGCGACCCGGCCAGCGTCACGCCGACCTCGTCCGCCCGGGCCGCCGTCAGATTCTGGCTCCACGCGGTCACGTCCATCCCGAAGGCCCGTCCGACCCGCGCCACCTTGGCACCGATCTTCCCGAGCCCGATCAGACCGAGCCGCCGCCCGTGCAGGTCCGCACCGAGCGTCGACTGCCACGGACCCCCGGTACGCAAAGCGCCGGCCTCCGTCGTCACGGAGCGGGCGAGCCCCAGGAGCAGAGCCCAGGTCAGCTCGGCCGGCGGCTCCGAGTTGCTGGGCGTCCCGCACACCGTCACCCCGCGGCGGGCCGCGGCCGCGAGGTCGATGGAGGCGTTGCGCATCCCGGAGGTGATCAGCAGCCGCAGCGCGGGCAGCCGCTCGAACAGCGCGGCGGGGAACGGTGTCCGCTCCCGCATCACCACCACGATCTCGCAGTCCCCGATCTCCGCGGCCACCGCGTCGGGCCCGTCCAGATGACGCCGTACGAAACGCACGTCGACCTCGTCCGCGAGGCGCGACCACTCACCGAGGGACTCCGCCACACCCTGGTAGTCGTCGAGCACCGCACACCGCAACCTGGCCATGTCCACCCCTGTCCGTTCCGCATACGCCGGCCGATGCCAGTCGATACGCCGACCGATGAGCCGGCTCCGACACCGTACAAACGAAGATCCCCGCACCCTCGCGAGCCCCCCGTGCAGCGCATGGTGCCGAGCCCGAAGACCCGACGTATCGTGACGAAAACACCGACCGCCACCGCCCCACCACTGAAGCCGCCGCAAGGGAGGCCGGCCATGGGCGACCCCAAGGGCTTTCTCACCGTCGGACGCGAGGACTGGCCGCGCCGCCCCGTCGAGGAGCGGGTGCACGACTGGCAGGAGGTGTACGTACCCGGCGCGCTGCTCCCGATCATCGGCAAGCAGGCGGATCGCTGTATGGACTGCGGTATCCCGTTCTGCCACCAGGCCTGTCCGCTGGGCAATCTGATCCCCGAGTGGAACGACCTGGTCGCCCGCGACGACTGGTGGGCCGCGGCGGACCGGCTGCACGCGACGAACAACTTCCCCGAGTTCACCGGCCGGTTGTGCCCCGCGCCGTGCGAGTCGGGCTGTGTTCTCGCGATCAACCAGCCCGCGGTCACCATCAAGAACGTCGAGGTCGCGATCGCCGACCGGATCTGGGACGAGGGCTGGGCCGTACCCCAGCCGCCGGACCGCCTCACCGGCAAGGTGGTGGCGGTGATCGGCTCGGGCCCCACCGGCCTCGCCGCCGCCCAGCAGCTCACGCGCGCGGGCCACACGGTCGTCGTGTACGAGCGGGACGACCGGATCGGCGGGCTGCTGCGGTACGGGATCCCCGAGTTCAAGATGGAGAAGGTGCATCTGGAGCGCCGGCTCGGTCAGATGAAGGCGGAGGGCACCAAGTTCCGTACCTCGGTGACCGTCGGACGCGACGTCACCGCCGCCGAACTCCGTACGCGCTACGACGCGGTCCTCCTCGCGACCGGCGCCACGGCCTGGCGTGAACTGCCGCTCCCGGGGCGCGCGTTGTCGGGCATCCACCAGGCCATGGAGTACCTGCCGCTGGCCAACAAGGTCTGCGAAGGCGATCTGCCCGCCAACCCGCTCTCCGCCAAGGACCGGCATGTGGTCATCATCGGCGGCGGCGACACCGGAGCGGACTGTCTCGGCACCGCGGTACGCGAGGGCGCGGCCTCGGTCTCCCAGCTGGACATCTACCCGCAGCCGGCCGCCGACCGCGACGAGCTGGCCGAACCCTGGCCCGTCCACCCCAAGATCTACCGGCTCTCCGCCGCCCACGAGGAGGCCCGCGATCTGGCGACGGCACCGCAGGCGGATGCGGACGCCCGGCTCTTCAAGGCGTCGACGCTGCGCTTCACGGGCGACGATCAGGGCCGGGTACGGGAGTTGCATCTGGTCGAGGTCGATACGGAACGCCGCCCGCGTCCCGACAGCGAACGCATCCTCCGGGCCGACCTGGTGCTGCTCGCCCTCGGTTTCTCGGGTCCGGACCGCTCGGACGGGCTGATCGACGCCCTCGCCCTGGACCTCGACGAGCGCGGAGTCCTCGTACGGGACGCGGAGTTCGCGACTGAGGTGCCGGGCGTGTTCGCGGCGGGGGACGCCGCGCGCGGTCAGTCGCTGATCGTCTGGGCGATCGCGGAGGGGCGCGCGGCGGCGGCCTCGATGGACCGCTATCTCACCGGCCGCACCACTCTGCCCTCCCCGATCAGTCCGACGGACCGCCCGCTGACCGCGTGACGCGGAAGCGGCCCCTCCTCTGGACCTCTGCGCCCGTACCCGTCACCGTGGTGCGTCCGTCTCACCGAGCGACAGCGCCAGGGGGTCCCATGGCAGGCAAGCGCACCGCGGGGTTGACCATCACCGTCACGGTGTTCGGGCTGCTCGCCGTCGCCGTGCTCGGCTGGCGTCTGCTCGTGGCCTCCGACCCCTCGGGCGCCGCCGCGGCGCCCGCGGTGCCTGCTTCCCGTACCCCTGAGGGCAAGGCCGCCCCGCCCGACCGGGCCACTCCGGAGCCCGCGGCCGACAGCGAACAGGCCGCGTCCGAACAGGAACAGGCCCCGGTCCCCGCCCTCTATCTGGGCGACTCCCTGGCCATGGAGAACCAGCTCGTCCTCACGGACCTGCTCGAGAAGACCGCCACCGTACGCAACGCCCCGTACTCCGGCACCACCCTCTGCGACTACCTGGAGCGCGGCAAGGACCGCTCCCTCGTGCCGCCGCAGCACAAGGCGGCCGCGCTGGTACGGGAGGAGAAGCCGGCCGTCGTGGTGCTGCAGTTCTGGGGCAACTCATGGGGCTATACGCCCTGTATGGGCAGCATCGTCCAGGGATCGGAGGCGTACTACACGCGCTACGCCGCCGACACCCGCGCCCTGACCGCCGAGATCGAGCGGGCCGCGGCCGACGCGGGGATCGCGCGGCCCACGATCGTCTGGGTGCTCCAGGGCCCCGACCCGATGTCCCCGGACCGGATCCGCCGGGTCAACGGCCTGTACGAGAAGCAGGCCGCCGCGGCCGGTGACCTCACCGCGGACGCGGGCGCCTCGGTGAGCCGGGCAGGCGACCGCTACACGCATGCGCAGCGGCTGCCGTGCACGCCGTACGAACGCGCGCACCCCGAGTACTGCACCGACGGCGACAGCACCCGACTGCACCGCGACGACGACTACTTGCACTTCTGTCTGGCCCCGACCACACAGACACCGAAGCCGTGCCCCAAGCGCTCACCGGGCATCCTGCGCTACAGCAAGGCGATCGCGGACGCGGTCACCGACCACGTCCGCGAGTCCCGTACGACGGGGTGATTCAAGGCTTACGCGCCATCGCCGCTCAAGGCTTACGCGCCATCGCCGCATACCCCGGAATGGGCTCGTCGCCGAGCACCGGCACCCGCTCCCCCAGCTCCGGATGCCACTCGGCCGTCAGCGAGACACCGGGCTCGACGAACTCGAGGCCGTGGAAGAAGCGCTCGAACTGCTCGCGCGTACGCAGCGCCAGGATCAGGCCGCGCGCCTTGTAGAGCTCCTGAGCCTCGTCCGCGCCACCGGGATTGAAGTCCCCGGTGGTCTGCGACAGGACGACATAGCTGCCGGGGGCGAGCCGCTCGACCAGGTGGTCCACCAGCTCGTACGCGCCGTCCTCGTCGGAGACGAAGTGCAGGAGGGCGAGCAGCGAGAGCGCGACGGGCTTGTCGAAGTCGAGGAATTTCGCCGCGTGTTCGAGGATCACCTCGGGAGTGCGGGCGTCCGCCTGGATGTACTCGGTGATGCCCTCGGGCGTGGAGCGCAGCAGCGCCTCGGCGTGGGCGAGCACGATCGGGTCGTTGTCGCAGTAGACGATCCGCGACTCGGGGGCCGCCTTCTGGGCGATCTGGTGGAGGTTGGGCTCCGTGGGTATCCCGGTGCCGATGTCCAGGTACTGATGCACCCCGTTGGCGGCGAGCCAGCGGATCGCGCGGCGCATGAAGGCCCGGTTCACCTGGGCGAACTCGCGGGCGCGCGGGTCGATCGTGAGCAGCTGCTCGGCCATCTGCTCATCGACCGGATAGTTGTCCTTGCCGCCCAGGAACCAGTCGTACATACGGGCCGGATGCGGCTTGCTGGTGTCGATCTGCACGGCGGCCTGCCGGTCCGCCGCCTCTTGCCCGGTCATAAGACGCTCCAAGTCCCGTGATGGATGAGAGAGTTGAGCCCCGTGATGCGCTTGGTTCCGATGCGCTCGACTTTGATCATGACAGCAGCAGGCCGCTTCACGACAGGCTGCATCACGACAGACGGAAACTTCATCACGACAGAAGGAAGTCGGCCTGCCCCGACTTCGCACCCTCGATGAAGGCGTGGATCTCGCCCAGGGTGTAGATCAGTGCGGGACCGTCGGGATCGTTCGACTGCCGCATGGCCACGCGTCCGTCGGCGAGCTTCATCGCCTCGACGCAGTTGCCTCCGTTGCCTCCGCTCCACGGCTTGTGCCAGCCCTCGGAGCCCAGCTCACGCGCCGGCATCCCGTTGTATATCCGGTCCTCGTCGCCCTTCGTGGTCCTCATGGTCATCCTGGACTCCATCCGGCCCCCGTTCGCGGACAGTTGACCCATCAGAGCTCCTTGCGGAGAGTCTTGAGAATCTCCTTCGTACGGTGTGCCGACGCGGCCTGCGCCGCCATCCGGTCCATGGCCTCGAGGTAGGTGACGACCTCGGCGCGCCGGTCCAGATAGACGGCACCGGTCAGATACTCGGCGTAGACCATGTCCTGCAGCTCGGGGACCCCGAACCGGAACAGCACGAAGGGCCCGTAGGTCCCGGGGTGGTGTCCCGCGGAGAACTCCGCGATCTGCAGCGTCACATTGGGCAGCTTGGTGGCCGCGATGAGCCGGTCCAGCTGCCCGCGCATCACCTCGGGCGTGCCCACGGCGCGGCGCAGGACGGTCTCGTCCATGATCACCCACAGGCGGGGCGCGTCCTCCTTCTCGAGCAGCTGCTGGCGCTGCATCCGCAGCGCCACATGCCGGTCGATCTCCTCGTCGCTCGTGCTGCCGAGGGAGCCGGCCCGCAGCACCTCACGGGCGTACGCCTCGGTCTGCAGGAGTCCGGGCACGAAGTGCGGTTCGTACGACCTCAGGAGGCTGGCCGCGCCCTCCAGGCTGACGTACATGGAGAACCAGTTCGGCAGGATGTCGTGGTAACGCTGCCACCAGCCGGGCTTGTTGGCCTCCTCCGCAAGCTCGATGAAGGACTCGGTCTCGGCTTCGTCGGCCCCGTACGCCTTCAACAGGAGTTGTACGTACGGGATCTTGAAGGAGACCTCGGCCATCTCCATGCGGCGGACCGTCGCCGGCGCGACGCGCAGCACCCGGGCTGCCTCCTCACGCTTGAGCCCGGCGCTTTCGCGCAGGTCCTGAAGGCGTTTGCCCAGGACGACCTGGCCCACGGTGGGAGCGGACCGCGGTTCGCTCACGTCTACCTCACTCGGTTCGATCTGCAGGGCGGCAACTGCGCCCTGTATCGCGGCGGCTGCACCCGTTACAGGGCGGGCGGGCCGCGACCGGTTCGAGCAGTGTGCCACGGCCTTCCAAGGTGTAACACCGCACTCTGCAATTTTCAGAGTGCGTCTTGCCAAGTGTTCATGGCGGGGAGATAGTGGCAGGCGTGAACCCGTCCCGCAGGGGAGACCCCACTGCCCCGTTAGGAACCGGCCGTGGCTATCGGTAACGCAGCACAACCGGAGCTCGGCCGTCGTTGCCGTTTCGAGCTCCCGGCAGGCGTCGAATCCGTACCTCGCGCCCGCCGGCTGACGCACGACCGCTTGCTGGGCTGGGCGGTCTGCGACGAGACCCGCGACCTGGCCGCCCTCGTCGTCTCCGAACTCGTCACCAACGCCGTGGTGCACACGGCGAGCCGCCGTATCGTCTGCGAGCTGCGTGACGATCACGCGGCGGACCTCCTGCGGATAGCGGTCATAGACGAGGGCTGCGGCCCCGACCGCCCCGCCCCGCACCCTGCGCGTGACGGCGACGAGGACCACGGGCGCGGGCTGCTCCTGGTGCAGGCGCTCTGCCGTTCGTGGGGCGCACAGGAAGCGGGCCTGGGACTCGAGGTCTGGGCGGACCTTCCCCGTACTGCCGTCTCGGAGGTGGGCTGAGTATGCGCGCGATGACTCTCGACCGGCTCACCTCGCTCGCCCGACGCCTCAGCGACATACCGCTGCCGCTGCCCGAGGGCATGCAGACCCGGCTCGGCTGCGACGCGGTGGGGATGCCCGCGGAAATCGGCCGCCAGGTGATGAGCCGGATGAACCGCGTCGGCTGTGTGTACGCGGCCGGTGACCGCTGGTGGTGGATCGTGCCCTCGCATTCGCAGCAGTCCCTGGACTGGCCGGAGCCGGTACGGTACGCGGCCCGCGCGCTGGTGCCCGCGTCTCCGGGAGGCGCGCAGCTGATCCATCTGCCGCAGCGCGACGCCCCGTATACGCCCCCGATCCCGCTGTATCTGACCCTGTGCCGGATCACGCGGACCGTGCCGGTGTGGATGCGGCCCGCGGAGGCCGGGGGCTTCTGAGGGAGGGACGGGCTGCCGGGGGCTCGCGAGGAGCTCGCGGCTCGTCCGGTTCACGCCCTGCCCGAATCCCCTGTTCCGGGCGATAGTTGACCTCCTGATCCGAACGGAGGTCTGAGTGAGACTCGGCTGGGGGGCCAGGACTACTACCGCACCGACCGCACAGGAAAAGGCGTCCACGGACGCGACCTCGGACTCGGAACGTCTGCTCTTCGGCGGCCCGCTCCGCTACGACACCGGCTGGGCCAAGCACGAAGACGCGGCCCTGGAGCTGGACTTCAGGGCCATGGTCCGCCGCTTCCCCGCTCTCATCGCCTCGAGCCTGAGACTCGCGTGGGGCGCCGACCGCCAAGCCGCCCGGGTCATGGTCTCGGCTGAACTCGGCCGCGGACTCGCCCAGGCGGTGAGCCTGCTCGCGGTCAACAGCGTGCTCGGCCGTCTGATGGGCGACGCCCCGATGGAGGAGCGGCTGCGCCAGGCCCTACCGGCGCTCATCACGGTCGCCTGCGTCCTGTTCGTATCGGCACTGCTCCGCTCGGCCTCTTTGTACGCCACCGGCCGGCTTGAGCCGAAGGTCGAACGGGTCGCCACCGAGCAGTACTTGGAGCGGGCGGCCTCGGTGGAGCTGGCGGCGATCGAGGACGACGCGTTCCACAAGTTGCTCGACACCGCGCAGTACGGGGCGGCATCGGCCCGCCGGATGGTCTCGCTCGCCACGCGCGTGATGAACGCGGCGATCTCGCTCGTCGCGGCGGCCGGGGTGCTGACGGTGCTGCACCCTCTGCTGCTTCCGCTTCTGGTGACGATGACGCTGCCGAGCGCCTGGTCCGCGCTGACCAACGCCCGCAGGCGCTACCGCTCCTTCCACGCCTGGGTGCAGCACGCGCGGGCGGGCCGGCTGCTCAGCAGTCTGCTCACCGAGGCCCGGGCGGCTCCGGAGATCCGGGTGCACGGTGTCGGCCCGTTTCTGCTGCGGCACTTCCGCGCCATGTCCCAGTCCGCGGAGACCGAGCAGACCCGGCTCGCCCGGCTCGCGGCCGGCACCAGCCTTGTCGCGGCGGCCTGGACGGGCCTCGCCACGGCCGCCGCCTATACGACGCTCGGCGCCCTGCTCCTGACCGGGGCGATGTCGCTGGCCGTGGCGGGCACTGCGGTGATCGCGATCCGGACCGGCTCGGCGAACCTCAACACACTGGTCCTGGAAGTCACCGAACTGCATGAGAACGCCCTGTTCGTGGGCGACCTGGAACGGATGCACAAGGAGGCCGAGACCCGGACCGTGCCGGTCGGCGGCGCCGAACTGCCCGCCGAACCGCGGGAGATCCGCTTCGAGAAGGTCACCTTCCGCTACCCGAAGAGCGCCAAGGAGCGCCCGGCGCTCGACGACATCACGCTGTCGCTGCCCATGGGGAAGATCATCGCGCTGGTCGGCGAGAACGGTTCGGGCAAGACCACCCTCGTCAAGCTCCTGGCCGGTCTCTACGCCCCTCAGCAGGGCACCATCTGGTGGGACGACGTGGACACGGCGGGCGCTGACCGGCAGCAGCTGGCCGAGCGGATCGCGATGCTGGCGCAGGACTTCAAGCGGTGGCCGTTCACGGCGAAGGTCAACATCGCCATCGGCCGGCCGTCCGCCGAACTCACACAGGAGCGGCTCGCGCGCTCGGTGGACGAGGCGGGTGCGGGCGAGGTCGTTGCCGATCTCCCGCACGGTCTGGAGACCCTTCTTGTACGGGTGTTCACCGGCGGGCATGAGCTGTCGGGCGGACAGTGGCAGCGGCTCGGCATCGCCCGGGCCGCCTACCGGCGCGGCGGGATCCTGATCGTGGACGAGCCCACGGCGGCCCTCGACGCCCGCGCGGAGCTCGAAGTCTTCGACCGTATCCGGGCGCTGGCGGGCTCGGGCCAGACGGTCATCCTCATCACGCACCGCCTCGCCTCCGTACGGCATGCGGATCTGGTGCACGTACTGCAGGGCGGACGGCTCGTGGAGTCGGGGTCGCCGCAGGAGCTCCTGGACAGCGGGGGTGTGTACGCGGAGTTGTACGGGTTGCAGGCACGGCAGTTCGCACGGGACGCGGTCACGGACTGAGGCCCGGCTGCCCGCCCCGCGGGCAGGCGGCCGCCCGCGCGCCTACTCGATGCCCTCCCCGCCCTGCTGGACCACCAGGAAGGCATCCGAGGCGAGGTCCATCACGACCTCCGCCCTCTCGCCCTCGAGACGGCGTGCTTGGGCGAACTCCTCGGCAGGCCACGACCCGCGCGGACCGCCGGCCGGGAAGCTGCGGAGAACCACTCGTCCGTTACGTGTGTTCATGGAGCACCCCCGTGCTCTTTCGTGTTGCGACACCTGTGCGCAACGAAGAATCACAGGGAAAGACACCGCCGGGCGGGTGGAAGGTGCCCAACGTGACGCACCCGACACCAAGTTGATGCATTACGCGACATAAGTCCGGAGTCCCGTCGACCGCCGGTCGTGGCTGTGTGCCGCCCCAGCACCCTCAGCCGTCGTACGTCTGAATGCGCTGCCCATGGCTGCGGTCCGTGAGCGCGGGCAGCCGGCCGGTGAGTTCGGCGACCGTGGCGGGCACGTCGACGGTGAGCAGCCGGCGGTCGCGCATGAGGACCCGCCCGTCGACGACGGTCGTCGTCACATCGCTCGCCCGTGCGCTGTGCACCAGGGTGGCGGCCAGATCGTGCACGGGCTGCGTATGCGGCCCCGACAGGTCCACGAGGACGAGATCGGCCCTGCGCCCCGGCGCGAGCGAACCGATCCGTTCGCCGAGCCCCAGGGCGCGGGCGCTCTGCAGGGTGGCGTGGTGCAGCGCCTGGCGCGCGGTGAGCCACCGCGAGTCGCGCGTGGCGTGCTTCTGCACCAGGGCGGTGAGCGTCATCGCCTCCCATACGTCGAGGGTGTTGTTGGACGCGGCGCCGTCGGTGGCGAGGCCGACCGGGATGCCGAGGGCGGCGAGTTCCCGTACGGGGGTGGTGTCCCAGCCGAACTTCATATAGCCGCGTGGCGCGGTCGCGACGGCGATCCGGCCGCTCGCGCGGGCGAGCACTTCGAGGTCGCGCTCGATGATGCCGGTGCCGTGCGCGATGAGCAGGTCGGTGTCCAGGAGACCGGCGCGGTGCAGCACCTCGATGGGCGTGCGGCCTTCCTGCGCCAGCGAGTTGTCGGTCTGGGCGCGGTTCTCGGCGGCGTGCAGATGGACGGGCAGGGCGTGTGCGCGGGCGAGTTCGGCGGTGGCCGCGAGATCGTCCGCGGTCACGGTGTACGGCGCGTGCGGGGCCAGCGTGGTGGTGATCCGGCCGTCGGCCGATCCTTGACGGCGCAGGGCGAAGTCCAGTGAACGCTCCCTTCCCTCCGGCCCTTGCGAGGAGAAGTAGGCCCAGCCGAGGTGGGCACGCAGTCCGGTCTCGGCCACCACATCGGCGACTTCGTCCATCGCGAAGTAGTGGTCGGCGAAACAGGTCACCCCGGCCCGGATCATCTCCGCGCACGCAAGGCGCGCCCCGAGCGTCACATCGCGCTCGGTGAGCCGGGACTCGATGGGCCAGATCCAGTCGTTGAACCACTCCTCCACGGGGAGGTCCTCGGCGATCCCCCGCAGGGCCACCATCGGGGCGTGCGTATGGCAGTTGATGAACCCGGGCAGGGCGAGCTGCCCGCCGGCGTCGATGCGTTCCCGCGCCCCGATCGCGGCCGCCTCGGCGGCGGGGACCAGGGCTTCGATGACTCCGTCGCGTACGACGACGGCGCAGTCGGGGCGGAAGGCGATCTGCTCCCGCTCGTCGTGGACGAGGGCGGTGCAGGGGGAGATGACGAGATCCGCGGGGGCCTGGGCGGCGGTCGTGGTCATGTCGTCACGTTAGCGGGGGTGCGATCAGGTGGCGGGGGTGCGACCCGGTACCGCGGGCGCGACCAGCCGATTGTCAGTGCCGGACCGTAGATTTCTCTCAGTGGCCGCGAACGCCGGTGGGGCGCCGCGCCCGGACCTGGGGAGAGGTGTGCGATGGGGGACCGTACGTATCTGGAGCTGTCCCAAGACGGCGGCGGAGCGCACAAGTTCTACGAGGTGACCGTGGAGGGGACGGTCGTCTCGGTGCGCTATGGACGGATCGGCGCGAGTGGCCAGGTGCAGACCTCGACCTTCCCGACGGTGCAGAAGGCTCAGGCCGCCGCGGCGAAGAAGATAGGCGAGAAGGTGCGCAAGGGGTACGCACCGGCGGTCCAGGGCCTGCGCGCTCCCCGCGCCGTGACGCGCCGTCAGGTCGCCTCGGCGCCGTCCCGGGCCCGCTCGGTGGCCCCGGTCCTGTGGCGCTTCCGCACCGGGTCCGCGGCCTTCGGCATCCACATCGACGAGGACCGCTGCTGGGTGGGCAACCAGTCGGGCGATGTGTACACCCTCAGCCACGGCGGCGAGGTGCTCGCCCACTATGCGCTGCCGGACGGCGTCAAGTGCCTGGTGGCGGACGACTTCTGGATCTATGCGGGCTGCGACGACGGGAAGGTGTACGACCTGTCGTCCAAGCTCCCGTTCGCCGCGTACGACATCGCCGCCGACGTGGACATCTTCTGGCTGGACATCCACGAGGGCGTGCTCGATGTGTCCGACCGGGACGGCGGCCTCACGGTGATCGACCATGAGGACGAGTACCAGTGGTCCCGTAAGTCGCACGGTGCGCACGCCTGGATGGTGCGCGCCGACGAGCACGCGGTCTACCACGGCCATGCGGGCGGTGTGACGGCCTATGCGCCGGACGGCGGACGCGAGTTGTGGCATACGCCGACGCAGGGCGCGGTCCTGTTCGGCTGGCAGGAGGACACCTCGGTGTACGCGGGCACGGCCCGCCGTACCGTGCAGCGCCTGTCGAAGAGGACCGGCGCGATCGAGGCGACCTACGGCTGCGACGACCCGGTGTACTCGTGCGCGACCTCCCCGGACGGCCGCCATGTCTTCGCGGGGGACAACGCGTCCTCGGTGTACTGCTTCTCCTCCGACGGCACCCGGCTGTGGAAGCTGGGCACGGGCGGCGGCTCGGCGCTGTCCATGCAGTACCTCGACGGGAAGCTCTACATGGTCACCACGGACGGCTCCCTGGTCTGCGTGGACGCCTCCGAGTCGGCGATCGCGGCGGCCCGCTCGGGCTCGGTGCCGACGGCGGTCGACATCAAGTACTCGGCGGCCACGCCGACGTACACCCCGGCGACGGCGGTCACCCAGGTGGCCACCGTGACGGCCGCTCCGGCACACGGCGTGATCGTGGAATGCGTCCAGGACGGCAACAGGCTGCGCGTCCATGTGGCCTCCGCCGGCTATGAGCCGACGTGGAACGTGCAGTTCCCGCGCGATATCCGCCAGGCCGGCGCCCGCTATGTGGTCGACGCGCTGCACCCGGCCGCGGGCGGCTTCTATCGCGTACGGGGCGAGATACGCCGGCTGGTCTGACGGGCGCCGACCCTGCGCAGCAGCAGTCCGGCCGTACCCGCGGTGAAGTACATGAGGATCGCGTACACGGCGCTGGGCACGGCGATCTCGGTGCTGTCGAGCAGCGACGGGCTGAGCGCGATGGTCAGGGACAGGGAGGTGTTGTGCATCCCGATCTCCATGCACGCCGCGACGGCCTGCGGATGCCCGGCCCCGGCGCTGCGGGCGGCGAGGTAACCGGTGCCGAGGGAGATGAAGCTGAACAGCACGGCGACGGGCCCGACTTCGGCGAGGTACTCCCCCACGTTGGACCGTTCGGCGAGCAGCGCGGCGACGATCACCCCGGCCAGGATCACCAGACACAGCAGCTTGACGGGCCGCTCGGCACGCTCGGCGAACCCGGGGCGCTTCGCCCGTACGACCATGCCCACCGCCACCGGAATCAGCACGAGGGCGAACACCTGCAGCGTCTTGCCGAACTGCAGCCCGACGCTCCCGCCGTCATCACCTTCGACATCCCAGTACCCGACCGCGAGGTTCACCACGAGCGGCAGGGTGAACACGGCGAGGACGGAGTTGATGGCGGTGAGCGTGATGTTCAGCGCGACATCCCCGCCGAACAGATGGCTGTACAGATTGGCCATGGTCCCGCCGGGCGAGGCGGCGAGCAGCATCATCCCGACGGCCGGCGCGGCACTCAGCCCGAAGGCCACCACAAGCCCGAAACACACGGCGGGCAGCACGATCAGCTGACACCCGAGCGCGGCGACGACGACCTTCGGATACTCCCGCACCCGCCTGAAGTCCCCGACGGCGAGGCTCATCCCCAGCCCGAACATGATGACCGCGAGCACGATGGGCACGAGGATGGTGACGAGGCCGGAATCCATGGGGGTCAGGGTGGTGGGTGCGGGGTGAGGAGTCCATGGGCGCGGGAAAAGGAGCGGGCCCGAGGGCGTAGCCGGCCCCCGAGCCCTGGTGATGCCACCCCACGTGCACGCCGGCACGCTTGAGGACCCGGGTCAGGTTGATGTCGCCGCGTCCTGCCTTTGGACCACCGCGCATCGAGCTGCGCGGGCCGGAGTTGAACCGGCATTTCGACGTCCGGGGCCCGGGCCCGGTCGATCCGGCGATGGGTGGCGGATGCTGAGTCTGGAGCAAGAGTCTGAGATTGATCGCGGTCTGCCTCTGCCGATTGGGCTACCGCGGCCCGAAAGCCCCTGCACGGAGGGCTTGTTGTGCCGCGGGGAGGACTCGAACCTCCACTGGAACCGCGCAGTCACGACAAGCTTCAGTTTCAGCTTGCGCTCCTCGCGCACCCCGGCCGTTTTTCCACGGCCGGGGAGTCTTTGAGGCTACCCGAACAGGTAGCCGAACACGGCGTCCCCGACGCGCTGATCGGTGACGTCGACCCCGTTCGCCTCCTCGCGCGCGAATTTCACCGCCTGCTGCAACTTCTCCACGCGCTGCAGGAGTTCATTGACCCGCTGGGCGGGCAGGGCGCCCGAGAACTTGACGGTGGTCCAGTACCCCACCGGGATGTCCTCGTAGTACACCTCGACCTGCGCCGGGTGCTTCTCCGTCGCCTCGGCCTTCACGTGGTTGCGCGGCACCTTCTTCGTCCGCACCGTGCGTACGGGCTCGGTCTTCCACGCGTCCGTGGAAGGGTCCCGTACCCAGAACTCCGCGGCGTCCAGGACCGGCAGCTTCCGTACGAAGGTGTTGAGATCGGTGAGCTGCTTCTCGAGGAAGAGCAGATACGACACCGGCACGCCGGCGACCAACACCCGGCCGTCGACGGTCACATCGGCCTTCGCGCTGCAGTTCGCCCAGTCCTTGGTGGCGGTCACATCGAAGAGCCGGGTCAGCGTCGCCGCGGTCTCCCGGAGTACGTCCTCGGCCTGCACCTGCACCCGCGTCGACTCGGGCGGCAGCTGCTCGCCCTCCTCGTCCTTGGGCTGGTACGTGCGGGCGATGCCGGACAGCAACGCCGGTTTCTGCAGCCCGTGGTGGGCCGCGGTCAGGTCCTGATGGGACTTGGACTTGACGCCCTTCTCCACTGCGATGATCTGATTGAGTTTCGCCACCTGGGCAAGGTAGCAACGGGAACGCCGGGAGTTCGACGGGTTATTCACGCCTCCGCGGCCATGCAAGACTCGCGATCATGAACCCGGAACCCAGCGCGTACGTACGCAACCTGCCGATAGGCGAGCAGATCCCCTTCCCCGCCGAGGGCGTCCCGGCCTGGGAGATCTTCCCGTACGAAGGGGACTTGAGGATCAAGGTGCTCGAGGAGCCGGTCCTGCCCGAGCCACCCCGACACGGTGAAGCCGGGCCGCAGGAATGCGGGACGTGCCGCAAGGGCGACGAGGAGTTCCTCTGGACCGACGAGCACTGGCGGCTCACCGGGTTCAGCGAGCCCGAATCCCTGCCGGCCATGGTGATGCTGCAGCCTCGCGGCCACTACGACCTGCATGACCTGCCGGCCGAACGGGCCGCCGAGCTGGGCGGGATGCTGCAGCGGGCGGAGCGGGCCGTGAAGTCCGTCGGAGGGATCTCGCGGGTGCATGTGAACAAGTGGGGTGATGGCTGGGCCCACTTGCACATGTTCCTGGTCGGACGGCCCGAGGGGATGATGCAGCTGCGCGGCAGCTGCCTCGTGCTGTGGGGCGATGTGCTGCCCAAGGTGGCGGCCGAGGTCTGGGCCGAGACCAATCGGCGGATCGCGCGGGCGATGGCCGAGGGCGGCGGGACGGCTCACGTGTGAGATGTGCCTACGCGCGGAATCTTCAAGATCGATTGTCAGTTCCGGCTGCCACAATGGAAGCAGTTCGGAAGACGAATCCTCATGCGGGACCGATGAGTTGTCGTAGCCCGGCCGGTCATTACCGGTGACAGGACCGGGACGTTCGGAGCCCATCATCGAACCAACGGACCAGAGCAAGCCACCGCAGGATCGGCGCCCGGAGCGTCACAAGAGAAGAAGAACCGGAGCAGGAGTCATTCCAGAATACGGAGTTACATCATGTGCACTCACCAGCCTTCGTGCCCCACCGCCGACCGCCCCGACCGCGAAGCCGCGCGCGTCGTCGCCTCCCACCCCGAGCAGGGCTGGAGCCGCTTGTGCAACGGCACGATCGTGTTCGACGACACCGGAGAGCTGCTGCCGGGTGGCGAGATCGTCCCGCCGCACCGTCCGCTGCTCACCCTGATCCCCACGCAGGCGCAGACCACGCCGATCGTCGCGGTCGCCGCCTGAGCCGTAGAGGCGCAGAGGCGCAGAGGCGCAGAGGCGCAGAGGCGTCACCGTAGCCGTGGAGGCGTCACCGTTCCTCGGTGCCGACGCCCCCTGAACCACCGCTCTCCAGCGGCGGAGCGTCCAGTGCACAGTGTGTCTGGCACTCCGGATGGCACGGCTCCGGCTCGCCCTTCACCAGGGCGGGATTGCGGACCGTAAGCCAGGCGATCAGCGCACCGGCCGCGAGCAGTGCCGCGCACAGCGGCATCGCCAGCCGGAAGGCGCTGTTGAACTCGGCCGCCGAGCGATATGCCTCGGGGCCCATCCCCACGAGCAGCGGCAGCGCGGCCACCGCGATCAGGCCGGCCGCCCGGGCCGCCGCGTTGTTGATCCCGCTGGCCAGACCCGCGCGGGACTGGTCGACAGAGGCCAGGACGGTCGCGGTGAGCGGAGCGACCAGCGTGACCATGCCGAGGCCGAGCACCAGGACGGCCGGCAGCACATCGAGCGGATACGAGGCATCGGGACCCGCCCGCATCATCAGGAGCATGCCCGCCGCACACAGCAACGGGCCCGCGGTGAGCGGAAGTCGTGGACCGATCCGCTGCCCGATGGCCCCGGAGCGGGCCGAGAAAAGCAGCATCAGGATCGTGGTCGGCAGCAGCGCGGTGCCCGCCGCGAGCGCCGAGTAGCCCGTGACCACCTGGAGTTGGAGCGCGGACAGGAAGAAGAACCCGCCGAACGCTCCGTAGACGCAGAGGGTCACCAGATTGACCGCGCTGAACTGGCGGGACGCGAAGACCGTGAGCGGCATCATCGGTTCGCGGCTGTGCCGCTCGACGTAGAGGAACGCCGTGGTCGCCGCGACACCTGCGAGCGCCGACCCGACGACCACCGCGGAGGCCCCGTGGTCGGGCGCCGCGATCAGCGCATAGGTGAGGAACGCGAGGGCGAGCGCGCCGAGTACCGCGCCGGTGATGTCGAAGCGGCCGTGGGCCTTGCCGCCCTTGGACTCGGGCACATGGCGCAGCGCGACCGGGACGCAGAGCGCGGCCAGCGGCACATTGAGCAGAAACACCCAGCGCCAGCCGGGACCGTCCACGAGCCATCCGCCGAGGAACGGTCCGACCGCCGCGCCCACACCGCCGAACCCCGACCACAGTCCGACCGCCGCGGCCCGGTCGTCGGCATGGAACGAAGCCTGGATCAGAGCGAGCGACCCCGGCGTCAGCAGCGCGCCGCCCACTCCCTGCAGGGCCCGCGCCGCGATCAGCACCTCCGCGTTGGGCGCCAGACCGCACAGCAGCGAGGCGGCCGCGAACCACACGACCCCGATGACGAACACCCGGCGCCGCCCGAACCGGTCGCCCAGCGCCCCGCCGAGCAGGATCAGCCCGGCGAGGGCCAGCATGTAGGCGTTGACGGTCCACTGCAGGGCCGCCAGATCCGTGTCGAGGTCATCGCCGATCCTGCGGAGTGCCACGTTCACGACGGTCGAGTCGAGCAGCACCATCGTCGATCCGAGCACGGTGGTGAGGAGCACCCAGCGGCCGGCGGCGGTGCCGGTGCGGAGCGAGGCGGGGTCGGCGGCAGCGGCCATATGCGGATTATGCGGGCGCGACGAGAGCGTGGCCACTCGCCGCCACGGTCCGGATGGGGTCGTGACCGCTTGCCGCCACGGACCGGATGGCGTCGTGGCACTCGCCGCCACGGACCGGGTGGGCTGGTGAGAACTCGCCGCCACGGTCCGGCCGGCGCCCGCTACTGCCGACTGATCGTCCGCGTAACTCCCGCCGCGATCGTCGTCGCCAGCACCCAGCCGGCGAGGATCAGTCCGTACGACAGCGTCTGCGTCCACCCCGTGGGCACGTAGGCCCCTTCCTGGCCGAGGCCGACGAGGGGCAGCAGCAGATCGAGGGTGAAGAAGAACGGGGAGAATTCCGGGGCCTCTTCCGCCTTCGGGGCACGCGGCGGCCGTACCGCGTACGCGATCCAGCCGATGAGCAGCAGCGAGAACAGCCAGCCGGCGGCCCGCACGGGCCGGAACCCGTAGCCGACGGTGGCGTCCTGGAGGAGGCCCCAGGCCTTGGCGTGCGGCGGCAGGGTCGCGCGATGGCGGCGCTGTTTGGCGAGTTGGACGGTGCGTGCGGCGGTGTCGTCGCCGAGTGCGCGGTAGGCGAGGGCGAGTTGCTCGTACGAGAAGGGGACGTAGCCGTCCGCGTCGCGGGACAGGAGCGGCAGTCGGCGCCCGGCCGGTTCGTGCGGGGCGAGTCCGGTGTACGTCAGACCGTCCAGGCGTACCTCGGCCGGCCACGCCTCCGGTTCGGCGTGGATCAGCTCGGCCTGGGTCCGGCGCAGGCTGAGCGTTCCCTCGATCGGGGAAGGCCCGCGCAGCCACAGTTCACCGACGACCATGCCGTCCGCCCGCAGGGCCACATCGCCGGGGTGACGCAACGTGGCCTGGGAGAGCACCAGTTGGCCGGGGATGCGAGCGCCGCGAAGATTGACCCGTCCGTGCGCCGTGATGCCGGGCGCCCGCAGATCGGCGCCGACCGTCAGGTTCGAGGCGTGCAGCGCCGTGTCCGTGGGGTTGTCGAGCCGAGCGTTCGCGAGATTCAGGGTGCCGCCCACGGTGGTGCCGTAGAGCCGGACTTCCCCCTGCGCGACCAGGCCGACCGCGCTCAGGAACGTGCCGACCTGAAGCCCCGTCGCACTCAGCGCGATCTCGCCGGGCCGTATGAACCGCGCGGCGTCCAGGCGTATCTCACCGCCTGTCGTCAGCGAGTCGAGCCGGCTCTCGCCGTGCGCCGCGAGGGAACGGGCCGACAACGCGACCCCGACGTGCGCGCGGCTCAGCTCGAGAATCGCGTCGGCACCTGCCCTTGTGCCGACGCCGGGGCTCGTGCCGGTGTCAGGGCTCGTTCCCGCGCCGCCTGCCGTCCGAGGGCCCCCGGGGCCGCCGAGTTCCGCCCCGTCGAGGGTCAGCGTTCCGGCAATCTGCGCCCCCGTAAGGGAGACAGGGCCACTGACCCGGCAGTCCTCCAGAGACAGGTCTCCGTCGAAGACCGCTGTACCGGCCGACAGCCCCGGCAGCACGCACTCCCCCAGATACACCCGTCGCAGCCGCGCCCCGAAAAGCACCGGCGTGTCGTCCAGATGGCAGCCGAGGAGGCTGACCGTGCACTCGACCTGTCCGTACAGCAGATACAGCGGTCCTGTGATCCGCGCCCCGGCGATCCGCAGCGCCGGGATCTCGCCCGCCTCGCGCGGTCCGTCGAGCAGCAGCTTCGTGAGCACCTCGGCCCGCAGCGTCCGCTCCGGGCCCCAGTCGGCACCGAGGGTGATGTCCTCGTCCACGGAGGTACGGAAGTCCAGCGCCGTCCCACGCGGGAAAGCCGCCCAGACGCGCGCTTCGGCAGGGGTCAGGTCGCTCGGTTCCATTCGCGGGACTGTGACCTGGGCGGCAGGGCGCTGTCAACAGCCTTCGTCGTACGGGCGGTTGATCGGTCTCCCCCACCGGGGCCGGCCTCACGCCGCCGCGAACAGCGCCTCCGCCGCGTCCACCGAAGCCGCCAGCACCTCCGCATCCGGCCGCGTCCCGGCCACGATCCCGTCGACCGCGCGCAGACCGGCCCGGCTCAGCAGCCTCTTCTCGTTGGTGACCCACTCCCCGCGCTCGGCGAGCACGGCATGTGCCGTGTACATCGCCGCCGTGACGAGCGCGCCCGCCACCTCGGCCGGCTGGGCGCGCGGGGCGAAGTTGGCCCTCGCATAGCCGAGGGTCAGGGCCGCACGTTCGCGCCAGACACCGGGCGCGCGGCTGCGCAGCTCCGGCGGGTAGCCGGGGCGCGGGAGTTCGCCGTGAAGGACCTGGTTGACGGCGACCTCGGCGACGACCAAGTAGCTGGGGATGCCCGCGAGATGGAACATCAGCGGCTCCCAGTGGAAGCGGCCCGCGCGCGCCTCGGCCAGTTCGTGCTCGACGACGTCCAGGTCGCGGTAGTGCACGTCGATGGCGCGGCCCTCGACCGTGAGCCACGCGCCCCCGTTGAACACCCCGCCGCCCCAGCCGCCCAGCTCGGACACCTGCCCGGGCCAGCCCACCGCGCGAAGGTGCTCGGGGTCGAACGTGCCGCGATAGTAGAGCGCGAAGTCCCAGTCGCTCTGCGGCGTATGGGTGCCCTGGGCGCGGGAGCCGCCGAGCGTGACGGCTCGGACACCGGGCAGGCGGGCGAGCCTTTCGGCCACATAGGAGGGGAAGCGCTCGTCCGTGACGCCACCGGGCGGGCTCCCGCTCACGAACGCTGCCTCGCCCTGCGGACCACCTTGTTGAGCGCGGCTTCCGCAGGTGTCGCGCGATGCCCTTCGACCAGGCGCTTCAGCGCGCGCATGAGGACCTCGCGCTCGTCCTCGGGCAGCGCGGACAGCGCCTCGCGGTGCACCGCGTCCACGATCCGCTGACTCTGCTCGGCGACCCGGGCGCCCTCATCGGTCACCTGGATGATCCGGGCCCTGCGGTCGGTGCTCGACGGGCGCCGTTCGGCCAGGCCCGCCTTCTCCAGGGCGTCGACCGTGACGACCATCGTCGTCTTGTCCATGTCGCCGATCTCGGCCAGCTGCGCCTGTGTGCGCTCCGCGCCGACGGCATGGACCAGGACGCAGTGCATCCGGGCCGTGATGCCGATCTCGGAGAGCGCCGCCGCCATCCGGGCGCGCAGCGCGTGGCCGCCGTAATCGAGCAGGTAGGAGAGGTCCGGCTCCGTACGCGTGGGCGGGGACATCGCAGTCATGGCCTCAGCATAACCGAGAATCCGATCCGAAAGGGATCGTCTGCAACGGAACTATCTGCTACGGTCTTTTCAACGACAGCGACCAAGTCGATGACCGGAGTGCGTCATGTCTTTCAACTCGCGTGTTTCCCAAGCTCTTTCAGCAAGGACGAAGCAGCTCTCGCTCGCCGTGGTGGCGACCGGGACGCTGATGATCGTGCTCGACGGCTCGATCGTGACGGTGGCGATGCCGGCCATACAGCACGATCTGGGCTTCACCCCGGCCGGGCTGAGCTGGGTGGTGAACGCGTATCTGATCGCCTTCGGCTCCCTCCTGCTGCTCGCCGGGCGGCTCGGCGATCTGCTCGGCCGCCGCCGGATGTTCCTGTACGGCACCGGGGTCTTCACCGCCGCCTCGCTCCTCGCCGGTGTGGCCACCTCCCCCGCGCTGCTCATAGCGGCCCGCTTCCTGCAGGGCGTGGGCAGCGCGATGGCCGCGGCGGTGAGCCTCGGCATTCTCATCACGCTGTTCACCGAGACACGTGAACGGGCCCGCGCGATCGCGGTGTTCAGCTTCACGGGAGCGGCCGGTGCGTCCATCGGCCAGGTGGTGGGCGGTGTGCTCACCGATGCCTTCACCTGGAACTGGATCTTCTTCATCAACCTCCCGATCGGCCTCGCCTCGCTCGTGGTCGCCGCCGCCGTGCTCCCCCGCGACCGCGGCCTGGGCTTCGCCGCCGGTGCCGACGTCCTCGGCGCGCTGCTTGTCACGGCCGGTCTGATGCTCGGCATCTACACGGTCATCGAGGTCGAGTCGTACGGCTGGGTCTCGGTCCACACACTCGGCCTCGGCGCCCTGTCCGTGCTCCTGCTGACTGCCTTCGCCGTACGTCAGACGAAGGCCCGCACCCCGCTCGTACCGCTGCGGATCTTCCGCTCCCGCCAGGTCACCGGCGCGAATCTCGTACAGATCCTGATGGTGGCGGCGCTGTTCTCCTTCCAGGTCCTGGTCGCGCTCTACCTCCAGCAGGTACGGGGATACGGCGCCGCCGAGACCGGCCTCGCGATGCTGCCCGCGGCCGTGGTGATCGGCGTGGTCTCCCTGGGCGTCTCGGCCCGCCTGAACACGCGCTTCGGTGAACGACGGGTGCTGCTCGCCGGGTTGACGCTCCTGATAGCCATGCTGGTGCTCCTCACCCGCCTTCCGGAGCGTGCGAACTACGCCGTGGACCTGCTCCCGGTGATGCTGCTCGCGGCCGGCTTCGGGCTCGCGCTGCCCGCGCTCACCTCGCTCGGCATGTCCGGAGCGAGCGAGTCCGACGCGGGTCTGGCGTCCGGAGTCTTCAACACGACCCAGCAGATAGGCATGGCGCTCGGGGTCGCGGTCCTGTCCACGCTCGCGGCCTCCCGCACCGATTCCCGCCTTGCGGAGGGCGCCTCCGAGGCTTCAGCCCTGACCAGCGGCTACCACCTGGCGTTCGCCATCGGGACGGGGCTGCTCGTGGCGGCGTTCGTGATCGCGTACGCCGTGCTGCGCAAGGCGGGCGCTCCGGCACCGTCCACGCCCCGCACCGCCCCGGTCCACGTCACGGTCTGAGGACTCCGCCCGCACCTCTTGCGCAGCACTCAGCACTTCTGACGCAGCACTCCGCGCTTCACTCCGAACTCACCAGGGAGATCACCATGACCGGCCGCCCCGCCACCGCCGCCACGTCCCGCGCATCCGCCACCACCGCCGAGTCTGTCACCACCCCGCCCCGCACATCCGCCACCGCCCCGCGCAAGCCCGCCTCCGGACCGGCGCCCCGGGTCCTCACCGATGACGAACTGTCCGGACTCCTCGGCTCGCAGCAGTTCTCCGTCCTGGCGACGGTGCGCCGCACCGGACACCCCCACCTGTCCACAGTTCTGCACCACTGGGATCCGCAGGAGAGAATCCTGCGGATCTCCACGACGGCCGACCGTCTCAAGGTCCGTCAGGTGCAGGCCGATCCGCACGCCGCGCTGCACGTCTCCGGCCCCGGCAACTGGTCGTTCGCGGTGGCCGAGGGCGAGGCCGAGGTCTCCGCCCCGACCACGGCCCCGGGCGACGCCGTGGGACGTGAACTCCTCTCCCTCACCCCGGGGTTCAGCGATCCGGCCGACGAACAGGGCTTCCTG
Source organism: Streptomyces mesophilus (assembly GCF_040300965.1). Classification (GTDB taxonomy): domain Bacteria; phylum Actinomycetota; class Actinomycetes; order Streptomycetales; family Streptomycetaceae; genus Streptomyces; species Streptomyces mesophilus_A. The sequence goes on along the minus strand of NZ_JBEPEW010000005.1, from coordinate 23,480 downwards.
GAACAACTGGTGGACGAGCGCCGCGTGGTGATCCGCCTACGGGTCTCGCGGCTGTACGGCACCTCGCTGGACATACCCGCGGAGGCCTGAGCCGCGGGCGGGCCCCGGTGAGCCACCGGCTCCGTACGACGAGCTGCGGCACGGACCCGGGTCAGTCCCCGGTTCCGGGCCGCGGCGCGTAGTACGCCGCGACACCCGGCTGGCCCGTGTAGTTGGGGCCGGCGTCCGGGTCGGCGCCCAGGTAGCGGAAGGGGAGTTCAACGGGCCGGCTCCCTCGGAGGGTGAGCCGGTGATGCCGGGCCGAGTAGGCGAAGCCGGCCTTCCGCAGCGCCGCCGGTACCGCACGTGAGGAGTCCCCACCGCCCCACATCCGCACCGTGGAGGGATCGAAATGCGCAACGAAGAGTCCGTCGGAGGTGAGCCAGGTGGCGATCCGCGCGAGCAGCCCGAGCCGGTCACCGATGTAGTGCAGCCCATGGACACAGGTGATGAGGTCGTAGCGACGCTGCGGAGCCCAGACGGTGAGATCGGCGGTGACGAGTTCGAGCCCCGCGGGCGAGGGGGCCTGCCGCATCGGTCCGACGAGATCCACCCCGGTGAACGTGCCGCCCTCCACTGCGCGGGCCGCCTCCCGCAGCGCCAGTCCTTCCCCGCTGCACAGGTCCAGCCAGGCGGAAGCCCTGCCTCGCGCGGCCAGGAACGTGCCGGGATCGAAGCCCAGTTCGCGTGCGTAGCTGTTCACCCCGGTCAGGACCCGCTCGCGGTTCATCGCGTTGTTGGCGACGACGGAGTGGCCCGCCAGCTGATCATCCTGCAGCAGGCGGTCGGGCAGGGGAGTCCGCTCGAGCACCACCCCATTCTCCGCCACGACATCTCGCTCCGGCACCCCTGATTCACTCGCGTAATTCACTGTTCACTCGCGTAATTCATTCGCGCCCGATCTCCGTGAACGGCACCCTCACCCCATGCAACGAACCGACCCGAAGGTGATCCGAGCCCACCACACCGACGAGACCGTCACCGTCTACCAGGCCTACTCCCCCGCGCTCGGGCTGCCCACGGCCCGCGACGGGCGGTTTCCCGCCGAGTGGAAGAGGGAGCGGATGACCTGGATCAAGCCGTCGTTCCTGTGGATGATGTACCGCTGCGGCTGGGGCACCAAGGAGGGGCAGGAGACGGTGCTCGCCGTGGAGATACGGCGGGACGGATTCGAGTGGGGGCTGGCCAACGCCTGTCTGTCGCACTATGTGCGCGGTCTGCACCCGGACCGGGCTTCCTGGCAGCGGGAATTGAAGCGGGCGCCGGCGCGCGTGCAGTGGGATCCCGAGCGCGACCTGCGACTGAAGGCCCTGCCGTACCGCTCGCTCCAGCTGGGTCTGTCGGGTGAGGCGGCGCGCCGGTACGCGGACGAGTGGATCGTCACCGTCCGCGACGTCACTGAAACGGCGCGGACGATCCACTCCCTCGTAAGGGAAGGGCGTCTGGACGCCGCGGCAGAGCTGCTGCCCGACGAGCCGGTCTACCCGGCGGGCGACGAGCTCCTCGCCCGGCTGCGGGCCTGAACCCGGGGGGATCCTCGCCTGGCTGCGGGACCGCGCTGGTGAGCGTGCGCGTGGGCGGCCAGTAGACTCGTCGCCCGTGGCGGACACCCAGTACGAAGACCTGTTGCGGTTGGCACTCACCAGCGGGACGGCGAAGGCCGACCGGACGGGCACAGGCACCCGAAGTATCTTCGGACACCAGCTGCGTTATGACCTCTCGCAGGGATTCCCGCTGGTCACCACCAAGAAGGTGCACCTCAAGTCCATCGTGTACGAGCTGCTGTGGTTCCTGCGCGGCGACTCGAACGTCGACTGGCTGCACGAGCACGGCGTCACCATCTGGGACGAGTGGGCCGACGCGAACGGCGAGCTCGGTCCGGTGTACGGCGTGCAGTGGCGCTCCTGGCCGGCCCCGGACGGCCGGCACATCGACCAGATCAGCGAGGTCCTCGCCACCCTGCGCAAGGACCCGGACTCCCGCCGGATGATCGTGTCCGCGTGGAACGTCGCCGAGCTGGACAAGATGGCGCTCGCTCCGTGCCACGCCTTCTTCCAGTTCTACGTCGCCGACGGCAAGCTCTCCTGCCAGCTCTACCAGCGCAGCGCGGACCTGTTCCTCGGCGTCCCGTTCAACATCGCCAGCTACGCCCTGCTCACGCACATGGTGGCGCAGCAGGTCGGCCTCGAGCCGGGCGACTTCGTGTGGACCGGCGGTGACTGCCACATCTACGACAACCACGTCGAGCAGGTGACCGAGCAGCTCTCGCGCACCCCGTACGAGTTCCCCCGGCTGCGGCTGCGTCAGGCCGACTCGCTCTTCGACTACGCCTACTCCGATGTGGAAGTGCTCGACTACCGGCACCACCCGGCCATCAAGGCCCCGGTGGCCGTGTGAACGTCGGGCTGATCTGGGCGCAGACCCCTGCCGGCGTGATCGGCGCGGACAACACGATTCCGTGGCGCGTGCCCGAGGACATGGCGCATTTCAAGGCGACCACCCACGGCCACCCGGTGGTGATGGGGCGCAGGACATGGGACTCGCTGCCGCCGCGGTTCCGTCCGCTGTCCGGCAGACGCAACATCGTCCTGACGCGCGATCCGCAGTGGGCGGCCGACGGTGCGGAGCGCGCCGGGTCCATCGCCGAGGCGCTGGACCTCGCGGCCGGATCGCCCGAGCCGGCCGCCCCAGCTGTGACCTGGGTGATCGGCGGCGGGGAGATCTACCGGGCCGCCTTGGAGTACGCCACGACGCTCTCGGTGACGGAGATCGACTCGACGGTGGACGGCGATGCCTACGCCCCGTCCTTGGACCCGACGTGGCAGGTCGCCGAGGACGCGGGCTGGCAGTCCTCCACGTCCGGGGTGCGCTACCGCATCCGCCGCTACACACGGTGACGACCGGCCCGCTTCACTGAGACCCGCCCGCGGTCCGCGACTGCGCTGAGACCCGGCCGCGCTCCCCCGAGCTCACTGAGAGCCCGCCGCGGTCTCCGAGCGGAAGCCGTGGCCCAGTTCAGGGCCGAGGCCGAAGTAGTGGCGGAAGTTGTAGAGCAGCGGGCTCCAGCGGGACGGGTCGATGTGCTCAGTGCCCGGCACGACGATCGAGGGTGCGGCGTGGACCCGTACGACCTCGCACTCGACGATCCGGAAGTGGTCGTCGGGACCGCCGGGCCGCAGGCTGCGCACCCTCGCCTCCAGATGCAGCGGGCACTCCGCCACCCGGGCGGGACGCACCGCCTGCGACGGCAGCCGGCTCAGACCGGCCGCACCGAACTTGTCGGGCTCGTGGCGGTAGACCGCGCGCTTGGCAGCGGGGACCGGGTGCGCGCCGGTGAGCGGAGCGAGCCGTTCCACCGAGGCCCACTGGTGCGGGGACGGAAGGCTGACGGCGAGTTCCGGACGGTCGGCGAGGTTGGCCGCGGTGCGGCTCTCGGCCCCGATACCCAGGACGAGGGTGTGGCCGAGGGCCCAGGCCGACGAGATCGGGGCGAGGTTGTCGGTACCGTCCGGGTTCTCGGTGGTCAGGAGGGCGACGGGGGTACCGAAGTACAGGATGGACGGGGAGATCCGCACATGGGAGCCGGACGAGGGGGAGATCGGCTGGTGAGAGGCAGACGAGGCGGATATCGGCTGGTGCGAGCCGGCCAAGGGGGATATCGGCTGGTGAGAGGCGGTGCGTTCCGCTGCGGTGGTCATGCGGGGAACGCTAGGGCGGGGATATTTCGGTGCCCGCCGAACCGACCGGCCGTCAGAATCGACCCATGACCGTCACCCCGGCCCTCACCTCGGCGCAGACCACCCCGACGCAGACCACCCCGACCGCGGCTCGGACCACGCCCGCCTCCGGACGGACCACGCCCGCACCCGTGCCGACCCCCCGGGTACAGACCACCCCCACCCCCGACAGCATCTCCGCCCCCGATCTCGCCTCGCTCGCGGGCCTGCTCGCCGACCGCACCCGCGCCTCGATCTGCCTGGCGCTGCTCGACGGACGCGCCTGGACCGCCACGGAGCTGGCACAGCACGCCGGGGTCGCCCGCTCCACGGTCACGGGTCATCTGCATCAGCTCGTCGCGGGCGGGCTCCTGGAGGAGGCGCGGCAGGGCCGGCATCGCTATGTGCGCCTGTCGGGGCCCGCCACCGCGGAGATGATCGAGTCGCTCGCCTCGCACGCCCCGCTGCGCACGACGCCGGTACGTTCCCTGCGCGACGCCAACCGTCGCCGCGCCCTCGCCCACGCCCGCTCCTGCTACGACCACCTCGCCGGCGCGGTCGCCGTGGCGATCACCGACGCCATGACCGAACGGGCGCTGCTCGCCTGGGACTACGGCCCGTCCCTCTCCGAGGACGGCAAGGCCTGGCTGCGGGACATGGGCATCGACGACCACCGCCCGCTCGGCTCGTGCCGCGCCCACATCCGCACCTGCCTCGACTGGACGGAACGCCGCCCGCATCTGGCCGGCGCGGTGGGCGCCGCACTGTTCCAGCGGGCGCTCGACGCCGGCTGGGTGACACGCCGCGGCACGACCCGCGGGGTAGAGCTGACCGACGCGGGCCGTGCCGTCTTCCGTACGCAACTGGGGCTCAGCGACGAGGTGTTGAGCCCGCCTCAGGGCTGAGCCGGAGCACTCAGACCGTCAGAACGATCTTCCCCCGGGTCCGCCCCTCCTGGCTGAGCCGCCAGGCCTCAGCGGCCTGCGCAAGCGGCAGCGCCTTGTCCACATGGACGGTGAGTTTGCCGGCGTCCGCGAGCTGCGCGAGCGCCGTGAGGTCCTCGGCCGACGGACGCACCCACACGTAGTGGCCACCGGCCTCAAGCGCGCCCTGACCGTCCGTGATCGACGCGACCCGGCCCGGCTGCCTGAGCAGCGGCAGCGACTGCGCGACAGCGCCCTCGCCCACGAAGTCGAGGGCGGCGTCGACGCCCTCGGGCGCCAACTCCCGTACCCGGTCGGCGAGTCCGTCGCCGTACGTGACCGGCTCGGCGCCCAGTTCCCGCAGATAGGCGTGGTTGCGCTCGCTGGCCGTGCCGATGACCTTGGCACCCAGCGCGACCGCGATCTGCACACCGATCGAGCCGACGCCGCCCGCCGCGGCATGGATCAGGACGGTCTCGCCCGCGTCCACCGCGAGCCGCTTGAGCGTCTGGTACGCGGTGAGCCCGGCCAGCGGCACCCCGGCCGCCTGCTCCCAGCTCAGCGCCGCGGGCTTCTTCGCGAGGGTGCGTACGGGCGCGGAGACCAGCTCCGCGTAGGTGCCGTTCTGCGCCCAGTCCTTGCGTACGTATCCGAAGACCTCGTCGCCGACGGCGAACTCGATCGCGTCGAGGCCCACCTGCTCCACGACACCGGCCACGTCCCACCCGGAGATCAACGGGAAGCGGACCTCCATGATCGGGTCGAGGTAGCCGGCGGCGAGCTTCCAGTCGACCGGGTTGACCGCGGCCGCCTTCACCCGGATCAGCACCTCTCCGGGAGCGACCTTGGGGTCGGGGAGGTCGACGAGGCGCAGGTCGTCGGGGGAACCGTACTTTTCGAGTGCAATGGCCTTCATGATGGTGGGCAACTCCATGGGAGAGCGGATCATTCCTGGACACGTCACCAGGCGGCGCACTGGATGATCACCAGGTGCATCGCCCGGGTGACGCCAAATTCGGATGCACAGGCCGCGGCCGCACGTTTGGATGAGCACGGCCGCCGAGTCCAGCATCCGCACACTCGTGGCACGCGGCCACTCGGCACGTGTTCCCCCTGGAGGTCGTCATCATCAAGCGCAGCATCGCCGCCGCCGGTCTGCTCAAGCCGCCCACGTATTCGCATGCGTCGATCGTCGAGGCCGGTACACGGCTGGCCTTCCTGGCGGGCTCCGTCCCGCTGGACGCCGACGGGGAGCTGGTCGGCGAGGGCGATCCGGTCCGCCAGACCGAGCAGGTGCTCGCCAACCTCGAGGCCCAACTGCGGGATATCGGCAGCGGTCTGTCCCAGGTCCTCTACACGGATGTGTACGTGGTGAGCGGCGATCCGGCCGTACTCGCGGACGTGTGGCGGGTGGTCGAGGCCTCGGGTCTGAGCACGGCCGAGGGCGGACCCCACTCGTCGACGCTGCTCGGGGTGGCGAGCCTCGGCTATCAGGGGCAGCTGGTCGAGATCACGGCGACGGCCGTGGTGCCCGAGTGACCCCGGTGCCGCGTAGTGGTGCCCGAGTGACCCCGGTGCCGCGTAGTGGTGCCCGAGTGACCCCGGTGCTGCGCCGGGCCTCGGCAGCGGATGCCGGGGCCCTGGCCGATGTCTGGCTGCGGTCGTATGCGGCGGCACTGCCGGGTGTGCGCCGCGCGCATACGGACTCCGAGGTACGGGACTGGTTCCGCCATGTCGTCGTGGAGCAGCACGAGACCTGGCTGGCCGCGGCGCAGGACGGGTCCGTGGCGGGGCTCCTGGTCCTGGACGGCCCGGAACTCGACCAGCTGTACCTGGCGCCCGAGTGGCGCGGCAGGGGCCTGGGCGACCAACTCGTCACCCTCGCCAAGTCCCGCCGCCCGACCGGTCTTTCGCTGTGGACCTTCCAGGTCAACGCTCCCGCCGGCCGCTTCTACGCGCGGCATGGCTTCGTGGAGTCGGAGCGGACGGACGGCTCACGCAACGAGGAGAAGGAACCGGATGTCCGTATGACGTGGACACCGTGACGTGGACACCGTGACGCGGGCGGTGCGGTAGGCCGGGGCGGGCGGCCGGCTCCCGCCCCGGGCGCGCTCGGCCGCCTACCGCAGCAGGAACTCCTCCGCGGCCCGCGCCCCCGCGTCACTGCGCCGCTGCACGGAGTGGCCCGCGCCGTCGATCACGGCCAGTTCGCCCGCCGGGGTCTTCAAGGCCAGTTCCTCGGCCCAGCGCAGGGGCGTGGACAGATCGCGGTCGCCCTGCAGCAACAGCACAGGCATCGTCAGCCTGTTGTGCGGCGGGGCCGGGTTGGGCGTGGACGGGGGCCAGGCCAGACAGGTCTGCGGGATGCCCTGTTCCCCGGCCGTCGACCGCTCGAACGGCCACGTGTACGCCGGCTTGATCCGCTGCACGGCCTTGCGCAGCGCCTGCTCTCGGCCCGCCATGGGGGCCGAGGCACCGCCCCACGGGAAGCGGGTGTCGGCGCACAGCGTCGCCGCGTGCAGACCTGAGCTGAACTCCTCCGGCGGTGTTCCGCTGGGGTCGTTGAAGCCGTCGATCAGACCGTTCAGGGCAGCGGTGTCGCCGCCCGCCGAGCGGTGGACGGCGTCCAGGATCTTGAAGTTCGGGTTGTTCAGCTTCGGGTCGATGATGCTCGCGACGACCAGCATGCCGAACACCTCCACCCCGTTGCCGTCCCGGCGCACCACCTGCGCCAGGTCCTTCGCCGGGTCGAACCCGCAGCTCTGCTCCTTGCACGCGGTGCGCAGCACGGCGCGGGCGTGGTGCAGCGAGTCCTCGTAGAGCGCGCCGGCCCCGTCGCTCGGCACCACCGAGTCGAGGACGAGCCGTGTGGTGCGCTTCGGGTGCGTGAGGCCGTACTGCGCCGCGGTGAACGTGCCGTACGAGACGCCGTCCAGGGTCATCGCCGGCACCTTCAGGGCCCGGCGCAGATCCTCGAAGTCGGCGACGGTGTCGGCCGTGCGGTAGAAGTTCCTTGTCGCGCCGAGGAGTTGGGCGCACTCCTCGACCGCCGCCCCGCTCGGCGCGGTGGTGTCGCTGCCGCCGACCTCCTTCTGCAGCGTCGGGCAGTCGATCGCCGTGCCGCCCGTACCGCGCTGGTCGATCATCACGAGCCGGTACTGCTTGACGACGTTCGGCAGCCTGGCTGCGAGCGACTGGTAGTACGTCACGCCCGGCTGCCCCGGGCCGCCGGTGAGCAGCAGCAGTACACCGCGCGGCGCGTCGGTGTTGTCCGCGGCCGCGACCTGCAGCTTCAGGGTGCCCGGCCGCTTGCCGGTGCGGTCGAGCGGCACCACGAGATCGGAGCAGGTGACGTCGGTGAGGCCGGGGCAGGGCCGCGGGTCGACAAGACGCGGGCCGCCGCGCGCCAACCCCTCCGCGGACGGCGCGGCGCCGGTGCAGGCCGCGATGGTGATGAGCGCGGCCGCGAGCAGGCCGGCGCGTCGGGTGAGTGCCATGAGCGTCCCCCGGGAAGGCGAAGTGGTCAGGGTCCGCCATTCTCGAAGGTGCCCGGCTCCGCGGCGTTGGACATTCATGCTCACTTCATCCCCGCGCCCGAACCCAGCCCCGCGCCCGAACCCGGGTCCGCACTCACACCCACACCCACACTCACACCCAGCAACTCCCGTACGACACTGGGCGGTTCACCGGTGTGCCGGCGCATCACCCGGGTCAGATGCGCCTGGTCGGCGAACTCGTACGCGGCCGAAAGGGCCCGCAGCCCGCCCCTGCCGTCCTCGATGTCCTGCAGGACGGCCCGGATCCGCAGCTCGTTGCGGTACCAGGTCAGCGTCCGCCCCGTCACGCGCCGGAACACCCGGCTCAGATGGTGCGGCGAGGCCCCGACCCGGGCGGCAAGCTCGTCGAGCGATCCCGTCAGGAACCCGGTGGCGAGCGCCGCGCACACATCGGCCACCAGGCGCTGATGCACCCGCCGCGCGGGCAGCGGTGGCGTGCCGTCATAGCCGCCGCACCCCGCGCTCGCGGCCACCTCGTCGAACAACTGGTGCAGGCGCTCGGCGAGTTCGAACCCGTCGGTGCCTCGGCGTACCGCCGCCATCAGCGCCCGGTGTCGCAGATCCGTCGGGCCCGTGATGACGAGCCTGCGCCGGCCCGCCGCCCCGTCGAAGTGCTCGGCGAAGGCATCCGCGCTGAGATGGATCTCGGTCGATCTGTCGCCGGTGCCGAGCGGATGCGCGCTGAACACCTCGTCGCCGATGTGCGTGACATAGCCGGCGGTCGCGTCCATCCACGACTCCTCGCCCTGCTGCCGCCACCGGTACGCCCCTGACCTGGAGAGCACGACGCTGTGCCCGGTCTTGTATCCGGGCCCGATGAACCCCTTGTGATCGGTACAGCATTCGGTGTCGACCACGTACACCCCGGGCAGCCGCAGCACGCACGCGCCGCGTCCGCCGCGCTCCCGCTCCGCCGCCGTCCACCCGCCGAACTCGCGTGAGCCCATGGGCTTCACCCCCCTGTGCCATGGTCCGCGCAGGGGGCGGGACAGGCGAGGTGGCGCGCAGTCACATTCTGGCGGCAGCCGCCTTGATGGCCTCGCGGATACGGACGTACGTACCGCAGCGGCAGACGTTGGCGATCTCGTCGATCTCCGCGTCCGTGGGCGTCGAGGTGCGCTCGAGCAGAGCGACCGCCGCCATGATCTGGCCCGGCTGGCAGAAGCCGCACTGCGCGACGTCCTGTGCGAGCCACGCCTCCTGTACGGGATGGAGCCGGTCGCCGTCCGCGAGGCCCTCGATGGTGGTGACGGAACGGCCCGCCACCGAAGCGACCGGTGTGACACAGGGGTTGAAGGCCTCACCGTCCAGATGGCTCGTACAGGCTTTGCACACATCGATCCCGCAGCCGTACTTGGGACCGCGGATGCCGAGCAGATCACGCAGCACCCACAGCAGCGGCAGGTCGTCGGGGGCGTCGACCGTCACGGTCTCGCCGTTCACGGTGAAGGTCTGGTCCGGCATGGCGGCGGCTCCTCGGCGCTACTTGTCTGTACGCGGGATCTTTGTCCGTACGCGCGATCTGCTGTTCGCGGGTTCAGCGGGGGAAGGGCTCGAAGTCGATGCTCGAGTCGACCGGGAAGCTCCGCGGCCGCCGCCCGGTGGCCCGGGCGTACGCATTGGCGATCGCGGCGACCGGCGCGGGCACGCCCAGCTCGCCGATGCCGCCGGGTTCGGCGTCGGGGCCGCCGTCGAGCACATGCACCTTCGCCTCGTTCGGGGAGTTGCGCTGGCGCGCGTAGTGGAACTGCGAGTAACTGCCCTCCAGGGGAAGGCCCTTGTCGAAGTGCAGCCCGGCCCGCAGGGTGGTGGCGATGGCGTCTGTGAGTCCGCCGAGCATCTGCGCCTCGATCCCGCGCGGGTTGACGGCCCGCCCCGCGTCCACCGCGATCACGGCCCGCATCACGCGGGGCGCCTTCGGGTCGGTGGCGTCGAGGTCGACGACGCAGGCGGTCCGTGACCTGTACTCCTCGTGGAAGGCGACGCCCTGCGCCCAGCCGTCGGGCAGCTCACGCCCCCAGCCGGCGGCCGCCTTGTCGAGCACCGCCCGCTGCGCGGCCGTCCTGAGCCGCGCCCGCCGGAAGGCCACCGGGTCCTGTCCGAGGCGCTCGGCGATCTCGTCGACGAACATCTCCTCGGCCGCCCGCCCCGTCCCCGAGAAGACACTGCGCCACGACCCGGTGTGCAGCTTCAGCGGCACCTCGGTCAGCGTCTGCCGCGTGGCGCCCATGTCGTACGGAGAGCGGACGGACAGCGCGAACATGGCCTGCGCGGTGGTCTCGCCGACCAGCGGAAGTCCGGTCAGGCCCGCGGTGATCGCGTCGCCGAACCCGTGCCGTACATCCATCGCGACCGAAGCCATCCGGTGCCGGAAGGACAGCAGCGCACCGCCCGCGTGGACCGCCCGGAGCTTGTGGTGCGTGGGCGGCCGCATCCGGCCGTGCCGCATGTCGTCGATGCGCGACCACATCAGCCGTACGGGACGGCGCACCGCCTTCGACACCTGGGCGGCCTCGATAGCCGCGTCGTGGAAGAGCCGCCGTCCGAAGGAGCCGCCGGCCTGCACCACATGGAAGTCGACCAGTGCGTCCGGCAGCCCGATCGCGTCGGCCACGGCTTTGCGGGCGGCGATGGGCGACTGCGCGGGAGCCCAGACGGTCGCGCGCGCGGCCCGCACATCGGCGACGGCGCAGTTGGTCTCCAGGGGCGCGTGGCTGACGGGCGCGAAGTCGAACTCCGCGTCCACGTACCGGCCGAGCAGCGGCGGGAGCCCCTGCGCCACGGCGCCCCGCAGCTTCGCGCGCAGCGAGTCGTCGGAGAGCTCGTCGACGGGCCCCGGCCCCCATTCGACGTCGAGTGCCTCCTTGCCGGCGAGCGCCTGCCCGAAGGTCTCGGCGACCACGGCGACCCCGGTCGGGATGGCGGTGACGGCGAGCACCCCCGGCATGGCCTCGACGGCGGTGGCGTTGCGGACCCGGCGTACGCTGCCGCGGATCGTGGGCGGCCGGCGCACCATCGCGGGCTTGGCGCCCGGGATGTCCAGGTCGAGCGTGTACTGCTGCCGGCCTGTGACCAGGGCTCTGGCGTCGATACGGGAGGTCGGGCTGCCGATGAGGCGGTGCTCGGCGCGTGGCTTGAGCGCGAGCGGCTGCTCGGCGGAGCGGTCGGTGCTCGCCTCGCGCGCCAGTTCGCCGTAGGCGACCGACCGTCCGTCGGCCAGGAACGCCCGGCCGTCCCGTGTGGTCACCTGGGCCTGCTCGGTCCCCCACCGCAGCGCCGCCGCCCAGGCCAGCCGCTGCCGGGCGGCCGCCGCGGCGGTGCGGACCGGGCGGTAGAGGGAGCGGATGGAGTTGGAGCTGCCGGTGAGCTGGTTGAACAGCAGCTCGGGCCTGGCCTTGTCGAGATGGACGCGGACCGTGTCGAGCGCCGTGTCCAGCTCCTCGGCGACCAGCATCGCCACCGCGGTCGTGAGCCCCTGCCCGACCTCTGCGCGCGGCAGCCAGAAGTCGACGGTGCCGTCCTCGGCGACCTTCAAGGTCAGCAGATGCGAGGTGGGCAGTGCGGCGAGGTTGAGCACATCGCCGAGGTCAGGCGGCTCCGGCAGGGGGACCGCGGCGGCGGTGCCCGGCGTATCGAGCTGGACGGCGACCGTGAGGGTGGGTGCGGCGACCAGGAAGGCGAGGAACCGACGGCGGTCGACTCCGGTGTGCTCGGCGTTCTCCGTCACGGCGAGGCTCCAGGCGAGGGGGCGTCGCGTGCCGGACCGCACGCGGCGGCTGACAGACTGTCAGTAAGCGGGCCCCCACGGAATGCCACGGCCGCGGTGTCGCCCACCTCTGCACAACTTCCGCCACACCGGACCACAGCCCCCGCCGGCGCCCATTAAGGTCGGGGCATGACTTCCGATGCCTCCGGACTCCCCGAGAGCGGCAGCGTACGGGTCGACGCCTGGATCTGGTCCGTACGGCTGCTCAAGACCCGCTCCGCCGCGGCCGCGGCCTGCCGCGCGGGCCATGTCCGGGTGAACGGTGAGCGTGCCAAGCCCGCACAGCCCGTGAAGGCGGGCGACGAGGTGCGGGTGCGGGCCGAGCACCGTGAGCGCGTCCTGATCGTCAAGAAGATCATCCGCAAGCGCGTGGGCGCCCCGGTGGCCGTCGAGTGCTACCAGGACAACAGCCCGCCGCCCCCGCCCCGCGAGGCCGTCGCACCGGCAGGCATCCGCGACCGCGGTGCGGGCCGCCCGACCAAGCGCGACCGCCGCGAAATGGAGCGCCTGCGCGGCGCGGCCGGCATGTGAGCACGGATTCCGCCTCGTCCGGCGCATGAGCACGCAGGCACCCGTCTCCGGGCATGCCGCGGGCCCGGCCCACCGGATGTATCCGGCGGACCGGGCCGCGTAGGCCACCGGGCATCACACCCGGCGCCGCACCGCCTTGATGAGGCGCACCGTCTGATCCCGCTGCGCTCGCGCGACGAGGACCAGCGGCACGATGAGGATCACCGGCGTGTACCAGAACTCCCCGTCCAGGAAGGCGAGCGAGAAGCCGCACGCCCCGATCATCAGGCCGACGAAGGCGATCGAGGCGACACCGGACAGGACGGGGATCAACAGGGCGATTCCACCGGCCAGTTCGAGCCCGCCGATGGCGTACATGAACCAGTCCCCGAACCCGATCTTGTCGAACACCTCGGTCGCCGACGCGTGCGCGGTCAGCTTCGGGAACGCGCTGGCGACGGCGAAGAACAGCCCGAGCACGATCCGCAGCGTGTGCAGCGCGACAGTGGCGCTCCGGCTGCGCTGCAGGGCGACGGGGGTGGCGACGGCGGCGGACGTGGGGAGAGTGGCCTCGGACATGAGCTGCTCCTTGTGACGCGGGGGCGGGCGCTTGGTTGCGCTGTCACAGGGATAGACCGGGGGTACGGCCCCAACTCATCGGTCCCGCGCCGCTTTTCCCGTACGAGATGCGCGGAGCCCACTCGTACGCCAAGCACAACACCCACCCCCGTCAGACCAGTTCGCGCCCCTGCGTGCTGTCCACGTGCTCCGGCAGCTCCCCCTCGAACCGGTCCCCCGTCGACACCGTCCCCGACGGTTCGAACATCAGGATCGATCCGCCGGACGAGGACGGCTTGTGCTCGGTGCCGCGCGGCACCACGAAGACATCTCCCTTGCGCAGAGCGACCGTTGACTCCACGCCGTCCGCATCGCGCAGCGCGATGTCGAAGCGGCCGTCGAGGACGAGGAAGAACTCGTCGGTGTGCTCGTGGACGTGCCAGACATGCTCGCCTTCGGTGTGGGCGATCCGGACGTCGTAGTCGTTCATCCGCGCCACGATCCGAGGACTGTAGACGTCCTGGAACGACGCGAGCGCTTCGGTCAGATTCACGGGTGCGGCGGGCTTCGCCGGTCGGTTCTCCATGCGCCCAGCTTCGCGCCGCGACCTGTCCGGCGTCTTGTACGGAGCTGACGCGACGACCGGCTCAGCGGGGGTTGCCGTGATCCGGTTCGTACGGCGGGACATCGGGGCCGGGCTGATAGTGCGGCCCCTGCCGGATGTGCCGCAGCACCAGGGCCAGGTCCACCGTGACGACCAGCCACAGCACACCGCAGGCCACGGCCCAGCCCGTACGGCCCGCGAGGGCGAACGCGACCGTGCCGGCGATCGCCCACACCACGCCCCACAGGCTCAGCCAGAAGCGCATCCGCAGCGGACTGCGCGCGGTCGTCGGCTCACTGCCTGTACGCATCGCGGCTCACCTCCCAGTGCGGTCCGCTCCTTCCAGGATGCACCCGCCGAAGCCTGTTAGACACGCGAAAGATGCACGACCATAATCGTTAGCCATGGGAAAGACTTATGAACGCATAGACGGCCGCCTGCGCGGATTCATCGAGCAGCAGCCCATGTTCTTCACCGCCACGGCACCGCTGTCCGGCGACGGAACGGTCAACCTCTCCCCCAAGGGCCTCAAGGGCTCCTTCGCCGTACTGGACGAAGTCACCGTGGCGTATCTGGACTTCGCGGGCAGCAACGCGGAGACCGTCGCTCACCTGCGGGAGAACGGCCGCATCACCCTGATGTGGTGTGCCTTCCAGGGACCGCCGAGCATCGTCCGGGTGCACGGCCGGGGCGAGCCCGTCTTCCGCGACGACCCTCGTTTCGACGGACTCCTGGCGCACTTCCCCGGTATCGACGTCACCGCGCACGGACTGCGCGCCATCATCGTCGTGACCGCCGACCTCGTCCGCGACACGTGCGGCTATGCGGTGCCGTTCATGGCGTACGAGGAGGACCGGGAGCTGCACGGGCAGTTCTTCGCGCGCAAGGACGACGAGGCGCTCAGCGAGTACTTCGCCCGCAAGGACGACATCGCCACCAGCATCGACGGCCTGCCCGGGCTGCCCCTGCCGCTGCCGCCCCGCGGCGCCTGAACAGCGCCCTGTGGACCCGGGGTTCGGGGCGCCGCGTTAATCGCTTGCCCGGCGGCGGCGATCGTGGATGCAATGTCGGGCATGGTCACCCAGGTGCGCGCCGCGCGGCGCGACGAGTCCCCCGTACGCATCGGCGTCCTCGCCCCGCTGACCAGGCCGGGCTGGGCGGAGGCGGGCCGACATCTGCTCGCCGGAATGGAGTTGGCCGTCCGCGCGACCAACGGGGAGGGCGGGATCGGCGGACGACCGCTCGAACTGGCCGTACGGGACACCGCCGCCGATCCGCAGCGCGCCGCGGCGGCCGTCGAGGAGCTGGCCGGCCTGGGCGTGGCCGCGTTGGCGGGCGAGTATCACAGCGTCGTCGCCCGTACCGCCGCCACCAGGGCCGATGCGCTCGGCGTGCCCTTCCTCTGCTCGTCGGCCGTCCTGGACGCCCTGACCGAGGAGCCGACGTCCTGGGTCGCCCGGATCGCTCCGGCGCAGTCCCTGGGCTGGCGTCTCTTCGCGGACCATCTGCTCGACGCCGGCCACCGCCGTATCGCCGTCGCCACGCAGCCGAGCGTCTACTGGCAGACCGGCACGCGCATCCTGCGCGATCACCTCGCACCGCACGGCGGCACCGTCGTCGAGCTGGACGCGCAGAAGCCCGAGGCCGTGTGCGACGCACTCGTCGAGCACGGTGCGACCGCGCTGCTGCTGCTGGCGGGCCACCCGGAGCCGGCCGTGCCGCTCGTACGAGCCGTGCGCGGCGACAAGCGCCTGACCGAGGTGCTGATCGGCGCTCCGGCCGGCCAGCCGGAGTTCGCCGAGTGGGCACAGCTGCTCGGCGAGGACGGGGCCGCGGTCCCGTTCCTGCGCTATCTGCCGGAGCGGATGACCGCGCTGGGCGGCCGGGCCGAGCTGTCCCTGCGCGAACAGCTGGGCGCAGCGCCCTCGTTCGTCGCCTTCGAGGGCTACGACACGATCGCGGTCCTCACCGAGCTGCTCCGCTCGGGCGAGGGGACCGTCGCGGCCGATGCCTGGCCGGGCGCCGACGTCGAAGGCACCCGTGGGCGCATCCGGTTCTCCCGTACGGCGGATATCGGCGTCTGGCAGTGGGCTTGGCCGCCCGTCCAGGTCGTCGACCGCGATCCGGCGGCGCCCGGCCGCTTCCGGATCCTGCGCAGCTCCCCGTGAGCCCCTATCCGGCCTCGTCGAAGCGCGCCGCCGCCAGGTACTCGGGCTGCGGATCGAGCGCCGCGGCGAGGCGGAAGTGCCGTTTGGCGGGGCCGGGCCGGCTCATCCGCTCGTAGGTGCGGGCCAGGGCGAAGTGGGCGAAGGCGTTGTCCGGCTCGCGCTCGAGGACGATGGAGAACTCCAGCTCCGCGGCGCGCAGTTGGGCCGCGGCGAAGAAGGCACGGGCGCGCAGCAGACGGGCCGCCGTATGTTCGGGGTGCGCCTCGATCACCGCGTCGAGCAGCTTGATCGCACCGCGCGGGTCGCGTGCGTCGAGCAGCTGCTCGGCGGCACGGAAGTCGATGACGTCCGTCTCCGGGGTCCGCCCACGTCCATGGTCCTGAGGCACGCCCTCATCCTTCCGCTTGCCGATCACCTTCAACGCCCGTCGCTCCAGCGCTATTCCACCGCTGTTGCATCCGCGGATCCGCACGCCGTTCCGTCACAGCCTGCCGGAGTCCTAAGGCTGCCCCGGCATCCCACGCCCCATACGCGATGGGGCTCAGCCCAGCGTGAGGGCGAGCACCGCGCCGAGGACCACGAGGGCCGCACCCGCCGCGATGAATATCTGGTCCAGGCGTACCCGCTCGCTGCCGATGACGACGGTGTCGCGCGGGTCGGCGGGGTCGTAGGCGAGCCGGACCTCCGTGCCCGCCGTCAGCGGCCGACGCTTGTTCGGCGGCACCGGCGAGGGCAGCTCCATGACGCGTCCGTCGAGCGTCTCGAACTGCAGGAGCGGCCGGTCCGCGCCCTGCGGCGGCGGCTTGACCAGCGCGGTCACGGCTTCGCCCGCGGCGGATATGCGCCGGGTCTGCCGCAGCCCGTAGGCGCCCGCGAGCAGCGCCACCAGACCGCCGAACGAGGTGAGCGCGGCGAACACGACCACGTCTGCTCCTGTCAGCCTCGCGCCGCGCGGGTCCGCAGCTCGTCCCAGACCGCACGGACCTGGGGCTCGAGAGCCTCGAGCGGCCCGTCGTTGTTGATCACGAGGTCGGCGATCCCGAGACGTTTCTCGCGGGTGGCCTGCGCGGCCATCCGCGCCCGTGCGTCGTCCTCGGTCATACCCCGCAGCCGTACGAGACGGTCCAGCTGGGTCTCGGGCGAGGCGTCCACGACGATCACCAGGTCGTAGAGCGGTGCGAGGGAGTTCTCGGCGAGCAGGGGGACGTCATGGACGACCACCGCGTCCTCGGCGGCCGCCCGTTCCAGCTCGGCCGAGCGTGCGCCGACCAGCGGGTGCACGATCTTGTTGAGCTGCGCGAGACGCTCGGGGTCGGCGAAGACGATGGAACCGAGCCGGGGCCGGTCCAGCGTCCCGTCCGGCGCGAGGATCTCCTCGCCGAAGGCCTCGACGACGGCCTCGAGCCCGGGAGTTCCGGGCGCGACCACCTCGCGGGCGATCTGATCGGCGTCCACGATCACGGCCCCGTACGAGTCGAGCAGCCGCGAAACCGCACTCTTGCCGGCACCGATCCCGCCGGTCAGACCCACCTTCAGCATGAGCGGAAGCTTAGGCCCTGCGTTCACTGTGTGCCCAGGGCCCCTCGGGACGCATACGGAACCCCTACTTCTCCCCGCCCCGGTGGGCTACTTGTCCCCGTCCCGGTGGGCTACTTGTCCCCGTCCCGGTGGGCTACTTGTCCCCGTCCCGGTCCGCCAGGAACTGCTCCAGCTCCCGCCCGATCTCGTCCGCGGACGGGATCTCCACGGGCTCGGCGAGCATGTTGCCGCGGGTCTCGGCACCTGCCGCCGCGTCGTACTGGTGCTCGAGGCCCTGGACCATGGAGACGAGCTCCTCGTCGCCCTCCTGGATCTGGCGCTCGATCTCGTTCTGCGTGCGGTGCGCCTGGGTGCGCAGGGCGTGCGCGATGGCGGGCAGCACGAGGCCCGTTGCCGAAGTGATCGACTCCAGGACGGTCAGTGCGGCGTCGGGGTACGCGGAACGCGCGATGTAGTGCGGCACGTGGGCGGCGACACCGAGCACGTCGTATCCGGCCTGGATCAGCCGGTACTCGACGAGCGCCGCCGCGCTGCCGGGCACCTGCGCCTCGTCGAACGGGCTGCGGTGCCCGGGTACGAGGTCGGTGCGGTTGCCGTGCGGGGTCAGGCCCACGGGGCGGGTGTGCGGGACGCCCATCGGGATGCCGTGGAAGTTCACCGCGAGCCGTACGCCGAGCCGCTCGACGACCTCGCCGACGGCCTGCGCGAACAGCTCCCACTCGACGTCCGGCTCGGGTCCGGACAGGACCAGGAACGGCGCACCGGTGGCGTCCTGGAGGAGGCGCACCTCGATGGCCGGCTCCTCGTAGTCCACCCACTGGTCGCGCTGGAAGGTGAGCAGCGGACGGCGGGCGCGGTAGTCCACGAGCCGGTCGTGGTCGAAGCGCGCCACGACCTGGCCGGGCAGCGCCTCGAAGAGTTCGTCGACGATCTGCTCGCCGGTCTCGCCCGCGTCGATGTAGCCGTCGAAGTGGTAGAGCATCACAAGTCCGGCCGAGTCCTGCGCCAGCGCCATGTCGGCCACGGCGAGACCCTTGGGATCCCATTCGTACAAACTCTGCGCGTCAACCACAGTGACCGTTCCTCCTCGTGTTCGTACGCAAGAACGCCCACGACCGGCATGGCATTCCCGTTCGGGAAACGGTCAGTTGCCCCGTAAGGCCATACATGCCCAGCCCGCAACGCATCGAGACCCCGCCTCCCTTTCGGGAAACGGGGCCTCGATGTCGTTCAACTACCGCCTAGGCGGCTGCGATCAGCTCTGGCCGCCGGCCAGCTTCTCGCGGAGCGCGGCAAGCGCCTCGTCCGAGGCGAGCGCACCGGAGTTGTCCGCACCCTCGGAGGAGTACGAACCGCCGCCGCCACCCTGGCCACCGGCGGCCGGAGCCGCGCCGGCCGGAGCCGCCGCACCCTCGGCCTCGGCCTGGGCGTCGGCCTCGCGGGACTTGATGACCTGAGCCTGGTGCTGCTCGAAGCGCTGCTGCGCCTCGGCGTACTGGGTCTCCCAGGCCTCGCGCTGGGTCTCGAAGCCCTCGAGCCAGTCGTTGGTCTCGGGGTCGAAGCCCTCGGGGTAGATGTAGTTGCCCTGGTCGTCGTAGGACGCGGCCATGCCGTACAGGGTCGGGTCGAACTCGACCGACGCCGGGTCGGCACCGAAGGACTCGTTGGCCTGCTTGAGGCTCAGCGAGATCCGGCGACGCTCGAGGTCGATGTCGATGACCTTGACGAAGATCTCGTCGTTGACCTGGACGACCTGCTCCGGGATCTCCACGTGGCGCTCGGCCAGCTCGGAGATGTGGACCAGACCCTCGATGCCCTCGTCGACGCGCACGAACGCACCGAACGGAACGAGCTTCGTGACCTTACCCGGGACGACCTGACCGATCTGGTGCGTACGGGCGAACTGCTGCCACGGGTCTTCCTGCGTCGCCTTGAGCGACAGGGAGACGCGCTCGCGGTCCATGTCGACGTCGAGGACCTCGACGGTGACTTCCTGGCCGACCTCGACAACCTCGGAGGGGTGGTCGATGTGCTTCCAGGAGAGCTCGGAGACGTGGACGAGACCGTCGACGCCACCCAGGTCCACGAAGGCACCGAAGTTGACGATCGAGGAGACGACGCCGGAGCGGACCTGACCCTTCTGCAGGGTGGTGAGGAACGTCTGGCGCACCTCGGACTGGGTCTGCTCGAGCCAGGCGCGGCGGGACAGGACCACGTTGTTGCGGTTCTTGTCCAGCTCGATGATCTTCGCCTCGAGCTCCTTGCCCACGTAGGGCTGAAGGTCGCGGACGCGGCGCATCTCGACGAGGGAGGCCGGCAGGAAGCCACGGAGGCCGATGTCGAGGATGAGACCACCCTTGACGACCTCGATGACGGTACCGGTGACGATGCCGTCCTCTTCCTTGATCTTCTCGATGGTGCCCCAGGCGCGCTCGTACTGGGCACGCTTCTTCGAGAGGATCAGGCGGCCTTCCTTGTCCTCCTTCTGGAGAACAAGGGCTTCGATCTCGTCACCGACGGCGACGACCTCGTTGGGGTCGACGTCGTGCTTGATCGAGAGCTCGCGGCTCGGGATGACACCTTCGGTCTTGTAACCGATGTCGAGGAGAACCTCGTCCCGGTCAACCTTGACGATGACGCCGTCGACGATGTCACCATCGTTGAAGTACTTGATCGTCTCGTCGATAGCGGCGAGGAAAGCTTCCTCGTTACCGATGTCGTTGACCGCAACCTGCGGCGTGGTGGCGGTGGTCTCGGTGCTGCTCGTCATGTGGGAAAGGGCTCCGGTACGGACATTGAAGTCGTAGGTACTGCTACGCCGGGAGCCCGTTTCGCTCTGCAGAAGCCGGACAGCCTAGGAAGCGCCTAACCGGAAGGACTCCGAGGCGCCTCGACAACCGAGGGGACATACAACAGACGCGAGCGCAGCCTGCTCTGTCCGAGGCACGCAGGCTCGCAGCGCAACTTGTAGCATACGGGGGCTGCCGGGCAGGGTCAATGCGCGAAGGCGCACACCCGGGGCGGATCGCCGCATACCCGGCACAAGAACTGTCGCACGAGGCCACCAGGACAGCTCTGGTCCCGGTGGTCCGCACCTTACGACGCGGGAGCCCACCATCCAAGAGTCAGCAGCAGACGCTTCCGTATACGACTCCGTACACGACGAGACCGTGGCCACCCGACGGGACGCGGGCATCGCCGAGAGCAGCCGTGCCAGCCGCGGCTGGTGGGACCGGAACGCGGACGAGTACCAGAGCGACCACGGGTCCTTCCTCGGGGACGACCGCTTCGTCTGGGGTCCCGAGGGCCTCGACGAGGCAGAGGCCCGGCTGCTCGGGCCCGCCTCGTCCCTGAAGGGGGCCGCGGTCCTGGAGATCGGGGCGGGCGCCGCACAGTGCGCGCGCTGGCTGGCCGCGCAGGGTGCGCGGCCGGTGGCGCTCGACCTCTCGCACCGCCAGCTGCAGCACGCGCTGCGCATCGGCGCCGAGGGGGTGGGCCTGGTGGAGGCGGACGCGGGCGCGCTGCCGTTCGCGGACGGCTCCTTCGACCTCGCCTGCTCCGCGTACGGCGCTCTCCCCTTTGTCGCGGACCCCGTCCTCGTGCTGCGCGAGGTGCGCCGGGTGCTGCGCCCGGGCGGCCGTTTCGTCTTCTCCGTCACGCACCCGATCCGCTGGGCGTTCCCGGACGAGCCCGGGCCCGAGGGGCTCTCCGTCTCGGGCTCGTACTTCGACCGCACGCCGTATGTGGAACAGGACGAGCACGGTCGCGCGGTGTACGTCGAGCACCACCGGACGGTGGGCGATCGTGTACGGGACGTGGTCGCGGGCGGTTTCCGGCTCGTGAACCTGGTCGAGCCGGAGTGGCCGGACTGGAACACCCAGGAGTGGGGCGGCTGGTCCCCGCTGCGGGGCTCGCTTCTTCCGGGTACGGCGATCTTCGTCTGCGTCAGGAGCGACGAATAGGAGCTCCTGGATACCCCGGGCTACGTCACCCTCAAGACCTCGCGCCCCCGGCAGTCCGAGCCAAACCGAGCGCGTACTCGGGCCACCACTCCCCCGCCGGCGGCGCTCCCCGGCAGGCTCCGTCGGAGTCGCCGGGGTGCTTGACCCACAGGAACGCGTCGATACGGGGATGGCCCGTCGCGGTCGTCGGAGTACGGCCGAGCGTGCGGCCCGGCGGATTGCACCAGGGTTCGCTGATGCCCGGGGGCGGCGGTCCGCTGCCGTTGCGGCTCGTGTCCATCACGAAGTGCTTGCCGCCGAGGAGTTCACCGAGCGTCTCTCCGTACGTGATGACCTCGGCGTCGGCGCGGAAGTTGGACACGTTGAGCGCGAAGCCGTCGGCGTCGGCCACGCCGGAGCGCATCAGCGCCGGGACCATCCGCCAGGGGTTGGGCACCCAGGCCGGGTGGCCCGCGTCGAGATAGACCTTTGTACGGGGCTGGCGCTTCAGCCGGTCGATCGCCTTGTCGAGCAGGTCGAAGCGCTCGTCGTGGAAGCGGGCCGGGGTGCAGCCGTCGAGCAGGTGCGGGACGGCGTCGGGTTCGAGGATCACGAGTGCTCTCGCCCGGCCGATGGCGGCGGCGAAGCGGTCGATCCAGCGCAGATACGCCGGCCCGTTCTCGGCCCCGCCCGCGGAGTACTGGCCGCAGTCGCGGTGCGGGATGCGGTAGGCGACGAGCAGGACGGTGCGGCCCTTCGCCTGCCGGACCGCGCGCTCGATGCCGAAGGCGGGGTCGGCGTCGGCGAGCCAGGTGGGGGTGGGCTGGTCGGCGATGCGGCGCAGGACGCGGGCGTCTTCGGTCCGCCCGGCTTTCCGCCAGGTCTCCGCCTGGCGGGCGGCGTCGCTGCCCGGGTCCACCCAGAAGGGGTGGGGTTCACGTTCCGCGGGCGCGGCTTCGGCTGCGGTCGCGGTGAGCAGCGCCGCGAGCAGGGCGGCGGCGAGGGTGCGCTGGAGCATGCATTTCTTTCCCCCACCCCGCCCCTTCCCGAAACCGGGGCCCGCCCCGGCCCCCCACCCACCCGCACCCCCACCCACTCGCACCCGGGACACTGGACGCGTGACCCGCACCGCCGCAGCCCTCGCCCAGCTCCCCGTCAGCAGCGCGCTGCCCGACCTCCGGGCAGCCCTGGACGAGCGCGGCACCGCAGTCCTCTGCGCCCCGCCGGGCACGGGCAAGACCACCCTCGTACCGCTGGCCCTCGCGGGCCTCCTGGGCGAGGGCGAACCCCGCCGCGTCCTCGTCGCCGAGCCGAGGCGGATCGCCGCACGAGCCGCAGCCAGGCGCATGGCCTGGCTGCTGGACGAAAGCGTGGGCGACCGCGTCGGCTTCACCGTGCGCGGCGAACGGAACGTCGGACGCGGCACCCGCGTCGAGGTGGTCACCACCGGTGTCCTGCTCCAACGCCTGCAGCGCGACCAGGAGTTGAGCGGCGTGGACCTGGTCGTCCTCGACGAGTGCCACGAGCGGCACCTCGACGCCGATACGGTCGCGGCCTTCCTCCTCGACGTACGGGAGGCCCTCCGCCCCGAGCTCCAGCTGATCGCCGCCTCCGCCACCACCGACGCCGAGGGCTGGGCCCGCCTCCTCGGCGCGGCAGCGGACGCGGACGCCCCGGTCGTCGAGGCGCAGGGCACGGCCCATCCCGTGGAGGTCGTCTGGGCGCCGCCGCCCCGCGCCGTGCGCCCGCCGCACGGCATGCGCGTCGACCCCGCGCTGCTCACCCATGTCGCGGGCACGGTCCGCCGCGCCCTCGCCGAGCAAAGCGGTGACGTGCTGTGCTTCCTGCCCGGCGTAGGTGAAATCGCCCGGGTCGCGGGGCAGTTGGGTGAGCTCGGTGACGTGGACGTGCTCCAGGTGCACGGCCGCGCACCCGCCGCCGTGCAGGACGCCGTGCTCGCCCCGGGCGAGCGGCGCCGGGTCGTGCTGGCGACCTCCGTGGCCGAGTCGTCCCTGACCGTTCCCGGCGTACGCACCGTCGTCGACTCCGGGCTCGCGCGCGAGCCGCGTACCGACCACGCACGGGGGCTGAGCGCGCTCACGACCGTACGGGCTTCGCAGGCCGCGGGACGCCAGCGGGCCGGCCGGGCCGGACGCGAG
>NZ_JBEPEW010000004.1:0-143645 GCF_040300965.1 Streptomyces mesophilus | reverse complement strand
GGAGCTCGACGTCGCCAAGGACGGCAAGGTCTACTACGCCCAGCGCAGCGGCGAGGTGAAGGTCTTCGACCCGGCGAGCCACGCCACCATGTGGGGGCACCGCTGCGTAAAGCTAGGAGGGCGCCTTCGCCGAAAGCGCCGCCACCAGCACCGGCGTCACCTGCTCGACCTGCCAGGCCCGAGCCCCGTACGAGCTGAGCACGGCGGCCACCGACTGAGCGTCGGGCGTCGCCGGCGGCTCCCAGCACAGCCGCCGGACCGTGTCCGGAGTGATCAGGTTCTCCTGCGGCATGTTGAGCTGTTCGGCCAGCGCCATCACCGCCGCCCGCGCCGCCGTGAGACGAGCCGCGGCCACCGGATCCCGGTCGGCCCACGACCGCGGCGGCGGAGGCCCGGCATGCGGCTGCCCGGGCTGCGGAAGTTCCACATCCGGCAGCGCCTTGGCCCGGTCGACCGCCCCCTGCCACTGCTCCAGCTGACGCCGCCCCATCCGGTGCCCGAAGCCCGTCAGCGAGCTGAGCGCGTGCACATTGGGCGGCAGCGCGAGCGCGGCCTCCACGATGGCGGTGTCACTGAGCACCTTGCCGGGCGAGACATCGCGCCGCTGCGCGATCCGGTCCCGCGCGTTCCACAGCTCACGCACCACCGCCAGCTGCCGGCGCTTGCGCACCTTGTGCATCCCGGACGTCCGGCGCCACGGGTCCTTGCGGGGCTCCGGCGGCGGAGCCGAGGCGATCGCGTCGAACTCCTGATGCGCCCAGTCGAGCTTGCCCTGCCGGTCGAGCTCCTTCTCCAGGGCGTCGCGCAGATCCACGAGCAGCTCGACATCGAGCGCGGCATAGCGCAGCCACGGCTCGGGCAGCGGCCGTGTCGACCAGTCGACGGCGGAGTGCCCCTTCTCCAGTACGTAGCCGAGCACCGATTCGACCATCGCGCCGAGCCCGACGCGCGGGAAGCCCGCGAGGCGTCCGGCCAGCTCGGTGTCGAAGATGCGCTCGGGGATCATGCCTATCTCGCGCAGGCACGGCAGATCCTGGGTGGCGGCGTGCAGGACCCACTCGGCATCCGCGATCGCCTCGCCGAGCCCCGACAGATCGGGGCAGGCCACGGGGTCGATCAGGGCGGATCCCGCGCCCGCACGGCGCAGCTGCACGAGGTAGGCGCGCTGTCCGTAGCGGTAGCCGGAGGCGCGCTCCGCGTCGACCGCGACGGGGCCGGTGCCGGCGGCGAAAGCGGAGACCACCTCGGCGAGCGAGGCGGCGTCGGCGATCACCGGCGGGATGCCGTCACGTGGTTCGAGCAGGGGGGTCGGCGACGCTTCATCAAGAGCGACGTCGTCCGGAGGGCCGCCTCCGGTGGTTCGCAGTGAGCTGTCTGCTGCGGTCTCTTGGGCGTCGGTCACTTGTTAAGGGTATCTGTGTATGAACAGCGCCCGTCGACGGAACGTTCCGTCGACGGGCGCGTGAACCATGTGGAACAGGGATCAGTGGATGATTCCGGTACGCAGAGCGACCGCGACCATCCCGGCGCGGTCACCCGTGCCGAGCTTGCGGGCGATGCGTGCGAGGTGGCTCTTCACGGTCAGCGCGGACAGGCCCATCGAGACGCCGATCGCCTTGTTGGACTGGCCCTCCGCCACAAGCCGCAGGACTTCGACCTCACGGCCGGACAGTTCGCGGTAGCCGCCCGGGTGGCTCGGGGCGCCCGGCGGGCGCCGGTGCATCCGGGAGGCGGCGGCACCGATCTGGGCGGCGCCGTGGCGCGTGGGCAGACCGATGTTGGTGCGGGTGCCGGTGACGACATAGCCCTTCACACCGCCGGCGAGGGCGTTGCGAACGGCGCCGATGTCATCGGCCGCCGACAGGGCCAGGCCGTTCGGCCAGCCCGCGGCGCGGGTTTCGGAAAGAAGGGTCAGGCCCGAACCGTCGGGCAGATGGACATCGGCGACGCAGATGTCGCGCGGGTTGCCGATGCGGGGACGGGCCTCGGCGATCGAGGACGCCTCGATGACGTCGCGTACTCCGAGCGCCCAGAGGTGACGGGTGACGGTGGATCGGACGCGCGGGTCCGCCACGACGACCATGGCGGTCGGCTTGTTCGGGCGGTAGGCGACCAGGCTTGCGGGCTGCTCGAGGAGAACGGACACCAGGCCTCCTGGGTGCGGGACGGGGGAGCCGGCTGCGGGGAAGAAGCCGGGCGAACCGTGCTTTCAGGGTCACGATGGTCTTCGGCACGGTTGCCGTTCGGCTTTAGCGAATGATCACGAATTAGTGAAACGGGCTGGTTTGGTCCGCGGAAATCGGGGACCAAACCAGCCCGTGAGAACAGAACGGTGCAGGTGCGAGGGGGCGTATCAGGGCGTCTGCGGGCCCCGGCGCTGCGGCAGTGACACCACGGAGGCGTCCGGAGTGCTCGTCGGGGGCAGGCCCGCGATCTGGCACAGCAGGTCGCACCAGGCGATCAGATGGGAGGCCGTGTCGGGGACGCCGCCCATGCCTTCGCGCGGGGTCCAGGAGGCCCGGATCTCGATCTGGGAGGCCGGGGCGCGCTCGGCGAGACCGCCGAAGTAGTGGGAGCCGGCCCGGGTGACGGTGCCGCTGGGTTCGCCGTAGGAGAGGCCTCTGGCCTGCAGGGCGCCCGTCAGCCAGGACCAGCAGACCTCCGGCAGCAGGGGGTCCGCGGCCATCTCGGGTTCCAGTTCCGCACGCACGAGCGTCACCAGGCGGAAGGTGCCCTGCCAGGCGTCGTGGCCCGAAGGGTCGTGGAGGAGGACGAGACGGCCGTCCGCCAGGTCGTTGCCGTCGTCGACGACGGCGGCCTCCAGCGCGTACGCGTACGGGGCCAGCTTCTTCGGCGCACGTACCTGCTCGACCTCGATCTCCGGCCGCAGCCGCGCTCCACGCAGTGCGTCCGTGGCCGCGCGGAACGGGAGCGGCAGGGCATGCGCCGCGTTCCCCTCCGTACTGTCCATCCCTTCAGCACCCTCCGACAGTCGTCCCTGAGCCGCAGCCATGCGGGGAAGGTTAAGGGGAACGGGGCCCGCGTGCGGTCAGGGACACTCGGGCCGGGCCGGGCACTTCACGGCACATGGGAGACTTTCCGGTGTGAGTGCCATGGACAGCCCCAGGGGCCAGCAGAGCAAGACGTACGATTCCGCCTTCATGAAGGCGTGCCGTCGTGAGGCCGTACCGCATACGCCCGTGTGGTTCATGCGCCAGGCCGGGCGCTCACTCCCCGAGTACCGCAAGGTGCGCGAGGGCACCGCGATGCTCGAGTCGTGCATGATGCCGGAGCTCGTCACCGAGATCACGATGCAGCCCGTGCGGCGGCACAATGTGGACGCGGCGATCTACTTCAGTGACATCGTCGTCCCGCTCAAGGCGATCGGCATCGACCTCGACATCAAGCCCGGCGTGGGCCCCGTCGTCGAGCAGCCGATCCGTACGCGTGCGGACCTGGCGCGGCTGCGGGACCTGACGCCCGAGGACGTCACGTACGTGACCGAGGCGATCGGGATGCTGACCGAGGAGCTCGGCGAGACGCCGCTCATCGGTTTCGCCGGTGCCCCGTTCACGCTCGCCAGCTATCTCGTCGAGGGCGGCCCGTCCCGCAACCACGAGAACACCAAGGCCCTGATGTACGGGGACCCGCAGCTGTGGGCCGATCTGCTCGACCGGCTCGCCGAGATCACCGGCGCCTTCCTGAAGGTGCAGATCGAGGCCGGCGCGAGCGCCGTGCAGCTCTTCGACTCGTGGGTCGGCGCGCTGTCGCCCGCCGACTACCGCGCCCAGGTGATGCCGGCCTCCTCGAAGGTCTTCGACGCGGTCGCCTCGTACGGTGTGCCGCGTATCCACTTCGGTGTCGGCACGGGCGAGCTGCTCGGGCTGCTCGGCGAGGCCGGCGCGGACGTCGTCGGTGTCGACTGGCGGGTGCCGCTGGACGAGGCGGCGCGACGCGTCGGTCCCGGCAAGGCGCTTCAGGGCAACCTGGACCCGGCGGTGCTCTTCTCCACCACCGAGGCAGTCGAGACCCGCACCCGTCAGGTGCTCGACGCCGCGGCCGGACTCGAAGGCCACATCTTCAACCTGGGCCACGGTGTGCTGCCGACGACCGACCCGGACGCGCTGACGCGGCTCGTCGAGTACGTGCACACGCAGACCGCGCGCTAGACACCTCTGAAGTCCCAGGAACCTCAAGGGACTCGCCTTACGTCGTACCGGGCATGATCGTGATACCCGATGCCCGGACGGCCGCGTTGTACGAGCGGTGGCGGCACGTGCGTGCCACCACCGAACGGGATGTGGCCGAGCCGCTCGTGCTCGACTGCGTACGCCGTCTCGCCGCCGACCCCGGGGGTGAGGCGGCGCACGTGTGGGTGGCCGGGCTCGCGGAGATGACCGGCTATCTCGCGTGGCGCCCCGAGCCGGCGACCGCACGCGCCGCCGTCGAGGCACTGGTCGCCGCCGCGGAAGCGTGGGGTGGGCAGGAGTGCGGGCACGCGACGCATCCGTACGAGGAGGAGCTGGCCGAGCTCGGTGGGAACGACGGGCCGAGTGGCTGGTATCTGATCGGTGAGAGTCCCGAAATCCCCCGTGGGGAAGCCGACTTGTGTCCGAGCAATGTCGCGGGCGTGGCGCGGGTGGCCGCCGATGTGATCGCGCCGTTCTCGGTGCCCGGGATACCCGTCGCCGTGTCCGAGGACCACGAGCAGGACGTGAAGGATCTGCTCGACTTCCTGAACGACTACCCGTACGGCGATCCCGCTTTCACGATCGAGTGCAACGCCGGTGCGCCGCACGCGGGCAGCAACAGGGGAGTGCTCGCCGGATACGTCATCACCCAGCATGTGTCCGCCCCGTACGTCCACCACCGCATCGGGGTCCGGCCGGTCTTCGACGCGATGATCGAGGGCCTGGAGAAGGCGCTGGAGATGCTCGCGTACACCGGTGGCGTCTGTCCGCACGCCGAGGGCGGGCATCCGGACCTCGAGGAGCTCTACTACGAGACCGAGGCCGAGATCGCCTGCCATGTGCGGACTCCGGGCGGACGGGCGCATCTCGTGGAGAACGCGCTCGACGAGGGCGAGGGCGAGTTGTGGGTCTGCCCGGGTTTTCTGCGGGAGCTGGCCGAGGATGCGCTGGGGCAACTGCGGCCGCGTCACGCCGAGTTGTTCGGTGAGCGGGACACCGGCGCTCTGGACGCCGAGTTCGTACGGCCCGACGGACGGCTCGCCATCGACGCTCTGACCCGCGTCATCCTCGCGGAGGACGACCTCGCGGATCCCGGTACGGCCGGCGACGCGGGCCTGTGGGCCGCCCGCCGGCACGCGACCGCCACCGACCCGCACGAACGGCTCGTCCTGCTGCACATCGCCCTGTGGTGCGCCTCGGTCTTCGACCTGCCCTACGGCGTCGGGCGCGAAGTGCGGGCGTTGCTGCGGACCCTGGACGAGGAGCCCCTGGACCGCGACTGTCCGCACGGTGACGGCCATCCGGACTCCGGCCTGCACGACAACGCGTACCGGCGTGAGCGGATGAAGCCTCATCTCGACCACCTTTACGCACCAGGGGAGTTCGCCGCACCGGACGATGCGTACCCCGCCGCCGTGTGGGCCTGCCCGCGGCTGCTCGCCGACCGGGCGCGGGAGCCGGTCGAGGAGATGGACGAGCGGTACGAGGCGATGGACGAGGAGGACGGCGATGACGCATCCGTCCTCCGGTGAACCGGGGTCCGAGGGCGCCGCCTCGGGGTCTGCGGACGAACTGATCGAGGCCTGGGACGAGATGAGGGAGTTCGTCGACCAGGTCCCTCCGGAATATGACCGGCTCGTCCTGCAGTGCGCGCGCGAACTGGCCGCCGACCCGGGCGGAGCACTCGCGTACCGGTGGACGACGGGGCTGGTCCTCGCGCTCCCGTTCCTGGCGGCGGGCGGCCCGGGCGAAGGGGTGCGCGAGGCGGCGTTCGGCGCGGCGCAGGCAGTCGACCGGGCGCTGCGGGACGAGCCCTGCGGGCACCAGGAGCATCCGTACGAGGGTGACTTGGCGGCGGACCAGTGGAGCTTCGCGGAGATCCTGCGGGACCTCGGCGGCGGCGAACCGGTGGCGTGGGTGGTGCCCCTGCCGCGCGAGCAGTGGCTGTGCCCGCGTAACACCGCGGGCTACGCGCGTGTGGTGATGGCGTCGCTCAGGCCCGGATCCGTCGATGACGTACCGCCGTTCCTGCCGTTCGAGGACCGGTACGAACTGGACGGGCTCACGGCGATCATGGAGGGTTACCCGCTCGGCAGGACCTACGACATCGCCTGGGATCTGACCTCGGCGGCCTCCGCCCTGCGGGAGGCGGACCGCGAGGATCTGGCCGGACGGGTCTTCGTGGCGACCGCCCTCGCCTGGTACGCCGAGGTCGAGGCGGACGGCACCGTGGACATCCAGGAGCTCCTCGACACGCTCACGGAGGGATTCGAGCGCGCACTCGGCCTGCTCGACGCCGGTCCCTGCGGCCATGAGGTGCACCCCGAACTGCCGCAGGACACCACCGAGACCCTGTCGGTGGGCATGCACCTGGCCAGTGCGCGGGGGCGTGCCGCGTACGAGAAGTGGCCCGAGGAATGGGCGATCGAGCTGGACACCGCCTTGTGCCCCGCTTTTGTCGCCGCCACGGCCGAGGACTCCCTGCGACGACTGAGGAACACCCCATGACGTATGACGAGTTGGTGCAGGCCTGGAGCGAGACCGCGCAGGACCTCCTGCCCATGGACGAGCAGGACCGGCTGGCCCTCGAATGCGCCCGCGAGATGACGGCGGCGCCCGGGGGCGAGCGGGTGTACCAGTGGGTGTTCGGGCAGGTGTTGATGCTGCCGCACACCGAACTGGCCGGTGGGGATGTGCCACAGGTGGTGGCGGGCGCGGCACGTGCGGTGCGGCGGGCGACGTCGGTTGCGGACTGTGCTCACGAGGAGCACCCGTTCGACGAGCAGTGGGTGGATCTCGTCGACTGGATCCCGGACGTGCTGCGGATGCTGGCCGACGACAGCCTGGAATGGGTGGAGAACTACGAGAAGGACGTCTGGGTCTGCCCGCGTACCGTCGACGCGTTCGCGGCCATGATCCTGGGCGCGCTGGAACCCGGCTCGGCTCCGGACGCCCCGCCGTTGCTGCCGTTCTCGGACCGGCGCGTCATAGATTCGCTCACCGCGGTCCTGGAGGGCTATCCGCAGGCGGGTACGGACATCGGCTGGGAAGTCGCCTGCGTAGGGCGGGATGTGGAGCGGGCGCGGGGTGAGGACCGCGCGGGTCAGGTGATCACGGCCGCCGCGCTGACCTGGTGGTCCGGGACCGCCGAGAGCTCCGACGAGGCGTACGACGCCCTGGTGCGGGGGTTCGGGACGGTGCTCGCCGCGCTCGGGGACCCCGCGTGCTCCCACGACGAACACCCCGCCCTGCCGCGTTGGGCAACCGACGCCGTCCGTCTGGGAGTTCACCTCAGCAGCCCCGGCGGCCGCGGAGTCTACGAGCGGCATGGACCCGGTGTGAAGAACCCGCCGCCCCTGGCTCCGCTGCTGTGCCCCCGCTTCACGGCCTCCGTGGCACGGGACTCGCTGGCCCGGCTCCGGGAGATGCGCGCGGAGCCGGACCCTGAAAGCGCGGGCTAGCCCGCCTTGCGTACCGCCGTCACCGCCTTGCGGGCCGCCACCAGGACCGGGTCCCAGACCGGCGAGAACGGCGGGGCGTAGCCGAGGTCGAGGGAGACCATCTGCTCGACCGTCATGCCGGCCGTGAGGGCGACCGCGGCGATGTCGACGCGTTTGCCGGCGCCTTCGCGGCCGACGATCTGGACGCCCAGGAGGCGGCCGGTGCGGCGTTCGGCGATCATCTTCACGGTCATCAGGGCCGCGCCCGGGTAGTAGCCCGCGCGGCTCGTCGACTCGATGGTGGTCGTCACGTACTGCAGACCGGCGGCCTGCGCGTCCTTCTCGCGCAGTCCCGTACGCGCGATCTCCAGCTCGCACACCTTGCTGACCGCAGTGCCGACCACACCGGGGAAGGTGGCGTAACCGCCGCCCGCGTTCGAGCCGATGACCTGGCCGTGCTTGTTGGCATGGGTGCCGAGGGCGATATGGCGTTCGCTGCCCGAGACCAGGTCGAGCACCTCGACGCAGTCGCCACCCGCCCAGATGTTGTCGTGCCCGCGTACGCGCATCGCCCGGTCCGTGAGCAGACCGCCGTGCGTGCCCACGGGCAGGCCCGCCTCGCGGGCGAGTTCGGTCTCCGGGCGTACGCCGATGCCCAGGATCACCACGTCGGCCGGGTACTCGCCGTCCTCGGTCGCGACCGCGCGGACCCGGCCGTCCTCTCCGGTGAGGATCTTGGTGACCTCCGCGTCGTTCACCATCCGGATGTCCATCCCCGCCATCGCCTCGCCGACGAGGCGGCCCATGTCGGGGTCGAGGGTGGACATCGGCTGCTTGCCGCGGTTGACCACCGTGACCTCGTAGCCGCGGTTCATCATCGCCTCGGCCATCTCGACGCCGATATAGCCCGCGCCGACCACGACCGCCCGCCGGCCCTCGGTCCGCCGCAGGGTGTCGAGCAGGGACTGGCCGTCGTCGAGGGTCTGCACGCCGTGCACACCGGGGGCGTCGATGCCCGCGAGCGGTGGGCGGACCGGGCGGGCGCCGGTGGCGATCACGAGTTTGTCGTACGAGGTCCAGTACTCCGCACCGGAGCTGTCGGAGCCGCCGGAGCCGCCGGAGCCGTCGGGCTCCAAGTCCCGTGCCAGGACCCGCTGTTCGTCGACGTCGATCCGGACGACCTCGGTGCGCATCCGCAGATCGATATCGCGCTCGCGGTGCTCCTCGGGGCTGCGCGCGATCAGCTCGTCGCGCTCGTCGACGTCACCGCCGACCCAGTACGGGATGCCGCAGGCCGAATAGGACGTGAAGTGGCCGCGCTCGAAGGCCACGATCTCCAGCTCGTCCGGACCCTTCAGTCTGCGTGCCTGTGACGCCGCGGACATCCCCGCGGCGTCGCCACCGATGATCACCAGTCGTTCGCTCATGCGTTCACGCTACGTCGGGGCTGGGACAACTAGCTCGGGAGGCTCACGGTTTGGCCCACCGACAGCTTGTCCGGGTCCTTGATGTCCGGGTTCAGGCGGCGCAGTTCGTCCACGGAGGTGCCGTATGCCTCCGCGATCCAGCCCAGGGTGTCGCCCGCGCGGACCGTGAACGTGGGCGGGGCGCTGAGGCGGGCGGCCACGGACTTGCGGAAGGAGTCCATCGAGGTGCCCGGGCCCTTGGGGTCGATCTTGCCGGGCTGCCACTCGGAGTGCCCGATCACCGAGGTCATGCCGGTGGTGCCCCAGCCGTGCGCCCGGCACAGCGCGGCACAGACCCGTACGACCGCGTCCACCTGCGCGGCCGGCCAGGGGTCCTTGCCGTCGCCCAGGTTCTCGCACTCGAAGCCGTAGAAGTGCCGATTGCCGTCCTTGGACGCCTCGTTCACCTTCGGCAGCGGGCCCTCCGCGATCACCGCGTCGAGGACGGCCGGGTCGCCGAGCCCCGCGTGGTTGGCGCGTCCGTAGCCGATCACATGGACCGTTCCGTCCTTGGCGATCACCGCGTGGCACAGCGGGCCCGGCAGATCGCCGTGCCCTTCCACGCAGAGCTTCACGGTGGCGTCGGTGCCGCGGGTGACGGTGTGATGCACCATCACGCCGTTCACCGGGCCCCACTTGCCCTTGTGGTTACGGTTCCGTGTGCGCCAGCCGTCGTACTCGACGACCTTGACCCCCTCGCCCTTGAGCGCGGCGAGAAAGGCGTCGGCGCTGAGCGGATCGGCCACCAAGTCCTCCTGGATACGGGGTGCTTCAGGACGCGCTGCTTGGGCGGGTGCTTCAGGATGGGCTGCTTGGGCGGGTGCTTCAGGACGGGCTGCTTGCGCGGGTGCTTCAGGACGCGCTACTTCGGCGGGTGCTTCAGGCGCTACTTCGGCGGGAGCTTCAGCTTCTGGCCCACCGTGATGTGGTCCGGGTTCGGGATGCCGTTGAGCTTGGCGATCTCGGGGTAGCGGCCCGCGTTGCCCAGCTTCGACTGCGCGATCGCGCCGAGGGTGTCGCCGGCCTTCACGGTGTACGTGGCGCCGCGGGGCGCGGCCTTCTTCGCGGTGGTCTTGCGGGCAGTCGTCTTCTTGGCCGTGGCCTTCTTGGCCGTCGACTTCTTCGCGCCGCCCGCCTTCGCGACACCGTGGCTCGCGAGATACGCCAGCGGGTCGGTGTGGCCGTTGTAGTGGTTCGCGGTCCGGGCCTCGAAGTGCAGATGCGGTCCGGTCACATTGCCGGTCGCACCCGAGAGCCCGAGCCGCTGCCCGCCCGCCACGCCTTGTCCGGCCTTCACGTCGATGGTGCTGAGATGCGCGTACAGCGTGAAACGGCCATCGGACATCTGCACGACGACGCAGTTGCCGTACGCACCTTGATCACCGGCGACGACCACCGTGCCGGGGCCCACGGAGTTCACGGGGGTGCCGGTCGGGCAGCCGAAGTCGACGCCCGTGTGGAAGCCGGCCGCCCAGCCGCCGGGCTGCTTGTACTTCGCGGTGACCCGGCCTTTGCCGACCGGCATGGTCCAGGAGCTCATCTTCTGCGTCCTCTCGGTTCGGTTCGGTTCGTTCGAGCGGCGGGCGTTGTCGCGGGTGTTGTCAGTGGGCGCCGATAGCCTGGAAAGGGCTTCGGCCCCCGGGCGGGAGGGGACTGTCCGGCCGGCTACAACAGCAGCCCGAAGACGGTCGCGATCAGCAGCAGTACGGTGACGACCGGCCAGTACAGAAGGCGCGCGGCGGCGTTCCCGCGCCAGTCGACCACCGGGACCCGTTTGTTCGCGGTGTGCTCGATGGCGTTCAGGGCGACCAGGCCGATCACCAGATAGAGGATGAAGTAGAAGTACTCGGCGTACACGACTCCGCCGGAGGCGGTCTCCGAGCGCAAGGAGCTGTGCTGTACGGAGACCACCAGCATCATCGAGCCGCAGAAACCGATGACGGCCCAGGTCGTGAAGCCGGACAGACTTCGCCGGTCGGA
This sequence comes from Streptomyces mesophilus, assembly GCF_040300965.1. Lineage (GTDB taxonomy): Bacteria > Actinomycetota > Actinomycetes > Streptomycetales > Streptomycetaceae > Streptomyces > Streptomyces mesophilus_A. The sequence continues at coordinate 132,569 of NZ_JBEPEW010000004.1, read as the reverse complement.
ATCGGTGGTGATCACGAAGAGCGATCCGAAGACCAGGAGCGCGATCACGATCAGCGGGACGAGCCGGTTGAGCAGCGGGCTCAGATACTGCCGTCCCACACCCATGGAGAAGGTCAGTTCGGCGTCCTGGCCGTCGATGGAGTGGGTCGGCCTGCCGTAGTTGGTGCGCTCCTGACCCTCGGTCAGGCTCCACGTCGAGAACTGCGTGTTCCAGTCACCGCCGACGAGCCCGGGGTAGACGCCGAACTTCTCGTCCTCGTTCCAGGGCGGGTACGCGGAGAAGTCGGGCACGAGTACGGTGCCGGCGTCGCGCGGCCACATCACCAGCCACACCGCCTGGTTGTCCAGGGGGTAGTGCGTGTAGTCGAAGGCCTCGCGCATCGAGACCTTCAGACGCCAGCCGATCACTTGGCCCTCAGGGGTCTTGTCCCGGTAGAACTCGTCGCCCACACCACCGTCGATGGCGTCGGGGAACTCCACGTTCGGCCTGGTCACGTCCTCTCCCGCGGGCAGGTGCTGCCAGAGGAAACCGGTGACCCTGACGTTGTTGGCGCCGGTGAACTCGAGGGTCTCGATCATCACGCCGGTACGGACCGGGGTCCGCTCGCCGTACCCGTGGGCGTCGAGCAGCGCCTTGGTCTGCGCGGCCGTGGTCACGCGCTTGCCCGGTGCCTTGTCGAGCGAGTGGCCCGTGCCGACCGCGACCCAGATGAACATGGTCGCGAGGGCGCAGAGGGCGCTCACCACCGCGGCCATCCAGCCGAGCCGGCGGGGGCGGGCGGGGGAGGGATGGAGGAGCAGGGCCGCGATGATCGAGAGGCCCAGGACGGCGCAGACCACCGTCACCGCGGCGCGGCCCTGGTACGGGCTGAAGTCGTGCAGGGGATTGCCGATACCGCTCGCCGCGACGGCCGCGATCACCAGCAGGACACCTGCCGTGACGGCGAGGACCACTCTGCGGGGAGTACGGGTGGCAGGCGGCATCGGCACCTCACGGCAGCGGGGGCGGGACTCCTGCCAGCTTGGGCGGCAGGGGTCCCGCTCTCACTTGCTGCGGGGCCGAACGGGTGACATCAGGAGTCCGGTCCCGTCGGCGGTTTGGGAGGAGTGGACGGGGGCTGAGCAGGCGTTTCGCCCTCCGTATCCGGGTCGGGCCGCGAGCCGCGGGCGGTATCGGGGCCGGGCCGCGAGCCGCCCCCGAGTGCCGAGCCGCCGGCCGTGGCCGTCGCGGGCGTCCACGGCCGGACCGCGGGCTCCCGCTCACGGCGCGGGATCCGGGAGCCGAACAGGCGCCACAGCAGGAACAGGACAAGGAGCGCCGCCGCCCACGGGGCGATCGCGAGGACCACGATCACGATCCACTTGACCACGGTCACCAGCGCGTTCCAGCCGCCCGACAGTGCGTCGAGGAAGCCGGGGTCGTCGTCCTTCTCCTTGGGCTCGGGCTTCTCGCCGGTCTCGTTCAGGTGCAGCGTGATCGTGGCGAGGCTCGTGCGGTCCTTCAGCGAGGCCTGCTGGGCGAGCAGCGACTCCAGGTCCGCCTGGCGGGTGCTCAACTCGCCTTCCAGCGTGACCACATCGCTCAGCTTGGTCGCCTTGTCCATCAGATCGCGGATCCGCGCGACGCTCGCCTGCTGCGTCTTGATCCGGCTGTCCACGTCCACGACCTGCTCGGTGACGTCCTCGGCCTTGTCATTGCGCTCGAGCACCTTGCCGGTGCCCTCCAGGGCCTCGATCACCGCTCCGTACTGCTCCTGCGGGACGCGCAGCACGATCCGCGAGCGCTCCCTGCCCTTGCCGTCGCGGTCCGTCGTCTCGCTGCCGATGATCCCGCCGGCGTCGGCGGCGGCCGTGCGCACCTTGTCCAGGGCGGACGGCACGTTCTCGACCCGCACCCGCAGGGTGGCGGTGCGGATGATGTGCTGGGCGAGCTTGGGGTTCTCGGCCTGCTGGTCATCGGACTTGGAGCCGCTGCCCGAGTCGAGCCCGTTCTCGCTGCCGGCCGCCCCGCTGTCGGCCTTCTGACCGCCTTCCTTGGGTCCGGCGACGCCGTGGTTCGAGTCGCCGCCCTTGTCCCCGTCGGCGGACGCACTGCACCCCGCCCCCGCCAACGCCACGCTCAGCAGCAGCGCGGCCAGTGCCGTGCCCCGCCTTCTGTTCCTCCACACTGCACGCATCCGACGTAACCCCCCAAGGTCCGGTGGCTGTTGGTCCTTCGACGCCAAGAGTCGGGGAAACGTTTGGTGACGGACGATTCCGAAGCGGTCACGTTCCGGACGCGAATGGGGCGGTGCGGGGCCCCGTAGGGGATCTGAGAGGGTGGGAGCATGCGCGAAACGGACACCCGTACGGAACCTGAACACAGTGGACACGCCGGACGCGTGGCCGTGATCGGCGGCGGCATCGCGGGACTCGCCGCGGCGCACCATCTGCTGCAGCGCGGGGCGCGCGTGACGGTCTTCGAGGCGTCCGAGCGGCTCGGCGGCAAGCTGCACGCCGGTGAGATCGAGGGTGTACGGGTGGACCTGGGTGCCGAGTCGATGCTCGCGCGCCGCCCGGAGGCGGTCACGCTGGCGCGCGAGGTCGGCCTCGGTGAGCGCCTGCGGGCGCCGGCCTCGGCGAGCGCGTCGCTGTGGACCCGGGGGACGCTGCGGCCCATGCCCAAGGGCCATGTGATGGGCGTACCGGCCGATGCGGCCTCCCTGGCCGGGGTGGTCTCCGAAGAAGGTCTCGCGCGGATCGGGCGGGATCGCGAGCTGCCGCCCACCGAGTTCGACGAGGACATCGCGGTCGGTGCGTACGTGGCGGCGCGGGTCGGGCGCGAGGTGGTGGACCGCCTCGTCGAACCGCTGCTGGGCGGCGTCTACGCCGGGGACTCCTACCGGCTGTCGCTGCGGATGGCCGTACCTCAGCTGTACGAGGTGGCACGGGCGGGCGGCTCGCTCCTCGACGGGGTGCGCGAGCTGCAGGACCGGGCGGCCGCGCGTCAGCAGACCGGGCCGGTCTTCATGGGCATCGAGGGCGGGGTCGGCCAACTGCCGCTCGCTGTCGCGGAGTCGGTGCGGGCGCGAGGCGGGGTGATCCACCTGGGCACCCCGGTGACCGGCCTCTCCCGCGACGGCGACGGCGGCTGGAGGGTCCGCACCGCGGACGACATCATGCGAGCGGACGCCGTGGTCCTCGCGCTGCCCGCCCCGCACGCGGCCCGGCTCCTCGAGGCCCACGCCCCGGCTGCCGCCGCCGAGCTGCGCACCGTCGAGTACGCCTCCATGGCGCTGACCACGCTGCTCTACCGCCGCAGCGAGATCGAGCTGCCCGCGGGCAGCGGTTTCCTCGTCCCGCCCGTCGACGGCCATCGCATCAAGGCGGCCACGTTCGCCGCCCAGAAGTGGGCCTGGACCGCCGAGGAGAACCCTGAGCTCGTGGCCGTACGGACCTCCGTCGGCCGGCACGGCGAGACCGAGATCCTGCAGCGCGCGGACGACGAGCTCGTCGAGATCTCGCAGCAGGACCTCAAGGCCGCCGTCGGGATCGCCGCCCAGCCCGTCGCCACCCGGGTCACGCGCTGGAACGACGGGCTGCCCCAGTACCCCGTCGGCCACCAGGCACGGGTGGCGAGGATCCGCGAGCAGCTCGCCCCGCTCCAGGGCCTCGCCGTCTGCGGAGCCGCGTACGACGGTGTCGGCATCCCGGCCGTGATCGCGAGCGCCCGCATCGCCGCCGAGCAGGTCACGGACCACACTGGTCAGCTGATGGTGCTGCATCTTCCCGGGGGACACCCCCGGACCCCCCTGGGCGAAACCATCTTCGGCGGGGCGGGAGAATAGCCTCATGAGTGACGCCCCTGAGAAGATCCCGAACGCCGGCAAGAAGGCCAAGGACCTCAACGAGGTCATCCGCTACACGCTGTGGTCCGTCTTCAAGCTGCGCGATGTGCTCCCCGAGGACCGCGGTGGTTACGCGGACGAGGTGCAGGAGCTGTTCGACCAGCTCGCCGCCAAGGACGTGACCGTGCGCGGCACCTACGACGTGTCCGGTCTGCGCGCCGACGCCGACCTCATGATCTGGTGGCACGCGGAGACCGCCGACCAGCTGCAGGAGGCGTACAACCTCTTCCGCCGCACCAAGTTGGGCCGCGCCATGGAGCCGGTCTGGTCGAACATGGCGCTGCACCGCCCCGCCGAGTTCAACAAGTCGCACATCCCGGCCTTCCTGGCCGACGAGACGCCCCGCAACTATGTGAGCGTCTACCCGTTCGTGCGCTCCTACGACTGGTACCTGCTGCCCGACGAGGACCGCCGCCGCATGCTCAAGGACCACGGCATGATGGCCCGCGGCTACCCGGACGTGCGCGCCAACACCGTCGCGTCGTTCTCGCTCGGCGACTACGAGTGGCTGCTCGCCTTCGAGGCCGACGAGCTGTACCGGATCGTCGACCTGATGCGTCATCTGCGCGCGTCCGAGGCCCGTATGCACGTACGCGAAGAGGTGCCGTTCTACACCGGGCGCCGCAAGAGCGTCGCCGAGCTGGTGGCCTCGCTCGCGTAAGCGGTCACGGCAGACGAAGGGGCCGCAGCCGGATCACCGGCTGCGGCCCCTTCGTGCGGGAACGGCTACTTGGGCGCGGCCATCGGCTTCGGCTCCGGGTGCGGGGCGCACGCCGCACGCCGCACCGGAAGCTGTCCGTTGATCAGGTACGCGTCCATATGCCCGTTGATGCACGGGTTCGGACCGCCGCTGATGCCGTGCGTACCGGCCTCGCGCTCGGTGACGAGAGCCGAGCCGGGCAGCCGGCGGTGCAGTTCGAGAGCGCCCTCGTACGGGGTGGCCGCGTCGCGCTCCGCCGCCATGATCAGGGTGGGCGGCAGCGCACCCTCGGCGACCCGGACGTCCACCGGCTGCTGCCGGGGTGCGGGCCAGTAGGCGCACGGGAGGTTCATCCAGGCGTTGTCCCAGGTCTCGAACGGGGCGATACGGGCAAGGCGGCTGTTGTCGCGGTCCCAGACCCGCCAGTCGGTGGGCCAGGGGGCGTCATTGCACTCGACGGCCGTGTAGACCGCGTTGCCGTTCTCGTCCTCGGCCGCGGCCTCCGGGTGGTTCGAGGCCTGGGCGACCAGCGGCTTGTCGTTGCCGCGCAGATACTCGGCCAGCGCGTGGGCGCGCTGCGGCCAGTAGTCGTCGTAGTAGCCGGCCTTGAGATACGCGGCCTGCAGCTGGGCCGTGCCGACCTTGCCGCCGGCCGGCTTCGCGGCGATCTGCGCCCGCACCTTGTCGTAGCTGCGCTGCACCTCGGCGGGCGTACGGCCGAGCTTGTACGTCTTGTCGTGCTTGGCGACCCAGGCGCGGAAGTCCGCCCAGCGGCGCTCGAAGGCGAGCGACTGCTCCAGGTTGTTGCGGTACCAGATCTGGTGCGGGGCCGGGTTGACCGCCGAGTCGAAGACCATGCGGCGTACGTGGGTGGGGAACATCGTCGCGTACACGGCGCCGAAGTACGTCCCGTACGAGGCGCCCACGAAGTTGAGCTTCTTCTCGCCGAGGGCGGCCCGCAGGACATCCAGGTCACGGGCGTTGTTGAGGGTGTTGTAGTGCTGCAGCGCCTCGCCCGCGTTCTTGAGGCAGCCCTGTGCGTACGCCTTGGCGCGGGCGATCCGCTCCTTCTTGAAGGTCGCGTCCGGGTGGCTGGGCGACAGGGTCGGGGCCTTCGCGAAGTCCTTGGGGTTCTGGCAGGACAGCGGCGCGGAACGGCCCACGCCGCGCGGGGCGTAGCCGACCATGTCGTAGGCCCGCGCGATGTTCTTCCACTCGGGGAACGAGCCGACCAGCGGGAAGTACATCCCGGAGGCGCCCGGGCCACCCGGGTTGAAGACCAGCGAACCCTGCCGCTCGTCCTTCTTGCCGGCGGCCGGCACACGGCTGACGGTCAGCTCGAGCTGACGGCCCTCGGGCTGCGCGTAGTTCAGGGGCACGAACATCGTGCCGCACTGGATCGGCGCGGGCAGGCCCTCGATCGTCGGGCACTTGCCGAACTTGATCCCGGCGGCGGCGGCGCGCTCCGCGGCGAGCGCGACACCCCGCATCTCGGGCGCCCCTGCGGGAGGCTGGTCCGCGGGGGCGCCGCTCGCCGGGGTGACGGACATAGCGGTCAAGGCCAGTGAGCCGGCGAGGCCGTACAGGAGAGGCGCTCTCATCGCGCTGCGGCATCCCTTCGGGTGGGGCATTGGGGGTGAAAGGGATACTTCGGCGGTGAGTTGGGGTTGTCCAGCACCTCAGGCGGCGGTGTCGCTGCAACAACCCCGTTGCGCGTCGGGGGTGTCGCGACGGCCGCCTGCGCTCAGGCGGGCAGGCCGCTGCGGTGCGAGGCGCGGCGGGCAGCCGCCAGGAGCGCGTGGATCTGCGACCGCACCTGGTCGGGGTGGTCGACAGGGGTGGGGAACGGCAGCCGTACGTCGGTGTGGGTGCGCGCGTACTCCAGGCGGAGCGTCATGCCGTAGCGGTCGAGGGCGAGCGGGAGCACCCGCTGCACGCCGGGCTTGGGGTGTGGGCGTACCAGGCGCAGGAGCAGCGGGACGAGCTCACTGTGTCCGTCGACGAGATGGGTGAGCATGCCCGCCTCGCAGGTGGCGAGCGGATCCACCTCGCAGGCGTGGAGCTCCTGCAGCGTGACGAAACTGCGCCCCTGGGGCGTCTCGAGCAGCGCCTGGCCGTACTCCATGCAGAAGCTCTCCGCGGAATGCGAGGCGTAGGGCGCTTCCAGGATTCCCGTCACGGTCAGGCGGGCGCGCAGCCGGGAACGGACCGCCGTGGGCGCGATGTCGGTGAACTCCAGGCGCACCGGGGTGCGTTGAGCCTCCGGGTGGAGCGCCGCCTCGGCGGGGTCGTGCAGGTGGACATGGCCCTTGGCGTCCACGCCGTCGAGGTGGTGCACCTCCTGCGAACCGCCGTCCGTGACCACGGACATGGAGGTGGCGGTGGCGAGAAGCGTGCGGACGCGCTCGGCCGGGGTCGGTTCGAGGGTGCGTACGCGCTCGGCGGGGTCCGGCTGAGGCGAGCGGGCGCGGAAAAGGGGCATGGGTGTTCTCCCGGAGGCAGGTGGAGACGCCCGAGTCACAGTCCCTGGTGACTTAGGCATGCCTAACCTAACCTCATGAGGTCGGGGAAGGGAAACCCCCTTCGGCCGTCAGCTCATCGGCCGTCGCCGAACGCGGCTCGCAGCGCGGGGTCCGTCACGGCGCGCGGGCCACGGACCGCCACCGCCGTGAGGAAGCCGCGCTCGTCGTCGGGGCGGTCGGTGTCCAGCATGCCGAGGAGGTGCTGGCCCTCGGACGAAGCCCAGCGGGTGTACGGGTGGACCTCGAAGCGGGCTATCGCGAGGCAGCCGAGGGTCAGGATCAGAGGGAGCAGGAACCATGCCACCAACGGGCCCATGCTGCCCTCGTGGTCGGGCCACATCAGGAGCGACAGGGCGCCGAGCGCGACGACCGCGAGCGCCGCGGCCTGCACCTGGCGCACCGCGGCCTCGATGCCGCCGCGCGCTGTGTCCGGTACGGCGAGTCCGGCGGACGTGAGGCGTTCGGCGAGCCGGCGTACCGCCTCGCCGCCGGCCGTGCTGTGCCGTACCGGGGCTATCGGCGACTGTCCCGCGGGCCCGATCGCGCCGAGCACCGAACGCTCCAGGTCGTCCTTGCCGTCCGGGTCCACGACGGTGGCCCAGCCCGTGTGCGCGAGCAGCAGCCGGCGCTGGCGGGCCATCGCGATCATCGCCAGGGCGGCCACGCGGTCGGGGCCGCCGGAGAGGAAGGCCGCCTCGTAGATGCTCAGCTCGGCGTCGGGGCGCGGAGCGTCGGGCCGGCCGGCGCCGCGGCTCGCGACGAGGCAGAGCCTCAGGCAGGTGATGCCTGCCAAGGCCCAGGCGAGGAGGAGGAAGGGGACCCAGAACATGGCGGTGTTTCTATGGGACGCAACTGGCTGCGCGCCATGGGTTGTTCATTATGCGGACAGCGAGTGACGTAAATGTGACCAAGCGGTGTTCCGCTACACCCCAGTATCCGTCGGCTTCGGGTGGAGTGCGTACCCGAAGTGGAGTGCGTACCCGAAGTGGCGTCCCTGCCCGAAGCCGACGGACTCGCGTTTCCTCGTCCCTCCGTCTACGAGCCGCCGCCGCAGCTGGAGCCGCCGCCCCCGCCGCCGCAGGAGGATCCGCCGGACGACGAGGACCCGCAGCTCGAGCCACCGGACGACGATCCGCAGCTCGACCCACCGGAGGAGCCGCAGCCCGAGCCCCCGCCCGTGGACCACCCGGAGTCCCCGGAACTGCCGCAGGACGAGCCGCCGCAGGATGCGTGGCCGGAACCGCCGCCGCACCAGACCACCGCGACCGCAAGGCCGGCGCTCGAGTCCGTGTACGCCGGTGGCGCCGTGCTCTGGTAGCGCGCACCCGGCCGCGAGGAGCTGCTGAGCAGCACGAACAACTCGCGGTCCGGGATACGGGACAGTCCGTGCAAGGCGATCTGGATCCTCAGGTCAAAGGAGGTCTCGTACGCGCGGCGGTACGCGGCCAGGGCGGCCCGTCCCGCGGGGGTGACCCGCTTGCGCGGCCGGGCGACGACCAGGAGGAGGCCGATCAGGCCGAAGACCGCGAGCACGATGGACGCGACCGGGACGAACAGCGCCCAGACGCACAGCAGCAGACCGATCACGGAAAGCACCGGTGCGCGCCGCGACGGAGGCTTCGGGTCGCTCGGCCGCAGCGTCAGACCGCGGCCGGCGAGAGAGTCGCCGATCGCCTGCACGGCTTCGCTGCGCATCAGGGCGACCCGCAGCCAGTACAGCGAGCTGGTCGACGCGGTACGGAACGCGTCGAGGAAGGCCGCTTCGACCCGGTCGCGCGGTGCGAACTCCCGTACCGCCACGATGCCCGGATCGCGGATCTCGATCCGTCCCTCCGAGGCCAGGCCGGCGAGCACCATGTCCGCGACGCGGCCCGGTCCCGCGGTCAGGAACGCGGCCTCGTACACGTCGCCGACATGGGCGGCGGGCGTCGGCGCGGGGCGGTCGGCGACCCGGCGGACGAGGCAGACCAGGCTGGGCAGGCCCACCGCCATGGCCATGATGTACGCGAAGATCTCCATGCGGTCAGTCCCTTCCCAGTGCCAGTCGTACGCGTCGTGCGATCCGTGCCACCGGCCGCTGCGACAGCGGCTTCGGTCCCACGCGGTCCAGCCACCAGTCGGTCAATTCCCTCCGGGTGACCGGGTCTTCGGGCTTGCCGTCCGCGAGCAGGTGCTCCGTGAAGTCGAGCGCGTCATGGCGGTAGCCGTTGGTCATGGGCCGCCTTTGCGCGTACGAGAGGAAGGCCGGCCGGTACGTGTCGCCGAGGATCACCGGGAGTTCGGGCGCGACCTTCGCGACCACGTCCGCCCGCTTGCCGATCAGGGCCCGGCTCTGCACGGCGAGCCGCTGCCGGTCGAAGCCCTCGGGCGCCGGCGTCCCCGCCACCAGCGCCGAGAGCAGCGAGGTCTGGGCGAGGGCGAGGCGGTCGCGGGCCGGTTCGGTGGACGCGCCGGTCGGCGCGGCGGGTTGCGGCGGCTCGGACGTGACGGGTGCGGCCGGGCGGTTGACCCGGACCGTCTCGCGGATGGCGTCGAGTTCGCGCTCAAGCTCCGCGGGCTCGGGGAAGTGCTCGTCGCGCTCCAGGAGCACACCGGGCGGAGTGATCCGCGAGGCCAGGTCGGCCAGGATGTCCAGCACCGGCTGCGGCACCGGGTGCGCGTGGCTGTCGTGCCAGACGCCGTCCCGCTCGAAGCCGCCCGCGACATGGACGTACGCGATGGCCTCGACCGGCAGCTCGGACAGGGCCTTGGCCGGGTCCTCGCCGCGGTTGACGTGGTTGGTGTGCAGATTGGCGACATCGATGAGCAGCCGTACGCCGGTGCGCTCCACCAGTTCGGTCAGGAACTGCCCCTCGGTCAGCTCCTCGCCCGGCCAGGCGACGAGCGCGGCGATGTTCTCCACGGCGAGCGGCACCGGCAGGGCGTCCTGCGCGATCCGTACGTTCTCGCAGAGCACTTCGAGGGCGTCCCACGTGCGCGGCACCGGCAGCAGATGCCCGGCCTCGAGGGCCGCGGAGGCGGTCCGCTCGCCCCCGGCCCGTACGAACGCGATGTGCTCGGTGACCAGCGGTGCGCCCAGGGCCTCGGCCCGCTCGGCGAGCGCGGTGAGCTTGCCGGCGTCGGGCCGCTCGGCGCCCCCGAGTCCGAGCGAGACACCGTGCGGAATCACGGTCACGCCGCGTTCGCGCAGCCGCGTGAGGGGCTCGGGCAGGTGGCCGGGGCAGATGTTCTCCGCCACCACCTCCACCCAGTCGATCCCCGGCATCCGGTCGATGCCCTCCGCGATCTCCGGTCGCCAGCCGATCCCCGTACCCAACTGTGGACGTTGCTTCATCTGTCGCCCCCCTTGCTCCTGCGGCTCGCACCTGTCCGTTTCCTGGAGCACGACGCTGTGCTGTGTGCAGGTGTCATGGCCCCGGCGTACGGCGGTGAATCCACTTCAGGGGACGTTCAGAGGTTGATTTGAGGTTTCGGGCGACGGGATCACCCGGTCGGGTCAAGTGGAAAGTGCCTGGTCAGTCCTCCGGCTCGGGGCGTGAGGTGTTGATGTCGGACGGGCCGGGCGCGGACGGCCGGGACGTGAAGGACTTGTCGTCGGCTGTGGGGGAGACCGGGGGTGCCGAGGGCACCGGGTTCGAGGGCGGCGGGGGACCGGTGGGGCTCGCGGTGAGCTTGCCGGCGGCCTCGTCGGCGATCCCGTCGAAGTCGACGCGTCCGGTGCGCTCCAGCATGGTGATGTGGTCGAGCACGGTCTGGTTGGCGTCGGTCGCGAGCTGGCGTACGAGGGTGTTGCGGGTGGTGTGCCGCACCTCGGCGATCAGCGCGAACACCTTGCCGTGCGCATTGCGCAGCAGGTTCGCGAACTTCCGCTCGTACTCCACGCCTTGGGCGTCCGTCAGCTCGTTCAGCCAGCCCTGCTGCTGGTCGTTGGGCTGATTGGGCAGCTCGATGTTGAGCTGCGCGGCGACCGAGCGCACCCGCCGGTCGAGATCGGTGTGGCCGACCACGAGATGGTCGCCGCACTCCTTGATCGACGCGGTGGGCGCGCGCTCGATCGCCTGCTGTCCGGCGGGCAGTTCCCATAACCCTGCCAGCCGGACCTTCACTATGAAGTCGCGGTCGGTCGCGGTCAGCGGCCCCCACTGCGTGGAGACCGTGCCGGCGTCGACATTGGCCTGCCCGGTGCCCGAGCGGTCCGCGTAGGACCAGACCGGAAAGGCGAGCGCGCCGAGCGTCGCCACGAGTGCCGCGATGATGAGGGCCGTTCCATTGACGCGCCGCAGCAAGGGTGCCTCCCGGGATAGTGCGCCGTTCCCGCACGAACCAACCGCCAACTGACCGGCCGTTCAACCTACTTGGCGGTATTGAGAGATACGCAATGCCGGGGTGTTGTGTTCAGAGGGACCGTGGCGCTTCCTGGTCGTCCGGTGACCAGTGGGGGTCGCGGCCGAGCAGTTCCAGGGTCGCGGTGAGGGGGCCGGCGTCCGGCTCGGGCTGCGTCATGGGCCCGAAGAACGGCGCCCGGCTTTCGGCCGGGATCCGGCGAGCGCCCCGCAGGACCGCCTCCCATACGGCGGGCGGCAGTTGAGGCGTGGTGCCCAGCGTGACCGCCAGGTCCCACGCGTGGACCGCGACGTCGAGCAGATGGAAGGAGACGGCGGCGCGTCCGGGGAAGGCGCCGCCCAGCTGCGGAAGCACGAACTCCCGTTCCGTACCGCCGTGTTCGGCGAACGGGACGAGGAGCGCCGCCACCGAGGCGCCGTACGCGCCGACGGGATCCGCGGCGAAGTTCTCCGGCGTCCGCCAGTGTGCGGGCAGTCCGCCCTCGCCGCGTGCGGCGGCCGCGAAGCCGTGGTTGAGCGCCGTCAGGTGGGCGACCAGGCCGAAGAGGGTCCACTCGCTGCAGGGAGTGGGCCGTTCCCAGTCCTTGTCGTCGGCGCCGCGGACCAGGCGCAGCGTTTCGTTCGCGGCGATACGGTCGAGTTCGACGTAGTTCGTGGTCACGCGTCCTCCAGGTGAACGGGCCCATGAGGCCAGGGAGTTGTGCCGGTGAGCAGGGCGCGGGCCCGGTCCCAGACCGCGTCGCGTTCGAAGTCCTCGACCCGCCAGGCGGTGGCGCGCAGTGCTCCGCGCCCCCGGTGGGACCGGACGATTTCCAGGTGGTCGGGCCGGCCCACGAATTCCTTGAGGGCGACCTCGTCGCGCCACACCGACACCGCGCCGGAGCGCCGGCCCAGGACATCGGCCCAGAGCCACATGCCGAGGGCGCCGGGAGTCCTGCGCCAGGTGCGGCGCAGGCGCAGACCCGCGAGCGCGACGGCGGCGGCCTGCGGATGGGTCGTGGCGGTGAAGTCGGTGAGGCTGATGTGGGCTCCGCAGAGCGAGAGCGGTACGGGGCCGGATTGCCAGCGGCTGCGCAGGAGTCGAGTGGCCATGCCCTCACCATAAAACTAAACGACCGATCGTGCTACTTGTTTGCGTGCAGTGATTCAGGGGCCAACTGCGGGGTGTTTCAGGTGAGGTGCGTCTCGGGGCGCGTCTCAGAGGTGCGTCTCAGGAGTGCGTCTCTGCGTTTCAGGCGGTGGTGCGTCTCAAGCGATATGCGGTACGAGCTCCGGATCGGTCGCCGCCGAGCGCAGCCTTGCGACGATCCCGGTGCGGGCGCGCTCGTACGGCGTCGGATCCCCGTTGAGCAGCGAATGGGCGTTGGCGGTCTCGAGGAGCGCGACCAGCTCGAACGTGAGCTGTGCCGGATCGGTGCCGGGGATCAGGTCACCGGCCTCGCGTGCCTCGGCGACCTGTCCCTCCACGTAGGCCATCCATACGGTGAGGGACTCCACCACGGCGTCGTGGACGGGGCCCTGACGTGCGTCGAACTCGGCCATCACCGCGTAGAAGAAGCACCCGCCGGGAAACACCCGTCCCTGCGAATAGCGCAACCACCCCTCGCACAGCCGCGCCACCTTGCCCACGCCGGCGGGGAGTTCGGCCACGGGGGCGAGGACCTCGTCGCTGTAGATCCGTCCTGCGGCCCGGATCGTGGCGAGCTGCAGCTCCTCCTTGGACCCGAACAGCGCGAACACGCCGCTCTTGCTGAGCCCGAGCTCGGTGGCGATCCGGCCCACCGAGAGCGCTTCGAGCCCCTCGACGGAGGCGATGTCGACGGTGCGGCGGAGCACGAGGCGCCGGGTGCGGTTGCCTCGTTCGACGCGGCCGTCGCGGGTCGCCGTCTCGGCCTGACTGTCGCGGGTCGCCGCCTGCGCCTGACTGTCGCGGGTCGCCGTCTCGGCCTGACCGTCGCGGGTCGTCGCCTGCGCCTGACTGTCGCGGGTCGCCGTCTCGGCCCGACCGTTGCCGGTCGCGGCTTCGGACCGGCCGTCGCGATGTGCCTGACTCACCTGCGCGCACCCCATGACTAGGACTGTTCCTGTCCTGTGCACCCTAAGCGGTGGCGCGGGAGAGCGGGAAGCCGTGCTCAGCGCCAGTCGTACGCCTTCACCGGCGGTGTGCCGTGCCGGCTCTTGTTGTCGACCCACAGGATCCGGCCGCCGTCCAGATGCACCGTGTACGGCTCGTCCGCCGTCACGCGCAGCCGGCGCCGTGCCACCTTACGGCCGTCGGCGGGGTCGAGCACATACGTGTCGCAGCGCCACCCGACGTGCGTCCCCTCGCTGACTTCCTCGTGATGGCGCAGAGCGACCACACAGCCGCGGTGCCAGGTCAGCGCGTCGATGCCCCACCCGTCGTCCCATGTCCACAGGTGCCGCCCCGTCGACAGGGAGAAGCCCGCAAGCCGGCCCACGTGGTCGTACCCCGGTGACTTGAGGTACGCGATCAGCGTGTCCCCGGACCGCATGACCTGGCGTCCCCGGTCGGCGAGGCACCAACTGCCGTACGGCAGCAGCGAGGTGCCGTCGGCCTCCGAGATCTCCGCGACCGTACGGCCGTCCGCGTCGAGGTGCAGCACATGGTTCCGGCCGCGCCGGCCCTCACCTCGAACCGCGAGCAGCAAGGGATCCACGGCGGCGATCTCCACCTCCTCGATGGGACCGTCGACGGGGACCGGCCGCTGCCAGAGCACGGTTTTGTCGGCGGTGTCGACCGATGTGACGGTGGCGCCGTCCGCCTGCTGCGTGACGAGAACGAGCCGGTCTTCTGCGGCCCCGATCCTCGCCCCGCGCGCCGGACCGTGCGGCACGGTCCACACGGTCCGGCCCGTCCGGCTGTCCAGGGCGACGACCCCCTCTCCCGTGGCGACCATCGCCCGATCCCGCGACAGGGCCACGGTGCCGTGCCTGAGACCGGACGTGCCGCCCCAGAGCTCGTCGAGGTTCTGCTGCGCCGACCAGAGCTCATGCCCCGACCTCACGTCGAGGGCGGTGACACCGGCGCTCTTCGCACCGTCGTACGTGTCGGGCCAGTGGGCCACCAGCGCGACACCGTCCACGACTTGGCCGGCCATGGCCGACAGGACGTCGCGTCCCGGTACCTCCCAGACCCAGCGCTGCCTGCCGGTGCTCGTGTCGAAGGCGCGCAGCCGGTCGAAGGTGGCCCGGACGACCAGTCCCTCGCAGTGCCAGGAGCCCAGCGCCTCGGAGTCGGAGGGACCCGCGTGCTGGGCCTCCCACACCGGCTTCAGCGCACGCAGGCGGCGCTTGGGAAGCCAGACCGAATCGGGCGCCCTGTCCTCGGACATATGTCTCTCCCCCCAGAAGGACCGATGCCGGGGAAGAGTAGCGGTACGACGATCACGGGAAGCCGTCCCTGCGCATCCTCAGGTCCTCGACTCCGGTACCGGTACGGCACGTTGAGGTCCCGTCGCGGCCAGGCGGCGGCGAGGTGCGGTCCGGCCGGCGCGGGGTGCGGCCGCGGTAGGGGGCGGCCAGGTCAGCGCCGCAGTGCGGGATGGTCCGCCACCACGGTGCACGAACCCGGCGCGATCTCCGTGAAGCCCGCATCCCGTACGACCGGAAGACCGCTCGTCGTCAGGGCGGCCCACTCGTCCCCGGCCGCCGTGCGCACCGCCAGCGGGAAGCCCGCGTCGCGCCAGTCGCCGCGCTCGGTGTCCGACAGCTCCCACCAGGCGAGCTGGGCGCCGTGGCCGGCCTGCGCCATCGCCTTGCCCGCCGACATGTCGACATCCGGGCTCATCCACAGGACCGGCCCCGTGAGATCGGGGTCCGCGGGCGGTTCCGGGTCGTCGAGTTCCGTGCCCGAGACCTGGAGTTTGGCGAGCTCCTTGGGCCAGCCGTCCAGGGGGACCGGCGGGAAGACGCGGACCTCGGCGGACTTGCCGGTGACCGTGAGGCCGGGCAGGGCGGAGGCCTTGCGCCACTCCGCGCCGCGAGCCCGGCGGACCACCTTGCGGATCCGGGCGTCCTGCCAGTCCCGCATCAGCTGCGCCCACTCCCCGTCGTCGAGCGAGCGCGGATCGCTGAGCATCACGAGCACCGCGCGCGCCGCCGTCTCCAGGGCGTCGGTGCGCGCCGGGGGAGCGGTCTTCTCCAGGTGGAGGACGAGCGGCAGGACGAACTGGGGCGCCTCGTCGCGGCTGATGTTCTCGTGCTGGAAGGGGCTGTCGGGTCCGGTGCCCGGGGTGGGGTTCTCGCTGCTCACGCACCCCAGTCTGCCAGGAGCGATACGGACTTCCGAAGGCTGGACGAAAGTCTGCCGGCCTCATCCTTCGGTCTCTTGGCGGCAACAAAGCCGCGCGCGAGGATGCGGAGCATGAAAAGCGACCTGTTTGCCGCGCAGCACATGGCTCAGCCGGCCACCGTGCCGGGGATGAGCCTGCAGAACTCCAAGTCGATCAAGTACGTGGTCAACGGTGAGATGTTCGCCCGCCAGGGCGCCATGGTCGCCTACCGCGGAAGTCTGCAGTTCGAGCACAAGGGGCAGGGCGGGATCGGCGGCATGCTCAAGCGCGCCGTCACCGGTGAGGGGCTGCCGCTGATGGCGGTGCGCGGTCAGGGGGAGGTGTGGCTCGCCCAGCAGGCCGCCAACTGCTTCATCGTCGATGTCGAACCGGGTGACGCGCTCACCATCAACGGGCGCAATGTCCTGTGCTTCGATCCCACGCTCTCGTACGAGATAAAGACCGTGAAGGGATCGGGCATCGCCGGGGGCGGTCTCTTCAACAGCGTCTTCACCGGGCAGGGCAAACTCGGCGTGATCTGCGAGGGCGAGCCGATCGTCATCCCCGTCTCGCCGCAGGCCCCCGTCTTCGTCGACACCGACGCCGTGGTCGGCTGGAACACCCAGCTGCACACCTCCCTGCACCGCTCGCAGAGCATCGGCTCGATGGTGCGCGGCGGTTCCGGGGAGGCCGTGCAGCTTAAGCTCGAGGGCGAGGGCTATGTCATCGTCCGGCCCAGCGAGGCCCCCGCCACCCAGCCGAAGGCACACTGATGCCCATGACCCCTTCGAAGGCCCGTTGACCGATGCTCACGTTCCACCAGGTCGGGCGACGCTACGGATTCGGCGGACCCTGGGTGCTGCGCGGAGTCGGCCTCGCGCTGCCCGCCGGCACCCTGGCCCGTGTCGCGGGCGCCAACGGCACCGGGAAATCAACCCTGTTGAGGCTCGCGGCCGGGATCGACGCGCCGAACGCCGGCCGGATCGAGGGCCGTCCGCGCACGGCGTACGTCCCCGAACGCTTCCCGCCCGCACTCCCCTTCACGGCCCACGGCTATCTCACCCATCTCGGCCGCGTCCATGGTCTGTCCCGGCGTACGGCACGCGTCCGGGCCGAACACTGGCTGGACCGTTTCGGCGCGCGGGCCCACGGGGACACACCGCTGGCCGAGCTCTCCAAAGGCACGGTCCAGAAGGTCGCCGTGGCCCAGGCGCTGCTCGCCGAGCCGGAGTTGCTCGTGCTCGACGAGGCGTGGACGGGGCTGGACGCCGAGGCCCGTGACGCGCTGGACGAGGTGGTGACGGAGCGGGTCGCCGGCGGTGCTTCGGTGCTCTTCGTCGACCACGATCCGCGCCGGCTCGCGGGTGCGGTCTCGGCGGCGTACGAGGTGTCGGGCACGTCGCTGATCCCCGCCGGGCAGGGGACGCCCCGGGTACGGATCGACGCGGAGGCCCCGCCCGGGACCAATCTGCCCGAGGGGCTGCCCCCCGAGGTATCCCACGAGACGGACCCCTCGGGTACGGTCCGCCTCACCGTCCCTGCCGCCCACTCGGACGCGCTCCTGCGCGCCCTGCTCACGGCGGCCGACCCCTGGCACATCCACCGCGTCCACCCACCAGCCGCCCGGGAACGATGACCGCACTGCTCGGCTACCACGCCGCTCTCCTCCTGCGCTCCCAACGCTGGCTCCCGCCCGCCGTGTTGTACGGGGCGCTGCTCGCCGTCGGCGTCAGCATGGGCGACCCCTTGCTGGACTCGCTCGGTTACGCGGCGGCTGCCCTCCTCCCCGTCGCCGCCTGGCTTGTCCGTATCTGCGCCACCCAGGAACCGCCCGCGGCCCGACACGTCACCGCCACGGCGGCGGGCGGCCCCTCGCGGGCCCAACTCGCCGTCCTGTTCACGGCTTTGGCGGCCGCCGGACTGCTCGGGGTGCTCGGCACGGTGCTCACGGTGGTGCTGGGCGACGCCCACAGCACCGACCACACCGTGGCGGTCCCCCTGCCCGGCGCCCTCGTATCCGGCCTGCTCGCCGCCGCGGTCTGCACCCTGACCGGCGCGTCCCTGGGCGCCCTGTGCACCTGGCCGGTGCTGCGCGCCAGGGCCTTGTCCCTGGCGGCGCTGTGCCTGGGGGCGCTACTCCTCCTGGTGACCGCCGGCTCCCCGGCGCGCGCCGCCGTCTCGGCTCTGATCAGCGGCTCCCGTACGGGCGAGCCACCGCTGTCCGTACTACCGCTCGCGGGAGCCGTGATCGCCGCAGCGGGAGCGGCGGCCGTGTCGTGCCGGCTCAGCGCGCGGCGCACGTAGGGGGCGTACGGCGGTCAGTCGCGTCAGGTCGCGGCCCACGCGGCGGGTTGCCGCACCGGCCCGTCAGCGGACTCCCACACCGAGCAATCGTGCGCGCCGGGGAAGTCGACCAGTTCGTCCACCGTGAAGCCGCCCTGGCGTACGACGATGTCCTTCCCATGCCCGCCATGGTGGCGGCCGGCGCGGAGGTATGGCCTGGGCTCTGCCGAGGGCAGAGACCTGGGAGTGCACCGCGGGCCTCACCCCGAGCAAGCCGTCCGCTCCGCCTCCCGCCATTCGCATACGGGGCAGAGCGTGATCCCCTTCGTCGACTCCGGGTGCTCCGTGGGCTCGCGGCACAGCACACACTCCGCGAACGGCGGGCCGGCGGGCTGTTCGGGGGTGGGCGCCTCCCCCTCCGTAACGGATGGGGCGCAGTAGTTGTCGTCGGACATGCCTCCAGCGTAGATCCGTGCCCGGAACACCACTGTCGCCCGGACCCAAGGTGCGGATCCGGGCGACAGGTCGAACGGGATCGTCAGATCACAGGCCGGACAGTTGCTGTCCCACCCTTGACGCGGCCGGAGTGGTGCCCGCCCCGTTGATCACGAACTGCGAGCCGGGCTCGATCAGGATGTCGCCGTCACGGGAATCGCTGATGTCGACGTTCGTCAGCGTCGCGCTGCCGCGCGCCCCGCCCATCGCGAGGATGCCCGAGCCGTTGTTGGACTTGGTGATGGTCACGTTCTCCACCTTCACGCCCGGCATCTCGCCGCCACCCGTCTTGAACTGGATGCCGTCGTACGTCGAGTCGTGGATGTCCGTGTCACGGATCGTGACCCCGGGGATGCTCGGACCCTGCGCGAAGAGCGTGATCGCGCCGAACTCCTGGTCCTCGTTCCAGAACGCCCCACCCGTGCGGTACAGACCGTTGTTCGCGATCAGCGTCTGGCCCGTGAACGGGATCGGGTCGTGGTCGGTCGCGAGCATGATGCCGGGGTAGTTCATGGTGTCGCTGATCAGGTTGTTCTCGATCTTGTTGCCGTAACCGCCGTACACCGCGATGCCGTTGGCCCGCCACGGCAGCTGGACGGTGTTGTTGCGGAACACGTTGTCGTGGCCGATGTCCACCGACGTGTCCTTCACGTACTTGCTGGCCCAGACCGCGAGCGCATCGTCCCCGGTGTTACGGAAGGACGAGTTGTAGACGGTGGAGTTCCGGGTGCCGTTCGTGAAGTTGATGCCGTCCGCGTACGTGTTGCGGATCCGCATCCCGCTGAACTCCAGGCCGTCGCCCGGGTTCCACAGTTCCGGGATGTTGGAGTAGTCGCGGCCGACCCACGCACCGACGTTGGCGTGCTCGATCCAGACGTTGCTGATCTTGGTGCCCTTGCCGAGCCGCCCGTTGATCCCGACGCCGCCCTCCGCGTTGCCGTCGCCGCCGCGGATCTGACCCGAACCGAAGATCGCGATGTCCGAGATCTTGGTGTTGTCGTCGATGTCGAAACCGAAGTTGCCCTCGTGCGGATGGTTGATCCCGCCCGCCTGGTGCGGGGGAGTGAGCGTGTAGAGCTGCGAGTGCCACATGCCCGCACCGCGGATTGTGACATCGCGGATGCCCACCTGGTTGAACTGCCCCCGGTTGAGCGGGTCGTCGGTCAGGATCTTCTGCTCCTGACGCCACTGCCCCGCCGGAATCCACACGCAGGAGATGTCACCGTTCTGGTCGGCGGTCACCGCCTTCTGGATCGCGGTGGTGTCGTCGATCCCGTCGTTCGGGATCGCGCCGTACTCGGTGATCGAGGTGCACTCCGCGGGCTTGGACGCGGCCGGCGCCACCTGCTCGAGATCGATCAGGTCGACGATGTAGTACGCGGCGTCGTCACCGGCGTCGCGTTGGAGCCGGAACTTGGTGCCCGCGGGGTAGGTGTTCGCGAGCAGCGCGTGCGACTCGTCGAAGAGCCGGCGCGCGTCACCGCCCGGGGTGTTGGTCAGACCCTCCGGCTGGTCGGTGTTCCCGTACAGCCAGCTGTGCTTGGAGGAGAGCTTCACCTTCTGCACGAACTGGCCGTCCGCGTACAGGCTGAGCGTCTTCTCCTGGCCACCGCCACCGGGCGCGTCCGGGATCGCGTTCCGTACGACGATCGAGTTGGACGCGCTGGTGGAGGTGAACTCCACGTACTGACCGGTCGAGTTGAGCCGTACCGACTTGCGGCCGGAGGACTCCGAGGCGAAGTTGGTGTGGCCGAAGGTGCGCTCCGCGTCCGCTTCGAGCAGCGTGCCCTCGTAGCGGCCCTCCTCCGCCTCGTACTCGGCGTACGGGACGGCGGCGCCGCGGCCGACGACGATGGAGCGGGCGAAGACGTTGTTGTCCTCGTTGGTCTCGTCCACCGTGTCCGTGGCGTCGGCGGTCGCCGTGAGCGTGGCGCCGCCGCTGGTCGCGGTCCAGGTGCCGGTCAGTTCCACGGTCTCGGTGGCGCCCGCGGCGATGGCCGGTGCGGTCCCGTTCAAGGTCTTGTCGCCCACGGTCAGGCGGGTGACCGAACCCGCGCTCACGGCCGAGGTGCCGCGGTTGTGGACCTTCACGGAGAAGGAGACGTTCGAACCGACGGCGGGAGACGACGGGTTGGAGCTGATCCCGGTGACCTCCAGATCGGGGCCCGGGGTCTGTCCGACGGTGAGCTTGCCTTCGGCGGTGATGCTGTTGTTGTCGTTGTCCTGCTCGGCAACTGTGTCCAGCGGGTCGACCACCGCCGACACCGTGTAGCTGCCCTGCGCCCGCTTGCCGAGCGCGACATCGACCGGCGCGGACTCACCGGCGCCGAGCGCGGGCACCTGGGCGGTTCCGGCCACGGTGCCGCCGAGGCTCACGTCGACGGTGGTCGCCGTGGCGGCCGCGTTGCCGGTGTTGCGTACCGTCGCCTTCGCGGTGATCGCGTCGCTCTCGCTGGGAGCGGTGGGCGACCAGGTCAGACCGGAGACGGAGAGGTCCGGGTTGGGCGCGGGCTCACCGTTGACCTGGAACTCCGCGATCTGGCCGGCGTATCCGGAGGTGTTTCCGGTGATCTTCAGCTGGACGTCGGCGTAGCGCCCGGAGACCGGGATGCTGACGGAGTTCTGGTTCGCGGCGGGATCGAAGACATAGTCGGCCGCCGCCTTGACCGAGGTGAAGCTCTGCTCGCCCTGCTTGCGGGCGAGGACCTCGATGGTCTGGGTGCGCTTGGACCAGGCCGGGTCGGGGTTGAGCTTGAGGACCACGGAGGAGAGCTCGGCGTCCGCACCGAGCTTCACGGTCAGCGTCGACGGGTGAGCGCCCGCTTCCCAGTACGTGCTCGTGGAGTCGTCGTTGGCGTTGGTCGCGAAGTAGTTCTGGATCGAGGACGAGGCCTCGATCGGCTTGCCGACGGCGAGATTGGTGACCGCCGCGGCCTTCGCGGAGTGTGGGGCCTTCGCGGCGTGCGCGGCCTTGGGGGGAGCGGCCGCTGCCACGGCCGTCGGGGCGAGTGCGCCGGCTATCAGCCCGGCGCCGAGACATGCTGCAAGCAGCCGTCTGTTGCGTTGTCTTGCTCGCGTCATCTGCGGGTGCGCCTTCCTGATGGGGGGTTGGGGGAGGGGCGGCCCGGGCTCCTACGGCCGCACACTCAAGCAGCGCGGCCAGAGGAGCACAAGATGTCGGCGAGATATTGCAAATATTCGACAGCTCTCTGGAACATCGGATCACCGTGTGGAGCGGGCGTGATCTGTATGCCGCCGGCCGGGGATCCCTGCGGCGCCTTGCCGTCCGGTCATCCGAAGTGGCCTCGCAACTTGCGGGGCCGCCCACGCAATGACGCGACGGGGCTCGGTGCGAGAATTGCCTGATGGGGTGGCGATGGGGTGGATCAACTGGCCTGAAACAGGCCTTCGGCGGCGCGAACCTTGCCAAGGGTCAGGTCTGACGGCTCGTCACAGCGAGCGGCTCGTGACGCAGTCGTAATCTTGCAATCTTGGATCGAAATCTTGCGTACCCCTGCTCGTCGTCCTAATGTGACGCACCGATCAGGGCAGTGCCCTGGGCGTCACCCAGAGGAGCCGTAATGAAGCCCCGTAACCTCGCGATCTTCCTGATCTCATCAGGCCTTGTTCTCACCGCCACGGCTTGCGGCGGCGACTCGGAGTCCGATGCGGGAGGCGGAGTCACCATCACCGTCGCCTGCCAGCCGGCGAAGACCGCGCCGAAGACGCGCAAGGCGTGGGACGACGACGTCGCCGCGTTCGAGAAGGCGCACCCGGGCGTGAAGGTCAAGAGCACCGACCAGCAGCCGTGTTACGACCCGAAGACCTTCGCCGCGAAGATCGCCGGCGGTCAGATGGAGACCGTGTTCGTCGTGCCGGTCACCAACTACGCGGATGTCATAGCCAAGAAGCAGGCGAAGGACATCACGGGCGTCACCAACCTCGTGAAGAACTACGGTGACATCAAGCAGGAAGCCCGCGACATGGTCACCGAGGGCGGCAAGGTCTACGGCGTCCCCAACGTGAACTACAGCGTCGGACTCGTCTACAACCGGGCGCTCTTCGAGAAGGCCGGTCTCGACCCCGAGACCCCGCCGCAGACCTGGGACGAGGTCCGCGCCGCCGCGAAGAAGATCGCGGACCTGGGCGACGGCCACGTCGGATTCGGCGAGTACGGCGGCGGCAACACCGGCGGCTGGCACTTCGCGCAGTCCATCTTCAGCCGCGGCGGCGAGATGGTCGTCGACGGCAAGGCGGCGTTCAACAGCCCCGAGGGCAAGGCCGTGCTGCAGACCCTGCACGACATGCGCTGGGAGGACAACAGCACCGGCTCCAAGGTCCTCATCGGCTGGGAGTCGCTGATGCAGCAGATGGGCGCGGGCAAGACCGGCATGATGCTCGGCGCGCCCGATGTCGTCACCGACGTGGTGCAGAAGTTCCAGGGCAAGGTCGAGGACTACGGCATCACCGGCATCCCCGAGGGCAAGGCGTCGCTGACCGGCGGCGAGGCCTACATGATCAACCCCAAGGCGAACGCCGCCGAGACCAAGGCGGCCATGCAGTGGATCGACTTCCAGTTCAACACCCCGGGCAAGGGCCGGCACGACTACGCGCGCGGCAAGGCCAACGGTGACCCGGTGGGCGTGCCCAACAACGACTACATGGGCGACTCGCCGACCGGCAAGGAGATCATCAAGCTCCGCAACGACAACGCGAGCCTCCCGGTCGAGAACTACCAGACGTACATCGACAAGGCGACGAGCGTCACCCCGAAGCTCGAGCCGCCGAAGGCGCAGGAGCTGTACGCGGTGCTCGACGTGGCCATGTCGGCGGTCCTCACCCGTGAGAACGCGGACATCGACAAGTTGCTCTCGGACGCCGAGACCAAGGCCAACAAGATTCTTGCGCAGGGCTGACGTCGCGGATCAGGGGTGCCGCATCCGCTGTCGGCGGAGCGCGGCACCCCGCACCACGGGCGGGAACGGGAGATCACCATGGACACAATGACCCTGCAGGCGAAACGGCCGGCGAGGCCGCCACGTCGCAGGCCACCCTCGAAGCGGAAACGGGCGGTACGGACCAACATCACCGCGTACGGATTCCTGTGTGCGGCGCTGTTCTGCTTCGCGTTGTTCGCGTGGTGGCCGATGATCCGGCAGATCATCATGAGCTTCCAGGAGACCAATCTGGTCGACGAACCCAAGTGGGTGGGCCTGGACAACTTCCGTACGGTCGTGGAGGACCCGGCGTTCGGACAGGCCTGGAAGAACACCGTCGCCTTCACGTTCCTCGCCCTGGTCTGCGGCTATGTGATCCCGTTCGCGGTGGCGATCGTGCTCAACGAACTGCGGCACGCCCGCGGCTACCTGCGCTTCGTGGTCTATCTGCCGGTGATGCTGCCGCCGATCGTCTCGGTGCTGCTCTTCAAGTGGTTCTACGATCCCGGTCCGGGCCTGTTCAACTATGTGCTCGACGCCGTGGGCCTGCCGACGCTCGCGTGGCTCGACTCCACGGACACCGCGCTCATCTCCCTGGTGCTGGTCTCCACCTGGATGAACATGGGCGCCGGCGTACTGATCTACCTCGCCGCGCTGCAGAACATCCCCGGTGATCTCTACGAGGCCGCCGAACTCGACGGCGCCGGGATCTTCAAGCGGATCTGGAACGTCACCGTCCCGCAGACCCGCCTGATCCTGCTGCTCATGCTGATGCTCCAGATCGTCGCCACGATGCAGGTCTTCATCGAGCCCTACCAGCTCACCGGCGGCGGACCCGAGAACGCGACGGTCACCGTCGCCTTCCTGATGTACCAGTACGCCTTCGTCTACGGCGGCAACTACGGCGCCGGCAGCGCGCTCGGCGTGATGCTCATGATCGTTCTCCTTGCGGTCGCCGCAGTCCAGCTCCGGCTGACCCGCGACGAGAAGAGGTAGCCCCGTGGCCAACACAGCCGACACAGCCCGCACCTTGCACACGACAGCACAGCCCGAGGCGCCGGAAGGGCCCCGCAAGGCGACACCGCCCAGTGCCCACCGCAGGAAGAGGCGGCGCCGCGCCGCCTGGGCCGACGGGCACGCGCGCACGATCGTCTCGCCGCTGGAACTCAAGTCCCGTTGGGGGGCGAGGATCTACTGGGCCGTGCTCGCGGCCGTCCTCACCGTCTTCACCCTGGTCTTCGTCTTCCCGCTGTACTGGATGGTCACCGGCGCGATGAAGTCCGGCGAGGAGATCGCCCAGATGCCGCCGACGCTCTGGCCCGAGAACCCGGACTACTCCGTGTTCTCGGACGCCTGGGAGCTCTTCGACATCGGCACGCTCCTGCAGAACACCCTGTACTACGCGGTCGGCGCCTGGCTCTTCGCCCTGGCCGTCGACGTCACCGCCGCGTACGCCCTGTCCAAGCTCCGGCCGATGTTCGGCAATATGATCCTCGGCGCGATGCTGGCCACGCTGATGATCCCGCCGATCGTCGTGATGATCCCCGCGTACGTCACCGTCACCGATGTGCCGATCTTCGGCTGGCAGCTGCTCAACTCGCCCTGGGCGATCTGGTTCCCGGTGGCCGCCAACGGCTTCAACATCTTCCTGCTCAAGCGGTTCTTCGACTCGATTCCCGACGAGATCCTCGAAGCCGCCGAGATCGACGGCGTACCGCCCTGGCGGGTGCTCGTCTCGATCATCCTGCCGATCTCGCGGCCCATCCTCGGTGTGGTCTCCATCTTCACCATCGTGATGGTCTTCAAGGACTTCCTCTGGCCGCTGCTCGTCCTGCCGGACAGCGAGAAGCTGACGCTCAGCGTGGGTCTGTCGCAGACCGCGGGAGCCGTCTCGCAGAATCAGATCATGGCCGGTCTGGTGATCGCGAGCATCCCGATGATCATCGTGTTCTTCTTCTTCCAGCGCAGCATCATGGCGGGCCTCACGGCCGGCAGCCTCAAGGGCTGACCCGCACCGGCCGGCCCGTACCCTTCACCGCCCTGCCTCCATCGATAGAGCACTCCGCCGCCGGTCAGCACTTCCATGCCCCCGCTATGACCGGCGGCGGAGTCCCCACCTGCCCGAAAGGACCTCCCGTGGCAGTTGTTGAATCGTCCCGCACCGACGATGGGCCGTCCCGTACCGACGACTGGTGGCGAGACGCCGTCATCTACCAGGTCTATCCACGCAGCTTCGCGGACGGCGACGGCGACGGTACGGGGGACCTCGCGGGTGTCCGTGCGAACCTGCCGTATCTCGCCCAACTCGGCGTGGACGCCGTGTGGTTCACGCCCTGGTATCTCTCGCCTCTCGTCGACGGCGGCTACGACGTGGCCGACTACCGCACCATCGACCCCGCCTTCGGCACCCTCGACGAGGCCGAGAAGCTGATCTCGGAGGCCGCCGAGTTCGGGATCAGGACGATCGTCGACATCGTCCCCAACCACCTCTCCGACCAGCACCCCTGGTTCCAGGCCGCCCTCGCGGCGGGCCCCGGCAGCGCGGAGCGGGAGCGCTTCCACTTCCGGCCGGGACGCGGCGAGAACGGTGAACTGCCGCCCAACAACTGGCCGTCCCAGTTCTCCGGCGACACCTGGACCCGGGTGCCCGACGGCGAGTGGTACCTGCACCTGTTCGCGCCCGAGCAGCCCGACCTCAACTGGTCGCACCCCGAGGTCCGCCGCGAACACGAGGACGTGCTGCGCTTCTGGTTCGAGCGCGGCGTCGCCGGCGTCCGTATCGACTCGGCGGCCCTGCTCACCAAGCACCCGGACCTGCCCGACTTCACCGAGGGCGTCGACCCGCACCCGTACATCGACCAGGACGAGATCCATGACATCTACCGCTCCTGGCGGGCGATAGCCGACGAGTACGACGGCATCTTCGTCGGCGAGGTCTGGCTCCCCGACAGCGAGCGCTTCGCCCGCTATCTGCGCCCCGACGAGCTGCACACCGCCTTCAACTTCAACTTCCTCGCCTGCCCCTGGGACGCCGGCCGGCTGCGCCGCACCATCGACGACACCCTCGCCGAGCACGCGCCGGTCAAGGCCCCGGCCACCTGGGTCCTGTGCAACCACGACGTGACGCGCACGGTCACCCGCTACGGCCGCGAGGACACCGCGTTCGACTTCGACACGAAGGCCTTCGGCACCCCCACCGACCTGGAGCTCGGCACCCGTCGCGCCCGCGCCGCGGCGCTGCTCACGCTGGCCCTGCCCGGCTCCGTATACCTGTACCAGGGCGAGGAGTTGGGCCTGCCCGAGGCCGACATCCCACTGAGCCGCATCGAGGACCCGATGCACTTCCGCTCCGGCGGCACCGACCCGGGCCGCGACGGCTGCCGGGTGCCGCTGCCCTGGGTGTCCACCGAACCGCACAGCGGATTCGGCTCGGATACGGAGCCGTGGCTGCCGCAGCCCGCGTACTGGCCGCAGTACGCGGTGGACCGCCAGAGCGCCGACCCGGACTCGATTCTCAGCCTGTACCGCACGGCGCTCCGGCTGCGCCGCTCGGTGCCCGGTTTCGGCGACGGCCCGATGACCTGGCTGCCCGCCGACAACGGTGTCCTCGCCTTCGCCCGTACCGATGCGCTGGTGTGCGTGGTGAACCTCTCCGCCGCCCCCGCCGCCTTGCCGTCGCACGAGGAACTCCTGCTCGCCAGCGGCCCGTTGGACGCCGAAGGGCGACTGCCGGTCGATACGGCCGTATGGCTCCGCCGGTGACCTGACACCGGCGGAACGAGCCCGCCCCCTGCGCCTGGTGAAGAAGGGGCGCAGGGGGCGGGGCTCGCCGTATCCTTGTGCCGCTCTCGTAAAGCCCCTTCTGCAAGGCCCCTTCTGCAAGGCCCCTTCGAGCCCAGGCGGACCTCCATGAGCAGAGCTATCGAGTTGCGAGAAGTCAGCAAGAGATACGGCGAGGCCTACGCCGTGCGCCGGGTCTCGCTGACCGTGGAGCCCGGTGAGTTCCTGGTGCTCCTCGGCCCTTCGGGGTGCGGGAAGTCCACCGTGCTCCGCATGATCGCGGGTCTGGAGGACATCACCGAGGGCGAGTTGCTGCTCGGCGGCGAACCCGCGAGCGACATGGTGCCGCGCGAGCGGGACATCGCCATGGTCTTCCAGAACTTCGCGCTGTACCCGTCCATGACCACCCGCCAGAACATCGCGTTCCCGCTGCGCCTCAGGGACCCCTCGACCGACCACGACCAGGACGTACGGGCGACCGCGCGGATGCTCGCCATCGAGGACCTCCTGGAGCGCCTGCCCGCCCAGATGTCCGGAGGCGAACGTCAGCGCGTGGCAATGGGCCGGGCCATCTCGCGCCGGCCCTCCGTCTTCCTCCTGGACGAGCCGCTGTCCAGCCTCGACGCCAAGCTGCGCAGCCATCTGCGTGCCGAGATCGCCCGTATCGTCGCCGAACTCGGCGTCACCACCGTCTATGTGACGCATGATCAGGCGGAGGCGATGTCGCTCGGCGACCGGGTGGCGGTGATGCGGGACGGCGTGCTCCAGCAGGCGAGCGCGCCCCGTGACCTGTACGCCCGCCCGGCCAATGTCTTCGTGGCGGCCTTCGTCGGCACCCCGCGGATCAACCTCCTCGAGGGCGTGGTCAACGCCCCGCTGGACGGCCCCATGGCCCTCGACCTCGGCCGTCAACGCCTGCGTCTGCCGCAGCCGTTGACCACCGACCACCAACTGCTCCGTATCCAGCAAGGGCGTCCGGTGATCGTGGGCCTGCGCCCCGAGGCCGTACGGATCGGGCCGCCGAGCCAGGCGCGGCCGGGCGAGGCCGCGCTCGGCGGGATCGTGGAGCATGTGGAGTATCTGGGGCACGAGGTGCTCGTTCATCTGAACACCGGCTCGCGGCGGGCCGTCGTTCCCGACCTGGAATCCTCCCGGCCCGCCGCGGACGGCGGCGCGGTGCGCCCGTCCCGCAGACCCTGGCTCGACCGGGCGCTGCACCGGGTGAGCTCGCTCGCCGCCGCCCGGGGGTCGGCTTCAGCCGCACGGCCGGCGTCGGTGCCGGGGCAGGTCCCTGGCTGGGGCCCGGGCCGGGTCCCCGGTTCAGTGCCTGGGCCGGTCCCGGGCCCGGTGCCCGGTTCGATCCCGCCGGAGCACCGTACGACGGCGGCAGGCGATCTGGTCCTGCGGTCCGGCCCCGAACACCGCGTACGCGTCGGCGGCCACATCCCGCTCCTGGTGGACCTGGAACGGCTCTACGTGTTCGACCACACGGGGATGCGCATCTGCCCGGCCCCGGACCGGATGCCGGCGCTGCACACCTGAGACGGACTCAGCGCGCGGACCCCTGCGCCCCGATGAGCTCCGACACCCGTACGAACCGGTAGCCCTGCTTGCGCAGCGCGGGCACGATCGTGCGGAGCGCCTTCTCGGTCGCGGGCGCCGCGCTGCGCGTGCAGTGCATGACGACCACCGAACCCGGCTTGACCCCGCCGAGCACATCCGCGGCGACGGCGTCCGCGTCGGTCGCGAACGCGTCCCCGCTCACCACGTCCCACTGCACCGCGGTCACCCCGCCGGCCGCGAGGGCGCGCAGCGCGGTGCGGTCGTAACACCCGCCGGGGAAGCGGAAGTACGGCACCGCATCGTTCACCCCTGCCTTCTCGAAGGCCTTGAACGCCCGCTCCACATCGGCCTTCATGTCCTTCGGCGCGAGGGTCGGCAGCCCGTAGCAGTCCTTGGTGAAGGCGTAATGGCTGTACGAGTGATTGGCGACCTCGAAGAGCGGATCCGCGCCGATGGCCTTGGCCTGCGCCGGGTACTCCTCGGCCCAGCGGCCCGTCATGAACACGGTCGCCGGCACCTTGTACCGCTTGAGCGCGCGGATCAGCTCCGGATTGTCGAACCGCTCCCCGCGCGCCGCCCGCGCCCCCTGGTCCGCCGTCATATCGGCGTCGAAGGTCAGCGCGACCACCTTCTCGCGCCGCTCCCCGTTCTTGAACACCGGAGCGAGCCCCTGCGGACCGGGCGCGAGCGTAGGCGGCCGCGAGGTACCCGTCCCCGTCTCGGGGGAGGGTGTGGGGGCGGCCTTCTTCGGTCCGGCCTGCGAGCCGCAGCCGGCGACGGCGGTGGCGGTCGTGGTGGCGAGCAGGGCGCAGACGGCGAGCGTGCGTACGCGAGCGGTGAGGGTCGTCACGCGCAGACGTTAACCCGGAAAATCCGACAAACCGCTCATTTCGCCAATGGTGTCAGGCGGGCATCAACGGGTGCCGGACCGCCACCAAGGAGCCGCCGACCGCGCGATCACTCCGAGGCCAGCAGCCGCGCGCGACACTCCTCCACGTCGAAATCGCCCTTCGGGTACTGCGGGTCCAGGGCCTCGAGGTGTTCCAGGAGGAGCTTGCTGACGGCCCAGTTGCGGTACCACTTGCGGTCCGCGGGGATCACGAACCACGGCGCCGCCTCCGTCGAGCAGCGCTCCAGGGCGATCTCGTACGCCTCCTGGTACGCGGGCCACAGGGCGCGCTCCTCGATATCGCCCACGTTGAACTTCCAGTGCTTGTCCGGACGGTCGAGGCGTTCGAGCAGCCGGTCGCGCTGCTCCTCGTTGCCGATGTGCAGGAAGCACTTGATGACCGTGACGCCGTCGTGCGTCAGGGACTTCTCGAAGCGGTTGATCTGGCCGTAGCGCCGGCCGAGCTGGCTGCGCGGGACAAGCTCGCGGACGCGGGCGATGAGCACGTCCTCGTAGTGCGAGCGGTCGAAGATTCCGATCTCGCCGCGCTCGGGCAGCGCCTTCATGATCCGCCACAGGAACGGGTGGTTCTGCTCCTCGGGCGTGGGTGTCTTGAAGGCCTTGATCCGGCAGCCGGACGGGTTGAACAGGCCGATCACATGCTTGACCGTGCCGCCCTTGCCGCTGGTGTCCATGCCCTGCAGGACGAGCAGCACGCGGCGCCGGTCGCCCGCGGTGCTCGCCGCGTAGAGCCGCTCCTGGAGGTCGGCGAGACGTTCACCCATACGGGCCAGATCGGCGAGGGCCTCGGCCTTGTTCGCCGGTCCCGCGGGGGTGGCGCGGGTGTCGTACGTGGAGAGGTCGAGGCGTTCGCCCTCGGGGACGCGCAGCAGCTCGGAGAGCGCGGCCGTGGTCCTGGATCCACCGGCCTTGCCTGCCTTCGCCTTCGTGGGCTTGTCGGCCTTCGCGGAATTGTCGGCCTTCACAGACTTGTCAGTCTGCGCGGGCTTGTCCGCCTTCGCCTTCGCCTTCGCGGCCTTGACCTTGGCCTTCCCGGCACCGCTTGTCGCCTTGCCGGGCTTCCGGTCCGGCTTGTCCGACTTGGTCTTCGTCTTGGCCACGGCCTACCCCTTACGTCAGTCCACTCGATCCTGCGCCGGATCGGCGACGGCCGCGACCGCTGCGCACCCACCGCCCCGAAGGGCGGGCTGTCGTCCACAGCCCGCCCACGCCGGCGGCTACGAGTGCCAGGGCCCCGTCACCGCGAAGGTCGTGCCGGGGTTGTAGCAGTTGACGTACATCGTGTCCCAGTCCGGCGAGAACGTGCAGCCCGCGAACTCGCCCCACTCCGGGGCCTCGGGCGTCCCGATGTTCTGCCGGTTGCCGGCCATCGGATAGACCTCGCCGCGCCGGGTCAGGCCGTACACGTGCTGTGCGCCCTCACCGTCCTCGCACACCATCAGGCCGCCGCTCGGGGCGAGGCAGATGTTGTCCGGCTCCTCGCCGGGCAGCTGGATGTCCGTGTCAGGACCGAAGACGATCACCAGCGTGAGACGGCGCGACGAGGGGTCGTACCGCCAGATCTGGCCATAGTGGTCACCGGCCGAACCCTCGCGGCTGCGTGCGTAGCTGGACACGAAGTAGACCGACTTGCCGCCCCAGTAGCAGCCCTCCAGCTTCTGCGCGTGCGTGATGCCCTTCGGGCCGAAGTCCTGCAGCCGGATGGGGGTTTCCTTGGCCAGCGGGTCCGGGACGTCCACCCACTCGACGCCGTCGAAGCTCGCGCCCGTCTCCTGGACGGACGCCAGATCCGGTACGCCGGGCACGCGCATCGCCTGCAGCCGGCCGCCCGCGCGCAGCGAACCGCGGCCGCCCTCGGGCTTGTTGGGCAGGAAGCGGTAGAAGAGGCCGAACGGCTTCTGGAACGCGTCCTCCGTCTCGTAGACGATGCCGCGCTTCGGGTCGACCGCGATCGCCTCGTGCTGGAAGCGGCCCATCGCGGTGAGCGGCACGGCGCCCGTACGGCGCGGATCCACCGGGTCGACCTCGAAGATGAAGCCGTGGTCCTTGGTGTAGCCGTTGGTGCCGGCCTTGTCCTCGTTCTCCTCGCAGGTGAGCCAGGTGCCCCAAGGGGTGGGCCCGCCCGCGCAGTTGACGGCGGTGCCGGCGATGCCGACCCGCTCGTCCACGACATTGCCGCGGCGGTCGAGCGTGACGTTCGTACAGCCGCCCTTCGCGGCCGGGTCGTACGTCAGACCCTCGACGACCGGCACACCGATCTTGCCGTTGTGCCGGTTCTCGTGGTTGCGGACGAGGTGTGTGCCGCCGCGCTTTCCGGCGAAGGCGGCCATGCCGTCGAAGTTCGTGGGCACCTTCCCCTCGCCCGAGCGCAGCGGCTCGCCTTCGCGGGAAAGCACCTTGTACGTAAAGCCCTTGGGTAGATCGAGCAGACCGGCCGGGTCGGGCACCAGCGGCCCGTAACCGCCTCTGCCGTGCGCGGCGGCGGACCCTGCGAAGAGTTCGCTGAGCGAGCCGGCGAAGGCGATCCCGACCCCCAAGGCCCCGCCTCCGGCGAGGACTTGGCGGCGGGACGCGGACATACGTGTGTCGGTCATTCGGGCAACTCCCTGTTGGCGGACAGGAATGTGACCCGCCTGTGTGTACCACCTGATCCACGGCGCGGGAACCACGCGCGTAGCGTCGGCTCCCGCGTGTCCCCCTCGGAACCCGTGGTTCAGGCGCCTTCGACCAGCCGCTTCCCGTCCCGCGCAAGTGCGGTGAGGCGCGAGATCGCGCGGAAGTACTTCTTGCGGTAGCCGCCCTTCAGCATGTCCTCGCCGAAGATCCGGTCGAAGGGGAGGCCGGAGGCCACCACCGGCACCTCGCGGTCGTAGAGCCGGTCCGCGAGCACCACGAGCCTGAGCGCCGTCGACTGGTCGGGCACGGCGTCGACCCCGGTCAGGCAGACGGCCGACAGATCGTCGGTGAGCGCGCCGTACCGGCTCGGGTGCACCTTGGCGAGGTGGTCGAGCAGATGCGGGAAGTCGTCGAGGCTCGAGCCCTGAGTGGCGTACGCGGTCTTCGCGACCTGCTCGTCGCTGTACGGCGCGGGCGCCTCGGGCAGCCCGCGGTGCCGGTAGTCCTCGCCGTCGATCCGCAGCGCCTTGAAGTGCGCGGACAGACCCTGGATCTCGCGCAGGAAGTCGGCCGCCGCGAACCGGCCCTCGCCGAGCTTGCCGGGCAGCGTGTTCGAGGTCGCCGCGAGCGCCACGCCCGCGTCGACCAGCTTGCCGAGCAGGGTGGAGACGAGCACGGTGTCGCCCGGATCGTCGAGCTCGAACTCGTCGATGCACAGCAGGCGGTGGCCGCTGAGCGTGGTGACGGTCTGCTGGAAACCGAGCGCGCCCACGAGGTTCGTCAGCTCGACGAAGGTGCCGAAGGCCTTGAGCGAGGGTTCGGCCGGTGTCGCGTGCCACAGGGAGGCGAGCAGATGCGTCTTGCCGACGCCGTAGCCGCCGTCCAGGTACACGCCGCGCGGACCGGCCGGAGCCTGGACCTTCTTCTGGAACCAGCGCCGCTTGCCCGCCCCACTGGCGTGCGCCCCGCCGAGCGTGCCCGCGAACGTGCTCAGGACCTGCACGGCCTGCGCCTGCGACGGCTGGGAAGCGTCCGGTACGTACGTCTCGAAGCGCGCCTTCTGGAAGCGCGGCGGCGGCACCATCTCGGCGACAAGACGCTCGGCCGGGACGTGCGGCTCGCGCGCGCAGAGGGACTGGGGGGCCGGATCGGCTATCGGATGGCGGCCGGCGGCAGCAGGAGAAGGCGACACAGGTCCCCACTTTACGGGCCGTGGAAGACTGCGGGACATGCGCAGTCTTTTCCCTGTGACCGATGAGACAGCAGCCGGCGGCTCGGCCCAGGCCCGTCAGTGGAGCCTCGACGAACTCGCCGAGCGGTACGCGTATCCACCCGGGGGCACCCCGTGGCTGCGCGCCAACATGGTCTCCACGCTGGACGGAGCCGCCCAGCACGACGGCCGATCCCAGCCCATCTCGTGCGACACCGACATGCGGATCTTCGGCACCCTGCGGGCGCTCGCCGATGTCGTGCTCGTCGGTGCGGAAACGGTACGCCTGGAGGGCTACCGCCCGGCCCGCGCCCGCGAGGCGTTCGCCGCGCGCAGGCAGGCGGCCGGGCAGGGCCCGGCGCCGGCGATCGCCATCGTGAGCGGCAGCCTGGACCTGGACTTCTCGCTGCCCCTGTTCACCGAGCCCCTCGTGCCGACCCTGATCGTCACCGGCGCCGAGGCACCCGCCCACCGGATGAAGGCCGCCGAGCAGGCCGGTGCGCGGATCGTGGTGGCCGGGGACAGCGCACGGGTGGACCCGGCCATGGCCGTACGGGGTCTCGCGGACCTCGGCTTCACCCGGCTGCTCACCGAGGGCGGACCGCGGCTGCTCGGCCAGCTGGTCGCGGCCGGCGTCCTGGACGAGCTGTGTCTGACGGTTTCGCCCATGCTTGCGGCGGGTGACGCCCAGCGGATCGCGGGGGGACCGTACCTGCCGGTGCCCGAGCGGCTGGAACTCGCATCGCTGCTGGAAGAGGACGGGTTCCTGTTCTGCCGCTACCGTCGAACCTGACAATCAGCGGAATCTGTCGTTCCGTTTCCCGCTCCGGTGGGCACACTAAGACACGCAGACCCCGTGCGAACACGGGGAAGGATGGTTTCCGCAGGGGCCCTGGGCCCCGAGGATCCGCAGGTTCCGCAGGGGCCGGTAGGGCTCCAAAGGAGAAGGGCGCCGGACGTGTTCACGAGCGTATTGATGATCGAGAAGGCCCTGTCGGCCATCGACGTGGAGTTCGTCACGACCCTGCACGGAGACGACACGGTCTCCTTCGTCGTCCTCATGCAGCCGCGTGGTGACCAGGACCGGCTCCTTCGTGCGGTCGACGACGTGGCGCTCGGCGAACTGGAAGAGGCCGTCCACGAGGGCGACGTACCCGAAGGCGAGGACGCCGTGGGCCCCGCGCAGCAGGCGCTCGACCACTCGCTGGCCGCGCTGCGCGAGGCCGGCTGCGAGGCCGTCGGGCATCTGGTCGAGGACCACCCCCTGGACGTCCTGTCCTCGATCACCGAGCAGACCGGCGCGGACGAGGTGATCGTCCTGACGGCCCCGCACTATGTCGAGGAGTTCTTCCACCGGGACTGGGCCTCGCGGGCGCGGCACAAGGTCGGGGTGCCGGTCCTCAAGCTGTACGCGCACAGCGAGTAGGTTGCGGCTCGGCCCGGTGCACCGACGCCGGGCCCGCCGGGCTGACCGCCCGGTGCTCAAAGGGGCCCCGCACAGCACTTAGGCTGGGTCCCCGCCCCAGCACGCGACCCTCGGGAGACCTCGTATGACGCCCGGCATCCCCCCTGCCCTGGACCGACCGCACTTCATCGGCATCGGCGGCGCCGGAATGTCGGGCATCGCGAAGATCCTCACGCAGCGCGGCGCACAGGTGGCCGGCAGCGACTCCAAGGCCTCCCCGACCACCGACGCCTTGCGTGCCCTCGGCGCCACCGTGCACCTGGGCCACGACGCCGCCCACCTGGCCGAGGACGCCAGCGCGATCGTGGTCTCGTCCGCGATCCGCGCCGACAACCCGGAGCTGGCCGCCGCCAAGGAGCGCGGCATCCCGGTCGTGCACCGCTCAGACGCGCTCGCCGCGCTGATGGACAACCTGCGCCCGATCGCGGTGGCCGGCACCCACGGCAAGACGACCACGACCTCGATGCTCGCGGTCGCGCTCTCCAGCCTCGGCCTGAACCCCTCGTACGCGATCGGCGGCGACCTCGACGCCCCCGGTTCCAACGCCGAGCACGGCAGCGGCGAGATCTTCGTCGCCGAGGCGGACGAGTCGGACCGCAGCTTCCACAAGTACGCGCCCGAGGTCGCGATCGTCCTCAACGTCGAGCTCGACCATCACGCCAACTACGCCTCGATGGACGAGATCTACGACTCCTTCGAGACCTTCGCCGGCAAGATCGTGCCGGGCGGCACGCTCGTCATCGCCGCCGACCAGTCGGGCGCCGTGGAACTCACCCGCCGGCTGCGCGACGTCTCCTCCCTCAACGTCGTCACGTACGGCGAGTCCGAGGGCTCGGACGTCCGTATCCACAAGATCACCCCGCGCGGGCTGTCCAGCGAGGTCACCGTCCTCATCGGCGGCAAGCTGCTGACCTTCATGGTCTCGGTCCCGGGCCGCCACTACGCGCACAACGCGGTGGCCGCCCTCGCCGCGGGCGTCGCGATGGGTATCCCGGCGCACAACCTGGCCGGTGCGATCAAGTCGTACACGGGCGTCAAGCGCCGCCTCCAGCTCAAGGGCGAGGCGGCCGGCGTCCAGGTCATCGACTCCTACGCGCACCACCCCACGGAGATGACCGCCGACCTGGAAGCCATGCGCGCGGCCGCCGCGGACGCGCGCATCCTGGTGCTCTACCAGCCGCACCTGTTCTCCCGTACGCAGGAGCTCGGCACCGAGATGGGTCAGGCCCTGGCGCTCGCCGACTCCTCCGTGGTCCTCGACATCTACCCCGCCCGCGAGGACCCGATCCCCGGCGTGACCAGCGAACTCATCCTCGACGCCGCGCGCGCCGCGGGCGCGGACGTGACCGCCGAGCACGACAAGGACAAGGCCCCCGCCGTCATCGCGGGAATGGCGAAGCCCGGCGATCTGGTTCTCACCATGGGCGCGGGCGATGTGACGGACCTCGGTCCGCGCATCCTGGAGCACCTGTCCGCGCACACCGCCGAGTGAGGAGCTGAGGATCATGTCGTACGAGGTCGAAAAGCCGGACGAGCAGTGGCGTGCGGAGCTGACCCCGGCCGAGTACAAGGTCCTGCGCGAGGC
The DNA here is from genome assembly GCF_040300965.1 of Streptomyces mesophilus. Classification (GTDB taxonomy): domain Bacteria; phylum Actinomycetota; class Actinomycetes; order Streptomycetales; family Streptomycetaceae; genus Streptomyces; species Streptomyces mesophilus_A. The sequence goes on along the minus strand of NZ_JBEPEW010000004.1, from coordinate 95,981 downwards.
GGGCACGGAGCCCGCCTTCGTCGGCGAGTACACGGACACGAAGACCAAGGGCGTGTACTCCTGTCGCGCCTGCGGCGCCGAACTCTTCACGTCGGGCGAGAAGTTCGAGTCGCACTGCGGGTGGCCGAGCTTCTTCGACCCGAAGGACACGGACGCGGTCGAGCTCCTGTCCGACACCTCGCACGGCATGGTCCGCACCGAGGTCCGCTGCGCGAAGTGCGGCTCGCACCTGGGCCATGTCTTCGAGGGCGAGGGGTATCCGACGCCTACGGATCAGCGGTACTGCATCAACTCGATCTCGCTGCGCTTGGAGCCGGATCAGCATTGAGTTGGCCGGGTTGGGTGAGTAAGGGGTCCGCGCGTACGTTGCGGACCCCTTACTTCCAGCCGCACGGAATGCCGTCATCGTTGCCCCGGGAACCCCCACGGCACATGGGGAGATGAGGCCGCTCGAGCCCGGCCCCGCACTGTGCCTTCCTCCGATTACGCGCCCCTCGTCCGGCAGCGGCTTTGGCCTGAAGCACATTGCGTTCGCAAGGACACTCGGTCCAGGATGATCGATACGGGTGGTTCGTATGTGCTGCATGCACCACATTGGGTGCGGGCGAGGTGAGTTCGCGCAGCTGTCGAGTGACGGGGTGGATTCACGCATGAAGTTCGACATGGGCGCCACGGTTCTGTCGAATCTGCGGTTGCAGTCGCAGGGTTCGAGTGATGATCTCGGGTCGTTGATCCGGCAGTTGATCGCTGCCGCGCAGCCGTTGGAGGGTCGTTTCAACGGCTCGGGCAAGGCGGCTTTCGATGCGTTCAAGAACAACTCGGACGAGATCACGGCAGCGTTGAACGGATCCCTGTCGGCGATCCTGGGCGGACAGTCCGGGATGGACTCGTCGTTCGCGACGGGTGATCAGGAGTCGGCGGACAATGCCCGCTCGAACATGGCTGCCGCGAACTTCGACGCCGCCCGCTTCGGCGGACGCTGACCCGGCCGACCTGCGGGGACTGGGGACTTCTGATGGCTTCGAATGCTGATCGTCGCTCGTACGACGTGGCCGCGTCCTCGGACGCGCAGGGCAACATCCAGGGCGTCATTGCCCGCCTGGAGCAGGTGATCACGGATCGGGATCGTGCGGTGAAGGCGGCCCTGGCCGACTTCCAGGCCGACGGCGTCTCGGACTCGTACCACGACAAGGAACTGCGCTGGAACCGCGCCTCCAACGAGGTCCGCACGATCATCCAGCTCCTGAAGACCACCTTGGAGAAGAACGACGGCACCGCGCAGCAGACCCTGTCGCGCGCGAAGGCCGCCGTCGACGCCGTCGGCTGAACAGAGCGTCGCAGGACAGCACGGGTGCACGTACAGGGCAGTTGCGGGGGTTGATCAATGTCGGGCTGGGACGTCTCGCCCAGCGGGGTGGAATCGATTCTGTCGCTTGTGGGGCTTGCGGCGGACGATCTGCAGAAGGACCTCACGGCGTACGGGAAGAGCGTGGAGAGTGCCGCGCTGTCGGCCGGCACGATCAGCGGCCCGTACTGCGGTACGTCGGCTCCGGTCGGGCCGGTGGGGATCGCGATCTCGAACTTCGCGAACGACACCCAACAGAAGATCCTTTTCATGGCCGCACGGACGAAGAAGACGATGGAGGGCACGGTCAAGGCCACCGTCGAGTACGTCGAGGGGGATCTGGCCATGGCCGCTGATGCGCAGCGTGAGGCCGCGAAGGCGCCGACGCCTGAGGAGCTGAAGGCGGCCGCCGGCAAGCCGGAGCAGGGCGGGGAGCAACCGCGATGATCGAACCGGGGATGATCCCGCAGTACCTGGGCAGCTTCGAGCAGTTGGGCAAGGACGCCTCCGCACTGCGCACCCAGGCGACCGGGATCCGCAACGGAAGCTTCGGACATCCACTCCCGCTTCCAGGCCGTCGGCGCCTACTACAAGGCGCCGGAAGACGAGCAACTGCTCTCTAGCACCCAGCCGGTGGCGGACACTGGCGACGAGTTCGCCGCGAACCTCGAGACCCTGGCTGATGCCCTGGACACGTTCATCGCCGAGGCCAAGCCGCATGCGGACCGCCTCAAGCAGCTGCGCGAGGACGCGTTCGCTTTCGTCGACAGCGTCAAGGGCGATGACGACTGGACCGACGACGAGGACAAGTCGAACGCCCACCAGGCGTTGATGGACGGTGTCGCCGCCGCGCAGGCCGGGTTCCAGGAGGCGGAGCGGAACGCCGCCAACAAGATCGACGCGATCAACAAGCTGGTGTGCCGCCCCAAGTGGGTTGTGGATGACGGCAGTCACGGTGCGGGCATGTACGGATACAGCGCCGACATGCTGGGCCAGGCCGAGGAGTTGCCCTGGGGCACGCCGGAGGAGCGCACGTATGAGACGTGGAGCCTGGACTGGTGGGGGCACGGCGCCAAGAGCTATGTGTGGGACGGCATCGTCGTCGACAACATCTGGGGTGGCATCCGCGGTCTGGGGACCTTCGTCGGCGTCGACGGCGCGGACGCCGCCGGCGAGGCGTGGGACCAGCTCGGCAAGACGTTCTCCGGGCTCAGCTACTACCTGATGACGCCGTACGACTGGGTCATGGACAAGACCCTCGGCCCCGAGCCGGAGACCACTCACGAGAAGGAGTCGAAGCAGGCCCTCCGCGACTTCCTCAAAGGTGCAGTCGCCTGGGACATGTGGGACGAGAACCCCGACCGCGCGGCCGGCACCGTCACGGTCACGGTCGGCACCCTCGGTCTCGGCGGGATCGCCGCAGGCGCGCGCGGCACCGGCGCCATGGCACGCGGTGCGGCCACCGCCGCGAAGGTCCTGGACTTCACCGACCCGATCAGCGCCACGCTCCGGGCCGGTAGGACGGTGGCGGGGATGCCGAAGATGTCCGAGGTCATCGCCGCGGCCGGCTCCCAGCTCGACACGTTCCGCCGGGCCGACAGTCCCCACACCCTGTGGCGCCTGGACAACGGCGCCGCCGTCCGCATCGAGGACGGCGAGTTCCACATCCTCGACTCCGATGGCAACCCCATCAACGACAAGCCCAAGCAGGAGAACGCCGACACCGACGCATCCGAGAACGCCACGAGTCGCGACCAGGAGCTCGTCGGCGTCGGGGGCCGCGGCGCAGAGTCTCATATCAACGGTAGCGATGGGCAACTGCCCCCACATGGTGATTCGGGCAGACGCACCGGTGGCAGCGACTTCACGTCGGCGCATGCCGCAGACTCGGACGCCGCATCGGGACGCGGGTCGGCTGGGGGCACTGGCACCGCTGACGGGAACGACACCGGCGCCGCAGCGCACGGTTCGGCGGACGGCGGCACGGGCGCGCCATCCGGTGGCGGTAGTGGTGCGGACGGCGGTGACGGGTCCGGTGGAGGCGCCGGCGATTCCGGCTCGGAATCACCTGGTGGCGAAGCTCAGCCCATGGTGCGCGGCAGCGACACTGAGCAGCAGATCCGCGACGCGATCAAGGGAATGCCCGGGAAGCAGAGGCCGAAGCCCGATGTCCTTGAGCGTGCCTTCGACCGGCTCGCGCAGGAGCCGAACGGCCGGCAGATGGCCGAGATCATCGCCTCTGGCCGCCTCAATCAGAGTGACCAATTCGGGAAAGTGGTTTCGGACCTGGGGGCCAGGAAGGTGGCCATGTACCAGCCTGCCTGCGACCAGATCATGTTCGCCGACGACCTTGTCCGGGCCGGCATACCCGCGGAGAACATCGATTTCGAAGTGAAGCATCCACCGGGGTCCGATATCGATGTGCGCGTCAGGGATGAGTCCGGGGTGTACGGCTACCAGCAGAAGCGCCTGAACGATCCGCAGGATCCCGTTTCTGAGATCACCCGGGGCAAGTACCTCCTCCAGCTCGCGCGGGGTGAGGCCGACCACAGGATCCTTCTGGTCGACGGCGCGAAGGGGACTCGCGACGACTGGATGGCCAACGGCTCCTTCGATGCCCTGATGGACACCAACCGAGGAGGAAGCGGGCCGAAGGGTGAGGGCATCACATTCGTCATCCGCCTGGAGGATGGAACACTTGTGATTCCGCCAGGCAGCAAGACCGACCCCAGGGACATGTTGTGATCACCACCGACCCCATCGGCGATTGGACATGGGAAGTCCAGACCGAAAACGCGCCTCCACTTCGTGGGGCGGAATACGCCGCCACCATCTGGAAGATTCTTGCTGACCTGGCGCTGGCGACTCCCACGACGGCCAGCTTTTCCGTCCGGTCGTCCCGTGACACGCGCAACGTATTCATGGACGTGCGCGATATCCCGGTGGGTCACGAAGCGCAGGCCGGTGCTCAACTGTCTGACGTTGCCGGGCGCGCGGCAACGCACGACGGCGACGTCGTGGTCGGCATCCGGATCCGGTGCCCTGGCTACTGGTGGGAATCCGGTGTTCGGCACCGTGCGGAACAGCTCTTCGTCATCCAGGTCGATATCTGGAAGGGCGCCCTCATGGCCGTCACGCTGGAAACGTATTCCGACGCGTGGCTGACCCTGGACACCCGGGAGCGCGAACAGCGCGCCGTGTATGAGGTGAATGCGCCCCGCCTCGCCAGCGCGCTGGAAGGGATTTCCGCCCTGCTGGGAATGAAGCCGACGCCAGGTGACGCCAACCGCTACGCGACCCCCACCGAGACGGGCTTCGAGGACGAGCGGGCCGAGGGGCCCGCCTTCGCCGATGCCTGGGGGACTTTCGAAGTACCGGCTCGCTCCCGCCGGCTGCGGGAGGGACTGCCTTCCTCCGAGGATGAGTACGAAGAGATCACTGATCACCCTGTCCGCTACTTCACCGTGCGCCGCGACGGCCAGGTCGTCGGATATGTCTGGGCATCCGTCGGCGACGATGCGGCGTGCTTCGAACCGCGCACCGCAGTCGGTGACATCGCCTTCGAAACCGGCCGGCAGTGGCTGCTGCGTCTGCGCAAGGCCCACGGCCGCGGACTCGCGCCTCTCGCTGCGCTGGACTGGCTTTCTCACCTGCCGCCGGAACCGGAGACGGGCGAGTTCAGCGAGGACACACCCAAGGAGTCTTCGACGCTCGACGCTCTGGAGGAGCTGTCAGGTCGGTACTGACCGCTCTCGGGTCGCAGCACCCACCGACCGGTCGTTTCGGCCTTCCCCCGGACAGAGTCAACGCGGCGGCGAGTTCCCACTTTCGCCTGAGAGGTAACACCGGTGCCCCAGGACATCATCGCCCTCACCCCGAAGATGCCCGACCAGCAGACGCTCCTGGCGAGCCTGTACGCCGGCGGCCCGGAGGCGATCCTCACCCAGGACCCGGATGGTGCGCACCTGCAGTTGCGGTCCCCGGAGGGGCAGGTCGTGGTCTCGCTGGAGGCTCCGCTGTACGTCCAAGTGCCCGGTGAGGTCGAGCGATTGCTCGGCATCGGGGCCGAGGCGGATGCGCCGGTGTGGTGGACGGAGATCCGCGCCACCGCCGGTGTCGAGGAGGCCCGGCAGCTCGCTGCTTCCGTGGCCGGGCGCCTGAAGGCGGTTCTCGGAGGTGCGAGTTGGCCGCCGGAGGTGACGCAGGTCGACGTCGTGCCGCCACGGACGGACACGTCGCGCGCGGACGACACAGTGCTGGATGTCGACATCCTCACCGAGGCAGCGGCGGTCGTCATCCAGAACCGGCCCGTCGTAGCCGCCACCACCTGGCTCATCGACGCCCTGCAGACCGCGGCCCGCAGCGGGCGCGAACTCCAACTCGTCACCCCGGCCGACGTCCGCCTGACCTTGCCGATGCGCTCCCTGCTGGGCCGTACGCCGTCACGATGGGTCGTACGCGATACCGCGTCCGGCTACTACGACGGTCTCACCGGCCTGGCCCTGGACTGGCAGGGAGAGATGTTCACCCCCGTTCTCGGTGCCGACGACGCTCCGCGACTCGCGGACGCCTACCGAGCCGGCACCGCACCGCAGGAACAGCGCCAACTCCTGCTCGCCTTCCGCGCTGTCCACCCGGTGAGCGAACACCTAGTCCTCGGCGAAGCGTTGGAGACCGCCTGGCGGACCCTTACGGGCAGGCCGCCGGCCGGCTGGTCCACCGCCGAGCCCGTCAACCTCCCATGGTCACCACGCCAGTTGACCGACCTCGCCCGCCGGCGCGCCCAGGGCGGCGCCAGCACCTGGCTCACCGCGGTTGGCCACCCCGACCAACCCGCGATCGCCACCACCCAGATAACCCACACCCGCGCCGGCGTCGAGGAACACACCACCCTCGCCCTCGGATACGCCGCCGCCCGGTCGCTGCCCCTTGACAAGCTGCCGGAGTTGGCCGAGGCACTCGCCACGCGGCATCACCTCGCGACCATGCTCACCCACGTCCGGACCGGTCGGTTCGACCTGACCGCGCCCGCCCACTTCGAACCGCCCGCCATCCCGGTCTCGTTGACCCTCGGCAGCGACGCTGTACGCGACATCGGCCTCGCCCAGGCGCGCCAGGCGCCGGCCACGTCAGTCGAGTTCGGCCCCGCCAGACAGCCGGCGTTGCACTACACGCTCGGCGACGGCACCGACCCTGCCGCGTGGCACGCACTGCAGCGCCTCGACCAGCACGTGAAGAGCACCAGGCACCCAAGGGCCCCGTCGGCCGCACGTAGGTAACGAGGCGGCGCCGTGGGATAACGGACGTGCTTCGAGCGGTGCGCGGATTGGCGCGCCCTGCAGCGGACGCGGCTGACGCTGCGTAGGCAAGAGGGGTGGGCGTACGGCGAGGGTGGCGGCGCTGGCCCTGGTCCCGGTGGATGCGCATGTGCTGGCGTCGGAGCAGCGTTTCTGGGTGCCGGAGCGGCTGTTGAGGTTGGGGTTACAGAAGGTACGGCTGGCCGAGCTTCTTCGACCCGAAGGGCACGGACGCGGTCGAGCTCCTGTCCGACACCTCGCACGGCATGGTCCGCACCGAGGTCCGCTGCGCGAAGTGCGGCTCGCACCTGGGCCATGTCTTCGAGGGCGAGGGGTATCCGACGCCTACGGATCAGCGGTACCGCGTCAACTCGATCTCGCTCAGGCTGGTGCCGGTCGGGGAGTGACCGGGCCCTCGTCCGGCGATATCTGGTCCCGCTCGGCCATCCTGCGGATGATGCCGGGCGGGATCGCCGGGTTCCGGGCGGCGGTTTCGGCGGTGCGGCCCTCGCGGAGGAGCGTGACCAGGACGTGGGCGGGGAGACGGGGGGAGCGGGTGGCGGCCCAGCGGACGGAGGAGTCGGGGTCGTCCAGGAGGCGGACCGCGCCCAGTCGGCTCAGGCGGGAGTCGTCGGCGGCACGGAAGCGGACCTCGCGGTGCGGGTCGAGGGTGAAGCGTTCGACGAGTTCGGGGGTGGAGTCCGGGTCGTCCAGGGCGAGTTGACGTAGCCGGGGGTTGGGGTCGTCGGCGTACTTGAGGAGATCCGTACGGGGGAAGTTGGGGTGGGTGCGGGGGCGGCCGGGGGAGGAGAGGCTGCCGTTCCACCAGTGCCAGACCTGGAGCAGCATCCAGGGCGGGGCGTCGTCGCAGGACTCGGCGAGGAAGAGGTGGACGACGCGGTCCTCGTCGTGGGCGAGGCGGTCGACGACGTCCGGTGGGAGGTGGCGGGCGCGGGCGACGGAGCGGCGGATCAGGGGGTGGGAGGAGGCGGCGAGGCGGCGCATGGCTTCGGGGTCGTTGTGCAGGGCCTGCACCCAGGGGAGGGTGCGGGAGCGGCTTGACGGGTCGAAGTCGTAGGAGATGGCGGTCCGTTGGGCCTCGGTGAGGTCCGGGCGGAGAGCGAGGGTGCCCCGGACGAAGGGATCGGGGTCCTCGGCCATGACGGCGATCAGGGCCCGGGACAGGTGAGGGTTGTCGGCGAGCGCGCGGCGCAGCGTGGCGTCCGGGTGCCGGGACAGATGGTGGGCCAGTCCCGGTTCAAGGGCGGAGTTGGTGATGACGCGGGTGGCGTCGCCGAGGTCGTCGCTCTCGAAGACGGCGCGCGAGACGGGGTGTTCGCGGTGGTGCAGCCGACGGGCGAGGGCGCGGACGCCGGAGTCGGGGTCGGCGAGGAGCGCGCGGCGCTCGTCGGCGTTCAGGTCCGGCCAGGCGACGGCGCAGGCGGACTTACGGACCCGGGGCTCGGGGTCGATGAGCAGGGCGCGGGCGACGGCGGTCGGCAGTCCGGTCAGCGAGGCGGTCTCGGCACGGATGCGCGGGACGGGATCGGCGGCGAGACGCTCGTAGGCGGTCGAGGTGAACGTCGCGCGGTAGCCGACGGCGATGCCGACCAGGGCCCAGCGGTGACGGTCGTCCTCTTCGGCGAGGACGAGGCGGGTCCACTGTTCCGGCGTCAGCTGGTTGGAACCGGTGTCGACCAGTGCGCCACGCACCTTCCAGTCCGGGTGGTCGATCAGTCGGTCGATCACATCGGCGGGCAGTTGGGGGCCGTAGTACCTCCCGGTGCGTACCACGAGGTCGAGCCGGAGGTCGTCGGGCAGAGAGGGGTTGGACAGGAGTCCGGTCGCCCACTGTTCTCGTGTGCGCGGTGGAATCCGGAGCCTGCTGAACAGCCCGTCCCAAGCAGCTTCCCGCTCCTCCTCGCTCTCTTCCCGCGCCAGCCTCAGAGCCCGTTGCTCCTGATACGCCGGGAGGTCGGCGACCACGATCAGCCAGATCCCGTACTCCTCGGTGGTGACGCCGATCAGCGTCTTCCCGTCCGGGGAGAGCGTCATGAACTCCGGGCAGCGGGGCTGATTCCGCAGGACCTCCGCGAGCCGCCACTCCTCCCCGAGCCGGACCCGGAACCAGCCGCCGTGTCCCAGCGTGATCAGGAAGCCCCCGTCCTTGCCGAACAGCCCGTGCGCGGTGGCCAGTCGGAACCATTCCGCGTCGGTCTCGGCGAACGGGTCGGCGGCATCCAGGGATATCTCAGAGGTCGGTACGGCGTTTCCCGCTGCGATGGGCCGCAGCGCGGCATAGGTGGGGAGGACATTGAAGCCGGCGCCCCAGCCGCCCGCGTACTCCAGTCCCGCCTCGGCGAGAATCGCGTCGGCCTTTTCCCTCGGCGTGATGGAGCGGCCGGCGTCCTGAGAGGCACTCATGACGTTGATTCTGGGAGCGTGGGGGCGCCCTGAACAAGCTTGCTGGGCTGTGCTGTTCGTCCTAGGCGAGGACACCCTTGACCTGGCATGATGAGTGTGCCATCACCTCTTGGGCCCTTCGTGGGACTCAAGCGCACCACCGTCGCCACCGGGCTGCTCGGCGTCACCGCGCCCGCCCTGCCGCAGGCGCGGGCCGCCACACCCCGGCCGTCGCCGGCCGGTCGGCGACGGCCGATCCTGGACGTGGCTCGCGATGCCTCGGGCTACGACTTGCCCTTGGTGGTGCGGGCGCCGTAGAAGTAGCCCCAGCGGTCGTGGATCCGGTCCTTGCCGTAGAACCAGACGTTGCCCTTGCCGTTGGTGACCTGACACGTGACCCACAAGTGGCCCGCGAAGTCGAGGTGGTAGCGCTCAGGGTAGGCCGCCGACGGGCCGGTGCGGACCCGCACACCCGCCAGATCGTCGACGGTGCGCCAGTGGTCGGCGATGTTCTTGTCGCAGTGCCCACTGCCGACGGCCTTGGCCATAGGTCTGGGCGCGGCCGTGCTCGGCGCCGCCAGGTCGGCGGGCATCGCCGTGGCCGCCACGGCCGCCACGGTCATCATCGTTCGCATACGCATGATCGGGTAACAGGCCGGGCGGGACTGCGTCACGGGGGCGGGGGCCACGGTACCGGGACGGAGGACGCGCATCAGTTCGGCCGTGTTCCCGTTCGCTCGCAGTCCCCGCGGGCTCCATTGCGTACGGGCGTTGGTTCTAGACTCGTCGGATGAGTCCGATGACTGACGGCGGGGCCGGGTACGGCGATCTGGACGTGCTCGGTGTGCTGAACGATCCGGTGCGGCGGCAGTTGTACCGGCATGTGGCGGCGGCGCCCGGCGACGTCGGCCGCGATGCCGCCGCCGAGGCGGTCGGGGTGTCCCGTTCGCTGGCCGCGCATCATCTGGACAAGCTGGTGGAGGCGGGGCTGCTCGCCGTGGACTACCGGCGCCTGAGCGGGAAGTCCGGGCCGGGGGCGGGGCGGCCCGCGAAGGTGTACCGGCGCGCGGCCGAGGAGTATGCCGTGTCGGTGCCGCCGCGCTCGTACGACGAAGTGAGCAGGGTGCTCGCGGATGTGGTGGAACGGGCCGGGCTCGACCGGGAGTTGCAGGCGGCGGCGCGTGGGGCGGGGGAGGCGTCGCAAGGGGATCCGGAGGCGGTTCTGGCGGCGCGCGGATATCAGCCGTTCTGGGACGGTGCGGTGCTGCGTCTGCGGAACTGTCCCTTCCGGGCGCTGTCCGAGGAGTTTCCCGCGCTGATCTGCGGCATGAACCTGGCGCTGGTGGAGGGACTTGCGGCGGGGGAGGAGTGGTCCGTGGAGATGGATCCGTGCGCGGGTGGGTGCTGTGTGTCGCTGCAGAGGGAGAGCGGGGGAGGCCGGCAGGGCGGCGGGGGCGGTGGGAGCGGCGAGAGTGGCGGGAGTGGCGGGAGTGGCGAGGGCGGTGGGAGCGGCGGAAGGGGCGAGGGCGGCGAGGTCTAAAAACAATATGCGTTGACGTTAGAAGTCGGTCCGGGCATGCTGAGCCCATGACCGATTCCTCGACGCATTCCTCTGCCCCTGTGTCTTCGTCATCGTCATCTGCTTCGCATGGATTCCAGCTTGCGCAGGTCAACATCGGACGGTTTGTCGCGCCGGCCGACAGCCCTGAAATCGCAGGGTTCGTCAGCAAGTTGGAGGAGATCAACGCGCTCGCCGACCGCTCGCCCGGCTTCGTCTGGCGGCTGGTCGACGGGAGCGGGATGGACGCGATGGGGCTCAGGCCCGACAGCCGGGACGACCGGCTCCAGATCAACTGCTCGGTCTGGGAGTCGATCGAGGCGCTGAAGGACTACGTGTACCGCTCGGCGCATCTGGCCATGCTGGCCCGCCGCCGGGAGTGGTTCGAGCGGCTGGGCGAGGCGCACCAGGCGATGTGGTGGGTGCCCGCCGGGCACCGGCCGACGGTGGCGGAGGCGATGGCGAAGGTGGCATGGATCCGCGAACACGGTCCGGGTCCGCAGGCGTTCGACTTCCGCGACCCGTACCCGGCGCCGACGGCCGTCACGGGTCTGGCGGGGTGAGACCAGGAGTCCCGCTCCTCGGGCGGCTGCGCGGCGGTGTACTCGTCCCAGGTGGTGAACGCTTTCGGCGGCGAGGGGATGACGTACCCCGGCGCCTCGCACCAGAAGCGGACGAGGCGCTCGGGAGCCGCGCAGAGTCTCGAAGGTGACCTGGACCTGCTTGACCCGGTTGGTCTGCGGAGCCTGAGTGACCGCGTGATCGAGGCATCGGCGCACCCTGGCAAGGGGCTGTCAGTGGTGCTCGATCAGGTCCGCAGGGCTCAGTGACGCCGGGCTCGCGTGGCCCGACAGGGCCAGGGTGAGGTCGAGTTCGGCGAGCAGGCAGCGGATGACATGCTCGACGCCCGGCTGGCCGTCCAGGCCGAGTCCATACGCGTACGGGCGGCCGATCAGGACCGAACGGGCGCCGAGTGCAAGGGCCTTGGCGATGTCGTCGCCGCTGCGGATGCCGCTGTCGAAGAGCACGGCCAGACGGTCGCCCACCGCCTTCGCCACTCCCGGCAGCGCGTCGGCCGCGCCGATGGAGCCGGCGACCTGGCGGCCGCCGTGGTTGGAGACGATCACGCCGTCCATGCCCGCCTCGGCGGCCTGCCGGGCGTCATCGGGGTGCAGGATGCCCTTGAGGACGATCGGACCGTCCCAGTGCTCCCGCAGGAAGGCCAGGTCGGGCCAGGTCTTCGCGGGGTCCGAGAACATGCCGACGAACCGCATCACGGCCGCGTTCGGGTCCTCGTTCACCGGCTTGGCCAGGCCCGCCTGGAACGCCGGGTCGGTGAAGTAGTTGGCGGTGCCGACCCCGTGCAGGAAGGGGAGATACGCCTCGTCGAGATCGCGTGGACGCCAGGCCAGCATGGGGGTGTCAAGGGTGACGACGAGCACCGAGAAGCCGGAGGCCTTCGCCCGGTCGAGGAAACTGCGGGCCACCTCCGGGTCCTTGGGCCAGTACAGCTGGAACCAGCGCTCGGCGTCCCCCATCGCGGACGCGACCTCCTCCATGGGGGTGCTCGACGCCGACGACAGGACGTAGGGGACACCCTGCGCGGCGGCCGCGCGGGCGGCGGCCTTCTCGCCCTCCGGATGCATGATCGAAAGGACGCCGACAGGCGCCAGTGCGAGCGGCGCGGGCAGGGTGCGCCCCAACACCTCGACGGACAGGTCCCGTTCGCTGACGTCCCGGAGCATCCGCGGCACGATCCGCCGGCGGTCGAGGGCCTCCCGGTTGGCGGCCGCGGTGGTGCCGCTGCCCGCGCTGCCGGCCACGTATCCGACGGCGCGGGGCGGGAGCCGGTGCTCCGCCAGCTCTTCGAGGCGCGTGAGGTCGGTGGGCAGCCGGGGTGTGGCCCCTGTCATCCCGTTGAGATAGATCTCGTACTGAAAGTCGGCCCAACGCTGTCCCATGGCGGTCCCCTCCGAAGGCGGTGCGGGCGGTTCTGCTGCGGGGTCGAGTCTGCCCGCGACGGGCGGTACTGGGGAGAGGGGTGCACGGGCCGAAGATGATCAGCTGGATTCGCGTACGAGGCGGTCGCGCGCAACGGATTCCGTAGGTCATGAGCCTCTTGACGACGGAATCAGTGATCACAAAACTGGCTCCCGAGCAGCGCCGCACCGACCACGCGGCGCCGCACCGACCCCTTCCGAGGAGCTCCCCATGACGGCCACCGCCCTGCGGCGCATGATCCTCAGCCAGCCCGAGGCGCTGGAGCGGATGGCCGGCCTTGATGTCGCTGCCGCCGCGGGGCGGCTCGCCGATGCGCGGCGGGTGCTGGTCGTCGGGACCGGGACCAGTCAGCATGCCGCCGAACTCGGGGCGATGCTGCTCGAAGGCGCCGGGTGCGATGCGCGCTGGCTGTCGGGTGCGCAGGCCGCGCGCTGGGCGGTCCGGCCGCGCGAGGGCGACGCAATGGTCGTGATCACCCACACCGCGCAGACGGCATACGCCCAGCGGGTACGGTCCGCCGCCCTGGAGGCGGATGTTCCGCTCGTGTCGATCACCGGGGTTGGGCGCGGCTGGCCGGAGGCGCTGGAGACGGTCGGGCCCGAGGAGTCGGAGACGTACAGCGTCAGTTACACCGCGACGCTGGCCGTACTGGCCCGGCTCGCCCATGAGTTGGGCGGGCCTGAGGGCTCACCCGAGCAGGTACGACGCGCTGCCTCCGCCGTACGGGACGTCATCGCGGACCCGCGGCTGGACGCCGTGGCCGTCCCGGCCCGGAGCCTCGCGCTGATCGGATGCGGGCCCTGGGGGGTCACCGCACGCGAAGGGGCCCTGAAGATCCGGGAAGGTGCGCGGATGCTCGCCGAGGGCTTCGAGTCGGACCGTTTTCTGCATGGTGCCGCTGTTCCCTACGGCCCGGCGGACGGGCTCGTCGTCCTCGAACCCGGCGCAGATGTCGACAAGTTGACCCCTGCGCTCGCCGGGGCCGCGGCGCGTGAGGGCATGACGGTCGCCACCCTGGAGGCGTTCTCGGGCCACGGCGACCTGCCGCCGTTCCTGGCGCAGATCCCCCTCACCGTACGACTGCAGCTGCTCGCCGACCGCTTCGCGGGGCTGCGGCGGCAGGATCCGGATACGGCGATCGTGGGGGCTTGGGCGGAGGCGGAGCTGTGGGACCTCGGCAAGCCGGGGGTGCGGGCGTCCTAGCGTCACGGGTGTGGGGTGAACCAGTGGCGGTCGAAGTGCTTGGCGAGTGAGAAGGGTGCGCGGGGATCGGTCAGGAGGCGGTGGAGGCATTCGGCGGTCGAGTCGGCCGCAAGGTCGAGATCGTCGTAGGTGTCGCCGCCCACCAGGACCGGCCAGCGGCCGGGGTCCGGATCGTTCAAGTGCCAGTAGAAGAGGCCGTTTTCATTACTCGCCCAGGAGAGCAGCAGCTTGCCCGGGGCGTCCACCAGGGCGGCGCGGGCGGAGGCGAGGTCGGCATGGTGGCCTACGTCGGGCCAGTCACCGTTGGTCTCGTGCAGAGTCAGGAATTCGGAGGCAAGAGCCACCCAGCCGAACGGCGGGAGGGGTGTGTGCAAGGTGAGGTCATCGTCGAACGCGCCCTTCCCGAAGATCTCCACGAGCTGCTTGTAGTCGGCAGGCAGCGGGGTGCCGAGGCCCGCTTCGATCTCCGCCCAGTCCACCGGATGGGCGCGGTCCATCGTCCACCCCACCAGCTCCACCACGCACTCCACATATGAGGCCTCGGGCGACGCCGGGGCGTAGCTGTCCGTCCGTGACGCGCGTTCGGCGACAGCCACGAAGACGCGCCGGCCCGGATCGGCGCCGGCTCCGATCCACGCCCGTATGCCGGGCCAGGCGCGCAGCACCTCCACCTCTTGGCCGTCGACCAGTTCGAGCAGCGGCGCTCCCGTGCGGTCGTCCGCCGTGGGGTCTGGCCCGCCGTCGAGGATCAGCGTGCGCGGCCGCCCGTACCGCTCGCTCAGGGCCTCCACCAGATCGGCGAGTTCAAGGTCCGGATCCCCGAGCAGCACCGGTGCGGGCGGCGTGGCCTTCGCCACGTACTGGAGCAGGTCCTCGAGCGAGTGGTGCATGGCGGGTGGTGCCTCCGGGCAGGGAGCGGTGGGCCCCGCGAGGGGGAACGGACATCTGCTTCAGCGCACTTGGCGCCATCGATGTCACTCTCGCCCGGCCGTCGGCCCGAAGAATCCTGAAAGGGCAGGGCCGGCTCAGGGCGCGCTGTCGAGCTTGGCGGCGATGTCCTGGCGGGAGCCGACGCCCAGCTTCGCCAGGATGTGCTCCACGTGCACATCGATGGTGCGCTTGGACAGGACCAGGTGTTCGGCGATCTCGCGGTTGCTGAGACCCTGGGCCACCAGCCGGGCCACCTCGCGTTCCCGACGGGTGAGGGGCTTCGGCGCCTTGCCGGCGGGGAGTTCGGGGGCGAGGCCGCCGCCCGCGGTGGCCCGCTCGACGACCGCGCCGACGGGGTGGGTGGCGCCGTCCTGCCAGCGTGCCGCGAAGCGCTCCTTGCCCAGGGACTCCCGGAGCTCGCGCTCGATGTCCAGATGCCGCTGCTCCATCACGGGGTTGCCGATCAGACGTCCGCCCAGACGCTGCCACTGGGCATCGGCCGCGCCCATGAGCCAGGCGGCGTTGTCGAGGCGCTCGGTGCGGAACGCGATCCACGCCAGCAGCTCCAAGTTGCTGGCGAAGCCCAGGATGTCGCCCATGACGTTCTCGATGCGCAGGGCGGCGACGGCCGAGACCGTACTGCCGGGGTAGTCGGCGAGTTCGAAATGGGAGAGGGCCTTGACGTAGTAGAGGGCCGCATGGAGCCACCCCGGATCGACGTCGTTGTCGGCCAGCCGCCGAAGGTTCCTCTCGCACATCTCCAGAGATCCGCGGGCATCTCCGCTGGCCACCTGGATGTACCCCTGCTGCACCTGCAGAGTCAGCGCCCCGCTCCGGTTGCCGGTGGCGTGCAGGGCGGCGGCGGCCTTCTCCACCGCGGCAAAGGCCTCCTGGAACCTGCCGACGGCGAGCGCGGCCATGTGCATCACCTGGTGCGCCCGGCCCTTGAGGTCCGGATCGTCGATCGCCGTGGCGATGGCCGCCGCCTCTTCGGCCAGCGGATAGGTCGCGGGGTCGGCCTGCGCCGCGGCCAGATAGGCGTTCGTGGAGAGCACCCAGGCCCGCTCCGCGGTGCCCGGCGCGAGGTGCTCGGCGATCCGGTAGCACCAGTAGCGTCCTTCGGTGTTCTTGCCGGGGATGATCCAGTACATCCACAGCGACCGGGCGAGCAGCGCCGCCTGGTGGTAGCGGCCCGCGTCGAGCGAGTTCTCCAGAGCCGCGCGCAGCTGGCCGTCCTGCTGGCGCAGCACGTTGTAGCGGGAGATCTGGCCGGCGGCGTCGAAGTCGCGGTCGAAGATGCGGGCCAGTTCGGTGTAGTAGAGGCAGTGCGCCTCCCGCAGGTCCTCCCGGCTGCCCGCCGTCTGCGCCAGCTCGATCCCGTACTCGCGGATCATGTCCAGCATCCGGTACCACTCGCCGTCGCGGATGAGCACGCTCTTGTCCACGAGTCCCGCCAGGGATTCCACGAGCTCGGCCGGGTCGAGGACGCCGCCGGCGCAGACGTACTGAACGGCGTCGAAGTCGAACGGGCCGGAGAACACCGAAAGCCGTTCCCACAGCACCTGTTCGGCCTCGGTGCACAGTCCGAAGCTCCAGTCGATGGCGGCACGCAGCGTCTCGTGCCGTGGTGTGCCGCCGCGCAGCCGGGCGAGCAGTGGGACCCCGTTCGCGAAGTGCTCGATCAGCACGGACAGCGGCAGCGCGCGCAGCCGCACGGCGGCGAGCTCGATGGCCAGCGGCATCCCGTCCAGGGAACGGCACAGCTTGACCGCCTGCTGCCGGGCCTCCTGGTCCATCACCAGACCGGGGACAGCGGCCTGGGCCCGTTGCACGAACAGCTCCAGTGCGTCACCGCCGTCCGCCCGTACGGGCAGCGGCTCGACGCTGAAGACATGCTCCCCGGACACGTTGAGGGACTGCCGGCTGGTGGCGAGTACGGTGACACCGCCCGCGTGCCGGAGCAGCGCCTGGGCCAGCTCCGCGCAGGCGTCGACGAGGTGCTCACAGGTGTCGAGGACCAGGAGCGAGCGGCCCGACTGCAGCCGTCGTACGACCGCTTCCAGGGCGGACACCGCCTCGCCCTGGGCCAGACCGAGCGCGGACGCCACGGTGTGCGGCAGCAGTCCGGGGTCGGTCAGGGCGGACAGCTCCACCCAGAACGCCTCCTGTCCGGAGGTGTCACGGGACCGGCGGGCGGCCCGCAGCGCGAGCCGGGTCTTGCCGACTCCGCCGGGGCCGGTCACCGTCACGAGACGCGACTGGGCCAACGCGAGCTCCAGGGAGGCCAGTTCTCCGCCGCGGCCCACGAAGTCGGTCGCCTCCAGCGGCAGGCCGCCCATCGGGCCCACACCCTGTTCTCGCGTCACGCGCCATCCCTTCGCCGGATCCGCACCGGCGAGAGGCGTCGAGCCGGGCTCGCGGCCTCAACTCCCCGGTGCCGTCCCCATTTTGGACGCGAACCTGCGGCGTCCGCTCAAAACCGGCGCACTTGGCCGAGACTCGCGGGGTCCCGCGCGACGATTCCCGAACGCCCGCGCGACGATCCCCGAACTCCCGCTCGACGACCGCCGGACTGTGCGCCGGACTGTGCGCCGGGCCGGGCACGGAAGGAACCGCCCGCCGGCCCTCCGGACTGATCGCGAACGCAACTGTGGCCCTGCCCCAGGGAGTTACCCCCGGGGCAGGGCCACAGCGCTCAGTCAGCGCACCTCAGCGGCGATGGCTCAGGCTCGGACGTCGAACCGGTCCAGGTCCATGACCTTGGCCCACGCGGCGACGAAGTCCGTGACGAACTTCTGCTTCGCGTCGTCGCTCGCGTACACCTCGGCGAGGGCACGCAGCTCGGAGTTGGAGCCGAAGGCCAGGTCGGCGCGGGTACCGGTCCACTTGACGGCACCCGAGGCGTCACGGGCCTCGAACTCGTCCTGCGCGGCGGACGTGGACTTCCAGGTCACGCCCATGTCGAGCAGGTTGGCGAAGAAGTCGTTGCTCAGCGTGCCGACCTTGTCGGTGAACACACCGTGCTTCGAGCCGCCCGCGTTCGCACCGAGGACACGCAGACCGCCGACGAGGACGGTCATCTCCGGGGCGGACAGGTTGAGCAGGTTCGCGCGGTCGAGCAGCAGGAACTCGGCCGGCAGGCGGTTGCCCTTGCCGACGTAGTTGCGGAAGCCGTCGTACTGCGGCTCCAGGGCGGCGAAGGACTCGACGTCCGTCTGCTCCTGGGAGGCGTCGACACGGCCCGGCGTGAACGGGACCTCGACCTGGACGCCGCCGTCCTTGGCGGCCTGCTCGACGGCCGCGGTGCCCGCGAGGACGACCAGGTCGGCGATCGAGACCGGCTTGCCGAACGAGGCCTGGATGCCCTCGAGGACGCGCAGGACCTGGGCGAGGTCGTCCGGGTTGTTGACCTCCCAGCCGCGCTGCGGCTCGAGGCGGATACGGCCGCCGTTGGCGCCACCGCGCTTGTCGCTGCCGCGGAAGGAAGCGGCGGCGGCCCAGGCGGCGGAGACCAGCTGCGAGACGGTCAGGTCCGAGGCGAGGATCTGCTCCTTGAGGGCGGCGATGTCCGCGGCCTCCAGGGCCGGGCCCTGCTGCGCCGGCAGCGGGTCCTGCCAGATGAGCTCCTCGGCGGGGACCTCCGGGCCGAGGTAGCGGACGACCGGACCCATGTCACGGTGCGTCAGCTTGTACCAGGCACGGGCGAAGGCGTCCGCGAACTCCTCCGGGTTCTCGTAGAAGCGGCGGGAGATCTGCTCGTAGACCGGGTCGAAACGCAGCGACAGGTCGGTGGTGAGCATCTGCGGCTTGTGCTTCTTCGCCTCGTCGAAGGCGTCCGGGATGATGTCCGGGGCGTCCTTGGCGACCCACTGGTGGGCGCCGGCCGGGCTCTGCGTGAGCTCGTACTCGTACTCGAAGAGGTGCTTGAAGAAGTCGTGGCCCCACTGCGCGGGCGTGGTGGTCCAGGTGACCTCGAGGCCGGACGTGATCGCGTCCTTGCCCTTGCCGCTGGCGTGGGTCGAGGCCCAGCCGAGCCCCTGGGCCTCGATCGGCGCACCCTCGGGGTCGGCGCCGACCAGGTTGGCGTCGCCGGCGCCGTGGGTCTTGCCGAAGGTGTGGCCACCGGCGATGAGGGCGACGGTCTCCTCGTCGTTCATCGCCATCCGGCGGAAGGTCTCACGGATGTCGCGGGCCGCGGCGACCGGGTCCGGGTTGCCGTTGGGGCCCTCGGGGTTGACGTAGATGAGGCCCATCTGCACGGCGCCGAGCGGGTTCTCCAGCTCGCGGTCGCCGGTGTAGCGCTCGTCGTCCAGCCAGACCTTCTCGGGACCCCAGTAGACGTCCTCCTCGGACTCCCATACGTCCTCACGGCCGCCGGCGAAGCCGAAGGTCTTGAAGCCCATGGTCTCAAGGGCGACGTTACCGGTGAGGATCATGAGGTCGGCCCAGGAGATCGACTGGCCGTACTTCTTCTTCACGGGCCACAGCAGACGGCGGGCCTTGTCCAGGTTGCCGTTGTCCGGCCAGGAGTTGAGCGGCGCGAAGCGCTGCTGGCCGGCGCCGGCGCCACCGCGGCCGTCGCTGATGCGGTACGTGCCGGCGGAGTGCCAGGCCATACGGATCATGAGCGGGCCGTAGTTGCCGAAGTCGGCCGGCCACCAGTCCTGCGAGGTGGTGAGCACCTCGGCGATGTCCCGCTTGACGGCCGCGAGGTCGAGGTTGTTGAAGGCCTCGGCGTAGTCGAAGTCCTCACCGAGCGGGTTCGCCACGGCGGGGTTCTTCGCGAGGATCTTCAGGTTCAGCCGCTCCGGCCACCACTGCTGGTTGCCACCACCCTGGGTGGGGTGCAGCGCGCGGTCTCCGTGCGCAACGGGGCAGCCCCCGGTGGGCGCAACGACTTCGTTGTTCTCGGACATGGAAATCCCTCCGGACGGGGCGGATCGCGGTGCTCACGTACTGCTCAAGAGCAGAGCTCTGTGTACTGCGTAAGAACTGTCCAAGCGGAACAGCGGGCGGACGGCAGCGCCACGCTGGTGGCCTCCGCACTCTCCGCCGAACTGGAACCTTTCAGGTCCCTTGGCTCTCATCGAGCCTGATCCTACAATGGACAGAGTCCAAGTCAAGAAACACGCTAAACCTTGCACCCGTGAATGTCCTGCCGACCGAAATAGGTGATCCGAGATGAGCGACCTCCTGGAGCGACTGCGCGGCCGCGGCTGGCGGATGACCTCGCAGCGCCGTGTCGTGGCGGAGGTGCTCGACGGTGAGCATGTGCATCTGACCGCGGACGAGGTGCATGTGCGGGCGGCGGCGAAGCTGCCGGAGATCTCGCGCGCGACCGTCTACAACACGCTCGGCGAACTGGTCTCGCTCGGCGAGGTCCTCGAGGTCGCCACCGACGGCCGCGCCAAGCGCTACGACCCCAACGCGCACCGCCCCCACCAGCACCTGGTGTGCTCGGGGTGCGGCGCGATCCGGGACGTGCGCCCGCAGGGCAATCCGCTCTCGGACCTGCCCGCCGAGGAGCGCTACGGCTTCACGGTCGAGGCCGTGGAGGTCACGTACCGCGGGGTGTGCCCGTCCTGCTCGGCCTGAACGACGTGCCGCGCCTCTTCGCGTACGGGGCGGTCTACAGCACCTTTTTCCGTACGAGCACCGAAAGCGCCAGCGCCCCCGGCAGCAGCGGCAGCCAGCCGCTGATCACCCGGTAGCCGATCACCGCGGCGGTGGCCAGGGCCATCGGCGTACCGAAGACGACCAGCGTGAACACCATCGCGGCGTCCACCGGCCCGATCCCGCCCGGTGCCGGCACCGCTCCGACCATCGCGCTCGCCGCGAGGTGGGCGAAGATCACGTGGGTCCAGGGCAGCGGTACGCCCAGCGACGCGGCGACCGCCGCGAGCGTCGCCGCCTGGAACAGCGGCAGCGCGGCCGCGCCACCCCACAGCGCGAGGACCCGGCTCGGCCTGCTGTGCAGCAGCCGCGCGTCGGTGAGCGCCGTGCCCATGAAGGTGATCAGCGGGCGGCGCAGCGGAGTCACGACCTTGAGCACCACCGCCACCGCCACGAGCGCCCCGGCCGCGCACCCGGCGACGATGAGGAAGGTCTCACCGTCCGGCAGCAGCTCGCCCACGGGCAGCGTGTCCGGGAAGGCGCCCAGGAACACGAGGATCAGGGCGAACTTCGCCACCGGCTTGACCAGCGAGTACAGCGCGAGGGAAGCGGTCGCCCTGGTCAGCGGGATCCCGCGGCCCTGAAGGAACCGCAAGGTGACCGCGTGCGCACCGAGCCCGGCAGGCAGCACATGGTTGGCGGCGCCCGCCGCGAACTGCGAGGCGAGCAGCTGTCCCGGCGGCAGACGCTCGGGGATCGCGCCCTGGCGGATGAACGAGGCGGCCACACTGCACAAGCCGGTGAAGACCACGGCGAGGAACAGCCACCCTGGATCGGCCGATGCGAGGCGGGCCGTGCCGTCGCGTACGGAGTCCCAGTCGACCGCCGCCCAGATCCCGATGAACAGGACGGGCAGCACGCTGAGGATCAGGCGGACCTGGCGGCCGCCGAGGGAGCCGAGGGAAAGGCGCTTGAGGGGAGCCGGGGAGGTGGACCCGGGCGCGGGCAGCTCTTCGAGCCGGAGCGGGGACACGGCGCACGTCATCCTTCCGCGTCGTGCCCGCCGCTGGGGGAGCTCAGGTGCGGGCCGGTTGGACACAGGGGGGTGGAGTCGAGGAAAGGGTTCCCTTTTTGAGCTGTTCCCATCCTTGATGACGAATCGGCATCCCGGGGAGAAATGCGCAGTTCTGTACATCACACCGTCAACTGTCGGATCGGGTGCACACGTTCATCCGTCACCCCTGTGAGTGACTGCGGCGCGGCAGGACCGGACGGACGGCCCCGCTGGGCGATCTTCGTTCCGTCACCCGTCTGTGTGCTGTGAAGGAGTGCGATGCCGGTCCATTCGGGATGGGGGGAGCCGTCCGCCCGCCGGCTCCTGGCCCGCCGCTGCCGGGAGATCACCGAGGCCCGCTGGTTCGCGGTCGCCGTGATGAGCCTGATCCTGGTCAACGCGGTGCTGCTCGGCCTCGAGACCTACTCCGGCTTCGCCGCCGAATGGCGCCACGCACTCCGCCTCGCCGAGCATCTGTGCCTGGCCGGTTTCACCGTGGAGATCCTGCTGCGGATCGCCGCCCACGCGGACCGGCCACGCGACTTCTTCCGCGACCCCTGGAACCTCTTCGACCTCGCCGTGGTCGCCTGTGCGTTCCTGCCGGTGGTGAGCGAGAACACCACCCTGCTGCGGCTGCTGCGCCTGGCCCGGGTGCTGCGCACCGCGCGCTTCCTGCCGCAGCTGCGGGTCCTGATGGTCGCGGTCGCCCGCAGTCTGCCCGGCACCCTCAGCTTCCTGCTCGTCGGGGCGCTGCTGCTCTATGTGTACGCGATGGTGGGCTGGCTCTTCTTCCACGAGTCCGACCCCGCACACTTCGGCTCACTCGGCCGTGCGCTGCTCACGCTGCTCCTGCTGATGACACTCGACGGGCTCGGGGACGCGGTGCACGCCGGGCTCGCGTACTCGCGCTGGACACTGCTCTATTACGGGGCGTATGTGCTGATGGCCTCCTTCGTCCTGGTCAATGTGCTGATCGGTGTCGTCATCAACTCCCTCGAAGAAGCCAAGGAGCTGGAACAGCAGGAGGAGCGGGAGCAGCAGAGGGAGCGGGAGTGCGGCGGACAGGCCGGTCGGGAGCTCCCGGAACTGCGGCAGCGCATCGTGGCCGCCCGCCAGGCCCTCGACGACCTGGAGCAGAGCCTGCCGGGCCCGGCGCGGGCGCAGCTGGCCGACGGTGGCCGGAGGTGAACACCGAGCGCGTTCATGGACGCGTGCCGTGTCATCCGGCGCGGTTCATCGTTTGATTCGTTTGATCGTTTGTTTCTGATCGTTCGTTGTGGGATCCCGGCGGCGCGGAACGAGGACTGCGGATGGCTGTGCTGTGTCTGGTGGGTCTGGGCGCCTTCGTCGCGCTGACCCCCGTGCAGGTCGCCGCGCAGGTGAGCGCCGATGCCGCCGGGGTGGTGCACGGGACGGTGTCGGGGGTGGTCGAGGTATGCCCGGCCGAGCCCGCGCCGCACTCGCCGCCGCCTCCGTCCGCCCCCGCGCCGTCCCCGCCCGCCGCGCCTCCCGGGGCACCCGCTCCCGAACGTCCCGCCGCCGGGCCTCCGCCCGCCGCCGGGCCGCCGGCACCCGGGCCGCCCGGCTTGCGGGAGCGGCCGGCGCGAACGGTGCCGGCTCCGATTGCCCCCGCGTCTGCGGTGCAACCTCCCGGGGTACCGGCCGCCGAGCAGCCCGCACCGGCCGAACTCACCCCGCCCCCGCCGCACATGGCGCCCGGGCCCACCTTCCCCGTACGCCCCTACCGTTCGGCCCTGATCAAACGCCCCGTACCCGGGGGCTTCTCGACCGTGACGCTGATGACCGTCGTCACCGCGCCGGCCGTCCTCGCGGCCGCGGCCCTCCGGCCCGGTGGCAGGGGCCGCTCGTCACGGGCCTGAGCGCTCTTCCGTCCGTCTGCACCCATGCCTCGAGTCCCGCCCGTACCCCTGGAGTTGCCCCGTGTCCGAATGGCTGGTCCTCGCTCTCGCCATGGTCTTCGTATGTGCCGTGGTCGTCGCCGTGCCCATGCTGCGGCACCGCAGCAAGCCGGCCGCCGAGGACGACACCTCGCAGACGCCCGATGTCATCGAGTACATGGTGATGATGGTCGGCGTGGTCTACGCGATCGTGCTCGGCCTCGCGATCGCCGGGGTCTGGGAGGCCAGGGGCGCCGCGGAGGACTCCGTACGGCGCGAGGCGCAGGCGCTGTACGAGGTGACGCAGCGGGTCGAGGTCTATCCGCCAGAGGTGCGCGACCGGATCCGCGACCAGGTCGCCGCCTATGCCGCGCACACCGTGCACAGCGAATGGCCCCGGCTGACCTCGGGCACCGCGCCCTCGGCGCACGGCGCCCAGCTGCTCTCGGAGGTACGCGGCGACATCACGCGTCAGGCACCGGCCTCCGAACTGCAGGCGCAGGCCTATCAGCCGCTGCTCGACCAGATCGCGATCGCCGACGACGCCCGGCACGTACGGGTGAGCGCCGCCGAACCGACCCTGCCGGGCGTGGTGTGGTTCGGTCTGGTCGCGGGCGGGGTGGTGATCGTCGGGCTGATCTTCACGCTGCAGATCCGGCGCTCGGCACGGGAGCTGCTGCTCGCCGGGGTGTTCAGCGCGCTGATCGTCTTCCTGCTGTTCCTGGTGTGGAACTTCGACGCACCCTTCGGCCGCTACGGGACCGAATCGGCGGAGCCCTTCCAGGAGTTGATCGTCGGCGTCTGACGCCGGCGCCGGGCCCTCGGACGAGCGGCACCGGCCCCTCAGGCGATCGGCGCCAGCCGCGGGGCCGCCGGAACCCTGTTCTTGGCGTGCACCGTGGAGCCCTTGCGCCACTTCTTCCAGGAGAGGTTCCAGTCGCCGTACCCGTTGTCGAACGGCGTCATGTCCTCGCCCAGGCTGTTGATCACCTGGACGATGTCGCCGGGGCGCACCAGGTCGAAGAACCACGCGGCGTTGGACATGCTCATCCCCGTGCAGCCGTGGCTGACATTGGCCACGCCGTGCGAACCGACCGACCACGGGGCGGCGTGCACGTACTCACCGCTCCAGGTGACGCGGGTCGCGTAGTTCACCTTGAGGTCGAAGTAGTCGCTGCTGCCGCGGGCGATGCCGATGCCCTCGCCGCGCATCCGCACAAGACGCTCCTTGGCGAGCACCGTCTTGATGCCGTTGCGGGTGCGGTAGCCGGCCTTGCCGGTGGTCACCGGGATGGTGCGGATCTCCTCGCCGTTGCGCAGCACGGTCATGGTGTGCGTGGACGCGTCGGTGATCGCCTCGATACGGTCGCCGATCCGGATGGTCAGCGGCTTGGAGCCCGCTCCGTACACCCCGTCGCCGATGTTCACGCCGTCGAGTGCGCTGCGCACCGTGATCTCGGTGTGCGCGGGCCAGAAGGAGCGCGGGCGGTAGTGCAGGTTCTGGTCGTCCACCCAGTACCAGGCACCCTCGACCTGCGGCGACGAGCTCACCCGCAGGGCCCGCTCGATGCGCGCGCGGGCGTCCGCCCGCTTGGCGGGTACGGGGCGGTTGAGGGTGGCCGTGACGGGCTGGCCCACGCCGTACGTACCGGCCTTCGGGCCGAACTCGGCGGTCAGGCGGCGGCCTTGGGGCGCGGCGGTACGGAAGTGCAGCGTCGAGACGACGGGCGCGCCCGACGGCGTCTCGGTCCGTACCGTCGCGCGGTAGCGGAAGCCGGCCGGCACAGCCCAGGTGGAGCGCCAGGTGCGGCCGTCGGCGCTGAGGCTTCCGCCGAGCGCGCCGCCGCGCGGGCCGGTCACGGAGACATCGGTGATGTGCCCGTTGGCCCGCATCGTCAGGGCGAGCGGGCCCGAAAGGGCGACCGGCTGCCGCACCGTCCTGCGGCCCTCGTGCATCGCCACGGTCCACGTGGCGGCGCCCGGGTGGCTGACCAGACAGACGCGGCCGCCGCCCGGTGCGCGGCACAACCCCTTCTTGTCCACGCCGAGTTGGGAGTCGCGGGGAGCCGACGCCCTGCTCAGGGCGTCGGCGGGGAACTGCGGGGCGAAGCCCGGGCCGCTCGGTGCGGCGCCGGTGCCGGGGGAGTGCGCGGCCGCCGCAAGCAGCAGTGCGGCGGTGGCCACGGAGACGGTGCCCAAGGTCCGGATACGTGCGCTCAACGTGACCACTCCTGACAACTCCGAAGGGCGCACGAGCAGCACCCGGTATGAAAGATCATCATTAATGACCGGCGGACGGGTGCGGCCCGAACGGGCGCGCGGCGCGAGTGGTTCAGCCCGAACGCAGTAACCGGGAGCGGATGTTGCCCGCGCTCAGCGCCCGCCGGGGATGACCAGGCCCGACTCGTACGCGGCCACGACCGCCTGCGTACGGTCGCGCAGGCCCAGCTTGGCCAGGACCCGGCTGACGTGCGTCTTCACGGTCTCCTCGCTGACGTGCAGCCGGGCCGCGATCTCCGGGTTGGACAGACCCTCGGCGATCAGCCGGAGCACCTGCGTCTCGCGCGGGGTGAGGGCCGCGAGGTCTGCGGCCGGGCGGGCCGAGGGGCGCAGCCGGGCGAACTCCGCGATCAGCCGGCGCGTCACGGTCGGCGCGAGCAGGGCCTCGCCGGCCGCGACCACCCGTACCGCGTCGAAGAGCTTCTCGGCGGTGACGTCCTTGAGCAGAAAGCCGCCCGCTCCGGCGCCGAGCGCGTCGTACACATGCTCGTCGAGGTCGAAGGTGGTGAGCATCAGGACGCGGATGCCGGTGTCGGCGAGCCGCGCCGTCGCCTCGATCCCGTCCATCACCGGCATACGGACGTCCATGAGGACCAGGTCGGGGGTGAGTTCGCGGCAGATGCGGACGGCTTCGGCGCCGTCCTTCGCCGTGCCGGCCACCTCGAAGTCCGGCTGGGTGGCGAGGAGCCCGGCGTAGCCGGCGCGGACGAGCTCGTGATCGTCGGCGATGACCAGGCGCAGGGGCTGCTCGCTCATGATGTCTCCTCGTCGAGAGCCTCTGCCGTGGACGGCGCCGGCAGCGTCACCGCGACATGGAAGCCGCCGCCGAGCGCCGGCCCGCACTCCAGCTTTCCGCCGACCATCGTGGCGCGTTCCCGCATCCCGGTCAGACCGTGGCTGCCCTGCGGGGCGGAGGCCTCAGGACCGGGTCCGTTGTCCCGGATGCGCAGCCGCAGTTCGCCGGGGCGGTAGTGGAGCGTCACATCGACGGCCGCGCCCGGCGCATGGCGGCGGGCGTTGGTGAGGGCCTCCTGCACGATGCGGTACGCGGTGAGCTCCACGCCCTGGTCCAGCGGACGGATCCGGCCGCTGACGATCAGCCGGGCCGCGCCCCCGCCCGCGTCACGGGTCTCGTCGACCAGTTCCGCCAGCTCCTGAAGGCCCGGCTGCGGCCGCCGCGTCGGCACGGCGCCCGAGTCCTCGCGCAGCACACCGAGCAGCCGGCGCATCTCGGTCAGCGCGGTGCGCGCCGTGTCACCGATCGCGAGCAGCCGCTCCGCGCCGGTCGGCGGCATACCGGCCGTGGTCAGCCGTGCCGTCTCCGCCTGGACGGCGATCATCGAGATGTGGTGGGCCACCACATCGTGCAACTCCCGTGCGATACGGGCCCGTTCCCCGCGGGCCGCATGCTCCTGGATCGTCTCCGCGATGGCCCGCTCGGTCGCGCTGTGCGCCCGAGCCTCGGACAGGGCCCGGCGCGCGAGACCCGTCGCCGCCGCGGCCAAGGCGCTCAGGCATACGAGCACCGTGACCTGACGGTCGCCGAGCCCTGCCACCGCGTATCCGAGGAAGGGCAGGGGCAGCAGCGAGGCGGGCAGGCGCGGGCCGTGGCGGCCCAGGGCGTAGAGGCAGACGAGGAGCGCGGGCAGGCCCCCGGCGGTGAACACGTGGTACGGGGCGAGCGCGATCAGCGCCGCCGCCGAGGCGACGAGCGCCGCCCAGAAGGGCTGCACACGTACGGCGGTGAGCGACAGGGTCGTCGCGAGGGCGAGGATCAGCGCGATCGGCAGCCGGTCGGGATAGCCCCGTACGGCGAGCTCCACCGTGGCCGCCGCCGCGAGCACGGCAGCGGTGAGCTTCGGGGCGGCCGGTGCGGCGGACAGGGCCCGCAGCTTCCGGGCCGGTATGGCGTTCACCTGGTCATTGTCACCGAGAAGGGGGCGCGAGGAGTCCCTCACGTGGGGGATACGAAGACTGCTCCATGGCGTGACGACCCTCGGCCGGGCCGTCCCTAGCCTCATTGCTCATGGACAGCAATGACGGCACCGTCCAGGTGCGCGGACTGCACAAGCGGTTCGGGCCCGTCACAGCACTCGACGGGCTCTCCTTCACGGTCACCCCGGGTCAGGTCACGGGGTTCGTCGGGCCGAACGGCGCCGGCAAGTCGACCACCATGCGGATCATGCTCGGCCTCGACGCGGCCGACGACGGCGAGGCGCTGATCGGCGGCCGGCGCTATCACGCGCTGCGCACCCCGCTCCACGAGGTCGGCGCGATGCTGGACGCGGCCGCCGTGCACCCCAGCCGACGCGGCCGCGACCACCTGCTGTGGCTCGCGCACTCGCACCGCATTCCGGTACGGCGGGTCGACGAGGTCCTCGAACTGGTGGGCCTCGCCTCCGCCGCCCGCCGCCGCGCCGGCGGCTACTCGCTCGGGATGCGGCAGCGGCTCGGGATCGCGAGCGCACTGCTCGGCGATCCGCCCGTGCTGCTCTTCGACGAGCCCGTCAACGGACTCGACCCCGAAGGCATCCGCTGGATCCGCGGCTTCCTGCGCTCGCTCGCCCGCGAGGGGCGCACGGTCCTGGTCTCCAGCCACCTGATGAGTGAACTCGAGGACAGCGCCGACCACTTGGTGGTGATCGGACGCGGCAGGGTCATCGCCGACACCAGTGTGCGCGAACTGCTCGCCGCCGCGTCCGCGGACCGGGTCGCCCTGCGCACGAGTGCCCGTACGGAGGCGATGACCGTGCTCGCCGCCGCGGGGGCCACGGTCGCTGCGACCGGACGGGAAACGCTCACCGTGTCCGGGCCCGACGCGGAGAAGGTGGTGCGACTGCTCAGCGGGGCGGGGGTGCCGTTCTCCGAGATCTCGGCGCACCGGGCCACGCTCGAAGAGGCCTATATGGAACTGACCGGGGACGCCCTGGAGTTCGCGGCCGCGCCCCTGGACCAGGCCGACGAGGAGGGCGTGCGATGACCGCCACACGGACACCGCCCGTCGCGCCGTACCGCTCCAGTGCGGTGCCGGCGGGCCGGGACGGGTTCGCGCAGCTCCTTCGTGCCGAGTGGACCAAGCTGCGGACCGTGCGGCGGTGGAATCTCACGCTGCTCGGCGCGGTGCTCGTGACCGTGCTCATCTCCCTGTTCACCGCGAGCAGTTCGAGCGTGCAGCTCGGCGGCGGCGACCGGCCGCCCGCGCCCACCGGGCCCGGCGGCGAACAGATCCTCGACTCGTTCCGCTACGTCCACCAGGACCTGCCCGCCGACGGCACCATCACGGTCCGGATCGCGGACTTCGGTACCGACACCCCGGTCACGCCCGAGTGGGCCAAGGCGGGGGTGCTCGTCAAGAAGAGCGAAGCCCAGGGGGCCTCGTACGCCGCGATGATGCTCACGCCGGAGCACGGGGTGCGGATGCAGTACGACTTCGTGCACGACACCTCCGGCGGCGCCGCCTCCGTGGACGAGCCGCGCTGGCTGCGGCTGACCAGGGACGGCACGAACCTGACCGGGTACCAGTCGGCGGACGGCAAGGAGTGGACGAAGGTCGCCACCGCTCAGGTGCCGGGTCTGACCGGGACGGTGCAGGTCGGCATGTTCGTCGCCTCTCCGACGGTCACCGAGCTCGACCGGCAGTTCGGCGCGGCCTCCATCGGCGACCGGCCCACCCGGTCCACCGCCAAGTTCGACCAGGTCTCCGTCACCGGCGCCCAAGGCGGCTGGCAGCACACCGACATCGGCGAACCCCCGGCCGGCGAGAGCGAGTCGGGCGAGTCTGGCGGCACGTTCACCGTCACCGGCTCCGGGGACATCGCGCCCGCGACCCAGCACGGCGACCTCGCCATGATGAGCCTGAGCGGCACACAGCTCGGCCTCGTCCTCATCGGTGCACTCGGCGTCCTGTTCATCACCGCCGAGTACCGGCGCGGCATGATCCGTACGACGTTCGTGGCGAGCCCGCGGCGCGGCAGGGTACTGATCGCCAAGGCCGTGGTCGTCGGCGTCGTCACCTTCGTCGCCGCTCTGGTCGCGACCGTGGTGTCCTTCCTGATCGCGCAGCCGATCCTGCGGGCCAACGGCCACAAGCCACCCCAGTTCCCCGAAGTGAGCCTGACCGACGGGCCGGTGCTCCGTGCCGTCGTCGGCTCGGCCGTGCTGCTCGCCCTGATCGCGGTGCTCGCGCTCGGGCTCGGTGCGCTGCTGCGGCACACCGCCGCGGCGATCGCGACCGTCGTGGTCCTGTTCGTGGCGCCGCTGATCCTGGTGACCGCGCTGCCGATCGGGTTCGCCCAGTTCCTGCAGCAGGTCACCCCGCTCGCCGGCTTCGCGATCCAGGAGACCTCGACGCGCTACGACCATGTGGCAAGCATGTGCCTGCCCGAGGAAGGCTGCTATCCGCAGGGCCCCTGGCTCGGCATCGCCACTCTGTTCCTGTACGCGGTGGCCGTGCTCGCGCTCGCGATCTGGCGGGTACGGAGGCGGGATGTCTGAGGCCCTGGTGACCGCCGGGGCGCCCGTGACCGGCCGAGGTGCGGCGCGGATGACCGACACGGTGCGCGCCGAGTGGACGAAACTCCGTACGCTGCCCAGCACTTGGTGGCTGCTGATCGCCATCGCCGTATGTACGGTCGGCGTCGGGGCGCTGACCTCCGGGGCGCTCTCGGTCGGCGACTGTCTGCAGCGGCGCACCTGCGACGAGGACACGGTAGAGCTCAGCCTGACCGGGGTCTGGGTGGGGCAGGCCGCCATGGCCGTGTTCGGGGTGCTCGCGGTCACCTCGGAGTACGGCACGGGGACCATCCGCCCGACCCTCACGGCGATACCGTCCCGGCTGCGGATGCTCGCCGCCAAGGCCGTGGTCGTGGCCGGGCTCGCGGCGCTCGCGGGAGCGGTCTCGGTGCTCGGGTCGCTGTACGCGGGCCGGATGCTGATCCTCGACGCCGGGTTCACCACCGGGACCGGCTATCCGCCGATCAGCCTCGCGGACGGGCCCACGCTGCGGGCGGCCGTCGGGGCCGTCCTGTACTTCGTGCTCGTCGCCCTGATCGGTCTCGGCCTCGGCGCGGCGCTGCGGGACACGGCGGGCACGCTCACCGCGGTCCTCGTCCTCCTCTACGGATTCCCTCTGGTGGCCGGCATGTTGGCGGACCCGGACTGGGTGGAGAAGGCCCAACGCGTCTCGCCCACGTCCGCCGGCCTCTCGGTCCTCGCGACCCGCAACCTCGACGCGCTGCCGATCGGTCCCTGGGCGGGCCTCGGGGTGGCGGCGCTGTGGGCGGCCGGGATGCTCGGGTTGGGGTGGGGGGTGCTGCGGGGGCGTGATGCGTGAGGCGGGTGCTCGGCCGGGCGGGGTTGTGGGGCGCCCGGCCGGGTGCGGCAGTCGGTGTCGTACTCCCCGCCTAGCATGGCCGTTCGAGCCACACGACGGAGGTGCTGGAGTGCGGGAGCTGTTCGTACGGGATGCCGGGGCATGGATGCGCTGGATCGAGCTGAACCCGGCCGCGGGGGAGTCCGGTCCGGCCCGGGTCTACATCCACGGCATCGGCTCCAGCGCCGCCTCCGACTTCGCCGAGACCGCCACATGTCCGCCCCTCGCGGGCCGCCGGAGCCTCCTCGTCGACCTGTTCGGCCACGGCTACAGCGACCGTCCCGCGGACTTCGGCTACCGCATGCGCGAGCAGGCCGACGCGGTCGCCGCCGTCCTCGAGCACACCGGCCTGCGCGATGTGGAACTGATCGGACACTCGATGGGCGGCGCGGTCGCCATCGAACTGGCCGCCGCGCGCCCCGACTTGATCGCCAAGCTGGTGGTCGCCGAACCCAACCTCTTCCCCGGCGGCGGCTTCGTCAGCCGCGTCATCGCCGAGCAGGACGAGGCGGCCTTCGTCGCCGAGGGGTTCGCGCGGATGGTGGCGGGCGAGAAGCTCCCCGACTACGCGGCCCGCCTCCGCCTCGCCGACCCCCGCGCCCTGCACCGCAGCGCCACGGCCCTCGTCGAGGGCACGGACCCGAGCTGGGGCGCGCTGCTCGTGGACCTGGACCGGCCGCGCGCCTTCGTGGTGGGGGAGCGGACCCGGCCCGACGCGGAGACGGATCTGATGGCGGCGGCCGGGGTACCGGTCGTGGATGTACCGGGCGCCACGCACAACATGATGATCGACAACCCGGGCGGTTTCGCTGAGGCGGTGGAGCAGGCGCTCG
Organism: Streptomyces mesophilus; assembly: GCF_040300965.1. Classification (GTDB taxonomy): domain Bacteria; phylum Actinomycetota; class Actinomycetes; order Streptomycetales; family Streptomycetaceae; genus Streptomyces; species Streptomyces mesophilus_A. Next base: position 64,195 of record NZ_JBEPEW010000004.1, on the reverse strand, counting down.
AGCTGGCCGAGCCGGGAGCGTAGGGCTGCCTGTTCCGTGGATCGGGCCCAGGGCCGCCCTACGCGCTCGAACCCGCCTGACCCGTACTGCCGGTGAGGCCGCCCAGGCGTGTGTGGAGTCCCGTGGCCTGGGTGTTCAGCTCGCGCGATACGGCCTGTGCACCCACTCCTCGGCCGTGGTCCTCGAGGCCGCTGTCCCGCAGGGTCGTCGCCCAGGCCCGCAGATGCGTGACCGCTCCGGCGACATGACCCTCGGCGTCGTGGAGCGGGATGGCCGCCGCGCCCGTCGGATCGTCCAGTGCGTCGGCCGTCTCCATGCGCAGCCGCTGCACCTGCCGGGCGAGTTCCTGCCGGGTGTCGGCGGGCAGGTCGTGCGCACGGGCGATCAGCCTCAGAAGGCTGTCGCAGGAGTTGACGACAGCCCGCAGCAGCCGGAAGTCGTGGTCGAGGGGCGTCCGGCCCCTGGCCAGGGCAGGCACCCGCAACGCCGGGCTGTACGGAGTGATCGGCACCGCGTCCTGGGCCCTGAGGGCCTCCCGGAAGCAGGGGTGGATCTCGAACTCCCTCTCGTCCGCCTGCAACGGCCGGTCGAACCCGCCCGCGTAGACGACCTCGTCCCCGCGGCGCACGCCGAGGAAGCCGACCGTATGGAGAATGTCGATCACCGCCTCCGGCGTGAACGATTCGGTGTACGCGGGGAAGCGGCGTTCCAGATCCCCGCAAGCCTGGGCGAGCAGGCTCGCCACGGCCGGCCGCGTCACCACGTACCCACCGTTGGCGAAAAGTCCGAGGAGCGATTCGAGGAACGGGTGGGCGACAAGGTATTCCTGCGCCAGATCCTGCAGCTTCCAGACCGAGAACTGCCGTCCGGCCTCGACCACATCGGCCTCGGTGATCTGCGTCCGACCGTTGTGGACCGCACGGTCCCGGCACAGATTGAGGTACTGGATGGCGTCCCTCGGCCTCGGCAGGGCCCGTGTGAAGAGATACGAGGCGGTCTCCTCGCCCTCGACCTGGCGCGGGAAGACCTGCTGCCACAACTGCGTCTCGTCGAGCCCGGACCCCGCCGATGCCTGGGCACGGGACAGCGCGAGCCGGCGCAGCTGGGGCACCGGCCAGTCGATCCGCATCTCGTAGCTGCGGAACTTGTCGCCCTCGCCGAAGGTCAGTGAGTCGTAGATGTCGGAGCGCAGAAAGACCAGGCAGCGCACCGCGCCCGGGTATTTCACCGCGACGTCCTTCGCCGCGAGCAGCAGGCCGATCACCATGGAGTTGGCGTCCGCCTGACCTGACCAGACCTTCTCCAGCTGGTCCACGAGCAGCAGCAGGGGCGGATGCGCCGCGGCGCAGTCCAGATCGCGGAAGGCGAGCGCCACATGGTCCTCGAGCACTTCCAACTGGCGCCCCGCCCGGGCGCCTTCGGTGGCCGTATGCCCGAGATCGACGCCGATCTGGAAGCCGAACGCCCCGAGCTGCAACCCGTTGGTCTGCAGCCGTTCGCGGCCCTGTGCCGCGAAGTCGGCGAGCCGTGTGCCCGGCAGCTCACCGTTGTCCCGCAGGAACTTCCGCAGGTCCTTGACCGAATCCGGCTCGCGCCGGCCATGGGCCTCCCGCGCATGCGAGGTCAGATGGCGCGCCGCGTGCACCGCGAACACATACCGCCAGATCAGCGACTTGGCGGTGTCCCCGGCTAAGCCCTGCAGCTCGAACCGCCGGATCTCGTCGCCGGCCGCGTCGTCCGGCGTGATCGTGACCGTGGCACCGGCGTGCCCGCCCTCCGCACCCAGATGCACACAGATCGCGCTCTTGCCGGACCCCTTGCGCCCGATGATCAGCATCTTGCGCCCGGACACGGCGGCGTCATACGCGGCGGTCTGCAGAAAACCCGCCCGCAACAGGCCGTTTGCCATGTCCTGTTCGGCCTCGTCGTGGCCGAAGTACAGCCGTTCGACGACGGACGGTTCGGTCATGTGTCCCCCTGCGCTGTGACGGCTCGTCACTCGTTCGTGAATCGTCCCGCGGCGGCCCGCAGGGTAGAGCATTCCGCGGAGGCCAGCCATGGAACAGACAGTGTTGCGACCCAAGCCGATGCCCGGCCGCGCACCCGCGCCGGGACACCGTCCGCATGCCGTACGGCGGCGTGCCAGGCGGTTCAGAACCGTACTCGGTGCGACCGTGATCGCGCTCGTCCTCGTGCTCGCGGGGATCGGGCTCGGGACGGTGGGCGCCACCGTGATCGGCATGAGCAAACTCGCCGATCTGCAGAAGCAGGCGGCTGCGCAGGGACCGCCCCCGTCCGCGTCCGCCGGCAAGAAGGGCGGTGCGCCGCCCACGCGGACCCAACCCCAGGGCGGCCAGGGCGAGTCGGTCGCTCCCGCGCCCGCGACGATCGGGGTGGAGGCGGTGGATCCGGCCTCGGGCGAGGGGGCCCGCCTGGTGGGCGTACACCAGCCGGGGCCCGGCTACAGCGCGGGCCTTGTCCGCGGCGATGTGGTCACGGAGTTCGCGGGCAAGCCGGTCGACTCGGCCCAGGGCCTGGCCCGCGCGGTCGCCGCCGCCCGGCCGGGCAAGGAGGTGGCCATCGGCGTACGGCATGAGAACGGCAACCGCCAGGTCCTGGCCGTCATCCCGGGAGTGGTCACGTAAGCGGTGCCCTTCGGGGACGGTCCCGTAAGCGAGCCGTTTGGGGCTCGTCACCCGAGGGGCGCCCGCACGCTGCGGAAGTGCGTGGTCAACCGGCCCTCGTCGTCCAGGACATGGAGTGCGAAACCGGGATCGGCGGCGCGGTCGGCCACCGCGTCGCCCTCCCAGGGCAGCCGCAGCGTCCAGGTCACGCCCGGACCGACGGCCACGGGACGGCCGGCGAAGACCGTGGCGGCCGGGGTGTGGGCATGGCCGGTGATCAACGCCCGGATCCGCGGCCGCCGTTCGAGCAGCTCCGCGAGGCGCTCGGGCTCGTGCAGCGGATACGAGTCGGGCAGCGGGGCGTGCAGCGCGACCGGCGGGTGGTGGAACGCGAGCAGAGCCGGGACGTCGGGGCCGAGAGCGTCGAGCGTGCGCTCGATCCAGTCGTACGTCTCGGGCGAGAGCAGTCCGTCGTCCTGTCCCGGGATGCTCGAGTCGCACATCAGGACCGCGGTCCCGTGGATGACCTCGACGCTGTTCACGGGCGCGTCCGAGGCGGCCTGCCCGAGCAGCGCCTTGCGGTAGGCCTCGCGGGCATCGTGATTGCCGGGGCAGGTCAGGACCGGATACGGCAGGCCGGCAAGGAGCCCGGCGGCCTCCTCGTACTCGGCGGCGGCGCCGTGGTCCGCGATGTCCCCGGTCACCAGGAGGGCGTCCACGGGCATCTCCCGCAGCCGCGCGATCACGCGCGCGGCGCGCTCGCGGGCACGGTCCGTTCCGTCGAGGTGCAGATCGCTGATCTGGGCGAGGACGAGCACGAGGCCTCCAAGTCGCTTAATGGTTGAGATCGATCTAACCGTTAACCCAGGGGGGAGTGCAAGGGGTCCGCACGAGAGCCCGCCGCTCGCTTCGTACGGAAACGACGTGGCGATGGGGCGCTCGGTCCGGGCACGATGGCCCCATGCTGAGCACCCTCCTCGCCTTCCTCGGCGCCTGCACCCTGATAGCCGCGTCCCCCGGCCCGAGTACCGTGCTGATCATCAAGAACTCGCTGCGCAGCCGCCGTTCCGGCTTTCTGACCGTGCTCGGCAACGAGACCGGCGTCTTCGTCTGGGGCGTCGTCGCCGCCCTCGGCCTCACCGCCCTGCTGGCCGCCTCGGAACTCGCGTACGACGTGATGCGCATCGTCGGCGCCGTGGTCCTCGTGGTCTTCGGCGCGCAGACACTGTGGGCCGCCAGGAAGCGGAAGAAGGACGGGGGTGAGGCCGAGGGCTGGGAGGCGCCGGAGCGGTCCGGCTGGTCCTCGTACCGGGGCGGGCTCCTTCTCAACCTCGCCAACCCCAAGGCCGCGATCTTCGCGATGTCCTTCCTGCCGCAGTTCGTCCCGGCCGGCGCTCCCGAACTGCCCGCGATGATCGCGCTCGCCGCCATCTGGGCCGTGTTCGAGGTGGGCTACTACGGCGTGTACGTGTGGTGCGTGGGCCGGATGAAGACCTATCTGTCGCGGGCCCGGGTACGCCGGCGTCTGGAACAGATCTCCGGCGGAGTGCTCCTCGCCCTGGGCGCGCGGCTCGCGCTCGACGGCTGAACGGGCCGATTCCCGCTCGCGCCTCCTCGACCACGGGAGGGAGGATGGGTCCGTCGAAGCCCACACGCATCGAGGAGCCCGCGATGTCCACCGCCCCCGCGCCGTTCACCGCCGACGACTACCAGGCCCGGATGGAGCGCGCGGCGCAGGCCGCGGCCGATGCGGGTCTTGCCGGGGTCCTGATCGCGCCCGGACCCGACATGGTGTGGCTCACCGGGTACCGGCCGCCCGCCGAGACCGAGCGGCTCACGATGCTGGTCCTCGCGGCCGGCCAGGAGCCCGTGCTCGTCGTCCCGACCCTCGAAGCGCCCGACGCCGAGAAGGCCGCGGGCGCGCCCGCGCTGACGCTGCGCGACTGGACCGACGGCAAGGACCCCTATGCCGTGACCGCGCCGCTGCTCGATGTCGACGGCCGCTTCGGCGTCAGCGACAACACCTGGGCGCTGCATCTGCTCGGCATCCAGGGCCAGCTCCCGGGCACCACGTACACCCCGCTGACCGCGTGCCTGCCGATGCTGCGCGGCGTCAAGGACGCCCACGAACTGGAGCGGCTCGCGGCCGCGGGCGCCGCCGCCGACGCCACGTACGAGGAGATCAAGAAGGTGCGGTTCGCGGGCCGGCGCGAACTGGAGGTCGCGGGTGATCTCGCTGATCTGCTGCGGCAGTTCGGGCACGAACAGGTCGACTTCACCGTCGTCGGCTCGGGGCCGAACGGTGCCAACCCGCACCACGAGGCGGGCGAGCGGGTCATCGAGCACGGCGACATGATCGTGCTCGACTTCGGCGGTCTGATGCACGGCTACGGCTCGGACACCTCCCGTACGGTCCATGTCGGCGAACCCACCGACGAGGAGCGCAAGGTGCACGACATCGTGCGCCGGGCGCAGGAGGCCGGGTGCGCGGCGGTCCGGCCGGGGATCGCCTGCCAGGAGGTGGACCGGGCCGCGCGTGCGGTGATCGACGAGGCCGGATACGGCGAGTACTTCATCCACAGGACCGGGCACGGCATCGGTGTCACCACGCATGAACCGCCGTACATGATCGAAGGCGAGGAGCAGCCGCTCGTGCCCGGGATGTGCTTCTCGGTGGAGCCCGGGATCTATCTGCCGGGCCGCTTCGGCGTACGGATCGAGGACATCGTGACCGTCACGCAGGACGGCGGGCGGCGGCTCAACGCCACCGAACGGGAGCTGGCCGTCGTCGAGTAGGAGCCGGGGCGTCGGTTCGAGTGGGAGCCGGGCCCCTCAGTCCAGCGGCGCGACCGTGAAGTGCCGTACCTCGAGCGGTGCGGTGAGGTACTCCTCCTCGCCCGGCAGCGTGATCGGCTCGTCCCGCCAGTTCTCCCCTGCGTAGTCCGCCAGGTCCTGCTCGCCGCGCCAACGGCTCACATAGAGGAGCGAGTTCGGCGGCGCGAGCAGGACCTCGTGGCCGATCATGCCGGGGTAGCGGTCGGGCCAGTCGCGCACCATGGTGACGATCCAGTCGCGGAAGGCGTCGAAGCGCTCGGGACGTACGCGGGCCTCGCTCACTCTGATGATCACGGCTGTCAGCGTGCCACAGGGCTGGAGTGGTGTCCCTGTTCCGCGTCACAAATCCTAGGCGGGCGCCAGGAGTACGCAGGATTCCGGCGCAAGCGTCAGCACCCCGTCCGCCCCCGGCGCCTCGACCGGCTCCCATGCCGCGAGCACCCGCGAGGCACCGCCCTGGAGCGGGATCCGCGCCGGCTCCTTGCCGAAGTTGACCGCGATCCGCAGATCGCCGCGGCGCAGCGCCAGCCAGCGTCCCTGCTCGTCGAACGCGGCCCGCAGCGCCGCCAGATCCGGGTCCTCCAGATCGGGCAGCGAGCGGCGCAGCGCCACCAGCTCCTGGTACCAGGCCAGGACGCGGGCGTGGTGTCCCGTGCTCGGCTCCGACCAGTCGAGACAGGACCGCTCGCGGGTCGCCGGGTCCTGCGGGTCCGGGATCTCCATTTCCGCCCAGCCGTGGGCCGCGAACTCCCTTCTGCGGCCCGTCCGTACGGCCTCGGCGAGCTCCGGGTCCGTATGGTCCGTGAAGTACTGCCAGGGCGTGGAGGCCGCCCACTCCTCGCCCATGAAGAGCATCGGCGTGAACGGCCCGGTCAGGGTCAGCGCCGCCGCACAGGCGAGCAGGCCGGGGGAGAGGGAGTCCGAGAGCCGGTCACCGAGCGCGCGGTTGCCGATCTGGTCGTGGGTCTGGCTGTAGCCGACAAGGCGGAAGGCCGGAACGCGGGCGCGGTCCAGGGGCCGGCCGTGGGCGCGGCCGCGGAAGGAGGAGTACGTGCCGTCGTGGAAGAAGCCGGACGTGAGCGTCTTGGCGAGCGCGGCGAGCGGAGCTTCGGCGAAGTCGGCGTAGTAGCCCTGGGATTCGCCGGTCAGGGTGGAGTGCAGGGCGTGGTGGAAGTCGTCGTTCCACTGTGCGTGGAGCCCGAGCCCGCCCTCGCCGCGCGGGGTGATCAGGCGTGGATCGCAGAGGTCGGACTCGGCGATCAGGAACAGGGGGCGGCCGAGCTCGGCGGCCAACTCGTCGACCGCCGTGGACAGTTCCTCGAGGAAGGGCAGCGCGCGGGAGTCGTGCAGCGCGTGCACCGCGTCGAGCCGCAGCCCGTCGAGCCGGTAGTCGCGCAACCAGGCGAGCGCGCTCTGCAGGAAGTACGCGCGGACGTCGTCCGAACCCGGTGCGTCCAGATTGACGGCCGCGCCCCACGGGGTGTGGTGGGTCTCCGTGAAGTACGGGCCGTACGCGGGCAGGTGGTTGCCGGACGGCCCGAGGTGGTTGTGCACCACGTCGAGCACCACACCGAGCCCGAGCTCATGCGCCGCGTCGGCAAAGCGCTTCAGCGCCTCGGGCCCGCCGTAGGGCTCGTGCACGGCCCACGGCGCGACCCCGTCGTAACCCCAGCCGTGCCTGCCGGGGAACGAGCACAGCGGCATCAGCTGGACATGGGTGATCCCGAGCCGCTTGAGGTGGCCGAGCCGGGCGGCCGCGGCGTCGAGGGTGCCCTCGCGGGTGTACGTGCCGATGTGCAGCTCGTAGAGCACGGCGTCGCGCATCCCGAGTCCGGGCCAGTCGTGGCGCCAGGTGTACGCGGTGGGGTCGACGACCGCGCTCAGGCCGTCCGGACCGTCGGGAAGGCGGCGCGAGCGGGGGTCGGGAAGCACCGGCCCGCCGTCGAGCAGGAACCCGTAGCGGTCGCCGTCGGAGGCCTCGGCTTCGGTGATCCACCAGCCCGCACGGGTCGGATCCGGGTCCAACGCCCGCTCGACGCCTTGGAGTTGCAGCGTCACCTGCTGGGCATCGGGTGCCCACACCTCGAACAGCACGGACGATTCCCCCTCGTCGTCGTACGCCTCGTATGTCGCGCGGGACCATCGTGCTGCACAAATGATCGTGATGCCGGGGGTTTTCGCGGGTCCGGCACACAACGTCCAAAAGCGTGCGCCGGACCCGCTCCACTGTCCTGGGGCCCGTCTTGTGGATCAGGCCCTAGGGACGTGGGAGGAAACCGCAAGGCCTCACACGAGGTTGATCCGCTTCTGCACCACGGGGTACCCCACCTTGGCGAAATGAGCTGCCATCGGGAAGTTGCCTTCGTCGGTGGCCCCCACGACGACCGTCGCGCCCTTGTCGACCATGAAGTGGGTGCACTCGGCGAGCAGATCGAAGGCGTACCCGTGCCCGCGCTGCTCGGGCAGGACGCCGATGAACCCGGCCGCGAAACCGGACGGGATACGGACCGGCAGATGCATTCCGACCAGCTCGCCCTCGGCGTCGTACGCGAGCTGCGGCCAGGCCTCGGGGCACCAGTGGATGTAGTCCAGCTCCTCCTGCGCCGCCTTGTCGAGATCGTGCTCGGCGGCCGAGCGCAGCGCATGGGCGTCAAGGGTCGCCGAGTGGATACGGCGCAGGATGCCGAAGAGCACGGCGTCGTCGCGCTCCTCGCGGAACGTCAGACGGTCCGGACGCGGCGGCAGACCGCACTCCGGGGTCCACCGGTAGTGATAGCGCTCCACGAGCATCTTCATGCCGGCGGCCTCGGCCGCCGCGATCCGCGCCTGCCCGGCGGCAAGAGTCTCGGGGCGCTCGCGCCAGTCGGGCGGGAGCATCAGCTCGTACTCGACGTCGAAGGGCGCACGGCGCAGCAGTTCGGTGCCCGCGTCCTGCTCGCCTTCGGCGAAGTCGAACCAGTTGAGCAGGACCGGCTTCTCGTTGCCCTCGGCGCCCCACCAGGCCGCGCGGGCCACGACGCGGTCGTCGCGCAGGGCCACGTAAGTCCAGTCGGGGCGGTAGTCGCCGCCTTCGGCGAACGTGGCGTACTCGATGCCCGCGATGGCGCGGCCCACCAGGCCGGGATCGTCAAGGGAGTCGAACAGAGCGGCGTCGCTCTCGTTGAGCGCGCGGATGACCAGCTCGGTCATGGATTTCCTTCCGGAGGTGATGGATCTGATCGCTCACCCTCCCGGCCGGACGCGGTCCTTCAGGACCGGGACGCTGTGCGGTCGCGGCGGGAGCGGCGGGCGGTGTTCGCATGGGTCGTGTACGTCATCGCACTCGCCTCCCTTCCGTGATCCAAGGCGTCGGTACGAGACTAAGTTCGCAGTACGTGGTCTGTCCACGGGTTTGGGCAGGGAGCATGGCGGGCCTGCTGAACCGGCCCTTGGATCAGCGGTTTTCTGGACACCCACGGCCCGCTGGCCGACAATCACGTACGTGACGTCCTCCTTCGAGTTCCCGACCTATCCCGCACGGGTGTCGGACGCCGAGCGTGACGAGGTGCTGGCCGCACTGCGCGACGGCGTGGCCCAGGGGAGGCTTTCGCACGACACCTTCGTGCGCCGGATGGAGCTCGCGCTGGTGGCGCGCCGCCCCCATGAACTGGCCCGGCTCACCGCCGATCTGCCCACCGCCGAGGGCGGCCGGATGGTCAACGCCCTGACGGGCGCGATCGGTGCCGTCTCCGCGTTCACCGTGCGGGTGCGCCGCGCGTGGGAGGCCGAACGGCTGCCGAAGCTGCTGCTTCCGCTGCCCGGACCGTTCCCGCTGCGGATCGGCCGCGATCCCGCCAACGGGCTGCGGCTCAGCCACGAGACGGTCTCGCGCAGCCACGCCGAACTGGTCCTCCAGGGCGGTATCTGGGTCCTGCGCGACCTCGGCTCGACCAACGGGACCTCCGTCAACGGGCGTCGGGTCGTCGGCGCGACGGTGGTGCGCGAGGGCGATCACATCGCGTTCGGGTCGATGCGGTTCCGGCTGGCCGCGCAGTAGGGCGCATGCCCGGCCGGCACGCGGTAGAGCGCATGCCCGGCCGGCACGCGGCAGGGCGCGAGTTCCGGTCGGCACGCAGGAGGGTGCAAGAGGGCCAACCGGCGGACACCAAACCCTTTCTGCAGCTCCCGTTCGAGTGAGTGGGGGTGATCGCGAGGTCCTGTGTGCCGATGCATGCCCCATGACGATCATGACGACCGCAAGCAAGGGCCTGTTCGCGGCGGTGGCCGCGGGCGCGCTCCTCGTCGGCGGCGCGGGCGGCGCCTCGGCGTCCTCCGGTGCCGACCACGACACCGAGCGCCGGGCCACGGGCCGTGCGCTGCCGGGCAACTGGATGTACCTCGGCGTGATGGAGGGCGACGGCGCCTTCGGCGATCTGCAGGCCCGCCTGCTCCGCTGCCCGCCCGGCAAGGGCAACGGCCACCCGAACGCGGGCGCCGCCTGCCGCGCGCTGACCAGGGCCAAGGGCGAGATCGGCAACATCAAGCCGCAGGACGTCGGCTGCCCGATGATCTACAAGCCGGTCACAGCGGTCGCGTACGGCATGTGGGACGGCACCCGCCGCATCTACGCCAAGAGCTTCTCCAACGACTGTGTGATGGGCGCGGCGACCGGCAAGGTCTTCGAGCTCGCCGAGTAACTCCCGGGCATCACCGAGCGGGCTGCACGCGATGCGTGCAGCCCGCTTTCGTATGCCTCGGCGCAGGTGTTAAGCGGCATCCGCGGCCACGCGCGCATACTGCGCCGCCGTGAGCACGGTGCGCGCCTGGTGCTCGACCTGGTGCTCGAGCGGCACCCACCGCGCGCGGAACGCCGTCGCGAACTCCTCGCACCAGCGCGTCACCAGGTGGTCGAGCTCCGGCGCCGTGGGGTCGCCTGCCGCCTTCAGGACCCTCAGGAGCATCGCCGCGGCCCGTAGCGGAAGGCGCCGGCCGAACGCGTCGATGCTGGAGACATACGTCATGGTCGCGTCGGCGGGCGGCGGAAGGAGCCAGTCGTCGGCAAGGCCCGGCACGAGGTCGAGCGCCCAGCGCGTGGCGCGCAGCAGCGGTGCCAGCGGGTGCGGCGGCTCCAACGGGCCGCCGGTATCCGTGTGGGCGGCCGCGTACCGCTCGGCCGTCCTGGCGCGGGACAGCACCTGCTCCACCTGCGCGGCCTGGGCCCGCAGCCGCCGCGACACATGCTGCAGGGCCGCCCCCGGATCGGGGTGGGCATGCGTGTCGTCGACGAGATCGCTGGCCCACATGGGCACTTCGACGATCGCGGTGAGCCCCCCGTAGCGGTGGGCGTGGTACCACGTGGAGCGGGTCACGTCCTCGGGCAGGCTGGGGAAGGGCACTTCGGACCCGGGCTGCGGCATCACATGCACCCCGGGACCGGTGACCGGCCAGCCTGCCGCGTCCGAGGTCCCGGTCTCGATGGGGATGTGCAGCTGCGCGGCGGACTTCGCGAACGGCTCGGCGAGACCCGGTATCTCCCGGGTCAACTGCACCCAGGTGCCGCCCAGATCGGTGCCGTGCAGCGACACCTGCAGATACGGCTGCAGCTCGTCGATCAGCCGCAGCAGGGTGCGCGCCTCGGGCGGCAGCCGGTCCGGCGGGAGCACCGACGGCGCCCACTCCGGCTGCTCGGGCCCGGCCGGCCGGAAGAAGTGCCGGTGGTAGTCGAGCAGCGAGGCCGGTGTGAGGGAACGGTGCAGACTCGCCCCGTCGGGGTCGGCGCAGAGCAGGAAGTGCCAGGAGGTGTGGGTGCGAAGGCGGGGGTCGGCGGCGACCTGACGGGCCAGGTGCAGCGCCGTGGGGCCGCCGACCGGTTCGTTGGAGTGCGCCCCCGCCACCACGAGGACGGTACGGGTCGCGTGGCCCACCGAGAGCAGGTGCAACGGGCGTCCGGCCCGCGAGGTGCCGACGCGGCGCAGTCGGCACAGCCAGGGCTGCTCGGCCACCAACACCCGGGCGGACAGGACGAGTTCATTGACGCTGGGGTAGTGCTGTTCCGTCAGGTGACTCACCCCCGTTGTGGGCCTGTCCGGCGGAGCAGGCCTGCTGTCGGGCCACCGTGCACCAGGCCCGATCCGCCGGACGGGCCCTGGTCCGTCCGGCGTGCGCACCCGCAGTACCCCATGTGCCGACCCTGCTGTCAAGGTGGCCGAGAACCGTCCGGGGCACCGAGTGCCTACTGCTGATGCAGACCGCGTCCGGCGAGGGTGAGGAAGGCTTCGCCGACCGCTTCGGAGAGGGTCGGATGGGCGTGGATGTGCCGGGCCACATCGGCGGGTTCGGCCTCCCAGCCGACGATCAGCTGGCTCTCCGCGATCATCTCCGAGACATGCGGTCCGACCAGGTGGACTCCGAGCACCTGCCCGCCGCCCTGGACGGCCACGACCTTCACCATGCCGCCCTGCCCGTGCACCATGCCCTTGGCCACGGCCGTCAACGGCAGGGTGTTCACCTCGACTTCGTGCCCGCGCGCCCGCGCCTCGGCCTCGCCGAGCCCGACGGAGGCCGTCTGCGGTGCGGAGTACGTGACTCGGGGGACGGCGGCGTAGTCGACGGGCCCCGAGGGCAGACCGGCCAGTGTCTCGGCGACCAGGAGCCCCTCGGCGAACGAGGCGTGGGCGAGGCCGAGCGAGGGCGGCGGCAGCAGATCACCGACGACATGGATACCGGGAACGGACGTCTCGAGCCTGTCCCAGTCGGCGGGCGCCACGAAGCCGCGCTCGTCGGTGACCAGGCCGGCGGCCGCCAGGTTCAGGCCGTCGGTGACCGGCACCCGGCCCACGGCGACCAGGAGCCGCTCGGCCTCCAGGGTGCGCAGCTCACCTCGGGCGGTGCGGACGGTGGCGCGTACCCCGTCGTCGAGGACCGCGGCGCCTTCGAGGCGCGCGCCGGTCTGCACATCGATGCCGCGCTTCTTCAGACCGCGCGTCAAGTGCCGGCTGACATCGGCGTCTTCCAGCGGTACGAGCCGTTCCGCGGCCTCGATCAGAGTGACCTCGGCGCCCATGGAGCGGTGGAACGAGGCGTACTCGACGCCGATCGCACCCCCGCCGAGAATCAGCACCGACTGCGGAAGTCCGGGCGCGAACAGGGCGTCGTCACTGGTCACCACGCGCCGCCCGTCCGGCTCGAGACCCGGCAGCGTACGCGGCCGCGAGCCGGTCGCCAGGACGATGCCCCGGCGCGCGGTGTACGTCCGGCCGCCGGCGCGCACGGTGCGCGGCCCTGCCAACTCGGCGCTCTGACGGACCACATAGACGCCTCCGTGCCCGAGATGGGCCTCGACGCCTTTGTGGTTGCGGGACACGATGTCGTCCCTGGTCGCCACGAGCGCCGCCCAGTCCACCGACTCGAGGCTCGCCTTGACGCCCCACCGCTCCCGCGCCTCCGCGATCGAGTCGACGAGCTCGGCGGCGTGCAGCATCGCCTTGCTGGGGATGCAGCCGCGGTGCAGACAGGTGCCGCCGACCTTGTCGCGTTCGGCGAGGATCACGCTGAGGCCGAGGTGCGCGGCGCGCAGTGCGGTGGAGTAGCCACCGGTGCCGCCGCCGATGACGATGACGTCCGCTTCCTGGGGTGCTGCCGTCGTGCCCTGGGGTGTTGCCGTCGCGGTGTTCATGATCCGTAGCCTGCGGCCGGGGCTTGATCCGCGTCCAAGGCAATGTTCTTGTGGGATCCATGCACGGTGCTTATGGGGAGGGCCGGCGGTGCCTTCGCGGGGGTGGTCGGCGATGAGTCTTCGGCAGATGGAGTACTTCCTGACGGTGGTGGAGGAGTCGTCCTTCACGCGCGCCGCCGAGCTTCTGCACGTCACCCAGCCCGCGCTCTCGCACCAGATCAAGGCCCTGGAGAAGTCGGTGGGCGGTGCGCTCCTGGAGCGGATGACCCGGGGCGTGGGCCTGACCCCGATGGGCCGGGCGTTCCTGCCGCACGCCGAACTCGCCGTCCGCAGCGCCGCCCGGGCCCAGCGCGCCGCCCGGGCGGCGGCCGGCGCGGAGGGCGGTGAGCTGCATATCGCCGCGATGCACGCCGTCGCCGTCGGCCTGCTGCCCGAGGTCTTCGCCCGCTGGCGCCGCGCGCACCCGGGCGTACGGCTGCTCCTGCACGAGTACGGCACGACGGAGCAGCTGGAGGAGCAGGTCGAACGGGGCGTCGCCGACCTCGCGATCGGCCCGCGGCCCTTGCACTGGACCGGTGCCGTCACCGGCGTCGGCGAGGAGGAGATCGTTCTCGCCGTGCCCTTCGACGACGGGCTCGCGGGCCGCACGCGGGTCGAGCTGGGCGAACTGGCCGAACTCGCCTGGGTGCGGTGCGCGATGGAACCGGTCGTCCACGGCCGGCGCTTCCTCGACTGGGCCTGCGCACAGGCCGGCTTCTCGCCTCGTACCGCCGTATGGACCGAGCACACCTCGACGGCCGTGCGGATGGCCGCGGCCGGCGTCGGGATCGCGGCGGCGCCCGCCCATGTCGTACGGGGAGCGGTGGGCGAGGACTGTGCGGTGCTGTCCGTGGAGCCGGCGTGGCGGCGTGAACTGACTGTGTTCACACGGTCGGAGCCGGCCGGGGTGCTCGGTGCGTTCGTCCGGACGGTGACCGAGGTGCTCGCCGTGCACACCCGATGAGCACGGAGATGCTCGCCGTGCACACCCGATGAGAGGTGACCCCCGGCGCACCTGTCACGGGTGGGGTACGAGAAGCGCCACCCCCCACGGCCCGGTCACGTCCGCAAGCCGCACCCGCCCTTCGTGCACCCGCTCGTCGGACGCGAGCGCGTCCACGTACCGCCCGGGCGGCAGCGCCAGTGTGGTGTCGCGCCAGCCGCCCGCCTCCAGGAGCCGCAGGGAGAGCCGGGTCGTGACCGTGATGGCCATCGAGGCGATCCCGGTGCGCGCGAAGGCCACGCAGTGCTCGGCCGCCGGGCCTTCGGCGGTGAGCGGCACATAGCCGCCGAACTCGCCGTAGCAGTCCACGAGTTCCCGCCGAAGGCGCAGGGCCGTCATGGTGAGGAAGAGCTTCCTGCGGTCGAGATCCCAGCGCTCCCGCTCCTCGTCGAGCCCCTTGAAGCGGGCTTCCTGGAACGTCACCGGCCGCCGGTTGTCCGGGTCGACCAGCGCCAGATACCGGAGCTCCGTGCCCTGATACAGATCCGGCACCCCGGGCATCGTCAGATGGATCAGGGCCGCGGCGAGCACGTTCGTGCAGCCGTGGTCCGACAGGGGGCGCGCGAACTCCGAGACCCTGTACGCCGCGGGCCCGCCCGGCCCGGCGTCCATGAACTCCTCGACGGCCGCTTCGTACACCGGATCGGGTTCCGTCCAGGACGTGAAGAGGCTCGCCTCCCGCGCGTGCTTGAGCAGGGTGGCCCGCATCCGCTCCTGGTGCGGGAACTCGATCCCCAGGAGTGTCTGCCAGGCGGCCCAGGCCAGTTGTGCGTCGGGCGCGGGCGCCGCGTCGGCCATGGCGGTGACAGTGGCCAGCAAGTCGGCCCAGCGGTCCGGGCATTCGGACAGCAAAGCGATGAAAAGGCGTACATCGGCGCTGCGTTTCGTGTCGTGCGTGGAGAGCGCGGTGCCGCCCGTCGGCCAGTCGCGCTGCATCCGCGTGCAGAAGGCATGGAACTCGGCCGGGCCGATCGCCGGACGCCCCGGATCGCCCCCGACCTCCGCCGCGGAGAGCAACGGGGTGTGGCGGTAGCAGGCCGTGTCCTCGACGGCCTTCGCGCGCAGCGCCGAAGCGGTCTGCGCGAACCGTGTGCGCAGCTCGGTGTGCGCGGCGTCGCCGGCCGGATCGAGCAGCAACTCCCGCACGCAGTCGACCGCGTCGGCCTCCTCGGGCACGGTGAACGCGGTGCGCGCCCCGGCCGCCGCCTCGTCGGTGAGCACCCGCCGTACCGACTCACCGGTGCCGTACGGACGGTAGACCGGCATCCGCACCAGGAGCTCGCGCAGCGCGGTGCGCAGCGCCCACGGCGCGTGGTCGCGCTGCCCGGGCAAGGTCGCGCAGCGCTGCACCGCGCGCACCAGACGGTCGACCTCGGCGGCCAGTTCATGCGTGACCACCTTGTACGCGGCCCGGCGCACCGTCGCCTCCCAGTGCCCGCCGCGGTCGGCCGGCGCGTCGGTGAACCGCCGGTACTGGCCCAGGAGTTCACCGGCACCTGCGGGGTCCACGAACAGCCCGTCCACATGCCGCAGCGCGTCATAGCCGGTCGTGCCCGCGACCGGCCAGCCCGCCTCCAGATGCTCACCGTCCGCGAGGATCTTCTCCACGACCGTCCAGCGCCCGCCCGTCGCCTCGTGCAGCCGCCGCAGATACGCCCCGGGGTCCGCAAGGCCGTCGGGATGGTCCACGCGCAGCCCCTCCGCGACGCCCTCGGCGAGCAGCTGGAGCAGTTTGCCGTGGGTGGCGTCGAAGACCTCCGGGTCCTCGACCCGCACCCCGATGAGATCGGAGATCGTGAAGAACCGGCGGTAGTTGAGCTCCGTGCGGGCGAGCCGCCACCACGCGAGCCGGTACCACTGCGCATCGAGCAGCTCGGGCAGCGGCCGGTCCTCGGTGCCTTCCCTGAGCGGGAACTCCAGGTCGTGGTAGCGCAGGACGCCACCGTCCACCCGTAAGTCCGCGAGCTCCTGCCCGACCCGGCCGCCGAGCACCGGCAGCAGCACCTGGCCGCCGCCCGCCTGCCAGTCGATGTCGAACCAGCGGGCGTACGGCGACTGCGGACCGTCCTTGAGAACCTCCCACAGCGCGCGATTGTGGCGCGCGGAGGCGGCCATGTGATTGGGCACGATGTCCAGGACCAGACCGAGGCCCTGCGCCCGCGCGGTCGCCGACAGGGCCCGCAGCCCGTCCTCGCCGCCCAGTTCCTCCCGTACCCGGGAATGGTCCGTCACGTCATAGCCGTGCAGCGAGCCGGGCACGGCCTCGAGCACCGGCGACAGATGCAGATGCGAGACGCCGAGCCGCGCCAGATACGGCACTGCGGCCTCGGCGGCGGCGAACGGGAAGTCGGGGGTCAGCTGCAGCCGGTACGTGGCGGAGGGGGCGGCGAACGAGGTTCCGGAGGAAGCGGCGAACGGCACGGTCGTCATGCGAACGTACGTACCCTGCTGCGCGGCTTTTGTGTCATCGGCTCATGCACCCGCTTCGGCGGGCGTGGCTAGCGTCGGATGATGACCAAGGGGAGTTGGGGTTCAGAAGGGACATTCGGTGCTTATCGCCAGGTGATCGGGCTGACCGGGGCGTTGCTCCCGGCCGTCTCGTTCCTCGGGCGACTCCCCACCGCGACCATCCAAATGGGCAGCGTGCTGCTCGTCGCCGAGACCAGCGGTTCGCTCGGCACGGGAGGCGCCGTCGGCTGCGCCCTCGCGCTCGGCCAGGTGGCCATGGGCCCCTGCCTCGGGCGGCTCGCCGACCGGCGCGGACAGCGGCCCGTGGTGCTGCTCTTCGCGCTGGTCAACGCGCTCGCGATCACCGTGTTCACGCTGGCCGCGCTGTCCGGCCTGCCGACCGGTGCGCTGATCGCGCTCGGTGTGCTCGCGGGCGCCACCCAGCCCGGGATCGGACCGCTGGCCCGCTCCCGCATCGTGGCGCTCGCGCGCGGCCGGGGCGCGGACGACCGGCTGGTCGACACGGCGCTCTCGCTGGAGGGCACGATGGACGAACTGTCCTTCGTGCTCGGACCCGCACTCGTCGGCATCGCGGCCGTGGCCGGCCATCCCGCGTACGCCTTCGCCCTCGCGGCGCTTCTGGTGGCCGGGTGCGGGACGGCCTTCGCGCTGCACCCCTCGGCTCGTGCGGTGCCTTTGGCCCTACGGGGCACGGGCGCCCGGCCGCGACGCCGGATGCCTCCCTCGGTCCACGTGGTCCGCGCCGGCCTCGTCTTCCTCGGCGTCCTGCTGGGCGCGTGCGGAGCCGGAATCACCGCGCTCACCCAGGAGTTGGGACACGCGGGCCAAGCGGGTCTGGTCTACGCGGCGATGGGCGTGATGAGCGCCGTGGTCGGCCTGTCCATGGCGGCGCTGCCCGCCCGCTTCGGGCTGCGGCTGCGCTGGCGCATCGCCACGGCCGCCGCGGCCGTACTCTCGCTGCCGCTGATCTGGACCGGGTCCATGACAGCGCTGTACCTCGTGGTCACGGTCTTCGGCGCGATCTACGCACCGAACCTGATCACCGGGTTCGGCCTGACCGAGCGGGCCGTGCCCAAGGACCGGCTCTCCGAAGGCATGACCTTCGCGGTCAGCGCCTTCGTCGGCGGGCAGGCGGTCACGCTCGCCGTCGCGGGACGGCTCGCCGAGGCGTACGGGGCACACGTGGCGTTCGCCCTCGGCAGCGCGGCCGCCGTCTGCGCGTTCCTCGTCTCCCTCGCCGTACGGGAGCCTTCCGGTGCGGACGTACCGGAGAAGGACCTCAAGCCGGCCGCTGCAGCACCGTGAGACTGCGGTCGGCGAGCCGGAGCCGGTCGCCGGCCCGCACCTTCGGGCCGTCCTCGCCGGGCACCCCGTCCTCGGCGGACGTGTCGAGCACGACCTGCCACTGCCGTCCGTGGTTCAGCGGCACCACGAACTCGACCGGCTCCGGCGCGGCGTTGAACATCAGCAGGAACGAGTCGTCCTGGATGCGCTCGCCGCGCGCGCCCGGCTCGGAGATCGCGTTGCCGTTGAGGAAGACCGACAGGGCGCGGGCGTGCGAGCGGTCCCAGTCGCGCTGACGCATCACCTCGCCCGCCGGGGTGAACCAGGCGATATCGGTCAACTCGCCCTGTGAGCCGGTCGGTTCCTCCACGGGACGGCCATGGAAGAAGCGCCGCCTGCGGAACACCGGATGCTCCCGCCTGAGCCGGGCGGCCGCCCGGGTGAACGCCAGCAGACCATCGTCGTCGTCCTGCGGCCAGTGCACCCAGGCCAGCTCGCTGTCCTGGCAGTACGCGTTGTTGTTGCCGTGCTGGGTGCGGGCGAACTCGTCGCCGTGACTGAGCATCGGCACACCCTGCGACAGCAGCAGCGTGGCGATGAAGTTCCGCAGCTGCCGGCCGCGCAGCGCGAGCACCTCGGGGTCGTCGGTCTCGCCCTCCACCCCGCAGTTCCACGAGCGGTTGTGGCTCTCGCCGTCGTTGTTGTCCTCGCCGTTGGCCTCGTTGCGCTTCTCGTTGTACGCGACCAGATCATGCAGTGTGAAACCGTCATGGCAGGTCACGAAGTTGATCGAGGCGAGCGGCCGGCGCCCGTCGTCCTGGTAGAGGTCCGAGGACCCCGTCAGGCGCGAGGCGAACTCGGCCAGCGTCTGCGGCTCGCCGCGCCACAAGTCCCGTACGGTGTCGCGGTACTTGCCGTTCCACTCGGTCCACAGCGGCGGGAAGTTCCCCACCTGGTAGCCGCCCTCACCCACGTCCCACGGCTCGGCGATCAGCTTCACCTGACTGACCACGGGGTCCTGCTGCACCAGGTCGAAGAACGACGAGAGCCGGTCCACCTCGTGGAACTGCCGCGCGAGCGTCGCCGCGAGATCGAAGCGGAAACCGTCCACATGCATCTCGGTGACCCAGTACCGCAGCGAGTCCATGATCAGCTGCAGCACGTGCGGCGAGCGCATGAGCAGCGAGTTCCCGGTGCCGGTCGTGTCCATGTAGTACTGCGGATCATCCGTGAGCCGGTAGTACGAGGTGTTGTCCAGGCCGCGGAACGAGAGTGTCGGACCCAGATGGTTGCCCTCGGCCGTGTGGTTGTAGACCACGTCGAGGATCACCTCGATCCCCGCCTCGTGCAGCGCCCGCACCGCGGACTTGAACTCCAGGACCTGCTGCCCTCGATCGCCCCAGGACGCGTACGCGTTGTGCGGGGCGAAGAAGCCGATCGTGTTGTAGCCCCAGTAGTTGCTCAGCCCCATGTCGACCAGACGGTGGTCGTTGACGAACTGATGCACCGGCATCAACTCGAGCGCGGTGACGCCCAGTTCGGTGAGATGGTCGATGACCGCCGGATGCGCGAGCGCCGCATACGTACCGCGGTCCTCCTCGGGAACCGCCGGATGCAGCATCGTCAGACCCTTCACATGGGCCTCGTAGATCACCGTCTGGTGGTACTCGGTACGCGGCGGCCGGTCGTCGCCCCAGTCGAAGTACGGGTTCACCACCACCGAGCTCATCATGTGCGGCGCCGAGTCCAGATCATTGCGCCGCTCCGGGGCGTCGAAGTGGTAGCCGTACACCTCCTCGCCCCACTCGATATGCCCGCTGATCGCCCGCGCGTACGGATCGAGCAGCAGCTTCGCCGAGTTGCAGCGCTGACCGTGCTCGGGCGCGTACGTGCCGTGCGCGCGGAAGCCGTAGCGCTGACCGGGCATGATGCCGGGCAGATACGCATGCCGCACAAAGGCATCGGTCTCCCGCAGCTCCACCGCGGTCTCCGAGCCGTCGTCGTGCAGCAGACAGAGCTCGATGCGGTCGGCGGCCTCCGAGAAGACCGCGAAATTGGTCCCGGCACCGTCGTACGTGGCGCCGAGCGGATACGCCTGTCCAGGCCAGACCTGCATGGGTCGAATCTTCCACTTCCGGCCGTGAGGCCTGAGGCGACTTCGGGAAGAGTTCCCCCATAGTGAGGCAACCACCCCTCGATCCGCCCCGTCCTACAGGCCGACCACACATACTCGGAATGTCTGCACCCGCAAAGGGGACAGGGGCAGGCAGGTGAGGACATAGGGGGAACAGTGCGCACACTCATGCACCGCCACCTGGGCAAGGTGGTGGCCGGTGCGGCCGTCGCGGTCACGGGGACCGCGGTGATGGTCGGCATCACGCTGCCGGGGACGGCGGAGGCGGGGGCGGGCAGAGCCGCAACGGCCGGACAGCAGAAGGAAGTTCCGGCGCTGCCGCCCGCGCAGGTCGAGGCAGCTCCCGAGGAGGGGGACAAGGGGGTCGGGCGCGACCCGCTCACCGACGGCGAACTGCGGCGGGCCCAGGAGATCGCCTCGGGGGCGGCCCAGCTGACCGGGGGCCGCGATGTCGAGGGGGGCCGCGGGGTCCAGCATCTCGCCACCAACCTCGGCGAGTTGAGCCCCGACGAGGCGGCCGGGGCGTCGGTGCCGCGCCGCGCCGAGCTCACGTATTACGACTACAAGACCGACGCGCTCATCACCAAGACCGTCGATCTGGCGGCCGGTGAGGTCGTGGCCACGGATACGCAGAAGGGCGTCCAGGCGCCCGCGAGCCGCGAGGAGAACCGCGAAGCCGTCGAGCTGCTTCTGAAGAGCCCGCTCTCCGCGGACCTCAAGAAGGACTACAAGGACGCGACCGGGAAGGCCCTGACCGAGGCCGGCCAACTGCAGGTGCACAGCATGATCTTCCGCTCCGCCGCCGAGGCTCCCGCGCCGGGTGCGCTGGCGGAGTGCGGCAAGCACCGCTGCGTACGCCTCTTCCCGAAGGTGGTCAACGGGCCCTGGATCGACGCCCGTGACCTGATCGTCGACCTGAGCTCACGCTCGGTGGGCCGCCTTTCCTGACGCCGTGGCAGCAACTCCGGCTCCCTGGGCGCCTGTTGCGCCGGAGCCGTGGAGCCACCCCCCACTTCTGTACGAGGGAGCACTTCACCATGCACGTGAACAGAGCACGCCGCGCGCGTAGCCGGTTCGCCGCCCTGAGCGCCGCCGCCGTCCTCGCCGGCACGGCCCTGGCAGCGGGGCCCGCCAACGCCGCGGCACCCGCGAACCCTGCGGCCGGCACCGCCGCCGGCACCCCGGCGGCCCCCGCACCGGCCGCCGACTGCAGCGCCGCGTACCGCATCGAGCAGACGCTGTCCGGTGGGACCACCTGGCGGATGTGCTGGCACTACGAGACCGCCGCAGGCCTTGTCCTCGACAAGATCTCGTACCAGCCGAAGGGCGAGGCGGCCCCGATCCCGGTCCTCACCACGGCCAAGCTCGCACAGATCCATGTCCCCTACGACGACGGCTCGGTGGAGTACGACGACCTCACGGGCGCCGGCTTCGGGCAGGGCCTGATGCCGATGAATCCGGGGGAGTGCCCGGGCGGCACCATCAAGAAGGTGAAGGTCCCCGAGGCCTGGAACCCCGAGCAGGCCAATGTGAACGGCCTCTGCGTCACCACGCGCGCCCGTGGCCACGCGTACCGCATGAGCGAGGTCCAGGAGAACGGCTCGGTCAAGATCCGCCAGACACAGGGCAAGGACCTGCTCGTGTACGCGGTGAACCAGGTCGGCTGGTACGAGTACATCACCGAGTGGCGCTTCCAGGACGACGGCACCATCCAGGCCAACGTGGGCGCGACCGGCTCGCTCTCCTCCGGTGACTACGACGCGGGCGACGGCCGGGGCTGGCCGATCGGCAAGGGCGCCAAGGACTATGCGACGAGCCACAGCCACAACGTGTTCTGGCGGCTCAACTTCGGCCTGGACGGCTCACCGAAGGCGAAGGTCGAGCAGTACGACTCGAAGATCAGCCCGCCCGCGCGCGGCAGCTCCGCCCCGAGCAACAAGACCACGCGTACCAAGGTGACCAAGGAACTGGCCGCGGACGCCAGGACGATGCGCTGGTGGCGGGTGGTGAGCACGGCCGGCAAGAACAAGGACGGCCATGCCCGTTCGTACGAGATCGTCCCGGGCGCGCAGGCCAAGTACTCGGGGCGTCCGTTCACCAAGCACGACGTGTTCTTCACCAACTACAAGAAGTGCGAGCAGTTCGCGAGCAACAACATCCCGAACTGCGGTGCGGGCGGCGGCAAGAGCGTCGACAAGTGGGTCAACGGACAGACCCTCACCCACCCGATCGTATGGGTCAACATGGGCTTCCATCACGTGGCGCGGGACGAGGACCAGCAGCCGATGCCGGTGCACTGGCAGGGCTTCTCGCTGGCCCCGCGTGATGTGACCGCTATGAATCCGCTCACTCCCGCGGACCTCGCGGACCAGAACGGCCAGCCGGATCAAGGGAGTTGAGAAAGCAGCCTGTCCATCCTGCTGCACCGCCCGCCGCTCCCGGAGTACCCTTCCTTGATCGTTGAACGGGGTCCGGGCGCTGCTCGGCCCGGAGGCCCGTTTCGTCAACGCGACAGGGTCCCAGGGGGAGCGGAAGGCGGTGCACGGGTGAGCTCGGGAGGTCTTGAGCTGCCCCCAGGCGACTCGGGTCGCGATGAGGGAGGCTCCACGGACACCCCGCCCTCAGCGGTGTCCCTGGCACGACCTGTGGACACGGGCTCCCAGATCGGACCGGAACTGAACTGGGGCGCCGACGCCTGGCGCGAGGTGCGCACCCGCGCACAGCGCGCCGGGCGGGCCTATATCTGGCTGAATCTGGTCGAGCAGCGGCTGCGCGCCGTGGTCGCCGCCGTCCTGCGCCCCATCTACGAACCCGTCCACGGCGACGACTGGGTCGTGGCCGCCGCAGGTCCCGCCGGACAGGAGTGGGTGCAGCGGGCGGTCGCCGTACGGGAAGTGAGCCGCCGCAAGGGGTACTTGCTGGACCCGGCCGACGACAATGTGCTGAGTTTCCTCACGCTGCCGCAGCTGCGCGAACTGATGGTCCAGCACTGGCCCTGCTTCGAGCCGTACTTCGACGACCGGCGCGATGTGGAGCTCGCCCTGGACGAGCTGGAGGTCACGCGCAATGTGGTCTCCCGCAACCGCGCCCTGTCCGAGACGGTGCTCGCGCAGGCCGAGCGGGCATCCTCCCGTCTCCTTGAGATATTGGGCGGTGACGCGGAGGTGCCGTCCGCGCGCCGACTGCCGGTGGACGCGGTGGAGGACATCGTCGGGGACCGGTACGCGGACGTGGTCGGGGTGCATCCGGACCGGGTCCGTCTCCTGCGTCAGTTTCCGGCGGAGGATCTGTTCGGCGGCGCCCGCCGCCTCGACGCGATCGGCATAGGGCTCAATCTCCTGGTGCAGAACTTCTCGGGCCGCCGGCTGATGCGCCTCGCGGAGGCGGGCGGGCGCGTGCGGCTGCTCTTCCTGAACCCGGCGAGCAGCGCGGTGAAACGGCGCGAGCGGGAACTGGGGCTGAAGCGGGGCGAGTTGAGCCGCTCCGTCGAGATGAACATTTTGCATATGCGACGGGTGCGCTCGCGCCTGCGCGACCCCGGCGCCTTCCAGATCCATGTCTTCGACGAGACCCCTCGCTTCACCGCGTACCTGGTCGACGGGGACGGGGCGGACGGGGTCGCGGTGATCCAGTCCTATCTGCGCCGCGCGCGCGGCATGGAGGCGCCCGTCCTGGTGCTGCGCAGCGGCTCCCGGGTGGTCAAGGCGGACGAGGCGCGGGGCGGGGAGCACGGCCTCTTCGAGACGTACCGGGAAGAGTTCGAGTCGGTGTGGGCGGATTCCCGGCCGGTGTCGTGAGCTCCGGGTGCCGTGATCTCCGGGGGCGTGTCGGCGGGCGCCTTGATCCTCGGGGGTCGTGTTGTCGGGTGCCGTGATCCCCGGGGCCTCGCGGGCCCGTACCCCGGAGCGGACCCCGGGCGGACCTCGTTGTCAGTGCCGCATGCGATCGTGTGACCACACGGGGGAACCGCAACGAAGGAGGCGCCACGCATGGGCTGGCACCAGGAGCTGCTGATCGGCTTCGACCTCGAGACCACGGGCACGGACCCGCGCGAGGCGCGCATCGTGACCGGCGCGCTGATCGAGGTCAGGGGTGGGAAGCCGATAGGGCGCAGGGAGTGGCTCGCCGATCCGGGCGTGCCGATCCCCGCCGAGGCGGTCGCGGTGCACGGCATCAGCAGTGAGCGCGCGGCGTCCGAAGGCCGTCCGGCCGGGGAGGTCGCGGATCAGCTGGCCCGGGCCCTGGTGGGGTACTGGGACACGGGCGTCCCGGTCGTGGCGTACAACGCGACCTTCGATCTGACCCTGCTCTCCGCCGAGTTGCGGCGCCATGGCCTGCCTTCGCTGCGGGAGCGACTGGGCGGACGCGAGCCGGCGCCCGTCATCGACCCGTACATCATCGACCGCACCGCAGATCGCTACCGCAAAGGCAAGCGCAATCTCGAGGCGGTCTGCACCGAGTACGGGATCGTGCTCGACGACGCGCACAATGCGACGGCCGACGCACTCGCCGCGGCCCGGCTCGCGGGCGCGATAGCCGACCGCTACCCGAAGATCGCCACCCTTGGCCCGGCCGCGCTGCACCGTCAGCAGATCGCCTGGTACGCGGAGTGGGCGGCGGACTTCCAGGAGTTCCTGAGGGCGAAGGGGGATGCGTCGGCGGTGGTCGAGGCGAGCTGGCCGTTGAGGGAGCTCGATATCAACTCCGGGGTGTGAAGGGTCCGGCGGAAGCCCTGGATTGCGGGGGCGGGTGAAGCCCTCGGTTCGGGAGGCGGAGGGGAGCGGCGGGCGCGGGGTCGCGGGATCGTCGGTGGTATAGACCTTGCTCCCGGGGCGGGGTCATGGTCAACATGAGCGGTGCCGAGGCTCGGCAAGAGCCGTGTCGATCGCTTGTGTTGGGGTGGGGCGTGGGACCCGTGGGTCGTGCTGGGGCGGAGAGCGTGCCGAGCGGTGCCGTACGGCGGGCGGGTGGCGGTCCGCGATGACGGACACGACCCGGGCGGCGCCCGCGACGGGCGAACCACCGCTTCCCGCACCGCCGTTGTGGACCCGCAACTTCACCCTCTACTTCACCGCCCGTATCGCCTCGCTGCTCGGTGACGCGATGCTGCCCGTCGCGCTGTCGGTGGCGATGCTGGCCCTCGGGTACGGAGTGAGCGCGGTCGGGTATGCGCTGGGCGCCTGGATGGGGGCGTTCGCGCTCTTCGTGGTCTTCGGCGGGGTGCTCGCGGACCGGATCCACCCGCGGCCGCTGATGATCGGGGCGGACGCGGTGCGCTGCGCCCTGATCGGGGTGACGGCCCTGGCCTTCGCCTCGGGGCGGCCCGGACTGTGGTTCCTGATCGGTGTGACGGCGCTCGGCGGTCTGGCCACCGCGATGTTCCAGCCGGGTGTGAACGGCCTCGTCCCACAAGTCGCCGTCGATGCGCAGAAGGCCAACGGGGTGCTGCGCGTGGCGCAAGGCATCTCGACCATGGCCGGACCCGCGCTCGCGGGACTCCTCGCGGCCTTCTCCCCGGTGTGGGCCTTCGCGGTGACCGCGGGCACGTTCGGGGCGAGCGGTCTGTGCCTGCTCGCGCTGCGGCTCGGGGCGTACACGGTCGACGGTTCCGCCTCGACCCTGGAGAACCTGCGCGAGGGCTGGCAGGAGTTCCGCTCCAGATCCTGGCTGTGGGCGGTGATCCTCATCTGGTGGGTGCTCGGCGTGTTCGTCTGGGGTCCGGTCACTCCGCTCGGCGCGGCCTCGATCACCGGGGAGCACGGGAGCGCCGCCTTCGGCTACGCAGAAGGCGCGTTCGGCGCCGGCTGCGTGCTCGGTGGCCTGCTCGCGATCCGGATGCGCCCCGCGCGGCCGCTGCTCGGCGGGGCGGTGGCGATGTTCCTGTTCCCGCTGATGCCGCTCGCCGCGGGGCTCGCCCCGGACATCTCGCTGCCCATGGTGTTCCTCGGCTACGCGCTGAGCGGCGTCGGCTGGGCGTTCTGGGGCGTGCAGTGGGCGACGACCGTGCAGACCCGGATCCCGGCGGACAAGCTCAACCGGATCTCCGCGTACGAGATCGCGGGGTCGATCCTGGCGGTCCCGCTCGGCCAGGTGGTCTCCGGACCGGCAAGCTCGGTCCTGGGCGTACACGAACTGCTGTTGCTCGCCGCCCTGATGAGCACCGGGTGCGCGGTGGCACTCGTCGCCACCCGTCCGATCCGGGGGCTGCGACGTTCGGAGCCTGTCCTCGAAACCGTGTAGCCCGCCCGGTACGCACACGCGTCCCCGCGGCCGGACCTCACGCGGGACGTCTCGGCCTCCCGGAACGGGACCTTCAGCCGCTCAGAACGGATACCACCGCACCGACGGATCCCCGTCCCGCAAGGACGCCACCCGCCGCTCGAACTCCGCCAGCGCCTTCGGGTTGGTGGGCGCGTGCTGCGCCACCCACGCACAGCTCGCCGTCTCCCGCGCACCCCGGAGCACCGCACACCCCTCCCACTCCCGGACATCCCATCCGTAGATCCGGACAAAGGAGTCATACGCGGCGGGGTCGAGCCCGTACCGGTCGCGGGACAGGGCCATCACCACGAGATCGTGCTCGCGGAAGTCGGACGAGAACGTCTCCAGATCCACGAGCACCGGACCGTCCGCCGTCACCAGTACGTTCCGCGGCAGTGCGTCCCCGTGGATGGGCCCCTTGGGCAGATGCGGCGTCAGCTCCTGCACCTCCCGCGAGAAGGCGGCCCGCCGCGCCCGCAGAAACTCCACATCCGCGGGATCGATCGCGTCACCGGCGAGCCGCAGCCAGCGGTTGACCCCGCCGAGCAGTTCACGGCGCGGCAGCACGAAGGACTCCGCGGGAGGGGAGGGCAGTTGATGCACGAGCCGGATCAGCGCGGCGAGATCCGCCGGCTCCGCGGGCCGCACCGACTCGCCGAGCCGCTGCCACACCGTGACCGGATGCCCCTCGAACACACGGGGCTTGGGCTCGGCGGCCCGCACCGCCGGCACTCCCGACTCCGCGAGCCATTCGGCGATCTTCACCTCGTGGCCGGCCCGTTCGATCAGTCCAGGAGCAGAGCGGCCGACCTTGGCGACCAGATCACCGAGTGCGAACACCGCGTTCTCACCGAGCGAGAGCAGCCGCGCATCCCCGGTGAGCCCCACGCCGTCGAGCACCTGACGTGCCCTTGCCTCGTCCATCCGCCGCCTCCCTACGTTCCGGTCGCACCTGCCGCGGTGCCGTTCCGTTTCCCGGCCGGCGTCCGCGGTCGGGGATCAGTCTTGCATTCGCACACCGCGTAACCCCTGCGAGGTCGCTTGACGTATCAGGTCCACGTCAGCACGATGACTTAGCCGTCTAGGGCGGCCGTACCCCCACGTACCCGCCCGAAGGAGCCGATTCCGTGACATTGGCGACCGCGACGAAGTCGAAGCGGTCAGCGAAGAATGCGCCCTCGCGCAGACCGGCCGACCACGGAGCCTGGTTCCTGGTCCTGCCGGCGCTGATTCCGATTCTGGTCCTTAGCGTCGGGCCGCTGCTCTACGGCATCGCGCTCGCGTTCACCGACTCCCAGTCAGGACGTACCGAACCCACCCAGTGGATCGGGCTCCTCAACTTCCAGGACCTGCTGCACGACACCCTGTTCTGGGACTCGTTCCGCATCGGTCTGCTCTGGGCGGTCGGCGTCACCGTTCCGCAGTTCTTCCTGGCCCTCGGCCTGGCGCTGCTGCTCAACCAGAACCTGCGCTTCCGCTGGCTGGCCCGGGCATTGGCGATCATCCCGTGGGCGATGCCCGAGGTCGTCGTCGGCATCATGTGGCGGCTCGTCTACCACCCCGACGCGGGCGTGCTCAACGAAACGCTCTCCAGCCTGGGTCTGGGCGAGGGCCGCGACTGGCTGACCGGCACGGCGACCGCGCTGTTCGCGGTGATCGTCGTCGGTATCTGGGCGGGTATGCCGCAGACCACGGTCGCGCTGCTCGCCGGACTGCAGAACACCCCGCGCGAGCTCCATGAGGCGGCCGCGATGGACGGCGCGGGCGCCTGGCGCCGGTTCCGCACGGTCACCTGGCCGGCCATCAAACCGATCGCGCTCGCCATCTCGGCGCTCAACTTCATCTGGAACTTCAACTCGTTCGCCCTGGTCTATGTGCTCACCCAGGGCGGCCCGGGCGGCCGCACCCGCCTGCCGATGCTCTTCGCTTACGAAGAGGCTTTCCGGTACGGGCAGTTCGGGTACGCCGCGGCGATGGGCTGCGTCATGGTCGCGGTGATCTCGGTGATCCTCGCGTTCTATCTGGTCGGCCGTCTGAAGGGAGGCGACGAGTAGTCATGCGTACGAAAAAATCCGCACGCGCCGCGCAGTACGTGGCCCTGCTCGCCTATCTCGTCTTCCTGGCCTTCCCGTTCCTGTGGCTGATCTCCACGGCGTTCAAGCCGGCCAAGGAGCTGGGGAGTCTGGATCCGACCTGGATCCCCGAGAACCCCACCCTGCAGAACTTCCGGCAGGCCTTCGACGAACAGCCGCTGCTCCAGGCCGGTCTCAACTCCCTGATCGTGGCGCTGAGCGCGGCCCTGGTCGCGGTGGTGATCGCGACACCGATGGCCTATGTGATGGCCCGTCACCGCAATCGCCTGTCCAAGGCCGCGACCGGCTGGGTCGTGGTGAGCCAGGCGTTCCCGTTCGTGCTCATCATCATCCCGCTGTTCCTGATCCTGAAGAATCTGCATCTGATCAACGCCCTGCCCGGCCTGATCCTGGTGTACGTGGTCTGGTCGCTGCCCTTCGCGCTCTGGATGCTCGTCGGCTACGTACGGGCCGTGCCGGCCGAGCTCGAGGAGGCCGCGGCGGTCGACGGCGCGAGCAAGCTGCGGACGTTCGTCTCGGTGGTCGCACCGCTGCTCGCACCCGGCATCGTGGCCACCGCGATGTTCGCCTTCATCACGGCGTGGAACGAGTTCTTCTTCGCGCTCGTCCTGCTCAAGACCCCGGAGAAGCAGACCTTGCCGGTCATCCTGAACCGCTTCATCGGCACGGAGGGCGTGGCCGACCTCGGTCCGCTCGCCGCCGCCGCGTTCCTCGCCACCATCCCCTCCCTGGTGATCTTCGCGATCATCCAGAAGCGGATCACGGGCGGCATGCTCGCAGGGGCGGTGAAGAGCTGATGTGCTCGATCAGGGCCTTCAAGGTCATCGGCCTGCTCGCGGCCGCGCTCATGACGGTGCTCACCGGCTGCAGCGGCGACGAGCCCGACAAGGACGGGAAGATCACCCTCCAGTTCCAGTCGCTCGCCTGGCAGGCCGAGTCCGTCGAGGTGAACAAGGAACTGGTCAAGGAGTGGAACGCCGCCCACCCCGACGTCCAGGTCAAGTACATCCAGGGCAGCTGGGACAGCGTGCACGACCAGCTGCTCACCTCCTTCGAGGGCGGTGAGGCGCCGGACATCATCCACGACGCCTCCGACGACCTCGCGGACTTCGCGTACGGCGGCTATCTCGCCGATCTCTCCGAGCTGATCCCCGCGCGCCTGAAGTCCGACATCCCGCGCAACAGCTGGGACACGACGACCTTCGACGAGGGGATCTACGGCGTCCCGTTCCTCCAGGAGCCGCGGGTCATCATGGCGAACGCCAAGTGGCTCAAGGAGTCCGGCGTACGGATCCCGACGCCGGACAAGCCCTGGACCTGGGAGGAGTTCCGCCGGATCACCAAGGAGTTGAGCGGCGACGGCAAGTACGGAGTCGCCTGGCCCCTGAAGGAGCCGGTCTCCGCCACCCTCAACCTCTCGCTCTCCGCGGGCGGTCAGCTCTTCCACCGGGAGCCCGACGGCAAGGTCGACATCCGCTTCGAGGAGGGCGACGGGGTCGTGCCCGGCACGATCCACGACCAGGTCAACACCGACCACAGCGCGTCGAGCACGACGCTCGGCATGGGCGGCTCGGACACCCTGCCCGGCTTCTTCGGCGGCAAGTACGCGATGGTGCCGCTCGGCTTCTCGTACCGCCAGCAGATCGTCCAGCAGGCACCGGACGGCTTCGAGTGGCAGGTGCTGCCCGCACCCGCCGGCGCCGACGGGCTCACGCAGGGCGTCTCGCCGCAGACCCTGTCGATCTCCGAGGACACCGAGCACAAGAAGGAGGCGATGGAGTTCATCGACTTCCTGCTGCAGCCGGACAACATGGTGCGCCTGGCCAAGGGTGACTGGATGCTGCCCACGGGGACGGAGGCGCTCGAGGCGCCCGCGCTGCACGCCGAGAAGGACGGCTGGGCCACCGGCACCGCCCTGGCCTCGCATCTGACCTCGGCCCCGGCCCAGTCCGTACGCGGCTATCCCGAGTGGAAGGACAAGGTGGCCACACCCGCGCTGCAGGAGTATTACAGCGGGGCGATCGACGCGGCCGAGCTCGAGAAGCGGATTGTGAAGGACGGAAACCTGGTACTCAAGCGCTACCAGAGATAGCCGTCCGCGCTCCCGATCCGTCGAGGGGCCCGATCCGCCGAGGGATGGTCCGTATGCGCAGTGTCGGGGTGGAAGAGGAGTTGCTCCTCGTCGACCAGGAGAGCGGGGAGCCCACCGCGCTCTCCCAGGCCGTCCTGGCGATGGCGTCCCGCGACGGAGACCCCGACGACGCCTTCGAGGCGGAGCTCCACCGGCAGCAACTGGAGTTCGCCACCAGCCCGCAGGAGGAGATGTCCGCGCTCGCGCGGGAGATCGTGCGGTGGCGGGAGGCCGCGGCGCAGCACGCCGAGACACTCGGCGCCGCGGTCGTGGCGCTCGCCACCTCACCCCTTCCGGTGAACCCCACCATCGGGACCGGACCGCGCTACCAGTGGCTGGAGGAGCAGTTCGGCCTCACCACGCAGGAGCAGCTCACCTGCGGCTGTCACGTCCATGTCTTCGTGGAGTCCGACGAGGAGGGCGTGGCGGTACTCAACAGGATCCGCCCCTGGCTTTCGGCGCTGCTCGCGCTGAGCGCCAACTCCCCTTTCTGGCAGGGCAGGAACACCGACTACCACAGCTATCGCAGCCGGGTCTGGGGCCGCTGGCCCTCGGCCGGGCCGGTGGAGCTCTTCGACGACGCGGCCGCGTACCACGAGCAGACCCGCGCCATGGTCGCCACCGGCGCCCTCCTGGACAAAGGCATGGTCTACTTCGACGCCCGGCTCTCGGACACGTATCCGACCGTCGAGGTGCGCATCTCCGACGTCTGCCTCGAACCGTCGATGACGGTGCTGGTCGCCATGCTCGTACGCGGTCTCGTGGAGACGGCGGCACGTGAGTGGCGCGCGGGCGAGGCGCCCGTACCGCACTCCGTGGCCGTGCTCCGTCTGGCCTCCTGGCGCGCGGCCCGCTCGGGTCTGGCGGACGAGCTCGTCCACCCTCTGCTGATGGAGCCCGCGCCGGCCCGTTCCGTGGTGGAGGCGCTCTTCGCGCATGTGCGTCCCGCGCTCGAGGACACCGGCGATCTGGAGACGGCCCGCTCGCTGCTCGACCGGCTGCTGCGGGACGGCAACGGAGCGAGCGTCCAGCGCGCGGTCTTCGAGCGCGACGGCAATCTGCGCGAGGTGGTCGACGAGTGCGTACGGCGCACGGCCCGCGGTGTGTGATGGTCCGGGTGCCGGGTCCGGGTCCGGGTGCCCTGTCGCGACGGCCCGCCAGTGAGCCGTACGCCTCCTGCGATCACTCAGCGTGAAACCTGCGCCTGACCTGTCCGTCCGGTCACTCCACCGGCCGGGACGAACACGACCGCACGGCCGCCCGGTGTGACACTGCGAGAAGGCAGTGAGCTGCCTGGACGACACGGCAGTACCGACACGGGAGCGGCGGTGTGACGGCAGCGCAGGACGCGGAGGACACGGACGGCCTCGATGCCCGACTGACCGCCTTTCTCGCCGGCGGCCAGATCGCGGAGCTCGATCTGGCCATGGTCGTCACCCTGGCGGCCGAGGCCATGGACCTGGCGCCTGTCCAGGCGTATCTGGCCGACCTGCAGCAGCGCCGGCTGATTCCGCTCGGGTCACCGGCGGAGCCGCTGGCCGTCGACGACTCCGCCGGCGGCTGGGCGTACCGGAAACAGGATCTGCACATCGAGGAGGACGGCCGCGCCATCACGGTCTGGCTGCCGCTGATCGACGGGGCGGAGCGGCTCGGGGTGCTTGCCGCCTCGACACCGGCCATGGACTCCTCGTTCCTGGTGCGCTGCCGGGCCCTGGCCGCCCTGCTCGCCCCGGTGATCACCTCGAAGCGCGCCTACAAGGACTCCGTGGTGCAGCGCACACGGACCGAGCCCATGGGGCTGCCGGCCGAGATGCTCCGCGCCCTGCTGCCGCCGCGCACCATCGGTACGCCACGGATCGTGTCCACCGCGGTGATGGAGCCCGCGTACGAGATCGGCGGCGATGCGTACGACCACGCGCTGACCCCGACCACCCTGCATGCCGCCGTGGTGGACGCGATGGGCCACGATCTGTCCTCGGGCCTCACCGCCACCGTCGCGATGGCCGCGTGCCGCAACGCGAGGCGGACCGGCTCGGATCTGACCGAGCTGACGACCGCCGTGGACACAGCGCTCGGCGAGTGGCTGCCCGACCAGTTCTGCACCGCCGTCCTGGCCCAGCTGGACCTGGCCACGGGAGCGCTGCGCTGGATCAACTGCGGCCATCCGCCCCCGCTCCTGGTGCGCGGCCAGCGCCTTGTGTCCGAGGCCATGGAGCGCGAACCGGACGTTCCGATGGGGCTGCCCGCCCTGCTCACGGACGCTTCCCGGGAGGTCCACCAGATCGCGCTCGAGCCGGGGGACCGCGTACTGCTGCACACCGACGGCATCACCGAGGCCCGCCTCGCCGACGGTGCCGAGTTCGGCGCCCATCGGTTCGCACAGGCGGTGATCCACGCCGCCTCCACCGGGGAGCCCGCCCCGGAGACGCTGCGCCGTCTGATCCACTCGGTGCTCGACGCCTCCGAGAACAGGCTCCGCGACGACGCCACGATCCTGCTGCTGGAGTGGAACCCTCCGCTGTCGTGATGTCTCGGGCGTGTGAGGTCCCAGGTGTCGTGATGTCTCGGGCGGTGTGAGGTCCCAGGTGCCGTGACGTCTCAGGCGGAGCCGCCGCTGCGCGCGGCCTCTCGCTCCGCCATGTTCTTGAACTGGCCCAGGTCGTAATTGGCCAGGGTCTTGTCGAGGTTCGTCAGGGCGCCCAGATGCTCCACGAAGCCCTTCGGGTCGTATTCGACCTGCAGCGTCACGCGGCTGCGCGTGTCACTGAGCCGGTGGAAGGTGACCACGCCCGCGTGTTCCACGCCCTGGGTGGTATGCCAGGCGATGCGCTCCTCGGGGACGACCTCGGCGAGTTCCGCCACGAACTCCTTCTCGGCGCCCGGCAACGAGAGCTGCCAGGCGAAGGTGTTCGGGTCGATGCGCTTGACGTGTTTCACATGGCTGAGGAAGGAAGGCCAGCGTTCGACGTCCTTCCACAGCGCCCAGCTCACCGAGACGGGCGCTTCGACGTCGACGGCTTCGAGCAGTGAGGACGACATGGGTTTCTCCTCCTCTTTCGTACGTACGAGAGGTGCGTGCGCGTCAGGCGCCGGCCAGCGAGCCGCCGGCCCTACGGGCGTCCGGGACCAGCGGGCCGTCACCCGTGGGGGCATCCGGCACCAGCGAGTCGTCGCCCGGACGCGCACCCGACAGCCGGTGCCGTGCCGCGATCAGGGCCATGTCGACATCCCGGGTACCCGTGGCGATACACAGCGTGTACGCCACGTCCTCCAGTCTCCGCTGCACCTGAGGGGTCCCCTTCTCGGCTTCGAGGATCTTCAGCGCCGCGTACTCGTCCATCAGGTCGAGCAGCACGGCCGGGTGCGCCATCAGCATTCGAACTCCCCCTTCGTCTGTCCGCCCGAACGGGCCCGTCGCTTCCGGTCCCCCGTGTTCCCGGGATGACCTCGGCCATGCCTCTCCGGGGCGAGACCGTGACGGTGCGCGGTCGTGAACCGGTCCGTTTGAACTTGTCCGTTTGGCGGCGGAGCGTCAGGGCATGCGAGTCCACGTGCTTCGGACCGGAGGCGCAGCCGCAGGGGCGGTCTGTCCGGTTCCGGATGCACGGTGGCCCGACGAACGGCCCCTCACTGCGGTCGAGCTTGATGACTCCACGGCGAAGGGATTCGTATGTCTGCGCATATCCACACCAGGAACATCCGCCCCGGCCACCCCACCTCGTCCACCTCTCGACGCGTGCGTCACCCGCACGATGACGCACCGGACACCGCGGCGCAGTTCGCGCGGCTGGTGAACCTGGACGAAGGACCGGAGCGTGAGCTTCTGAAGGAAGAACTCGCCGAGGCCTGGCTGCCGATGGCCCACCGCATCGCGGGGCGTTTCGGCCGGCGCGGTGAGGAACTCGACGATCTGCGCCAGGTCGCCGCGCTGGGCCTGGTCAAGGCGATCGATCATTACGAGCCGAGCCGCGGGGCGTTCGAGAGCTACGCGGTGCCCACGATCACCGGCGAGATCAAGCGGCACTTCCGGGACCGGTCCTGGGCGCTGCGCGTCCCGCGCCGCGTACAGGAGCTGCGCAACCGCATCCGCGCTGCGCACCGTGAGCTGTCCCAGATGCCCGGCGCCCATGAACCTCAGATCGAGGAGATCGCCGCACACCTCGGCCTCACCGAGGACGAGGTGAAGGAGGGCATACAGGCACTGCACAGCCACAGCACGCTGTCCCTGGACGCCCAGCTGTCCTCCGCCGACGACGGCTTCAGCCTGGCCGACGCGCTCGGCGACCCCGACCCCGCCTATGACACCGTGGTCGACCGCGAGGCGGCGAAGGAGGGGCTTGCGAAGCTGCCCGAGCGCGAGCGCACGATCCTTTATCTGCGCTTCTTCGAGGACAAGACGCAGCAGGCCATCGCCGATCAGCTGGACATCTCCCAGATGCATGTGTCCCGGCTCATCACGCGCAGCTGCGCCAAGGTCCGCGCCCAGGCCCTCGGCGCCGACGAGCAGGATCTGCCCCGCGCCGCATGAGGACCTCGCGGCGGCGCCGCCCCGGCACTGCGGCGAGGGGCTTACGCCCCTCGCGGCGGGAGCAGGTCGGGGCGGCGCCCGAGGGCGTGCAGGAACTCCAGGGCGTCCCGCACCAGGGTTTCCTCGTACCAGGCCAGCCAGCGGCCGGCCTCGTGGCCGATCCTGGTCAGCAACGCCGACTGGTTCGCGGCCAGTTCACCGGAGGGGCCGGACAGGTGGGCCGACACCATGCCCACGCACGCACCGTCCGCGCCGATCAGCGGAACACTGTGCACGGACCGGCTGCCCGCCTGCAGGATCGTGCGCCGTGCGCCGTCGGTGAAGACGGGGTCGACGGCCACGTCGCGCACGGTGCGCAGCGCGAGAGCCGCGGCGGCCTCGCCGCAGGCCGTGCCCTTCTCGCCGACGAAGGCGAAGTAGTCCACGAAGTCGTCGCTGTGACCGGTGTGGTGTTCGAGGCGCAGGCCGCGCGCCGCCGGGTCGGCCAGCTGCACATTGCCCATGTCGGTCCCGGTGATGGCGAGAACCTGGGAAAGGACCACGCGCAGCACGCCGCTGCGGTGCGCCGGCGCATCGCCGTCGAGGTCCAGGGCCGGCAGCAGGGGAGGGTGCTGCCTGACCCTGCCGGGGAACCACAGCTCCCTCATGCTGTCGGGGCATGCGGTGGTGAGCACCGCGTCCACCAGGGAGCGCATCTTCACGTTGAAACGCTGGGAGGTGTGGCGCAGCAGGACGAACGCCTCGTCGGCGTCCCGGAGCCGGTAGCGCTCCATCAGCATGCCCTGGGCCATCGCGACGGCCGGCCGGCTGCGATCACGGGCCCGCAGGTGCCGGATCTCCTCGGTGGTGCGGGCGAGTCGGTCGCGTAGCGCTTCGACGTCACCCTGCTCAGGCTCCTGTGCGACGTGCATGCGGGTTCTTCGGTCCATGCGTTCCCTTCTCCTGCTCCGGTTTCAGGCCGTCGTCCCGCTCGTACGGCGGGGGCGCGGAATCGGCCGGGGCATACGTACGGCGGCGCCGCCGGCTGTTTTCTCAACCGGGCGACGCCTGACCCACGGTGCGCTCTGACAGATCTGCCCATGGGGTGTCTCTGCACGTATCCCGTCAGGCCGGACGCAAACCACGCTCACAGACGTCCGCCGCTCCATCGCGCCACCGGCCCGCGGCGGTTGCGCTCGGCGCGGCGTCCCGCGCCATAGGTGGCCAGGCCGAGTGCGGTGATCCCGGCCGCCGAGAGAGCCGCGATCAGTTTGCGGTTCTTGAAGGCCGCCCACGCCGTCAGGGCCGCCGCACCCGCCCGTCCCGCGGTCGCCGTCACGGCCTTGCGGCCGGACTCGACGCCGTCGAGCGCACCGGTGAAGACACGGCCCGAGGCGCGGGCCGACTTCTCGGCCGCCTCGCCGCCGGCGTCCGTCACTGCGCCGGCTGCCTTTGCGGCCATGTCGGCCGGCTGCTTGCTGTCGGTCCTGCTGTGTTGGTTCGTCATGCCGTTGCGGATGACCCGGTCTTCGCGGCGCAAACGCGGTGTGGTCCCGGAGTGGAGCCGAAGTGCCCGAGAGGTGTGCGCCAGGTGACCCCAG
This sequence comes from Streptomyces mesophilus, assembly GCF_040300965.1. Taxonomy (GTDB): domain Bacteria; phylum Actinomycetota; class Actinomycetes; order Streptomycetales; family Streptomycetaceae; genus Streptomyces; species Streptomyces mesophilus_A. The sequence continues at coordinate 27,560 of NZ_JBEPEW010000004.1, read as the reverse complement.
GACATGAGGGCCCGCCCGCGGGGCACTCGCCAGGAGCGGTCGTCGGGTGCTGGGCCCGCGGCGCACGGCGGCCGAGGAGGCAGGCGATGACGGATGCGGGACGAGGGGCCACGGCGCAGGGTGTGTGGGAGTTCGACCCGCGGGGAGCCGTCGATCCGCGGGCCCGCGACCGTTTGATCAGTGACATCGGGGACAGCGGCGCGCGTGATGTCCTCGTGCTCGCGCACGGCTGGAACAACGACCCCGCCGTGGCAGGGGAGTTCGACGCGCGCTTCTTCGCACTCATACGGGAGGCCGCACCTGGCGGCCGCATGGCACAGGTGGGCGTGCGCTGGCCCGCGATGCGGTTTCTGGACGAGTCCGCTCCGCATGTGCCCGAGGAGCAGCGCCGCGCCGCCCTTGACGCGTTGCCCGCGCTGGACGCGGCTACGGCCCGCGCGCTGGTGAACGCCTTCCCGGCCAGTGGCGACGTGGTGCACGAGCTGTGCGACCTGCTGGCGCGGCGGCCCGCCGGCGGTCTGGCGCTCGACGACTTCGGCACGCTTCTGCGCCGCCTCGTCGAGCTGCGGCTGACAGACGCCCGCGCCGAGTTCGCCTCGGACGCCGAGGACGATCTGCTGCCGCAGCACGATCCGGTGATGCTCTTCGACGACACCGCCGGCGTATGCGGGGAGTTCGCCTCCGCACTCGACGAGGCGCGCGAGGCCGTCGAGGCCACCCACCACCGGCCGGAACGCACCGAACAGCACAGCGAGGAGGAAGCGGCCGACGTCTCGCACCACGGCACCCACGCGGAGTCCGCGGTGATGGGGCCCCGTGCGCCGGACGCTCCCAGCCCCCGCCTCGAACAGGGCGGTCCGGTGCAGACCGCGGGCGGGTTCGGCGCCGAGCGCTTCGCCACGGGGCATGACGAGTTGTGGCGCGGGGCGCACGAACTGCTTCGTCAGGTCGCCGGGCACACCTTCCGCCGGCGCGCGGGCGTCGTGGGTACGTACGGCCTCGCGCCCGTTCTGGCGCTGCTGGCCCGGAGCGTGCCCGGCGTGCGTATCCACCTGGTGGGGCACGGCTTCGGGGCGCGCCTGGTCGCCTACGCGTTACGCAGCCAGGCCGAGGGCTCCCGCACGGTGGCCTCGATGGTGCTGCTGCAACCGGCCCTGTCCCATTTCGCGTTCGCCGACCACATGCCCCACCAGATGCGCGGCGGCGGCGCGCTGGCCGGGTGCGTGGAGCGTCTGGCCGGTCCGCTCGTGTGCTGCTACTCGCACAACGATCTCGAGCTCGGCCTGATGCACCCGCTCGCCACCCGCATGATCGGCGACTCGGCCTCACTGTCGGGCATCGACCGCAAGTGGGGAGCCCTCGGCCATGACGGAGCCCAGGCCGCGGCGTCGTTCACCGCGGTCGGCCTCGACGAAGTCCTGAGCCGCGGCATGGGCGACCGGCAGTGCCTCAACGTCGACGTCTCCGCTGTCGTACGTGAAGGAGACCCGCCCGCCGGTGCGCACAACGACGTGTTCCACCGGGACCTCGCCCGGCTCGTCGTCGAGGTCGCCGGGATCGGCCGCGAGGACTGAACCCTGCCCGACCCTGCGAGACGCCCGGCCCTGCCCCGACGAGACGATACGTCTTGCACGAGACGTCTCGTCTCGCCTAAGGTGATCGCATGACAGCTCACAAGCCCGCGCACATCGCCATGTTCTCCATCGCCGCTTCCGGGCATGTGAATCCCAGCCTGGAGGTGATCCGCGAGCTCGTCGCCCGCGGCCACCGCGTCACGTACGCGATCCCCGCGTCCTTCGCCGACAAGGTCGCGGCGGCCGGCGCCGAGCCCAAGGTCTGGGACTCGACGCTGCCCACCGACGACGATCCGGACGCCTGGGGCACGGAACTGATCGACAACATCGAGCCCTTCCTGACCGACGCCCTCCAGGCGCTGCCCCAGCTCGAGAAGCTCTACGAGGGCGATGAGCCGGACCTCGTCCTCTACGACATCACCGCGTACCCGGCCCGCGTCCTCGCGCACCGCTGGGGTGTGCCGATCGTGCAGTTCTCGCCGAACCTCGTCGCCTGGAAGGGATACGAGGAGGAGGTCGGCAAGCCGCTCTTCGATCCCCTGAAGGAGACCGGGCGCGGCAAGGCCTTCTTCGACACCTTCGCCGGGTGGATCGCCGAGAACGGCATGGACCTCTCCGTCGAGAACTTCATGGGCCGCCCCGACCGCTGCCTCGTGGTGATCCCCAAGGCGCTCCAGCCGAACGCCGACCGTGTCGACGAGTCCGTCTACACCTTCGTCGGCGCATGTCAGGGGGAGCGGGCCGAGGGGGAGTGGGTCCGGCCCGAAGGCGCCGAGAAGGTGCTGCTCGTCTCGCTCGGCTCGACCTTCACCAAGCAGCCCGGCTTCTACCGCGAGTGCGTGAAGGCCTTCGGCGAGCTGCCGGGCTGGCATGTCGTCCTGCAGATCGGCAAGCACGTCGAGGCGGCCGAACTCGGCGAGATCCCGGCCAACATCGAGGTGCACCACTGGGTGCCGCAGCTCGCCATCCTGCGCCAGGCGGACGCGTTCATCACGCACGCCGGCGCAGGCGGCAGCCAGGAGGGCCTGGCCACCGCGACCCCGATGATCGCGGTGCCGCAGGCGGTCGACCAGTTCGGGAACGCGGACATGCTCCAGGCGCTCGGCGTCGCCCGGCACATCCCGACCCAGGAGGCCACGGCCGAGGTGCTGCGCGAGGCCGTGCTCACGATCAGCGCCGACCCGGAAGTCGCCCGCAGGCTGGCCGACTTGCAGACACAGACCGCGGCCGAGGGCGGCACCAAGCGGGCGGCCGATCTGATCGAGGCCGAGCTGCCCGGCACCTGATCGCCGTGGGTGCGGCCGCCGGTTTCCCGGCGGCCGTGCCGGCGTCCTTTTTGCGGCCGCCCGGGAGCGGTGTGCGCGCCGGGAGCAGTGCGCGCGCCGGGAGTTGTCAGTGCGGGGGCTTATCGTCTGCCGCATGACGAAGACGTACGCGGCGCTCCTTCGCGGTATCAATGTCGGCGGTCGCGCCAAGGTCCCGATGGCCGAGCTGCGCACCCTGCTCACCGGCCTCGGATACGGCGAGGTCCGCACCCATCTGCAGAGCGGCAACGCGTTCTTCAGTGCCGCGGAGGGCGACGAGCGGAGCCTCGAGGCCGACCTCACGTCCGCGATCGAGCGGCACTTCGGCTTCCCCGTGGCCTGCCTGGTCCGCGACCACACGTATCTGAAGGCTGTCGCCGAGGCCTGTCCCTTCCCGGCGGCGGACCTGGAGCCCAAGCAGCTCCATGTCACGTATCTCTCGCAGCAGCCGGACCCCGGGCGGTACGCCGAGCTCGACCAGGCGGGCTTCCTGCCCGAGGAGTTCCGGCTCGGCGACCGGTGCGTCTATCTCTACGCTCCCGACGGGCTCGGCCGCTCCAAGCTGGGGGAAATCCTGTCGCGCCCGCGGATGACCAAGGGCATGATCGCTACCACGCGTAACTGGAACACCGTCACCAAGCTTGTGGAGCTGACCGATGTCTGAGCAGTCCGCCGCCGTCAGCGCTGCCATCGAAGGGGAGCTGCTGCTGCTCGACCCGGAGGTGCGCCGGGACGCGGAGCGCGTCGGGGCGCTGCTGCACGAGGAGTTCACCGAGTTCGGGGCGTCCGGGCGTTTCTGGGACCGGAAGTCGATGCTGGCGGCCATCGCCGCGACGGATTTCGACGGCGGAACGCAATTTGTCGCTTCGCATATGCGCGGAGTTCAGCTCGCCGACGACCTGGTCCAGCTCACCTTCGACACGGACAACGGCGGACGCTGCGCCCACCGCAGTTCTCTGTGGCGCCTCACTCCCGAGGGCTGGCGGCTCTGGTTCCACCAGGGGACGCTGTTCACGCCCGAGGCGTAAGAGGGGCGAGTCACCCCTGCGGCGTGAGCCCGTCAAGGCGCGCCAGTTCCTCGGCGCTCAGCCGCACCGCCCCCGCGTCCAGGTTCTCCTCCAGGTGCGCGAGCGAGCCCGTGCCCGGAGTCGGGCAGAGCACGGGGGAGTGGTGCAGCAGCCAGGCCAGGGCGATCTGGCCGGGCGTCGCGTCATGGGCGCGCGCCACCGAGGCGCACACCGGATCCTCGGTCAACGCCCCGTTGCCCAGCGGGAACCACGGCAGGAACGCGATGCCGTGCTGCTCGCACAGCTTCAGGAGCGCGTCGGAGGAACGGTCCTGGAGGTTGTAGCGGTTCTGGACCGAGGCGATCGGGACGATGTCCAGGTCGAGCGCCCGCGTCAGATCCTCGGCCGTGATCGTGTCCAGGCCGATATGACGGATCTTGCCCTCGGCCCGCAGCCCGGCCAGCGTGCCCAACTGGTCCGCGAGCGGCACCTCCGGGTCGAGACGGTGCAACTGGTAGAGGTCGATCCGGTCGACCCGCAGCCGTCGCAGACTCTCCTCGCACATCGTGCGCACCGAAGCCGGCCGCCCGTCGATGTGCCAGGCGCTCGAACTGGTCCGCACCACCCCGCCCTTGGTGGCGACCACCAGGTCCGGGGGATACGGGTGGAGCGCCTCGGCGACGAGTTCCTCGGCGAGGGCCGGGCCGTAGTTGTCGGCCGTGTCGATCAGGGTCACACCGCGCTCGACGGCCCGCCGCAGTACCGCCACGGCGTCCGCGGCCGGTCCGCGCGGGCCCCAGTAGCCGGGTCCGGTGAGCTGGGCCGTGCCGTAGCCGAGCCGCCGTACGTCCAGGTCACCACCGAGCTGAAAATGATCGATCATACGCGGACGCTATCCGACCCCACCCTGTGCGTGAGCAGCTGGGTCGTACTGCCGTCGTCCTCGCGGACGTCCTTGGTGTGCACGAAGCCGATCTTCTTCAGGACCTTGAGCGAGCGCGCGTTCTCCGCGTTCACCGTCGCGTGCACCTCGGTGAGGTGGAGAGCGTCATGGCCGTACGCCGTGAGCGCGGCGGCCAGTTCGGTGCCGAAGCCGTGTCCCCAGCTGTTCGCCGTGAGGCCGTAGACGATCTCGTGGCCGTTCAGCCAGGACTCGGGCGAGGGCTTGACCTCCGCGTGGCCGATGAAGCGGCCCTCGTGGCGCACCGCCCACACGGGGAAGCGGTCCTCGGCGTAGATCATGCTGAAGATCCGGCCGAACAGGGCGCGGTCCTCGGCGGCGGGGCGCCGTTCGGGGCCGTCCCAGAACCACTGTCCGGACGCCGCGTCCTGGAAGAGGCCCACGAAGTCGTCTTCGTCCGCCGGGACATACGGGGTCAGGACCAGGCGTTCGGTCCGCAGTTCAGGAGTCACCTGGCCGACGCTAGGCAAACCGTCGCGTCTCGGCAACCAGGTTCCGGACATGAGCCGTCACGCGGTGAGCGCCGGCTGCAGGGGCAGCGCCGTCCGGCACTCGTCGTACCGGGCGAGCAGCAGCCGCGCCACCTCGGGCGCCGGGCCGAGCACATCGGCCAGGACGTCCGCGCCCGCCTCCCGCGCACCCCGCGCGATCCGGTCCGGCAGAAAGCCCGGCGCGAGGACGTACGGAGCGACCGCGATGTTCCGTACGCCCTCGGCGCGCAGTTCCCGTACGGCGTCTTCCGTACGGGGCAGAGATGCGGAGGCGAACGCAGGCCGCACGGCACACCAACCGGTGCGCCGCCACTCCCGCGCGATTTCTGCGATCACTGCGATCGCCTCCGGGTCCGAGGAGCCCGCCGAGGCCAGGACGACCCCGGTCGAGCCGCGTTCGCCGGGGCGCACCCCGGCTTCGTACAGCCGCCGCTCGAGAGCCGAGATCAGGAGCGGCGACGGGCCCAGCACGGGCGCCTGCCGCACGCTGAGCCCCGGCAGCCGGACGGCCGCCTCGTGCAGTACGGCGGGTATGTCGGCCTTCGCGTGGAAGGCGTGCGTGAGCAGCAGCGGAAGCGCCACGACCTCCCGGGCGCCCTCGGCGGCGAGCCGCTCCAACACCCGTGGAACAGCGGGGGCGTTGAAGTCCAGGAACCCCGTCTCCACGCGCAGCCCGGGACGCTGCGCACGCACCCGGCGGACCAGGGCGTGCACGGTCCGGGCATGGCGCGGGTCGCGGCTGCCGTGGGCGATGACGAGGAGCGTGGGACCGTGAGCGGTCGTCGGGCGCATGGCGGATCAGCTCTTGGTGAGGAGGCCGCGGCTGCGCAGGACGCGGCGTTCGATGGGGGCGAAGAGCAGCAGCTCGATACCGATGCCCACGATCAGGATCAGCAGGATCGCGCTGAGCACCCAGGACATGTCCTGCAGTTCACGGCCCTGTTCGAGGAGCTGGCCGAGTCCGACGCCCAGGTCGGCGGCGTTCACGATCAGTTCCGCCGCCATCAGGGAGCGCCAGGAGAAGGCCCAGCCCTGCTTGAGGCCCGCGATGTAGCCGGGCAGCGCGGCGGGCAGCAGGACATGGCGTACGCCGTTGAGTCCCGTCGCGCCGATCACCCGGCCCGCCCGCAGATACAGCGGCGGCACCTGGTCCACGCCGGCCACCAGACCGTTGGCGATCGACGGGACCGCGCCGAGCAGCACCACCGCGTAGATGGTGGCGTCGCTCAGGCCGAACCAGATGATCGCGGCCGGCACCCAGGCGACGGAGGGCAGGGACTGAAGCCCGGAGAGGATCGGCCCGATCGCGGCGCGTACGACCTTGACGCGGGCCACGATCAGACCCAGCGGCGTACCGATCGCGACGGAGATCAGGAAGCCGAGCGCGCCACGCGACAGCGAGGTCCACACGTAGTCGAGCAGCGTGCCTTCGAGCCACTTCTCCTGGAGTGTGCGCCCCACGTCCGCGGGGCTCGGGAGCAGATAGTGCTCCTTGACCTTGAAGTGGTACGCGAGCTGCCACAGGGCGAGGACGAGCCCGATGGCCACCAGGGGAGGCAGTGCCTTGGAGAGGAACTTGCGGCCCCACGCGGTGCGTTGGGCTGTCTGTGTCTCCAGCGCGTCGAGGCCCGCCTCCAGACCGGCGAGGTCGGAGGAGTCCTTGCCGCTCTTCGTATCCGGCGTATCGGAAGTGGTCTCAGTGCTGGCCATGTCGGCGGATCTCCCCCCGCAGTTGTTCGGTGATCTCGATGGAGAGGTCGGCGACCGCGCTGTCCTCGATCCGGCGCGGCTGCGGGATCCCGACCTCCCACTCGCGGGCGATGCGCCCGGGGCGCGAGGAGAGCAGCACGACGCGCTCGGCGAGCCGCACCGCCTCGCGCACGTTGTGCGTGACGAACAGGACCGAGAGCTGTGTCTCGCGCCAGATGCGGGTCAGCTCGTCGTGCAGCACGTCCCGCGTGATCGCGTCGAGCGCGGCGAACGGCTCGTCCATCAGGAGCAGTTGGCTGTCCTGTGCGATGGCACGCGCCAGCGCGACCCGCTGACGCATACCGCCGGACAGCTCGTGCACCCGCTTGCCGTACGCGCCTTTGAGGCGGACGATCTCGAGCAGCCGTTCGGCCTCGTCGCGCCGCTCGGCCTTGGCGAGACCGCGCATCTTCAGGGCGAGTTCGATGTTCTTGCCCGCGGTGAGCCACGGGAAGAGGGCGTGCTCCTGGAACATCAGGGCGGGCCGGCCGCCCGGCACCTCGATCTCGCCGGCGCTCGGCTTGTCGAGGCCCGCGACCAGGTTGAGCAGCGTGGACTTACCGCAGCCCGAGGCCCCCAGGAGCGTGACGAATTCACCCGGCGCGACATCGAGGGTGATGTCGTCGAGCACCAACTGCTGGGCGCCCGGCCGGCCGAAGGACTTGGAGACGTGCGAGAGCCGAGCGGCGTACGAGCCGTCAACAGACGTCGACTTGTCCACTGCGGCCTCGGTGAGCGTGGCTGCCATGACCGTCACCTCCTGGGGTCTCGTGAAAGGGACTGGCTTACAAGGACTGGGGCTACAGGGACTGGGCTTACTTGGCGCCGAGACCGGCGTCGTCGACCGAGGGCTTGCCCGCGGCGCTCAGGACCTTGTTGAGCGGCCGCAGGTCGTAGATGCCGTCGAGCAGCGGGTCCTTGAGCAGTCCGGCCTTCACCGCGTGCTGGGCCTCGTCACGCAGGGTCGAGGCCAGCGGGTCGTCGAGGAACTCGACGTTCTTGAAGGCAGGGTCGAGGATGTCGGCCGGCAACGGCTTGCCGGTCTCCTCCTTGAGCACCGCGTTGATGGCCTTCTTGGCCTCGTCCGGGTTCTTGCTGATCCACGCGTTGGTGTTCACCGAGCCGCGCAGGACCGCCTCGACGACCTTCGGGTGCTTCTCCAGGAACTTCTGGCGGACGATGATGTTCGTGATCACGAACTTGCCGTCGTCCCACAGCTCGCGCTCGTCGAGCAGCACCTTGCCGCCTTCGGCGACCAGCTTGGACGCGGTCGGCTCGGGCACCCAGGCGCCGTCGATATCGCCGCTCTTGAAGGCGATCGGGGTGACCTTGTTGTCCGTACGGGCGATGTTGACGTCGCCCTTGCCGCTGGTCGCGTCGACCTTGTAGCCCTTCTCGGCCAGGTAGTTGAGGAGCGCGACGTCCTGGGTGTTGCCCAGCTGCGGGGTCGCGATCGTCTTGCCCTCGAGGTCGTCGAGCGACTTGATCTTCTTGGGGTTCACCACGAGCGAGACACCGCCGGACGCGGAGCCCGAGACGATGCGCAGGCTCTTGCCCTGGGACTTGGTGTAGCCGTTGATGGCCGGCGAGGGGCCGATCCAGCCGATGTCGATCGCGCCGGAGTTGAGCGCCTCGATCTCGGCGGGGCCCGCGTTGAAGACCTGGGACTTGACCTTGGTGCCGCCCAGTTCCTTCTGGATCAGGCCGCCTTCGCCGAGGCCGACGAGGGCGGTGCCGTGCGTGACGTTGGCGAAGTACCCGATCTTGACCTCGGAGAGGCCGTCGATCGCCTTCCCCTGGGCGACGGGCGAGGCCTTGTCGCCGCCCTTGTCCTCGGCGTTGGAGCCGTATCCGCAGGCCGTGAGGGCGAGCATCGGCAGGGTGATCGCCGCGACGGCGATGCGCTGACGTGCGGTGTTACGGGTGGAACGGGATGAACTGATGGCAGGCACGGGAGGTGATTCCTCTCGGAGGCCCGGTTCTTACGTCCCCTTGAAGTCCGGGTACGCGGCCGGGAGTTCGGCAGGTCTTCGATGTCGTCGTACGGCGAGGGCGGCGGCGCGCAGGGCGCTCGTGCGGGTCAGCGCACACATCGCGCGACACCCCCGGTACCGGCGCCCAGGGCGCCGCTGCCGACTCGGCCGCCCTCCTTCGCGAAGGTCGCGTACACGTCGATGGCCATCAGAAATCCCAACCCTCTTCGTCAGGGGCGGACTTGGTCTCGGAGCCGGACTCGTCGGGCTGTGCGAACGCCTCGCCGGACATGCCGGCCGCGAGCGTCGTCCCGTCCGCCGGGTCGATCAGGAGGAAGGACCCGGTGCGCCGCGAATCGGCGTACGAGTCGAGAGCGAGCGGTTCGGCGGTGCGGACCTTGACCCGGCCGATGTCGTTGGCGACCAGCTGCCCGGGCTCCGGGTGCTGGGAGAGGTCGTCGAGCGTGAGGCGCGACGGGATCTCCTTGACGATCGCCTTGACCGTACGGGTGGTGTGCTTGAGCAGCACGCGCTGGCCGACGGAGAGCGGCTGGTCGGCCACATGGCAGACCGTCGCCTCGATGTCCTGGCTGGTGGCCGGGGCGTCATGGGCGGGCACGATCAGATCGCCGCGCGAGATGTCGATGTCGTCCTCCAGGAGGAGCGTCACCGACTGCGGGGTCCAGGCCACGTCCACGCTCTTGCCGAGCAGGTCGATCGCGGCGATCTTCGAACTCCGCCCGGAGGGCAGGACCTTGACCTCCTCGCCGACACGGAACGTACCGGCGGCGATCTGTCCCGCGTATCCGCGGTAGTCGGGGTGCTCGGCGGTCTGCGGCCGGATGACGACCTGGACGGGGAAGCGGGCGTGGCAGGTGGCCAGGTCGTGGCTGACCGGGACGGTCTCCAGGTGCTCCAGGAAGGTGGGGCCCGGGTACCAGTCCATGTGCGCGCTGGGCTCCACCACGTTGTCGCCGGCGAGCGCGGAGATCGGGATCGCGGTGATCTCCGGGACGCCCAGCTCCTTGGCGTACGTGGTGAACTCCTCGGCGATGGCCGCGAAGACGGACTCCTCGTAGCCGACGAGGTCCATCTTGTTCACCGCGAGCACCACATGCGGCACGCGCAGCAGCGCGGCGATCGCGGCGTGGCGGCGGGTCTGCTCGACGACCCCGTTGCGGGCGTCGACCAGGATCACCGTGAGTTCGGCGGTGGAGGCCCCGGTGACCATGTTCCGGGTGTACTGCACGTGCCCGGGGGTGTCGGCCAGGATGAAACGGCGCTGGGCGGTGGCGAAGTAGCGGTAGGCCACATCGATGGTGATGCCCTGCTCGCGCTCCGCCCGCAGCCCGTCGGTGAGCAGCGCCAGGTCGGGAGCGTCCTGCCCGCGGCTCGCGGAAACCCGCTCGACGGCCTCCAGCTGGTCGGTGAGGACCGACTTGGAGTCGTGCAGCAGGCGGCCCACGAGGGTGGACTTGCCGTCGTCGACGCTCCCCGCCGTGGCGAACCGCAGCAGGGTCGTGGCCGAGAGACCTTCGATATCCGTCAACTGCTCGGTGGTGCTGGACATTTAGAAGTACCCCTCGCGCTTGCGGTCTTCCATCGCGGCCTCGGACAGCTTGTCGTCGGCGCGGGTCGCCCCTCGTTCGGTGAGCCTCGACGCGGCGATCTCGGTGATCACGGCTTCGAGCGTGGTGGCGTCGGAGTCGACGGCGCCGGTGCAGGACATGTCGCCGACGGTGCGGTAGCGCACAAGGCGCTTCACGACCGGTTCGTTGTCCTTCGGGCCGCCCCACTCACCGGCGGTCAGCCACATGCCGGAGCGCGAGAACACCTCACGCTCGTGCGCGAAGTAGATCTGCGGCAGCTCGATGCCCTCGCGGGCGATGTACTGCCACACGTCCAGCTCGGTCCAGTTGGACAGCGGGAAGACCCGCACGTGCTCGCCCGCCGCGTGCCGGCCGTTGTACAGGTTCCACAGCTCGGGCCGCTGACGGCGCGGGTCCCACTGCGAGAACTCGTCGCGCAGCGAGAACACCCGCTCCTTGGCGCGGGCCTTCTCCTCGTCGCGGCGCCCGCCGCCGAAGACCGCGTCGAACTTCTCCGCCTGGATCTTCTCGGTGAGCGGCACGGTCTGCAGCGGGTTACGGGTCCCGTCGGGGCGTTCGCGCAGCTTGCCCGCGTCGATGTACTCCTGCACCGAGGCCACATGCAGCCGCAGCCCGTGCTCGGCCACCACACGGTCGCGGTACTCGATGACCTCGGGGAAGTTGTGCCCGGTGTCCACGTGAAGGAGCGAGAACGGCACCGCGGCCGGCGCGAACGCCTTCAGCGCCAGATGCAGCATGACGATCGAGTCCTTGCCGCCGGAGAACAGGATCACCGGCCGCTCGAACTCACCCGCCACCTCACGGAAGATGTGCACCGCCTCGGACTCGAGCGCGTCCAGATGCGACAGCGCGTACGGGCTGTCGGTCTCCTCGTTCAACGAAACCACCGTCGTCACGCCAGGCCCCTTTCCCGCAGCAGCCCCAGAAGGGCCGCCGCCGACTCCGCCACGGACTGCTCATGCGCCTCGATCCGCAGATCGGGCGACTCCGGCTCCTCGTACGGGTCGTCGACGCCGGTCAGACCGGCGATCTCACCGGCCGCCTGCTTGGCGTAGAGCCCCTTCACATCGCGTTCCGAGCACACCTCGACCGGTGTGGCGACATGGACCTCGAGATACGCCGTGCCCTCCTTCTGGTGGCGTCGGCGCACCGCGTCACGGCTCTGCGCGTACGGAGCGATCACCGGGACGAGCACCAACACGCCCTGGGAGGCGAGCAGTTCGGCGACGAAGCCGATGCGCTGCACGTTGGTGTCGCGGTCCTCGCGGCTGAAGCCGAGGCCCGCGGAGAGGAACTCGCGGATCTCGTCCCCGTCGAGCACCTCGACCCGGTGGCCCTCCGGGCGCAGCAGCCCGGCCAGCTCGTAGGCGAGCGTGGTCTTGCCGGCGCTCGGCAGACCGGTGAGCCAAACAGTGGCCCCTGTCACGTCGTTCACCTCTGAAGTCGTCATCCGTGCAGCCCGCATTCCGTCTTGTTCCGGCCGGCCCAGCGGCCCGAGCGCGCGTCCTCGCCCTCGGCGACCCGGAAAGTGCAAGGCGCGCAGCCGATCGACGGATAGCCGTCCATGAGAAGCGGATTGGTCAGGACGCCGTGCTCGGCGATGTACGCCTCCACGTCGTCCTGCGTCCAGCGGGCGATGGGCGAGATCTTGACCTTCTGCCGCTTGGCGTCCCAGCCGACGACCGGGGTGTTCGCCCGGGTCGGGGACTCGTCGCGGCGCAGGCCCGTCGCCCAGGCCTGGTACGAAGTCAGGCCCTGCTCGAGCGGCTTGACCTTGCGCAGCGCGCAGCACTTGTCCGGGTCGCGGTCGTGCAGCTTCGGACCGTACTCGGCGTCCTGCTCGGCCACGGTCTGTACCGGGGTGAGCGTGATGAGGCTGACGTCCATCACCGCACCCACCGCGTCCGCGGTGCCGAGGGTCTCGGGGAAGTGGTAGCCGGTGTTCAGGAACACCACGTCCACACCGGGCATGGCGCGGGACGCGAGATGCGCGACGACCGCGTCCTCCATCGAGGAGGTGACGCAGAAGCGCGGACCGAAGGTGTCCGCCGCCCACTTGAGGATCTCCAGCGGGGTCGCGTCCTCCAGGTCGCGTCCTGCCTGCTCGGCGAGCTCCTTGAGCTCGTCGGTCGTCCGTTCTTTCTGAGCCGTGGTCATATCTCGTCCCCTCCAACGGAGTTGACTGCCTTGTCGGCGGGTCGCTGGACTCCCCGGGCGAGCAGCCCGAGGAACTTCAGCTGAAAGGCGCGGTTGCAGCTCGCGCATTCCCAGGCGCCGTGACCCGTCTCGTTCGGACGCAGGTCCTCGTCGCCGCAGTAAGGGCAGTAGAAGGGCGCGGCTCGCTCGCTCATGAGAGGTCCGCCTCCGAGGCACGGCCCGCCCAGGTGGCGAACCGCTCGCCGTCCTCGCGCTGCTCCTGGAAACGGGTCAGCACACGCTCCACGTAGTCCGGCAGCTCCTCCGAAGTGACCTTCAGACCGCGGACCTTGCGGCCGAATCCGGCCTCCAGACCGAGCGCGCCGCCCAGGTGTACCTGGTAGCCCTCGACCTGCTCGCCCTGGTCGTTGAGGACCAGCTGCCCCTTGAGACCGATGTCCGCGACCTGGATACGGGCGCAGGCGTTGGGGCAGCCGTTGATGTTGATGGTGAGCGGCTCGTCGAACTCGGGGATGCGGCGCTCGAGTTCATCGATCAGGGAGGCGCCACGCGCCTTGGTCTCGACGATCGCCAGCTTGCAGAACTCGATCCCGGTGCAGGCCATCGTGCCGCGCCGGAACGGCGAGGCGTTGACCTTCAGATCGAGCGCCTCCAGAGCGGACACCAGGGACTCGACCTGCGACTCCTCGATGTCGAGCACGATCATCTTCTGCTCGGCGGTGGTCCGAAGGCGCCCCGAGCCATGGGCCGAGGCGACCTCGGCGATCTTCGTCAGGGTGGTGCCGTCCACGCGTCCGACGCGCGGCGCGAAGCCCACGTAGAAGCGTCCGTCCTTCTGCTTGTGCACACCGAGGTGGTCGCGCCAGGTGCCGGAGGGCTGCTGCGGGGCGGGCCCGTCGATCAGCTTCCGCTGCAGATACTCGTCCTCGAGGATCTGGCGGAACTTCTCCGGACCCCAGTCGGCGAGCAGGAACTTCAGGCGGGCGCGGGTGCGCAGGCGCCGGTAGCCGTAGTCGCGGAAGATGCCGATGACACCGCCGAACACGTCCGGCACCTCGTCGAGCGGCACCCAGGCGCCGAGTCGCTGCCCCAGCTTCGGGTTGGTGGAGAGACCGCCGCCGACCCACAGGTCGAAGCCGGGTCCGTGCTCCGGGTGGTTCACGCCGACGAAGGCGATGTCGTTGATCTCGTGCGCGACATCGAGCTGGGGCGAGCCGGAGACCGCGGACTTGAACTTGCGCGGCAGATTGGAGAAGTCCGGGTTCCCGATGAAGCGGCGCTGGATCTCGTCGATGGCCGGTGTGCCGTCGATGATCTCGTCGGCGGCGATCCCCGCGACGGGCGAACCGAGGATCACACGCGGGGTGTCACCGCAGGCCTCGGTCGTGGACAGGCCGACCTCCTCGAGCCGGCGCCAGATCTCGGGCACGTCCTCGATACGGATCCAGTGGTACTGGATGTTCTGCCGGTCCGTGATGTCGGCGGTGCCGCGCGCGAACTCCTGAGAGATCTCGCCGATCACCCGCAGCTGCTCGGTGGTCAGCCGGCCGCCGTCGATCCGGACGCGCAGCATGAAGTACTTGTCGTCCAGCTCCTCCGGTTCGAGGATGGCCGTCTTTCCGCCGTCGATCCCGGGCTTGCGCTGGGTGTACAGACCCCACCAGCGCATCCGGCCGCGCAGGTCATTGGGGTCGATCGAGTCGAAACCCGTCTTGGAGTAGATCGTCTCAATACGTGTCCGCACATTGAGACCGTCGTCGTCCTTCTTGAACTGCTCGTTCCCGTTGAGCGGCGTGAAGTGACCGACGGCCCACTGACCCTCGCCGCGGTGGCGTCCCGGCCGGCGGCGAGGTGCAGGTGCGGGCTTCTCGGGGGTGGCGGCCATGGGTGTCGTCCTTCAGTACAGGGTGAGCGGCTCTGACCTGCGCAATCGCGGACATTCAGGCGTACGGAAGTACGCGCGCGTCATTGCGCCAGGTCATCAAGAAGAGGTGGAGCGTGGGGAATTGCGGCGTCGTGCTGAGAGCGTCAGCGCGCCGGACAGATGGCGCTGGACACGCGGCCGAGGTCGACGTGACGCCGACTTACCAAGGCAATTCCAGCTCGAGACATGACGGAAGCGTGGCACGGGACTTTGGACCCAGTCCAGCATCGTCCGCTATATGGACATGGTTGTCCTGGATCGTGAGACAGTGTGGCCCGGGTCACCCGCAGTGCATCTGCGCAGGTCACCCGGGCCACATCGGCGCAGATCACCACTCTTGCGACGGGCGCTCGGCCTCCTCGGCGACCTTCGTGTCGAACAGGCGGAAGCCGCGTCGCGTGTAGTTGTCCATGGCGTGCTCGCCGTCCAGGCTGCAGGTGTGCAGCCACACCCGCTTCGTCGGGGCGCGGTCCGGCCAGCGGTCGGCCAGGTCCCAGGCGCGCGCGGTGCCGTACGACAGCAGATGGCCGCCGATGCGCCGGCCGCGGAAGGCCGGGAGCAGACCGAAGTAGACGATCTCCACGGCCCCCTCGTCCTGCGGATCGAGCTCCACGTAACCGGCCGGCGTCCCCTTCTCGTACGCGACCCAGGTCTCGACCCCCGGCCGCTCCAGATACCGCTGCCACTCGGCGCGGTCGAGCGACAGGCGGTCGGTCCATGCGATGTCGCCGCCGACGGAGGAGTAGAGGAACCGGCTGAACTCGGCGGACGGCACCTCGGCGCGCACGATCCGCACATCGCCCTCGGGCTCGCGCGCCGGGCGCAGATCGGCGGGGGAGGTCTGCTCCAGGGACCAGGTGGTCACAGTGATGCTCATGGCGCACAGCGAACCATGGGCCGGGCCGCTGTCCCAAAAGGGGGACGCCCGGTCCGCCAGTCGGACACTCAGTCCACTTCTCCCCGGCGCGCCCGCACCACGGATTTCGCCGTCGACTGCGGCAGCAGATCCGCGGGGTCGTGCGGCAGCATCACACGTACGTCGGTGTCCTCGCGGAAACGATACGGCCGCCCCTCCAGCAGCCCTGCCAGATAGCGCCGGACCCGGGACAGCTCGGCGCGCACGGTCACCGCACGGCCCGGGTCGCCGAACAGCTCCCCGGCGAGCGAGGACGCCGTACGCCCCGCCGGAGCCACGGCGAGCAGATAGAGCAACTCGGCGTGGCGAGGGGTCAGTTCATGGGTCCAGCCGCCCGTCTCACCGGTCACGGAGACCGTCCAGCGGCGCGGACTGCTCAGGTCGAGCACCACGACGGCGGACGCGTCGAAGGCCGCCTCGCCGGAGTCGTCCGGCCGCAGCAGCCAGCCGCCCGGCAGCGGCTCGACCCGGCACTCGCCAAGCGACGGCAGCCAGGCGCGGCCGGGCCCGAACGACTTGGGCAGGGCGAGGCGGTCGGTCGGGGCCATGCCCGTGACAGCGGCGGTCCAGCCGTTGGGGTCCACGACCACGGCCCGCCCCTTGATCCCGGCGAGCAGCGGCAGGGCGGTGGTGCGCAGCCGGTCGAGCGTGCTCAGGTGCCGCGTGCGCAGCTCGGCCTCGGCGAGCCGGGTCACCGAGTGGACCAGGGCGAGCGTCGCCGGGTGCATGGTGTCGAGCGGTCCGCTGACATCGACCACACCGATGAGACGCCCGTCCCGGGGATCGGTCACCGGGGAGCCCGCGCAGGTCCAGCTGTGGTGGGTGCGGACGAAGTGCTCGGCCGAGAACACCTGGACGGGACGCCGCGCGACCAGGGGCGTACCGACGCCGTTGGTGCCGACGGTGGACTCCCGCCAGTCCGCGCCCAGTTCGAAGCCGTGGCCGTCCGCCAGGCGCAGCACGGCCGAGGCGCCCTCGCGCCACAGGATCCGGCCCTCCGTGTCCGCGACCACCATGATGTGCTGCGCCGCGTCCGCGATGGACACCAGGCCGCGCCGCAGCTCGGGCAGCACCTCGGCGAGCGCGGAGGAGCGGCGCCGCTCCTCCAGTTCCTCCAGGGGGAGCAGTCGCGCGCGCACATCGCGGTCCGGATCCACTCCGCGGCGCAGCACCCGGCTCCAGGACTCCTCGATCACCGGCCGGGGTTCGACGGCAGGCCGCTGTCCCGAGAGCGCGGCATTCCGCACCCCCTTGAGCACCCGGGCCGCCTTGACGGAATCCATCGCCGCCAGTCCGACCAGGTCGATCGTTGCCTTCGTCACCGGAGCCTCCCACAACGCCAGTGCGCATCGTGCCTGGACCCATCGTCCACCCGTTCCCCCCGAACGAGGGGACCGGATGCGGGTTACCGAGACGATGCAACCCCTTGCAACTCTCGCGAACAAGCGCGCGGATGACCGAAAATGAACTGGCCGCCGCTTCTGCGGCGTTCATGCCCTCCTGACTTACGGGGCTATGAGGGCGGGGGTGGTGCCGTGTCGGCGCAGCACCACCCCCGTCAACTGAACCGCCCGTACCAGGTCAGGGGCGTGGGCGGGTCCTAGGCCACGGGCCGCGCCCGTTCGACGACCGCCTGCAGATCCAGCGTGTGCGGCAGGGTCCCGAAGGTCGATCCCCAGTCACCGCCGAGCCTCGACGCGCAGTACGCCTCCTCCACGTACGAAGGCGCGAACCGGACGAGCAGCGAACCCTGGAGCACGACTGCCATTCGTTCCACCAGCCGGCGTGCCCGTGCCTCGATACCGCTCAGATCGGCAAGTTCGGTGAGCAGCGCCTTGATCGCCGCGTCGAGCCGGTGATCGGCCCCGCGCGCAAGGCCGACCTCGCGCAGGAACGCGTCGAACGCCGCCGGTTCGCGCTGCAGCACCCGCAGCACGTCGAGCGCCTGGACGCTGCCGGCGCCCTCCCAGATCGAGTTGAGCGGGGATTCACGCAGCAGCCGGGGCATGGGGGACTCCTCGACGTACCCGTTGCCGCCCAGGCACTCGAGCGCCTCGGCCACCAGGGGCGTACACCGCTTGGTCACCCAGTACTTGGCGACCGGTACCGCGATCCGCAGAAAGGCCCGCTCCCGCTCGCCGCTGTCGTCGTAGGCGGCGGCGAGCCGCAGCGCGAGCGTGGTCGCCGCCTCCGACTCGACCGCCAGATCGGCCAGGACATTGCGCATCAACGGCTTCTCGATCAGCACCCCGCCGAACGCGCTGCGGTACGAGGTGTGATGGACCGCCTGCGCCACGGCCTGCCGCATCAGCGCCGCCGAGCCGGTCACACAGTCGAGCCGGGTCGCCGCGACCATCTCGATGATGGTCCGCACCCCGCGCCCCTCCTCACCGACCCTGCGCGCCCACGTCCCGGCGAATTCGACCTCGGCGGACGCATTGGACCGATTGCCCAGCTTGTCCTTGAGCCGCTGGAGCGCGAACGGATTGCGCGTGCCGTCCTCGAGCACCCGGGGCACCAGGAAGCTCGTGAGCCCCCCGGGAGCCTGGGCAAGGACCAGAAAGGCGTCCGACATCGGCGCGGAGCAGAACCACTTGTGCCCGGTCAGCGCATACGTCCCGGCCTCGGCGAGCGCCTCGGCCCGGGTCGTGTTGGCGCGTACGTCGCTGCCGCCCTGCTTCTCCGTCATGCCCATGCCGACGAGCGCACCGGCCTTCTGCGCCACGGGCCTGAGCCCCTGGTCGTACACGAGCGAACCGAGCTTCGGCTCCCACTCGGCGGCTAGCGCGGGATCGGTGCGCAGCGCCGGGACGGCCGCGTGCGTCATCGACAGCGGGCATCCGTGCCCCGGTTCGACCTGCGTCCACACCAGAAAACCGGCGGCCCGCCGCACGTGACCGTGCTCACGCGTCCAGGCCCCGGTCAGACCGGCCCCGACCCCCTTCGCGAGCAGCCGGTGCCAGGCCGGATGGAACTCCACCTCGTCGATCCGGTGCCCGTAGCGGTCGTGCGTGCGCAGCCGCGGCGGGTTGCGGTCGGCCTGAACGCCCCACTCCTGGGCCTGCGTCGAACCGGCCGCACGCCCGAGCTCGCTCAGTTCCTCCCGAACGGATGCGCGGAGCCCCTCGGGCAGGTGCCGTTCGACCCCCTCCGCCAGAGCGCGGTCGGCGGCGAACACGTCGTATCCGACCAGCGGCTCGGCCTGGTTGGTGACGGTGTGGATGGGTGCGTTCATGCGGATACGGTAAGGACGTGCACCAGGCAAAAGAAACACCCGAGCGGCCGTCGGGGCGGCTCCTGCACCGGGCACGCGCCGTGTACCGGAACGTGTCCAAGCGCAGGACCGCCTGGCTGCTCCTGAAGGACACGGTCAACTCCTGTATCGAGTACCGCATTCTGGGCCTGGCAGCCGAGGCCGCGTTCTTCACGCTGCTCTCCGTGCCGCCGCTGCTGCTCAGCCTGGTCGGTCTGCTCGGGTACGTGGACGCCTGGACCGGCGCCGAGACCATCCAGTCGGTCCGCGACAACATCCTCGAAGCCGCCCGCACCGTGCTCTCCGACAAGGGCGTCACCGACATCGCCGAGCCGATCCTCGAGGATGTGCTGCACGGCGGCCGGCCCGATGTGATCTCGCTCGGCTTCATCTTCGCGCTGTGGTCGGGCTCGCGGGCGGTGACCGTGTTCATCGACACCATCACCGTGATGTACGGCCTGGACGGTGTGCGCGGGATCGTGAAGACACGGCTGCTCGCGTTCCTGCTGTTCGTCGTGGCGCTGGTGATCGGTTCGGTGGCGCTGCCGTTGATGGTGGCGGGCCCCGACGCCATTCTGCAGATCCTGCCGATGCGCGACACCGTGGTGCAGGTCCTGTACTGGCCCGTGGTCATCGTGCTCGGCATCGTCTTCCTGACCACGCTCTACCACGTGTCGGTGCCGGTGCGTTCGCCCTGGATCGAGGACGTGCCCGGCGCTCTGGTGGCACTCGGGATGTGGGTGCTCGGCAGCTTCCTGCTGCGGATCTACCTCACCAGCACCGTGGAGGGCCCGACGATCTACGGCTCGCTCGCGGCCCCGGTCGCGGTGCTCCTGTGGATCGGTGTGTCCGCCTTCGCGGTCCTCGTCGGCGCCGCCGTCAACGCGGCGATCGACCGCGTCTGGCCGTCGATCGCGACCGCCGCGGCTCGCGAGGCCAATGAGCGCATAAGGGAGGCCAAGGCCGCCGAGATGGTGGCGCGGGCCGCCGCCGCGCGGGCCGCTCAGGAGGACGACGACCCGGACGATCCCGATATGCCCTCGGAATTCCCCGAGCGCTGGGCCCAGTTCCTTCCGCCGGACGATCTCTCCTCGCGGCTGCGCACCCACGCCAAACGGCACAACGAGCAGCGCTCCCCCAAGCAGCCGCCCGCGAAGGAGTCCTCCACGAAGCAGCCGCCGGGGGAGCGCGGCCGGCCCTGAGCCCCGCTGTGGTCAGGCCTTCCACGTCCCGGCCGCCGCGTGCTCGCGTACGAAGTCCTCGAAGGTGCGCGGCTCGCGTCCGAGCACCCGCCGGATCCCGTCGTTGGTCTGCGCGTTGTGCCCGTCGAGCATGGTGTCGAAGAGCTCCACCAGGAACGCCACCTCCGGTTCGGGCAGCCCCATCTCGACGAGGATCTCACCGAAGGCCCGCCCCGGCACCGGGATGTACGGGATCTCCCGTCCCGTCGCTGCGTTGATCTCCGCCACGGCGGTACGGAACGAGTGCAGCCTCGGCCCGGTGACGTCGTACGCCTTGCCGATGTGGGCGCCGTCGGTCAGGGCGGCCACCACCACATCGGCGATGTCCCGTACGTCGATGAACGGTTCGAGCGTCTCGCCCGCCGGGAAGGCCAGCTCCCCGGTCGCCTGCACGCCCTCGTACAGATCCCCCTCACTGAACATCTGCATGAACCACGCGGCCTGCACGATCGTCCAGTCCGCCCCCGACTCCCGCAGCGCCCGCTCGGCCGGCTCGGCCTGCGGCTCACCGCGTGCGGACAGCAGGACGATCCGTCGTACTCCCTTCTCCAGCGCCTTGCTCGTGATGGCCGCGATGTCCTCGGCCGTACCCGGTGCGCCGATGTCGACGTAGTGCGCGAGGTATACGGCGTCCACTCCGTCGAGCGCCGCGTTCCAGGTGGAACGGTCCGCCCAGTCGAACGGAATCGTCGCGGACCGCGATCCGCGCCGTACCTTCAGACCCGCCTGCTCGGCGGCCTCCGCCACGACGCGTCCGGTCCTGCCGGTCGCCTGGGTCACCAAAACGGTCTGATCACTGAGGTTCTTCTTCGTCTCTGTCATGACTCAAGTGAACGGCCGTGAGGGGGTGCCCGGCCATCGCCGAAAGCCTCAGCACCATAAGCAGGAGTCTCAACTCGCCTTGCCGCATACGCTGCTTTGCATGGACGCTCTCGCAGGCTTGCTCGAAGGCCCCCGTGCCAAAGGCGCGTTCCTGATCCGGGCCTGTTTCGACCCGCCCTGGTCGGTACGGATCGAGGACGAGGCACCGGTGAGCGTGATGGTGATGCTGCGGGGCGACGGCTGGCTGATCCCGGACGTGGGCGAGAAGCTGCGGATGCGTCCCGGCGAGATCGCGATCGCCCGCGGACCCGACCCGTACACGTGCGCCGACGACCCCGGCACCGCACCGCGCGCGGTGATCCACCCCGGTGGCCGCTGCGCGGCGCCGGACGGCAGCGAGATGAAGGACTACATCGACCTCGGTACGCGCACCTGGGGCGGGCGGACCGACGGGGAAGCGGTCATGCTGGTCGGCACGTATCAGATGCAGGGCGAGATCAGTGCGCGGCTCCTCGACGCGCTGCCCCCGCAGTTGGTCCTGACCAAGGACATCGTCGACTGTGCGCTGATCCCCCTGGTGGCCGACGAGATCGTACGGGACGAGCCGGGCCAGGCCGTCGTCCTCGACCGGCTGCTCGACCTGCTGCTCATCGCGTCCCTGAGGGCCTGGTTCGCCCGCCCCGAGGCCGAGCCGCCCGCCTGGTACCGAGCCCTCGGGGACCCGGTCGTGGGCATCGCGCTGCGGCTCATCCAGGACGAGCCGGCGTACGCGTGGACGGTCGCCGAACTCGCCGCCAAGGCGGGCGTCTCGCGTGCGGCCCTCGCCCGCCGGTTCACGGAACTGGTCGGCGATCCGCCGATGGCCTACCTCACCGGCTGGCGCCTCGCGCTGGCCGCGGACCTCCTGCGTGACACCTCGCTCACCCTCGGTGCGATCGCCCGGAAGGTCGGCTACGGCAGCCCGTTCGCGCTGTCGACGGCGTTCAAGCGGGAGTACGGGATGAGTCCGCTGGAGCATCGGGAGGGGTAGGTGGGGTGGTGGGCCGGTCCGGCCGGGCGGGCCTTGCCGTGGGCGGCAACTGGGCGCTGCGCGCCCAGGGTGCTCCGCCGCTCCGCGGCGGTGGGTTCTGTGGGGGCTGACGCCCCCACACCCCTGGTGTGGCGCTGCGTCGCGGAGCTGTGCTTCGCGCCATCGGTGGCTGTTGCGGGGGTTCTGCCCCCGGTACCCCCGGAAGCGGGAGGGGCTTCGTTGCGTCGGTGGCTGTAGCGATGGCCCCCCGGTACCCCCGGGGGCGGGTGGTCGGGGCTTGTGCACGGCCGTGGATGCTTTCGCCTCCGGTATCCCGGGGGCCTTGTGCGGCCGGTACTCCCGGGTGTGCACAGCGGGTAGGGCCTACCCTCGAGGTATGTACAGCGAGCGGCCCTCGACGTACCCCGGTGCCGTCGTCTGGACCAACACTCCTGGTGGGCCGGGCGGTGTGTATCCCGTGCTGCCCGACGGCTGTATGGATCTGCTGTGGTCCGAGGGGCGGCTGCTCGTCGCGGGCCCCGACACCAAGGCGTACCGGCCGCAGGGCGGAACCGGCCGTTCCGTCACGGGTATCCGGTTCGCGCCGGGCACGGCCCCCGAGCTCCTCGGCGTACCGGCCCATGAACTCCTCGACCGGCGTGTCGAGTTGGCCGGCCTGTGGCCGGCCGCCCGGGTGCGCCGGCTGGCCGGACGGGTCGCAGCGGCCTCCGATCCCCGTACGGGACTTGAGGAACTCGCCCGCGCCGCCCACTCCGCGCCCGCCGATCCCGCACTCCAGTACGCGGTCCGACGACTCGGCGAAGGGGCCGCCGTCGCCGAGATCGCGGACGAGACCGGGCTCGGTGCTCGGGCGCTGCACCGCCGCTCCCTCGCGGCCTTCGGCTACGGCCCCAAGGCCCTTGCCCGGATCCTCCGCCTCCAGCGCGCCCTCGCCCTGGCCCGTTCGGGCCTGCCGCCCGCCGACACCGCCGCGGCGGCCGGATACGCCGACCAACCCCATCTCGCCCGCGACGTACGGGACTTGGCGGGCATGCCCCTCACCGCGCTGCTCGGCCTGGACCCCTGAGACCTCTCGGCGCCGAACTCCTGAGGACCCTCGCCGCGCCGAACCCCTGAAGCCGGGCCCTCGCTCACCTCCGGAGGTGAGCAGATCGACAATCCTCCGCTCACCTCCGGAGCAGATCGACCATCCTCGCCGTTCCCTCCTCGTCGGCTGCCTCGGCCGCGGAGTCGACGGCGCGCCGCATCAACTCGTAGTAGGGAAGGAGGAGTTCCGAGCTGATGCCCTGACCCTCCGCCGTGTCGAGCAGGGTCTGGTTTCCGGCGGACTGCATGGCCAGGTTGGACGCCACCCCCGTCGTGTAGTCGCCGCTCTTCAGGTGCTCGGCGGTCTGGTGCGTCGCCGGGGCCATCGCCACGAGCCAGTCGCTCAGCAGCGCGGCGAACGCCGACGGATCGATGTTCTCCTGGCGGATCAGGGCGAAGGCGTGGGTGATCCCGGCGAACATCCCCGACATGGCGCTCAGGAGCGCCACGTCATGCAGCGCCGCGAACCCCGCGTCGTCGCCGACATAAGTGGCCCCGGTGGGGACCGCGAGCGTCTCCCGGTGCTCGTCGAACAACTCCTGCGATCCGCTGTAGAAGACGTACCCGCCGGATTCCGGGACACCGATCATCGGCGGTACGGCCATGATTCCGCCGTCCAGATAGCGTGCGCCGCGCTCACGGGCCCACTCGGCACGGGCCCGCGCCTGTGCGGGGGTGCTGGTGATCAGGTTGACCACGTCCTTGCCCGCCAGGTCGGCGCCGCCCAGTGCCTCCTCCACCGAGGCGTCGTCCAGGAGGACGACGACGACCAACTGGTTCGCGGCCACCGCGGCGGCGGCGCTGTCGGCGACCTTGGCGCCCTCGGCGGCCAGCGCCTGCGCACGAGCGGCCGTGCGGTTCCAGACGGTGAGCGGATGGCCTTCGGACAGCCAGGTACGGGCGAGGGCGGTGCCCATCGCTCCCAGGCCGAGCAGGGTCACGGGGGTCTTCGCCGGTGCTTCAACAAAGTTCTCTGTCATGCCGTCAGCCTCTCCCCGGCCCGAAAGGTGATCAAGTACGCACTTGGGAGTGGGTGGTTACCCTGTGGTGAGCGAGCAGGTGGGAGGGGTGGGGCATGACGACGCTGAACCGGCCGGGCAAGCCGGACGGACACGTGTGCGGGATCGACACCGCGATGGAGGTGATCGGCGGCAAGTGGAAGGTGCTGATCCTCTGGGCCCTCCACGACCAGCCGCACCGCCGCTTCGGCGAGCTGCGCCGCCTGGTGCCGGGCGTGACCGAGAAGGTGCTCGCCTCGCATCTGCGCGAGATGGAGGAGGACGGCATCGTGCGCCGCGTCTCCTACGACGAGGTGCCGCCCCGCGTCGAGTACTCCCTGACGGAGGACGGCACCCGCCTCAACAAGGCCCTCGAGCCGCTGGGGGAGTGGGGCCGCGAACGGGCCGCCGGCTAGGCCGGGCTCCCGACTGGGACGCCGGCCAGGCACGGCTCCCGACCGGACCGTCGGCTAAGCCCGGCCCTCGAGCGGCGCGAACAGATCCACGCCGTTGCCGTCGGGATCGAGGACGGTCGCGTACCGCTGACCCCAGAACGCGTCGAACGGTTTGAGCTCCGTGCCGGCCCCGGCCGCCGTCAGCGCCTCGAACTGCGCGTCGACGTCGGCCGCGTCCGCACACAGGAACGCGAGCCCGATGCGCCCGCCCCCGGCCGGCGGCTGCCACTCGGGCATGAAGGACCGGATCGTGGCCTCCGTGTCCAGGGCGAACCGGAGCCCGCCCGGCAGCGTCACCTCCACATGCGGCTCCTGCTCGGCCCCTTCGGCGAAGTCGAGCCCGAGCTTCCGGTAGAAGGCCACGGACGCGGCCATGTCCGAGACGACGATGCCGATCATGTCGAAACGTGGTGTGGGTGTGGTGTGCGTAGTCATGCCTCGACCGTAGGGCGGGCCGGCCCCCCGCGTATTGAACGAATCGGACACGCGCCTGTCCGGTCCCGTCGATCCACGGTTCTGGCCTGTCGGACGGGCCCGCGCTCGCCCGGCGCGTACGCGCCGGGCGCGCCCCTTCTCCCACCAGCGCACTTCGCAGGCCCCTGCGCACGTCACCTGCGGGGGCATGCGCCTGGGCATTGATCGGCATTTCGTCAACTATGGCTTTACATGATGCTGTTGTCGGTATACCGGACGGAGTTTCATATGTCCTCTGCCAGCCCCTACGCCACGAGCTGGGAAACCTACTGGGCGACAGCGGAAGCCGAAGGTCACGCCTCCTTGTGGGACACCGAGCCCGAACGGGCCAGCGCCCAGGACTGGCCGCACTTCGCCGGACTGCTGCCCGCCGGCCGGCCCCTGCTCGACCTCGGCTGCGGCAACGGGACCCAGACCCGCCACCTCGCCCGCCACCACGACCACGTCATCGGCGCGGACATCTCCGCCGCCGCGATCAGGACCGCCCGGTCCCTCGACCCCGGCCGCACCTATCTGGTGCTCGACCTCCTCGACCCGGACGCCGTGACCGCCCTGCACGAGAAGCTGGGCGACGTCAGCATCTACATGCGCACCGTCCTGCATCAGATCCACCCGGACCACCGGCCCGCCTTCGCCGCGGGCCTGCGCACCCTGCTCGGCGCGGACGGCGTGCTCGCCTGCACCGAACTCGCGCCCGCCGCCGAGCCCTACCTCCACCGACTCGTGGAACGCCATGGCCCACCGCCCGGGCTCACCCGGGTCATGGCCACCGGAGTGCGCCCCGGCAGCGTGGGGCGCGACGAAGTGCTCGACCTGCTCGGTGCCGAGGACTTCGCGGTCCTGGCCGAGGCGGACACCGCCATCCCGCTGAGCCACCGGCTCTCCACCGGTGAACGCCCCCAGGTCCCCGCCTACTTCGTGGCCCTGCGCCGCACCTCGGCGCGCCATTAGAGTCGACCGGGTGATCGATACCAGCCCGTTCGGCACCGCACCGCTGCCGACCGCACCACCCAAGGACCCCGAGGTCTGGGCCGTGCGCGGCCTGGCGGGGTATGCGCCGGTGCTCGACGCCCATGAGCACCGCAGAGCCGCGGCCTTCCGTCGTGAGGCGGACCATGAGATCTATGTGGCCGCGCACACCGCACTGCGGGTGGTGATCGGTGCCTGTCTGGGCGAGGACCCCCTGGCCGTGCGCTTCACCCGGGAGGACTGCCCGGGCTGCGGCGGTCCGCACGGCAGGCCCGCGCTCGCCGGGGCGGACGAAGGTCACGAGGCCGCAGGCCCGCAGGCCCGCCCCGGGTCCGCCGCGCCCCCGCTGCACTTCTCGCTCTCGCACACCCACGGCCTGGCTCTGATCGCTTTGGCTCCGACCCCGGTGGGCGTCGATATCGAGGCCCTTCCCGGAGTACGGACCGTGGCCGATGTGGCGAGCACCCTGCACCCGGACGAGCGCGGGTTCCTCGCGCAACTCCCCGCACAGGAACGCCCGTTCGCGTTCGCGCGCTGCTGGACCCGCAAGGAGGCCTATCTCAAGGGCACCGGGGAGGGACTGGGCGGCGGGGGTTTCGCGCGGACCGTGGTGGGAGCCGCCGCGCATCCGCTGCCGGTACCCGGCTGGACGCTCACCGACGTACGGGTGCCGCACGGGTACGCGGCCGCCGTCGCCGTACGCGACTGATGCGTGCCGTCTCCGTAGGGAACTGACACGCGCCGTCGCCGTACGCGAGCGACATGCGCGCCGTACCCGACCGGCACACGCCGTACAGTGCTGACCCGTCCCACCGCGCCGGACCCCCGCTGGAGCGCCCATGCCCCGCGTCCTGCTCTGCACCCGCACCACCGACTACCGCCACGACGCGATCCCCTCGGCGGCCGCGGCCGTGACCGCGCTGCTCGCCGAGCAGGGCAGCCGGGCCGACCTGACCGAGGACCCGAGCGCGCTCGAAGGGGACCTCGACGGCTACGCCTGCATCGTCTTCCTGCTCACCAGCGGGGACATCCTCACCCCTGCCGCACGCGGTCGCCTGCGGGCCTACGTCGAGGGCGGCGGCGGATTCGCCGGGGTGCACTCGGCCGCCTGCACCGAGTACTCCTGGCCGTACTACGGCGCCCTGCTCGGCGTCCGCTTCACCCGCCACCCCGCGTACCAGCCGGGCCGCGTCGACGTCGTCGACCGCACCCATCCGTCGACCCGTCACCTGCCGCGGCACTGGGACTTCACCGACGAGTGGTACGACTTCGACCGCCGTCCCGCCGGCGCGCGCGTCCTCGCCCACGCGGACGAGTCCTCGTACGACAGCGAAGGCGGCGGCATGGACGGCGACGGGCATCCGCTGGTGTGGTGCCGGGAGCAGGGGGCGGGGCGGGTCTTCTACACGGCGCTCGGGCACGCCGAGGAGGCCTACGCGGACGACAGGTTCCTGGCGCACCTCTCGGGCGGGCTGGCCTGGGCGGCCCGGCTCGCATGAGCGGCCCGGACGGCCCGGACTCAGCGCCCCTGCGCGCCGCCCGCCCGGACTCAGCGCCCCTGCGCGC